>CAMCMB010000001.1 GCA_945875845.1 Pirellula staleyi DSM 6068
CTTGGTCAAACGAATTGCCTTCATTTGTGGAGCTAACCACTAGGTCTCGAAGATAAGTACCTGACTCAGCGAGCGACATTTTCAGTTGCTCTGCAGTCAAGTCTTTCGAGGATAGGTTGTCAAACATCGACAAATCGAGGATCTTCATACTGTGGCCTCCTGCCAGAAGTGATTGGGTCGTTAGATAACCGAATCATGGCAGGCTGGCCGCTTTTTGTTTACCCTAAATACTTTTGCTCGCAAAACAAACCGGCGGAACGCCGGTCACACCCCACTCGGACCAACGCTGCCACGCCTGCATCCAAGTCAGTGAAAAGCTCGTCAATGCGGTCGGCAATACGTTGCTGTTCAATCGTCGGCGCAACGAGTATTGGCACGGTGTTAGCAAGAACATCAGAGTTCACGCTGGCTTGATTTACGTGGTTCTTGCACTTGTGAAGAAAGTAACCCGATTTTTGCAAATAATGCAGTTGCTGTGCAATGAACTCCGGATGGATGTTCTTGTGAGGCCTGATCACAGTCATGTGATTCGAGAAACCCCAATCTCCATCCCGGTCTATTACTGCGGTTTTCCCAACCCATGCGGGACTATTTGTGTTGTTGAATAGAACGTCGCCCTTACAAACTCGCCGCTCGCTATCGTCCACAACGTACTTTACTTCATCCAGCACGATTCGACCGTCGGGCGATACGTTCATCGGACGTAAATGAACGATTCCTTCGCCACGATCATTGTGACGGCCGCATGCAAAACCTGAACCTACGGATTTAGCAATCTTACTAACCGTGGAAATGGTCCAACCAGACGGTAGTTCATCTACCGAGAGAGGATAGTGCTTGATATCTAGACCTGGAATCATGCAGCTAATGCCTCGTTCAATTCATTGATAATGCGACTTAGATCTTCACCGAACAAAGCAACAGCTTTGCCAAGATTCCTCGTTGACCAAACCAATCGTATTGGAAGTCTTCGAGTTCAATGGCAAGGCTCGTTGCGATATGCTGAGCCATCTTATCGAGCCACTCACTCTGTTCGCTCGTGAACACGACGCCAGCAGCCGCTTGCTGCTGTCGCCACAATGCATAGCGATTTTGGACCAGATCTCCAAAAGGCAATAGCGGTTCGTTCGGTTGAAGCGTGTGTCGAATCAGAGAAACCAGGTCGGTAATGATTTGCCCGCCTTTGCCTTCGATTTTGGAGTTCTCTAGTGCTTCGTAACAACGCCACAATTCTTCCGGCGTTGTAGAAAGCGGTGGTTGTTGAATTCGCTTAGCAAGTTCTTTTAGATCTCGAAAAGAGAGTCGACTGGCCGACCATTGGTTATAGAACACTTGCAGTGCTGTCAGCTCGTCTTTGTTGTCTTCAATAAACTGGCGAAACGATTCGATTTTGTTACGTGCTTTTTCCAAAGCCGCTTCGGAATAGCCAGCCGCCAAGAGCTCATCTTGACTGATGCGATCGATGATTTGCTCGTTGGCTTGTTTGATGTCCAGAATCAGCTCTCGCAATTTTGGATCGTAGAATGGCTTCACTGCTTTGCGAATTAGTTCTTGTTCAGCGGCATCGAGCTGAGGCTCCGACGGTTCTGTCCCATCGGGAAGCATTTCACGGGCTTTTGCGTCAATTTCGTCGGCGTTGGTCGACTGCATCAAGTCTTTGATGAGTACTGAAAACGCCTTTCCATCGGCATGTTTCTTGATATCGTCTAACTGATCGGCCGTCATGTCATGCGCTAAACGGGACAACTTGCCAGCTAGTGCACAGACTGCATCCGGGTCCGTGCCTCCGGCTTTGATGTAGTCGAAGACTTGCTTCAGCGTTTTACTTGGCTGACGATCGACTGGCCCTCGCTCAGTCTTGCATTCCCGACAAGCGCCGACGGCATCGATGATCACGAAACGGGATTTTGTAAGCTTCGGAAGTGGGTTTCCATTTGGATCTTCTCCGGCAGGAGTTACACCGGCAAGTTCATCGGCGGAACAAACACGAACGCCGCGACCTTTCATCTGTTCGAAGTAATTTCCGCTGCGTACGGTGCGAAGGAAAAATACGATCTCGACTGGTTTGACGTCGGTTCCTGTCGCAATCATGTCGACAGTTACTGCTATCCGGGGGAAGTAGGCATTACGGAATACAGTAAGAACATCCTCGCCTGTCTTGCCTTTGGTTTTATAGTACAAAACCTTCTCGCGCACCGTTCCGTCGGGATCGGTCACTTGCTCGGTAGTCCGCATTGTACCCGTTCGATAGGTGATCTTTTGGCAAAAGTCATTCCCAAGTCCGAATTCCTGTCGGACGATATCAACGATATCATCGGCATGAGAATCATCTTTTGCAAAAATGATCGTTTTGGGTACTTCCTTGCGTCCGGGGAAGATATCTGTGAAGAGTCGATCTCGAAAAGCTTGGATGATGGTGCGGATTTGGTCGGGCGCTACGACTGAGTTGTCGAGATCTTTGCTGCTATATTGCAAATCGTCATCGAGTATGGATTGTCGTTCACGACGGGTTTTGCGGCTCCGTTTTCCAACATAATAGCCGGCGTCGACGCCGGAACCTTGTTCGGTAATCCTGGTCCGAATCTCATAGACGTCGTACGGTACGTTGACGCGGTCCGCAACTGCTTCTTCATGGGAGTATTCCATGACAAGGTTCTTGTCGAAGAACCCGATTGTTTGTTTGCTGGGTGTTGCGGTTAAGCCAATCAAAAACGTGTCGAAGTACTTGAGGACATCGCCCCACACGCTGTATATCGAGCGATGACATTCATCCACGATGATCACATCGAAGAACTCAGGTGGGATGATTGAATTTTAGGTTACCGGGACGGGTGGTTTGTTAAATGCACCGGGACCTTCAAAGCTCGATTGTTCTTCGTCCTCCTCGGCAAGATCTGGCTGGTTGGTGAGAACGGAATAGAGCCGTTGGATGGTCGTGATGATAACGTTGTTAACTGGGTTGAAACGATTGTTGCGAGGATGTTCGACGTTGTAGAGCTTGTCGAAAGTCTTTGGTTCGCCAGGTGGTGTAAATTGCTGGAATTCTTTGAGCGTTTGCCGTCCTAGATTCTTTCGGTCAACCAGGAAACAAATGCGGCGAGCATGGCCATGCCGAATTAGACGATATGCGATGTTCGCGGCCGTGAATGTCTTGCCCGATCCGGTTGCCATTTGAATGAGGGATTTGGGTTTGCCGAGGCAAAGCGACTTTTCTAAGTTGCCTATTGCGATGTATTGCTTAGGCCATAGCCCGTCTGGCGAAAGCACGGGCATGTTTCGCAAGGCTTCGCGCAATTGGTTTTCCTGCTGTACCAGGGTTCGAAGTGTTTCCGGTCGATAGAATGAAAACACTTCGCGACTTCGGGCGTGCGGCTCAAGCCAGTTAGTGAATTGGGTGACTTCGCCTGTTGATTCAAATTGGAATGGAAGCGGTCTATGCCAGGCCGGCAAGTTTTTGGGAAGTCCGTCTGAATAACTCGCCGACTGACCTTCCACGCCTCGCAGGGTGTGTCCAACTGGTTTTGCTTCGACTATTCCGATCGCTTTTGCGTCTACGTAGAGCAAATAGTCCGCGGGCCCATGGGCCCCGGGAAATTCGGTAATGGCTAAGCCGATACCGGAACCGAGATTCATGTTGGCATACGATTGCACGATCCATCCTGCCGCAGTAAGCAGTGTATCAATGTGTTGTCTTGCGGATTCTTCGGGCTTCATAGTGTTTTTTGATCTGCTTATATTCGCTACCAAGGTTTGTGCTTGGAAACCGGGAGCTAACGTGCTGTGGCTGATTTCAATTTCCTTATGTCTCAGCCTCTAGTTCATCAATGCCAAGTTCAGTTTGCAATTCTTCGACGGCAATCCTAAGCGGGTCGTATATGGCGATTTCCTTTCCGACGGTTTCAAAGCTGACAGCCAAAGTGTAATTGGCAGTATTGTCGGGATCTTTACTCCAGCCCTTGTGCCCGCGAACTGCGATACAAAAATTCTCAGGCAACGCATTTGATCGCACGTAGGCCCAGTCCTTTTGTACAGTTCCCACACTACGGCGAACGTCAGTTATCTGACCATCTGACGATCGCGTGTTAATTGCCCAAGGGAAGCTGGTACCCTCTCGAACAACCGTATCGTCGTCCTTTGTTGTTCTTGAAACGAACGAATCAATTTGTTCGCCTTTGCGGTTGCTCATCCAGTCTAACCAAGTAGATAGATATCCTCGGTGAGTTCGTCGCGTTCGACGCGGTTCAGCCGCGTACGACAAGGTCACATCAACGCGAATCAAATAGTCATTTCCTGGCCTATTGATACTGTTGGGGATAGGGAATTGGTAAATGTGGCACGCGCCCTGTTTGATTTCTTGTTCGCCACGCGTTATGTAAGTGGTTCGATAATCGTCATTGGTTGAGGCCCGCACAGCGTCCGGAACTCCATATCCGATTCGCGTGATCATCATTGATTTATCAGATTGGCTCAGCGAATTCGCCCATTCGGGCCAACGAGCCGACTGCACGATCAATGCTCGATAGAGTAGGCAAGACTCTTCGGGTAGGACGCTTTGTAATTGAGCTGCGATTCGAGTAACTTTTGGTGCGGCAAAAGAGGTGCCTACCGTGTCTCGATCGAACGCTGGACCTCCGTGAAGAGTTGTTCTTGCAAGATTCGGGTAACATTCCTTTGCATTTGCAGGCACGGAAACGCTTGGTGACGCTCCAGTCGTTCCAAGAAAGTCGCCTCCAAACTCAACAACTTCAGGCTTTATTGAATCCCAGATCCCAAGCTCACTTCGGCTGAATGCAGATGGTTCGGCAGTGCGCTTTGCGAACGATTGCCAACCGCCGTCGTCATACGTTTGATAGGCAACGGAGCCGACGGTCAACGCTTGAAAACTCTGAGCTGGATTTGCAAGTCGACAACAATGTTCGCTTAAGTATTCGGGATAGTTCTTTCCTGCTGCCAGGAGTTCTGTGACTCCAGCCTTGGGAGTCGTGTTTGACAACTTTAGATTTCCAATACTTTGAATCACAAGTATGTCATGCTCGTTTGATAGACGATCGATCTCAGCGGCCCATGCGGACATGTGTTTTTTTCGGCAAGGTGCATCCGCATTGATTGAGTGATTGAAAATACGGGTCTTTCGAGGTCCGTTGTGATAGTGGGTTATCACATCGCGAATGAGCGCAGGCGGCAGCAGCTCCAAAGGTAGCTTGCAATCACTATTGAGAACTCTTGCGTTCTGAATCCATGCCAAGGGAGCAAGGACTCCAGTTGCTGTGATTTCGTCGCCATAAAGAACGGCGCCGGCCACTCGAGTACCATGCCCACCATCCCTCACGTAATCAGCCACATTGTTAGGTGAATCGCTCGGCAAAAAGCAGTGAGAATTCGGTTTGTCTATCGCAGGTTCAAGGAGTAGATGCTCTTCTTGGATTCCACTGTCGATTACGCAGACGACAGGTGCGCTCGTTGAAGGAGGTTCAACTACTAGCTGAGTCTGAATGTCTCGAAGTTGACGAGCGTGTTGCTGCGGCAGCTCGATCTCTTCCGGCTCCGCAACCTCAAATATGTAGGGATGATTGAGGATCAGATCCTTGAGGCCACGCCCCGGTAGCCGGAGCCGAAGCTCAAAGTAGTCAGGTGGTGAATCCGAATTGGGAGCTACGTCCCGAATGATCTCACCACGATAAAATTTCACAAACTCGTCGACGGATGTCATACGCTCGTCTTTGAGTTCGTCCCATTTCTGATAGGCGTCGTTTCTTGCTTGAGACCACTCGGCTTCTACCTTGGCCCACGTTTTATCAGTGAAACGTCCACGCTTTCGCAGCTTGGGCAAAACCCAATTTCCTTGGCAGGAAAAACTGACGTCTACAATGTAATCAGTGTCGGTGTCGAGCTGGGGGAGTTCGAGAAAGAGTCGATCTGAAAGTATTCTCTTTAGCCGCTCTTCTTGCGTCAAATCTTGTGAAAGTTCATGAATCTTTGCAATGCCAGCTGACCCGCCGATGCTCCCAATGAAATCGCGGAGTTTCTCTTGAAAGAAACCAAGCGTTTTGTCTTCGGAGGCGACAATTACAAAACCATCATCCTCTTCTGAAATGATTTCGAATCCAAAGAAGTTTCGTAGGTCATCGATGTCGAGCGTGTCGTCAATCTGTAGTAGTAATGGAATTCCATCGCCTATCGATGGTAGTCCGTCTTGAACTCTAGCCGTCTGCTGCGACTGCCAATTGCCCGTAACTGTTGCAACTTGTCCTCCGAGATGGGCACTGTGGCCAGATCGGTTTATGCGATTATCTTGAGTCTGTTGACTGTCCTGAAAACGAGGCTGTTGATAGCGCGCAGCACCGTCACTTCTTCGTAACAGAGGCAAATAATCGAAAACCTGATTCTCGGGCATTAGTTACAACCGTTTGTAGATTGGCTTGCTCTTTGTTGCTCCGCGATGGCCGCAGTCAGGTGTTTACCAGCAACTTGCTTCTTTCCTTCAAGCACTGCAGCTTTAGCAGCGTCTTCCGCTGCTTTGACAACCATCGCAGCAGATGTCCCCTCCAACTGCTTCACGATCGCACGCCAATCGATGTCATTGCTAACCGCAACGGCTGACAACCGTGTCCGGAGCAACTGCTCGATCTCTTCGGATCCGGGCAGCGGAATCAAAAACACATCGTCGAAACGGCGAAACAGTGCTGCGTCAAGCGAGTCTTCGATGTTGGTTGTTGCAACAAGGAGCCCAGGTGCATCGTACTCCTCCATCAATGTGAGTAGCGAATTCACGATTCGAGCAACTTCCCCAATGTCCTTCGAATTGGCTCTTGATCTCGCAATAAAGTCACATTCGTCGAGCAACAACACGCACGGGCGCTCCTTGGCTGCATCAAATATCGACCGCAAGTTGCTTGAGGACTCTCCAAAAAAAGATGAAATCAAGGCGTCGAATCGAACTTTCAACAGCGGCAGTCCAACGTTCCAGGCAAGTCTTTTCGCTCCAAGGGATTTACCACAGCCTGGAGGTCCGTAGAGTAGGACCGTTTTCCTGGGACGAAGCCCGTAAGCACCGAGCCGTTCACGAGCAGCGTATTCTTGTTCGATACGTGCAAATCTCGCATCTACTTCGCGAGGCAATACCATGTGATGCTCGAGCGATTCGCGAGGTAACAGGGTGAGAAGTGACTCACCGTGGCGACGGCTTGTTGGTAGATCGCTTAAAGTCCGCGCCGCCTCGGATGTGGATGTGTTGCGAGTACGTGCCGGACGCGAACGGGCGAGAATGGTTTCCAACTCGTCCGCTAGTCGCGTATGGCCAATTTGACGCTCTGACTTCACGATTGTTTGCGCGAGCTGCTCCAAATCGCCTTGGGACCCATCGGCGATCGCTCGAACGACTCGTTTGAGGATTTCTGAATTCATTTGAATATTCCGTAATTTGCGAAGCAATTAATCATTTGGCAGCCGTTCGTTTGCGAGCAGCAAGTTCATAGTGCCAACCGCCCTCGGCCTTTTCCGCGATAATCTCGTGACCACGTTCCCTTAACGCTTGAATGGATCGGGAAACGGTTGGTACCGAAACGCCTACCCTCTCCGCCAGTTCAGGCGTCGAGTAGTGCCCGGACTGAATTAGTTCGAGTAGTTCACTGAGTCGCTGTTCAATCTGCAATGACTTTTCGTAGTGCATCTCATTTCTCGCTAAAAACGCAAGTCTATCATCTTGTGATAGGCTATCAGGGCGAGAGGGCCGCCACAAGATGTGGATACGATTAGGCTTCTCTTCACGCCCTCAACAGCCGACATTACTCGCATCGACTGCTGGTATGGTAGACTTTGCGTTCGGAAAGCAAAAAGAGGACGGAAAGCAAAAAGGGTTCGCAGCTCAATTCGCGACGAGAAAGTGCCATCATAGCATGCCTTCGCGCTGAGCAGGCGGCGACCATTAAGCATACAGCGCATAGGCAACGACGGTCGCCGCCGCATGTCAACACCCGCTTTGTTGCACAGTCAGAGACTTTTGTTCATTGGCTCAACGCGATTCGCGTCATTCTGCTAAGCTGCGATTTCATGATTTTCAGGATAGGAATGGCTTGCTAAGCACATCCGCAACTGTTTTTCAACCCAATTAGCCGTTGGGCGCTAGCCCCGGTTTTCCAATTGCTCGACATTCGTCGAGAACCGGGGCTATCGCCCTTCGGCTAGCAGTTTGTTTCACTCGAAGACATCATACCGATGTTCTCAGATGGATAATTGACGTCGATGAAGACTGGGATTCGCGTCTTGGATTGATTTTGCGTTTCCCAAGATCTTCGGCAAACATGGAAATGAGATCTGCCTCATAAGCTTGCTCAACGCCGTACTGCGGTTTCCCCATCCTCGCGCGTTCTTTCTCTTTAAGAAGTTTCTTAAGGTGCTTGGTCCCAGACCGGGCACCGCTTTATCTCCCGCCTACAGTCTCTCGCCTCTCGCCTGATTCGGCACCTAAAAAAGAAAAATTCATTGGCTCTCGCACCCTGACGCTTCGTTGGCAAGTGCATGGGTTATAATGCGTCCATGACAACTGCAACCGCACTTCATCAACTGTTCGATTCCGTAGGAAACTGCCTTTCCTTGGAAGCTGCATCCAAACTGCAAAAGCTGCGAGTTACCGACGAGCTTCAATCGCAACTTGATTCTTGGGCGACGCAAAATTCAGAGGGCGTTCTCGAAGCCGAAGAACGGCAGCAATACGAAGCCATTCTTCGCGCACTGAACTTCGTTGCGGTTCTGCAAGCCAAGGCAAAACATATAGCCGAAGAATCCAGTGGCTCACGAAGAATGCTGCATCCACGCGACGGTCGGTGCGTCAGCGAGCAGAAGAACGATGCGAATACTGCAACCTAGCTCAATCGAGCTTCCCGCTCGCCTCCTTCCACGTTGAACATGTCGTCGCAAAACAGCACGGTGGCTCGGATGACCTGGACAATCTCTGCCTGTCATGTCACTGGTGCAATCTATTCAAGGGACCGAATCTATCGTCGTTGGTTGAGGGGAAGCTAACTCGACTGTTCAATCCGAGTCGGAGCTTCGTCAGGGTCGGACTGGGTTCAGACTGTCAGGCCGAATGGTGCAAAAAGTCGGACGACGGGTTGGCGTACAGTTTTGCGATAAAAATTGGTTCCGTGAATGTGAGTTTTCGAGCGATGGAGTACGCAAAGCCAATTTGGATTTCCACAATTGGTTCGTAATTTCGCTCCATGCGCAGTCATCGAGACAGCTGATTCGGGACAGCGTTTGAGTCTTTCAACGATATCGCTACGCTGCACGTCGATGGTAGTGAAAAACCGTTCGATGAATTCACCGGGCAACTAGCGCCGCTCCGCACCAACGCCCCTCCTCGATTGGGCGATTTTCGTGTATTTTGTAGGTTTATTGTCCACCCAAACTCTTACCGCTACGACAGATCCATTCATGTTTCGTTCCAAAGCGGTTGTCGTCGGCACGGGCTTTATCGGCCCCGTTCACATCGAAGCCCTTATTCGCGCTGGAGTCCAAGTCCAAGGTGCCCTGGGAACAAGCCTCGAAAAATCGCAGCGGACCGCTGATTTGTTTGGCCTGAAACGAGCCTATCGAGATTTGGAAGAGGTGCTCAGCGACAGTGAAGTTGACGTCGTTCACCTCACGAGCCCTAATCGGTATCACTTTGAGCAAACCGTTCAGTGTTTGGATGCGGGAAAGCACGTTTTGTGCGAAAAACCGCTTGCCATTAGCTCCGAAGAAAGTGGCGAATTGGTTCGCCGCGCCAACGCGTCGAATGTCCTAACCGCTGTCAATTACAATGTCCGCTTTTATCCAATCTGCATCGAAGCGGCCGAACGTGTTCGACGCGGAGACATCGGTGACGTTTTTCATGTCAGCGGTAGCTATGTCCAAGATTGGTTGCACAAACCGACCGATTTTAATTGGCGAGTGGTTTCCGAGGAAGGTGGCCCTTTGCGAGCCCTCGCCGATATCGGTACCCATTGGCTCGACTTGATCCAATCGATCAGCATGCTCGATATTCATTCGGTTTGTGCGGATTTACAGACCGTATACCCGGTCCGGCAAAGGCCGCTCGGAGTCACCGAAACGTTTTCAAGCAAAGTCGATCGATCTGAGCCCACTCGCGTTGATGTGCCCATCGATACCGAAGACTATGGGAGCGTGATGCTACGTTTCAAGAGCGGTGCCCGGGGTGTCATGCATGTCTCGCAAGTGACTGCCGGCCATAAAAATTGCATTCGATGGGAGATCGCTGGCTCGAAACAAAGCCTGGCGTGGAATAGCCAATACCCGGACGAACTCTGGGTCGGCCATCGAGACGCTCCGAACCAAACCGTACTTCGCGATCCCAGCTTGCTTTCGGACAAGGCACGGTCCCACACTCAATACCCTGGCGGTCACAATGAAGGTTTTCCAGATACGTTCAAGCAACTTTTCCGTTCGTTCTATTGGACAATCGAAAATCCAGACTCGACTATGAACAGTGGTTTCGCAGCCTATCCGAGCTTTGCCGATGGTCACCGAGAAATCGTTCTCTGTGAAGCGATACTCAAGAGCGCACGCGAACAACGATGGATCGAGCTTTAACACAATGACACTTTCTGACTCTACTCTCATCGGGCTTCTCAATCACGAATCGGTCGATGTCCGATCGGCTGCCTTAGAATTGCTCAGCAGCAGTTTCTCGACTGACACTCGCTGGTTGCCCCAGATTTTTGCAGCCTGGGATCGATATAGCCCGAACGATGCCTTTCCTGAGTTTCCACTCTTGACGCATTTCGCGGTCCCAAGCGATTTGGTTGGCGAGTGCATTTCACGCGCAAGCCAAATGGTGGCAGGCCGAGGTCTGACCGATCGAACTTGCCGATGCGCCGGCAAACTCATCGAAGGAGTATCGATTGCAGCTCCTGTTACGTTTGCGAACCACATCCCTGAGATCCGCGAGCTGAAAAAACTCTCCAAGATTTTTTTTCGCGTGAACGACCAAAAGATGCAAGCGCGTTGCAATTGGATCGATCGTGAGTTTCTTGATCTGGCGGAGACGCTTGCCGAGAATCCGGGGAGCCTTGGCAATCTCTATGAAGTGCTCGAAAGCCAGTTCTTGCAAGGTCGAATCGATGAACTCCTTAAGTCTAGCTTGACCGCATTGCACAAAGGTGACCAAGAGCGATCCGCCGAACTCGTATCCTTGGCTTGCCTCGAACTCGCTACACGCTATCGAATGGTCGGCCAAGAGCCATCGCTTGCAGATTTAGTCGACCATCCAGAACCGACGGTCGCAGATGCGGCCGCAATCGCTTTGGCTCGGTGCCGAACGGACACGACCTTAAGCTTGATCGCAGATCGATTTGCTGACTATTCCAAGCCAGGGCAGCTGCGGTCAATCGATGTTTTGAGACGCGGTCGAATTCCCAAAACGTCCGAACTTCTTCGCTTCCTCCGTGCGCACGGTCAAGGAACGCAAGTGCAGAATGCGTTGCGTGCCTCGGAGGTGCTGCAATTCGATTTTACAAGCCTCGAAGATTGGCTGGAAGCGTTGCTGGTGGTCGACGATTCGTTCTTTGGATGCCTAAAAAGTCAGTTGGCCATTATCGGTCCACTCTCCGACTCCTTGTCGCCATCGGATAAATCGAGAACGCTTCATTTGCTAAAAACGCGAATCAAAGAATAGACTCCCAAGGTAATGGCAAACTGTTTACTGGCGATCGAGTCGACTTGCGACGAAACGGCGGCAGCCGTGGTAACCGACGACGGGCGAGTGCTCGGCGAGTGCATCGCTACGCAGACGGAATTGCATGAGCAGTTTCAAGGCGTCGTGCCCGAGATTGCCGCGCGTGCGCACTTGGAGCGAATCTTGCCTGTCATCGATACGGCCATGAGGCAAGCCAATATCGGCAAAGAGGAACTCACGGCGATCGCCATTGCAACGCACCCAGGTTTGCCGGGCTCACTCCTCGTGGGTCTGTCCGTCGCAAAAGGTTTGGCGCTTGCGTGGCGAAAGCCCATCGTCGGGATCAATCATGTACAAGCTCACATCTACGCTTGTGGAATCGGCAAGAGCGAGAGTATTTTCCCCTGTGTGGGTTTTGTTGTCAGCGGTGGGCATACGAACCTATACCATTGCACATCGCCCGCTGAGTGGACTTATATTGCAGGCACCATCGACGATGCGGCTGGCGAAGCGTTTGACAAAGTTGCCGTCATGCTTGGCTTGCCATTTCCTGGCGGTCCGCAACTTGCGAAGCTCGCCGAACAGGGAGACCCCAAGGCGATCGCTTTCCCGCGTCCCTTATTGAACGACAAATCAAACTTGGATTTTAGTTTCTCAGGTTTGAAAACCGCGGTTCGTTATAGGATCGCGGGGACCGGCAAACAAATTTGGGGACCCTCCATTCTCACGTCACAACTGCAGGCGGACATCGCGGCATCGTTTCAGCAAGCGATCATCGATTGTTTGATTGGCAAAAGCATACAGGCTCTCAAGCGATACGAGTTGAACCGACTATGCGTGGGCGGTGGTGTTGCATCCAACCTCCAGTTTCGCCAACAACTTGCTCAAGCATGTGAACACGCCAACGTCGAGTTGCACATCGCACCGCCGGAACTATGTACGGACAACGCGGTCATGGGGGCCCTGGCATGGGAGAAGATCAAGCTTGGCCAGTTCGATAGTCTCGATCTCGATGTACAACCCGGACTGTTAAGGCGCCGTTAACGGCAGCAGCAATCAACTTTGCCCAATCCATACATTGCTCGGGAGGGTGAGGCCACCCCTGTAAACATGTCTTCTTCGACTTTGCCCAATCCATACATTGCTCGGGAGGGTGAGGCTCCTGCCGAACCATTGCGTAAATAGCTCGGCAGGAGCCTCGCCCTCCCGTTGATTTCCAATTGATTCTAAATTGCAAAGATGTTTAGTGGGGTGGCCTCGCCCTCCCATTTCTTTCCCTAATGATTCGTTGGTTCCAGCTGGGGCTTTCGTCAAGTCAACGTGATCTCGCGACCTTGGACCTGGTAAACGGTTTTGAGCAATTCTGCAACCGCCGCAAATTCGGTTTCTGGTATCGGCTGCCCTATTTCAATTTGTCGGAACAAAGCTTGTGCTAACGGTGTACGTTCGACGATGGGGATACCATGCGTTAATGCAATCGTTCGAATTTGAGCTGCAATCAAGCTTGCTCCTTTGGCCACTACGATAGGAGCTCGCATGGTTTGCGGATCGTATCGCAGCGCGATTGCCAACTCAGTCAGGTTCGTCACGATGACATCCGCTTTGGGTACATCTGCATTGAGTCGCTGGACCGACAAGTCGCGTTGCACCTTTTTTCGACGCGATTTCACTTGCGGATCCCCCTGCATCATCTTCATTTCTTCTCGCAGTTCCTCGTCCGTCATCCTCAGATCTTGTTCGTATTTCCATCGTTGGAATCCATAATCAATCATCGACAAGACCAAAAGTGCGGCGGCCGCGTTTCGACACAAATCGATCATCGTTGCCCAAACGAACTGGCCAACCGTCTCGATATTGGCTGAACCCAATGCCAATATGGAATCCCAACGCGACCAAACGCCCAGGAACAAGATTCCAGCAACAAGGCTAATCTTAACCAGACCGAAACCGAGCCTCGAAACATTGACGATCGTAAAGAGCCGTTGAAAGCCTTGGATTGGGTTGATTCGAGAGAAATCGATCCCCAACTTGTCCGGCAACCATAATACGCCGACTTGCGCATAGTGAACAATCAACGATGTCGCCAGCATTCCCCCCATCAGTGGCAACAAAGCCAGCCCACCTTTGGTCAGCAATTGGATCAATGGCAGAACGGCCGTGCGCGCATCGGAATCCAAGTCGAGTGGACCGCTCAACTCCTCCGTCACCAATGCTACCATCATCTGAAACATCCTTGGACCCGTGAAGTCCAACAGCATGACGCCAACTAACAAAAGCGCCGCGGACGAAAAATCCTGGCTGCGCGCAACGTTGCCTTCGTCGCGAGCTTTCTGTCGCCTATGGTCGGTGGCCTCGTGCTTTTTGTCACCCGAACGCTCATCCGCCATTGGCAGCCTCCAGCGGATTGGCAAGGGTTGAAAGTGTGGAAGACTCCGGTGGGGGGAACAGCCTGGTGGTCATTTCAACCCACTCGACCAATTCGTTCTGAAAGACCCAGCCGATAGTGGACATCGATGTGGCGAGCACCAAAATCATGACCGTGACATTGAGGTTAAAGCCGATGGCCAGGATATTAAGCTGCGGTAATGTGCGGCCTATCAGTGCGGTAACCAAGTTTGCCAGCAACAATGCCAGGGCGGGTGGGGCTGCCGCCCGCAATCCCACGGACACGCTGTGCCTCAAGAGCTCATGCAAATGTAGCAACCAGCGCTCCTCGGTGAGGACGCCTCCAGCCGGATAAACACTAAAGCTATCCAAGCAAGCGCCCAAAACAACACGATGGCCCCCCAGTGTTAAGAACAAGGCCATGGCAACCCAAGAGAACATTTGACTGACGACGGTGACTGTTTCTTGCGTCGACGGATCTGCGGCTTGGGCAACGTCCATACTGGCAAGTGAGCTAATGACCTGACCGCCGATTTGCAAACTCGTGACGATCAACATGACCGACGTTCCGAACAACAAACCCAACAATAGTTCCTTCGCGATACCGATTGCAACGTCAGCCAAGTGGGGTGGTAAAGGAGTTGAGTTGGCTAACACAAGTGGCGTAATGACCATCGCAATCATGAGCGCCAGCAGCACTTTGACGCGGTTCGGGATCGACGACCCTTGGATCGGCGGCATCATGGCGAGCAAGGGACCAGTGCGACTAAGTACACAAAAGAAAGTCCACATTGGGCCATAAAGCAAAGAAGCGAGTGCGTCGCCGCTGGTCATGACGTTCCCTTGTTCCTAACGTTGCGACATGTGTGGCGGTATTTCTCGGTACAAATTGCGGGAGTACTCCAGCATGCGATCGGTTAGCCAAGGCAAGCAAACGATGACGGCAAACGTCATCGCAATTAGCTTGGGCACCGTACTGACCGTTTGGTCTTGGATTTGAGTTAGTGCTTGGATGAGGCCGATGGCCAAACCAACCACCATACCGATCAGCAAGAGTGGTGCTCCCACAATCAACGACATTAAGATCGCATCGCGAACCAGATCGATGGCTTCGTTAGGTGTCATTCAAAAAATCCTCCTGTCGGCGGGCGTCGATTTATTAGGCTTCGGTTCGTAATCACGGAATGGTTCCAAAGCTCGCGATAAGCATTTCAACGACCAGTCGCCATCCATCCACCAACACAAACAACAACAGCTTGAACGGCATCGAGATCATGGCCGGTGGCAACATCATCATTCCCATCGACACAGTCACCGAAGCGATCACGATGTCTAGGATGAGAAATGGCAAATAGATTTTGAAGCCCATCAAAAACGCTGTCTTGAGTTCACTAAGCATATAGGCCGGCAACAGGACTTGAAGTGGTACCTCATCGGCGTTTTTGGGGCTCGGACTGCCGGGAGCATAACGGCTGTAAAACAAGAAGATGTCGTCTTCATTTTGGGCCATCACGATTTGACGAGCCATGAATTCACGTACGGGCGCAACTCCGCGTTCCCAGGCGTCCATTGCAGAGACTTGACTTCCTTCTTGCGTGTACGGTTCAATGCCTTCGTTGTAAACGCGAGTCCAAACGGGGCTCATGACGAAGATCGTGATGAAGAGCGAAATCGAAGTGATGACCTGACTAGGTGGAAGTTGCGGTGCACCTAGAGCTTGTTTGAGAAGTCCCATCACGACGATCACACGAACATAGCAAGTGGTCATCAACAAGATGGCGGGTGCGAGGCTCAACACGGTTAAAAGCAACAGCATCTGCAGCGAGCTCGAAAGCCCCTTGGGGCTCAACCAGGCATCGGGACCGCCAAGGATATTGCTGGCAAGGTCCTCTGCAGACGATCCGTTCGCCTCGTCGCCAAGCGTCTGCCGTAGATTTTGGACAACTGCATCCTGAAGCACCGGATTTTCTCGGCTCTTCAAAGCTCGGCTGAGAAGACTTTCTCGCTTCTCACCGGAAACCGCTCGCTCTTGCCCCATCGCATTGGATGCAACGCTAGCAATGCATAGCGATAGGATCGCCGCGAAAAAACGTATCCCCCGAACGAGGCATCGGAATCGGTTTAAATTGGCTTCAAGGGGAGCCCGGTTGGTTTGCATGACAAATCCAGAAAAGTTGAACTTTTTTTCTTAGATTTACTCATGTACAGGAATCGGCAGTCCAACGCCAGAATGAAATTGTCATTTGCCTATTGCCTATTGCCTACTCTTACTGTCTTTCGTTTTTGCCTCCAGCATCGAATGGCAAATGCCCCAAACGCGATCCCCACAAGACCCAACGAAGCAGGCTCTGGGACAGCGGTGATGCTGAATCCGCCGTTGGTGAAGGAAATCCCACTGATCTCGTTGAAGCCCGGATCAGGACCGTAGACATCATTCCGTTGCACAAAGCTTAAAGCATATACGCCTGACGCAGTTCCGGGTTCGATATCGAAGTTGAAGGTGAAAAGCCTTGTTTTCGATGGGAGCGCATTGATGTTTGTAGAAACAGTGCCATTGTCACCATTAATGTAAAAATCGCGGTTTGCACCTCCAGGCGAGTTCAAAATCTCCATTGTTCCGGCTCCGCCGGGGAGCGGTGCACTAGCCAAAAGTACGTTGGTAATGAACTCAGTTGATCTTGTAATTCCAGACGGGAGTGCTTGTCCACCAGCCACCCCACCTGGACCTTGAAGGTCGAACCTTAAGTCGAAGCCCGTTATGGGCTCCGGTGGATCGCCAAGGCTGGTGTAGGCATAGACATCGACGCCGACCCGCGTGGGTACTGGGCTAACGTCCACATTGGCCATTTGGATCTCGAGAAAAAATCCAGCCATCGAAGCGTTCGGAAGCGTTGCCGCCAACCAGATCGCCGCCCAAAAACAAAAATACCGCATAAGTCCCTCTTGATGTAATTCGTAAATCCGTTTCGCCCGTGATTTTAACCAACGACACGCGAAAAAATCAGCATGTGTCAATTAGTCACTGGTCTGTTGTCAGTGGGGCTGGCAAAGGACGAAACGTTCCCTTTACCCCCCATTCGGTAGAAAATTGCCAGCGGCACGACCATGATTCCAATCATCCAAAAGACGGAGGAAACGGGATAGTTCAGCCACTTCGCGATTTGCAAAAACAGTTGGTACAAGGGGCCCGCCAACATCATCCCAAGAAAATTGGCTTGATTCATGGTTGCAATCATTCGGCCCTTCAGATGGTTGGGTGGCCGATCTTGGAGGAAAACCTGCAGGGGAATGGAATAAATCGCCGCCGAGATACCGAGCAAAATCAAGACGATGCGAGTCTGGTTCACGCTTAGAAAAAGAGCTTCTCCTTTCCAGAAACCGAGCAGTGCCAAGGAGATCACGATGCCCCACAGACCGATGGTTACCGCGCGGTGGCTGGGCATGGCTCGGCAGAGGTATCCGCCAAGCGGTGCGCCTAACATGATTCCGACTGCGACCATGCCCACCAAAATGCTGGTTGTTTTCATATCCAAACCCAGCATATTGACACCTACACGGTTCACCGCCGGTACGGCAATGGATGCTACCATCCAAAAAACGCACGAAACCAACAATGCAATCAGTAATGGCTTGTCCTTTCTCAACAAGGAGAGGATTTCCTTATTGAGCCCAAAGGCATCGGCCGAAAGCTTGGCATTAGGCTGGGCGATGGGTGTCTTGCGGATCATGAGCGAGGTGAGTGTCCCGATGACTGCAATCACGATGCAGATGAGCGAACCGACCCATAATCGCTCGGTGGTTGCCCTCTCTTCGCCTACCAACCAAGTCATCAAATTGCCGGCAAACGTCACACCGAAAATGATCGCCAAAAAGGTAGACATCAAAATCAGTCCATTGGCCCTGGGTAAGTCCGAAGCTTTAAAAAGCTCTGGCAAAATGCCGTATTTACCAGGGCCAAAAAAAGCGCTCTGAGTCGCCATCAAGAAGAGAACGGTCCACGTACCTAGCCATCCCAACGATCCGTAATAGTAGAATGCGATCATGCCAAGAAACATGATGACGATCTCGGCGATCTTGCAATAGACGATGATCGGAGTCTTGCTAAATCGATCGGACAGGTAGCCTGCAAAGCCGCTAAAGAGCACGAACGGGAGCGAAAAGACAAACGTCGCCCAACCCTGCATGTCTTCATTCTGCTGCATGGCCCCCGCTGCAACCGCAGCTCCAGCCGCCGGCATGGCAAGCAACAGAACTATCTGTTTGAAAACGTTATCATTGAAGGCGCCGAGGAACTGTGTAAAAATAATACCCCAGAAGGACCGATCCTTTAGCAGCGTGGGTTCGTGATCTTGGTTCATTTCGCCAGATGGCAAAGGCAAAATGCTAGCGTTATCGCTCTCGCTCACGTGGTGTCCTTTTTAGTTGTTGTTATCCCGTCTCAACATTTTGGCAGTTGTGCTCAGCGCGCGCCGCAGAATTGAGAGTGTATCAGTAGACAACGATGGCGAATACATGGCAGGCAGCCGCCCGCAAAGGATTGAGGGGCTTGCCGTGCAGGAATCAACTACTCACTCTCGGCACGAGTGACCTACGGTAGGTCGCACCTGGGCTGTGTGACAACCAGCAGATGCCCACTGCCTACTGCCTTTCGCTTTCTCTTCCAACATCGAATAGCGAAAGCCCCTAACGCAATACCAGCAATCCCCAACGAACTAGGCTCTGGGACCGCGGTGATGTTGATTCCGCCATTGGTGTAGGCAATTCCACTGATCTCGGGGAAGGCGGGAGATTGAGCGTATACATCATTCCGTTGCACAAACTTGATCGCATATACACCTGGACTAGTTCCGGATGCGATATCGAAATTCATCGTAAAGAGCTTTGTTTTTGTGGGAAGCGGATCGATGTAGGTAGAAACAATACCGTTGTCACCATTAATGTAAAAATCGCGGTTAGAACCTCCGGGAGAGTTAGGAATTTCTGACGTTCCCGCTGCGGTGAACGAGGGAATTAAAAGTGAATTGGTAATGAAATCCGTTGATTGTGTAATTCCAGACGGGAGTCCCTGTCCACCAGCGGCCACACTTGGACCTTGAACGTCGAACCTTAAGTCGAAGCCCGTGATGGGCTGCTGTGGATCG
The DNA here is from genome assembly GCA_945875845.1 of Pirellula staleyi DSM 6068. GTDB lineage: Bacteria > Planctomycetota > Planctomycetia > Pirellulales > Pirellulaceae > JBKCUI01. Next base: position 19,201 of record CAMCMB010000001.1, read on the forward strand.
CCAAGGTTTGTGAAAGCATAGACGTCTACGCCAATCGAGGTGGGAAAGCTGCTAATGTCCACGCTGGCCATTTGAATCTCAAGCGAAAATCCAGCAATCGACGTGCTCGGAATTGTCCCTGCAAGCACGATCGCTACCAAAAAAGAAAAAAGCCGCATGGGTACCCACCTATTTTGATTCGTAAGTCTCTGTCGCCTCGGATCGTAACCACAATTACAACCGAACGTAGAATGCACTGAATAGTCCTATTCTACTGTTTTTTTGAATTGGCGGTTGTGAAATGAAAAGTGCCTTTCTGTCGTTCGATGTCACCTCCGAACCGTTCTTGCTAGGAAACAGGATCCGTAGTCGGGAGTTCAAAGCCCAGTCGTGCTCTTACAAGGCTAACATCATTATTGGCAACGATACCGTTTCCATTTACGTCCCGACGGGGATCATACAAGGGACCATCCGTTGGTGAAATACCAAGGTGATCCCGGGCCAAGCTGCTGTCGTTGTTGGCGACAATCCCATTGCCATTGACATCCCCAGGCAAAACGTTTATGCGGAAAAGGAATGCTGCCAGCGGATTGTTTGCCAAGTCCTTGACAAGCCCTGCATCAATCTTGATCAGCAATTTATCCGCAGTTAATGCACCATCGTCCAAGCTGCCGCCGGTGAAGACAAGCGTAGCTTGCTTACCGGTGTAAATCACATCGGTAAGCGTCGGACCGCTGCCACCAGCGACCTTGTAGTTTAGTTTGTGGACTCCAATCACCTGGACGCTTGTCAAGTTCACTCCTGTAACCTCTTCTGAGAAGCTGATCACAATTCGATTGAGATTCGTCCAAGGCAATGGCTTGAGTTGATTTGCGAGAGTGTTGGTAGGAATAGCATAGCCAACTCCGTCTGCAAAATCGCGATCCACTGTCGTAACTGTGTTGACCGGGTCAACGAAGAACTTAAAGTCGGATGTCCATGCCGTTCCAGCCGCCTTGACCTCCCCAATCGTCGGTGCAGTCGTATCCACCACATTTAAATCAAATGTGTCGAAAGCGAAGGCAAGTGATGGATCGGTTGCTATTACCTTGATGTTCCATGTACCTATCTCATCGTGGGTCGGAGTTCCGATAAAGGTCCTTGTCGTTGGGTTGAAAGTCAACCACGATGGCAGTGCGCTTCCATTCATTAAAGTTGCCGAGTAAGTGATCACATCCCCGTCTGGGTCGATGAACGATCCCGCAGGGAACGAAAACGTCGACGCTGCCGTCACCACAAAGGGATTGGCTGGAGCAAAAGTCGTGTCCGGTATCGGTATCACCAAGATGGGTGCATCGTTGACAGCAGTGACATTCAAGAACACCGTTGCAACGTTCGAGTAAATTCCAGCGCTATCTTTGGCCCGATAAGTGAAACTGTCTGGCCCGTTGTAGTTCGCCGTTGGTATGTAATTAAACGAGCCATTGGCATTTAGGACCAACGATCCATGCAGGACATTCGTAACCAACTCAGCTGTCAATGAGTCTCCTACGTCAACATCCGTGTCATTGTTGAGCACACCGGCTCCCGACGATAAGGATCCATCTTCTGGCACCGTACCAAACGCTGCCGAATCCGTTCCATCATTGACGGCAACCGGAGCGTCATTCACCGGGGTGATCGAAATCGATACCGTGTCGGAATCGACATCATTTTGCGCATCCGTAGACACGACGACCAGCGAATCTGGTCCATTGTAGTCCTGGTTGCCTTGATAACTTAGCGTAGCGAGAGATGCATTGATCTGCGTTTGTGTCCCCGATAGCGTCAAAGTCGAACTGTTGTTGGCACCCGCACTAATAGATGCTCCGCCTGCGAGACTACCGATAGTCAGCTTTCCATTGGTAACCGTCAGCTTGGTGGTCGACATGTCATCGTTGTAGTCGAAGACCGATATTCCGTTTACACCAGCGACAAACGCAAGCGACACATCTTCAGCGACCGTCTGGTTACCTGGGACCGTATTGATTGGCGTCGGCGAAACGAGAACCACGTCGTTGTTGTTTGAGCCGCCCTGATACGAAATGAGGAAGCGTTTGCCGTTGATGATGACGTTCGCCCTCTCGGCAAGCCCGTTAAATGTGCCCGTAACCGTATCGTTTCCATCGTTGTTAATCAGGACGATCGGCACTCCTTCGTTGGCGACGATGCCAGTGACATTCAGCGAGGCATTGCCCAGGTCGACCGATCCAGTGACGTTGAGTTGATCGTAGTCGGTTCCGGCTAAGGCGGTGCCATTGACTTGAACCTTGAACGTGGAATTGCTCGTGAAGACAACACTTTGGGTGTTGAGAATACCGGTGCCGCTGCCCGCAGGGTCGATCGTCGAATTCGATAGTGCCTTAACCGCACCACCCGTTACCGACCCTGTGCCGCGGAGAGTTTGACCACTGGCCAATTGGAGCTCACTGCCGCTCAATCCGGCTACTTCCAGCGTCGTACCGCTACCAACCGTGATGAAGGGCGAGCTGGCAATGTTGTTGTTGGAACTGGAGGCCAAGCCGAGCGTTCCAACGTTGATCGTCGTATTACCGGTGAAAGTATTGTTGCCCGCTAGTGTCATCTTGCCACTACCGACCTTGATGAGATTCCCGGTCCCCACGATCGAGCTATCAAAACGGGTGTCCAAGTTGGTGCCCCCCACTGTGAGTGTGATTCCAGCCAAATCTACGATCGCAGTGCTAGTCGCATCGTCCAGCGAACCGAGTGTGCTGGCCGCTTCTTGGAATTTCACGACCAGACCCGCCTTGGTGACGTTCGCGTTTTCCGTGCTGTAGTCGCCTGAGTTGACGATGACTTGGCCTTGTGTACCTGCGGTTGCCGCAGCGAGTCCACCATTGACGGTTGCGAACGCATTGAGGCCTATGACTCCCCATTGATCGCCAGCCATCATCGGGTCTGTGTCGGTGAGCACCGTACCGTCTGGGAAAATGGTGCTATTGGTCCAGTTGTCGTCGACGTAGATGTTGCCGACAACATAGTCTTCGACTTCACCGTCGACCGCTTCACCAAAATTGTCTAGCCCGCCATCGGTGCTGATACGGAAGCGCGCGTAGTTCAGGCTGATATTGGCGTTGCTTGGTACCACGAAGGTGATCGTGTTCTCGCCATTGACGACACTGACGCTGTCCGCAATCTTCTCGCCAGCATCCTCCCAATCGCCGTCGCGGTTGAAGTCGATCCAAGCATCTAGCCTGGCGATACCACTACTTGTCACAAGCACCTTCGCAATTGCGTTGGCACCAGGCGTCAAAATTCCGACCGTCACACCCTCTTCGTCATTGGTGCCATTAAGGCTATCTGCATTGACAAGAGTGGATCCGGTGACGTCAGCCTCCGTGTCGCGGGTTGTTCCGAGCATGGGGCCGGTGGCGATATGACGAGCCCCAAAACCAGCCAACGACGTGCTAAATCCAAAGGCAATCGGCGCGTCCCCAAAATCGCGATGGAGGACAGCCGGAATTGTGGCCAAGTAGCCGGTGATGTCGACCTTGTTGGCCGGATTGCTCGTGAATCCATTGTTGTTATCAACACCAGGCGCACCGCTACCGCCCGGCCCCCAGTAATTGCCCTTAGCATCGAGGATAATGGAATCATTTAGGGCAGTGGTGTACGCCAAACCGATGTCGTTGCCCTCGATTCGGCTATTGCGGATGTATCCGCCCGCGCTGTTCTGCACGGCGATTATGGCGGTATCGTTGTTCAGGAAGTTCGAGTCCTGGATCTTCAGGAGATAATCCGCGAAGTTCGTGTTCGGGTTGTAAGTCAAACCTGTGACACGGTTGCTGATGGTCACATTTTTAAGCGTAAGATTTTTAACGTAGGAGTCGTTTGCACGAATACCGGTGCCCGAACGCCGGAAACCGCGATAGGACAAGTCGATGCCATCAATGGTGACGTTATCGACGTTAAATAGGTGGAGTGCATCTCCGGAAACCGATGTTAGTCCCGAATTCCCATCGATCACAAAATGAACGCCAGGAGCAATTGAATTTCCCAGCACCAGCGAATCGTAACGCATATTTTCTAGGTAAATACCGTTCGTGCTGCCCGTATGCCAATTGCCCGTCCCAGAGAACGGAGCATTGTCCGAATCACCGCCGTCCCTGAAGTCTTTCAGCCCCAAGGACGTACCATTATTCGACAGGTTGTTTTCAAGCAGTTTCAGGTCACTACCCCCTCCCTCCAAAGAGATACCGTAATCCCGATTCGTCGCAATGACATTCTTGATCGTGACGTTGTTTCCGATGTCGCCAAAAAGGTAATCGGAATCGGAGAATTCCTGGAGAGCTCGAATACCGTAGCCGCTTCGCATAATGCCGGAATACGAAAGATCGATCCCGTCGATGGTTGAATCAGGGATGTTGTGAAAGCGTAAGGCAACACCCGGGGTTGAACTCAGTCCATCGGCGGCGTTGTTGATAAGGATTCCAATGCCAGTGGTGCCGATGTAGAGCCCACTCATGTTCTGAATGACAAGTGCTTCCCGAATCACGTCAAAGAACTTATTGCCCGAGGCAACTACCGGCACTGTATCGGCATCGTCACCGTCATAATAGCCGCGTAGGAAAAGTCCATAATTGGTGTTGGACAGATCGTTGTTCGTCAGAACCAAATCTTGGCCTGCATTGCCGATACGGAAACCTCGATTGCGACCGGTAGCACGAACACCTGTGATCGTCATGTTATGGTTGGTACCGTCCGCATAAATTCCGGTACCACTTCGCCCTGCACCTGCGTACGACAGATCGAGGCTGCTGACTGTCAACCCGTTCATATCGGATAGACGCAAAGCGGTTAACGTTGCATCCGTCAGTCCATCTGTGTTGGCCACGATGATCCCCGTACCACTGGTAGCCACGACCTGATTGGTCATCTCGTACAGTTCGATGCCACTCATGCTGCCAGTGAACGTATTGCCGGTGGCTATGACTGGAACCGTGTTGATGTCAGACCCATCGCTAAAGCCTTTTAAGTACAGGGCCAAGCCGTTGTTGGAGAGATTGTTATTGGTTAGCGTCAGGTCTTGACCCGCGTTGCCCAATCGAAAGCCAGTGCTTCGATTCGTGGCGGTGACGCCCGTAATCGTCATGTTATGGTGGGTGCCGTCAGCGAAGATACCGTAGCCGCTTTGACTTGCGCCCGCAAACGACAGATCGAGGCCGCTGACCGTCAACCCGTTCGTGTCGGATAGACGCAAAGCGGTCAACGTTGTACCCGTCAGTCCATCTGTGTTGGAGAGGACGATCCCCGTGCCACTAGTGGCGACGACCTGATTGACCAAGTTGTGCAATTCGATGCCACTCGTGCTACCAGTGAATGTGTTGCCGGTGGCTATGACTGGAACCGTGTTATCTGGTTTGCCTGTGTCGGGCCCGTCGCTGAAACTATTGATGTACAGTGCTAAACCGTTGTTTGACAAATTGTTGTTGGTAACCGTCAAGTCCTGGCCCGCGTCGCCCAGCCGCAATCCAGTCATGCGGTTGGTCGCGGTGACGAGGTTTATTGTCACGTTATGGTTCGTTCCGTCGACATAGATGCCGGTGCCGCTCCTTTCCGAGCCGCTGTACCCAACATCCAGCCCATCGATGTTGACGTTCGAGATTTGCCGTAGATGGATTACCCTGCCCGTGTTCGACTGCAATCCGCTGGTAGCATTGTCGATCTTGATGTTCGAGTCGTTCGCGGTTCCGATCGTCAGCCCGCTGCTCAAATTCCACAGTTGGAGGGCGGTGCCGCTATTATCAAACGTGTTGCCCGATGCAATAACCGAAGCGGCTGACGAAACCTTGGTCACGCTATCGACGTACAACGCCGTCTGGGTATTGGTCAAAGTGTTATGGTTTGCCGTCACGTCCCTACCACCGATGATCTGAATACCGGTTAAGCGATTCGAGGCGATGACGTTCTGAAGGGTCGAACTTGAACCCGCCTCGGCATTGATCTTAATGCCTGCACCCGAGCGGAACCCGCCTGTGTAACCAAGATCGACGCCAGTGATAGTGACATTGCCTACTTTGTCCAACGAAAACGCAGTACCATCTACGGTCTGCAGTCCGCTGGTGGCGTTGTTGATAACAATGTTCTCGCTGCCAGCTGTTCCGATCGTCAAATCGCTGTTGTTCAAATTCGCGATCGCAATGGCATTGGTGCTATTGGTGAAGATATTACCCGAAGCGATCACGGCAGAGACGGCTGGCGCAATCCTGGTGACATCCGAGACTTTCATCGAATGGTCGTTGTTGGAAAGGTTATTGCCCATCAGAGTGACATTCTTGCCGCCGCTGATCCAAATACCATTGACTCGATTCGAGGCATTCACATTGGTAATGGTCCAGAAGCCAGAGCTGGGGCTAGAGCTTGAATTGCCAATGATGCCGGAGCCCGTTCGATACCCACCTGCGAACCCAAGATCGACTCCTATAATGGAAACGTCTTGAACGTCTAATAATGAAATCGCGGTGCCGGTAACGCTTTGCAGTCCACTGGTGGCGTTGTTGATGACGACATCCTCGCTGCCGGTAGTGCCGATGGTCAGGCCCGCGTTTGCGGCTGTCATTTTCGAAATGGCCAAGCCGTTCAGGCTATTGGTAAAAATATTACCGGAGGCCGTGACCGCCTTCGAAGCCGGCGTTCGTTTGGTGACTTCAACAACGCTAATCGCTTGACCGCAATGGACCAGCGTGTTCCCTGTCAGCGTCAAGTCGTTGCCACCATTGACCGAAATACCGGTTGCGCGATTGGAGGCGTTGACATTGGTGATGGTCCAGGACGTCGATCCAGTGGTGGCAGTCCCTAATATGCCCGTGCCAGACCGTGCCATGCCGTTCGTCCCATTGTAGGACACATCGATCCCGCTGATGGTCACGTTGTCCGAGATCGACAGCAAAATTGCCGTGCCTGGGACGCTTTGCAGGCCGCTGGTTGCATTGTCGATCACAATGTTGGTGCCCGAGGTGCCGATCGTTAGACCAGCGCTGGCACCCGTGAGGCCGGATATCGCAATTGCGTTCGCACTATTCGTAAAAATGTTACCCGAGGCCGTAACGGCCGCTGGGGCCGGCGCGATCGCCTGCCTGGTCACGCCCGAGATGTCGACCGACTGCCCGTTGTTGGAAAGGTTATTGCCAGTGAGCGTCAGATTCATGCCAGCAGTGACCTTGACCCCATTGGTCCGCCCTGAAACGTTACTGTTCTTAATCGTCAGGAACTGGCCACCGCCATCCACACGGATGCCTTCACCGCTGCGGCCGGCGTTATAGCCAAGCTGTACGCCATCAATCGTGGCGCTGGCCGAACCATCTTTCAAGTAAATGGCTCTTGCTGTGACAGTGCTCATGCCGCTCGTGCCATCCTCGATGACGATGTGGGCTGTCGCTGAAAGCGACGCATTGCCAATCATCAGTCCGGTCTGACCATCATCGATACGAAGTGCGTGGCTGCTCCCGCTGAATGTATTTCCACGGATGGCTCCGACCGCCAATCCTGTCGAGCCGTTCAAGTAGAGCGATAGGTCACTGTTGTTCAACGTGTTGTCGCGAATGGTCGCATTCGCTGACGCTATCACGCGGATACCATTCATGGTCGACGAAGCATTGACGTTCGTAATGTTCGAGCTGGTCGACCCCATGACCTGAACTCCGTTTCCGGTGAACGAAGCGTTAACGTTGGTAATCGTGGGCGTGTTCGAGAGGCTGACCACGATTCCATTGATCGTGCGGGAAACATTGACATTATTAATAACAACATTCGTCGAACTATTTTCGACTTGGATACCGGTACCCGTCGGGACCGAATTGCCTGCCGGGTCGGAAAGATCAAGGTTTTGTAGCGTCACGCCGGTGGCACCGTTTACCCGAATGCCAAACCCTTCACTCGTAAAACCCTTGATCTTAAGTCCCTGGATTGACGAGTTGGATGCTGTGGCTCCGTTGAGGAAGAACACATCGCCCGAGTTGAATTGGCCGTCAATCGTGATCCGGCCCGCACCGTCAATAGCGACTTGTTTCGTTATTGCCGGCAGCGGACTCGTGAGTCGAATCGTCTGTGCATTCAGACCTGCAACGAAAGTGATGTTTCCGCCACTAACGTTGGCTGCGAGGATCGCTTCGCGCAGAGACGTAGAGCCATCCGCCGTAACAAAGTCGTTGCTTGTGGTAACTTCGAGTGGATTGGCTGTGGTTGGAAAGGAAACCAGGGTTCCTGGCGGATAGGCAGGTACGGCGGGCGCACCAGCAGGTGCGATCGGTAGATTCAATCCCACGTCGACATCACCGGTATAGCCGTTCGCACCATTGAGGGTAGGAGCGGATGCGGAACCCCAATAGTTACTCGTACCATTGACCTGGACAACGCCGGACTGGGCTACCCCAAGCGTGTTGGCCTGTATCGTATTGTTGTTGACGAGTGATGACGTGCCGACGCCGTTCGAGCGTACGCCTGTCGTGTTATTGCTGAATGTCGAGTTATTGATGTTCAGCAGGTTTCCGCCGTCGATTCGCACGCCCTCGTTTCTATTCGAGGCTGTGACATGAGTGACAGTCACGTTGTTGGAACCGGTCGAATAAATACCTTGGCCCGTATGGGTCGCGGATCCATTCCAAGACACGTCCAGACCGTCTACCGTAACGTTCACGAGAGTGTTCAAGTGCAACGCGGTTCCCGTGACCGATTTAAGTCCGGAAGTAGTGTTGTCGACGAGGATTCCAGTTCCGGAAGTACCAATGAATTGCCCCGACATGTTGGATAGGTACATGCCCGTACCGTCGTTGGTGAAGATATTGCCACTGGCGACAATCGGTACGTTGTCGGCGTCGCTACCGTCTTGGAACGAGGATAGCTGCATACCGATGTTTGAATTCGAGACGTCATTATTGATAAGCGTCAAATCGGTTCCATAGTACCCGGAGGTTGGACTCAAATAGATGCCGATGTCGCGATTCCTGGCACTTGCGTTTTGAATCGTGAAGTTCTGACCAAGATGGTTGAAGGCGCTATCGTATTTAATTCCAGACCCCGTGCGAGATCTGCCGGTGTAACTCAAATCCAAACCGTCAATCGTCGTATTTTGCATTAACCCTAGGACAACCAGCGCGCTTCCGGTCACGGTGTTCAGACCGCTAGTCGCGTTGTTAACGATAAAGCCGGTGCCGGCCGTGCCGATGTACTGGTTCGACAAATTGAAAATTTCTAGGCCAGTAACGTTATTGGTAAAGACATTTCCGCTTGCGATAATGGGTTGCGTGTCGCTGTCGCTACCGTCTTGAAACGCGTGTAGCCGCATACCGGTCGTCGAGCTCGAAACGTCGTTGTTGATCAGGGTCAAATCCGTTCCATAAAAACCGTTGGTGGGGCTCAGGTTTATGCCGGTGGTACGATTCCTGGCGGTGACGTTTTTAATCGTAAAGTTCGCACCCAAATTGCCCGAGCTGCCTCCGTAGTAAATACCATTGCCTGAAGCCGACGATCCGGAGTAACTCAAATCCAATCCGTCAATTGTCGTATTCTCCATTTTGGCACCAAAGGACAGCGCGTTTCCTGTCACCGTATTCAAGCCCCCGTCAATGTTGCTAACAAGGAAACCCGTGCCCACCGTGCCGAAGAATTGACCGCCAACGTTGGATATGTCGATCGCATTCAAGTTGTTGGTAAACTTATTACCGCTGGCGATAATCGGTACCGTATTTGCATCTACACCGTCTGTGTAATCCGAGATCCGCATGCCTTGATTGTTGTTGGATACGTCGTTATTGATTAGGTTCAAATCCTGACCACCACCGGTCAAGTCGAACCCAAAATTGCGATTCGAAGCAGAGACATTTTGAATCGTCACGTTTGCACCCGCATTCAAATCCATGCGCAGGCCGAAACCGCTTCGCACGCTGCCTGTGTACGACAGATTCAATCCGTCGATCGTAGAGCCAGGGATGTTGAAAGCACGCAGCGCGGTTTCAACTGTATCATTCAAGCCGTCCGTAGCATTGTTGATAATGATTCCTGGCTGAATCGCAGAGGTTCCAATGTACTGATTGGGCGTGTCATCGATCTGCAACGCTCGGCCCGTTGCACCCGAAAACTTCGTACCCGTCGCGACAACGGGAACTAGATTGGCATCCGCCCCGTCGCGGTAACCACTGATCGTCAGGGGATTCTCGTTGTTGGACAGATCGTTGTTGATGAGCGTCAAATCGGTGCCGCCACCATTCAAAAGAAATCCAAAGCTACGGTTCGTGGCCGAGACATTCTGAATCGTCACGCCGGAGCCCAAGTTTTCATTTTGAAAAATTCCGAAACCCGCCGGGCCAATGCCTGGGTAGGAGAGGTTCAAACCGTCGATGGTCGAATTCGGCAAGTTGGCAACGCGAAGCGCGATATTGGAACTTGAATTCAAGCCGTCCGTGGCGTTGTTAATGATGATCCCCGGTATCGACATGGATGTACCAATGTACTGACCAATCAGATTGTAGACCTGTAAAGTTTGTCCAGTGGAACCTGTGAATTTAGTCCCCGTAGCCACAACGGGAACCATATTGGAGTCCGCGCCGTCGCTGAACCCCGATATGTAAAGAGCATTATTGTTGTTCGACAGATCATTGTTGATCAGCGTCAAATCTTGGCCCGCATCCCCGATGCGGAAACCGTTGGTACGATTCTTGGCCGTGACATCTTTGATCGTCAGTCGGTTCATCGTCCCATCCGCATAGATGGCAGTTCCCGATTGCCCATCGCCCTGAAACGAAAGATCGAGTCCGATGATCGTCACATCGGCGGCACTGCTCAGAGAGATGGCTGTGCCCCTGGCGCTCCCCAAGCCGTCGGTGGCGTTATTGATGACGACGGACTCCGTTCCGGTAATGCCAAAAGTCAAACCGTCCATATTCCAAAGTCGCATGGCAGCACCTGCGTCGGTGAATTTGTTACCAGACAAATGGACTGGAAAGGTGTCTGAATCGACCCCGTCTTTAAATCCGTCGATGGACAAAGACAAATTGTTGTTGGACAAGTCGTTGTTCTTAACCGTGAGGTCCGTTGCGTTGTTCGCAGCCGTCACATTCATACCGACATTGCGATTCTTAATCGTAAAGTTCTGCAGAACCAACTCGCTGCCTGCGTTGGTAATGTTAAGGCCTGTGCCACTTCGTTCGGCCCCCGTATACGACAAATCCATGCCATCGATGGTCAGCCCAGTCAAACCATTCAGATTGAAAAGGGTTCCGGAGGCTGTTTTTAGGCCGTCCACGGCGGGGTTGACCAGCACCGACTTCAATCCCGATGTGCCAATCGAAATGCCGCTCATGTTGTTCAGTTGCAGCGCGTTGAAACTAGCGGTAAACGTATTGCCCGAGATCAAGACCGGCGACGAATCGGAATCTGCCCCGTCAGTCGCCCCGTCGACAACCAACGACGCGTTGTCATTGGACAGGTTGTTATTGGAGATGACAGGGTCGGTGCCACCCGTAATCTGAATCCCATTGTTTCGATTCGAAAGGGTGCTGCCCGTGATCGACAAATAATCGGAACCCACCGCGATGATACCATTGCCTGCTCGCGAAGCGCCTGTGTATCCCATGTTGACTCCCGTGACCGTCACGTTGTCCACATTGTTCAAATTCAGGATCGTGCCCGTTGCGGAAGTGATCCCAGAGGCTGCATCCAGAACGATGTGGCTGCCCGACGCGCCAATCGTCAAACCAGCGGAGGTGCCGGTCATCGTATCTAGGTTGAAGACATTGAAGCTGTTGGTGAAGATGTTTCCGGTCGCCAAAATGGCCGCCACCTGTTGATCCCGAACCAATTGGGTCGCGTCAATCGCATGCGTGTTGTTGGTAAAGTTGCTATTCGTGACGATCAAATCACGGGTCCCGCCTGTGACGTAAACGCCATTGACGCGATTGGCCAAGTTGCTGTTCTTGACAATCAGGTAGTCGCTGTTCGAACGGGCCCGGACCGCTTCGCCCGATCGCGAAATGCTCCCATAGCTGAGGTCGACATTGTCGATCGTGACGCAATCGACGTCGTTCAAAGCCAAAGCTTGGTTCGACACGCTCGGCATGCCACTGGTGACATCCTCAATGACAATATTGGCACCCGTTACCGACGCGTCTCCGATCAGTAATCCCCTCATGCCATTATCAATTCGAAGTCCATAGGAGCTGCCAGCAAATTGGTTGCCACGGATCCCCCCGACTCCAATCCCATAGACAGACGACAGGAAAATCGCACCGTTACCGCTGACATCAGCGCTCCTGAGCACGTTGTTCTGAATCGTTGGACTATTCGAGTTGAATACATGAATACCACCCAAATACATGCCAGAAGCGTTCACGCCTGTAATGACTACATTATCCGATCCGTTTCCCACAGAAATGCCAACGGTCGTGTAGTTTGCCGGGTTCAGAATGCTCGGCGCATCGGACAAGTCGAGATCTTCCAAGCGAACCATGTCCACATTGTTGACACGAATCAGCGTATCCCGAATGCCGCTAAACTTCAGTCCCTTCACAACAGTACCAACATTAGCCGGATTGCTGATATCCAGTCCGTATTGCAAAAGCGAATTGCCGTGAATGTGGATCAACGGCGTCCCTTGGTATCCAGGCTGCGATGTACCGTCGATAATGACCGTCCCGGTAATCGCAGGCAAAGCGCCAACCAAATGGATTGTCAACAATCCAGGACCGTTGGCATACGAGGTGTTGAATTTGATCAAGTCCGCACCAGTGGAGGCATTCGCGAGCGTGATCGCTTCGCGCAACGACAAACGCCCGGTTGTGTAAACGCCGTCGTTCTCGTCGACCAAGTTGTCGACAGTATAGATATTGGACGCAGCGATCGTCCCTACGGTCAGGACCACATCATTCCCGCTGCCCCCAGAGTAACTAATCGTTGCGGGCAGTCCCGAATTCAAGAAGTTGCCAATGATCGCTCCCTGCGGCAAGTTACGAAACGTGCCGATGATGGCTTCCAAGCCATCGTTTTCAATGATCGTAAATGTCTGGCCGGCAACCGGGTTGTGTGTTCCCGTGAGGATCAAGTGCGCATCATTGATGTCCACCTTACCAATCGTATTCAACTGGTTGTAACCCGAGTCGACCCCTGTACCGCTGATGTTGATGGACAAGGCACGGCTGAGCTGCACTTGACTGCTCGCCCCGGTACGGATCTCCACGCCGCTCGAGGCCGGGCTGATCCCGGAGGGGGTGCTGAAAATCAAATTACCGCCTAAGGTGTCGATCGAACCGTTGCTGAAGTTGATCGCAGCATTATTGGTCAAGTTCATCGCGGTCGAGATGGGTCGAGTCATCGCACTGCTGACCGTGATCACACCCGTGTTGCCATCGCCGATCTGAATCGTGCCCGCGGTGACACGGTCCAGTTCCGCGTCGGTCAGGCTGAGACTGCCGATCGTGTTCGTACCAAGGTTGATCGGGCGATTGAGTTGAGCAGGAGCGATGGCGACCGTCGTGTTGCTCGTGATTGCCCCTTGAATATCGACATCGTTAATCGAGAGCGAGATCGGCCCTGTGTCAGTGGTCAATGTCCCGTCGACCGTAGTGATCATCGCCTCGGCAGAGACACTCATCGCTCCCGTGCCTGACAACAAAGTAGAGGCTGATTGAAACGTGACAGCGTCCGCCCCACTACCTCCGTCGATGGCAAGGCTCTGGTTGATTGAAAGTGTTAGTCCGTTGATATTGATCGTGTCGTTTCCACCCAAACTGTTGATGCTAAGCGTGCCACTGAAAGCGGACAGCGGGATGGTGACGGATTCGGTTCCGCTTCCAATGGTGCCGCCGACGCTCGACGAAATAAAGTCGCCAGTGGACGACGTCATTCTGAGATTACCAGCATTTGTCTCGAACACCCACGCATTGACTGCGTTGTCCCCATTGACCACAAGGTTACCGGAAACCACGGAAACATCCGTTGCCAATAATTGCCTTACTTCGAGTGGTTCGTGGATTAGGCGTCGGAGCAAAGAATGCTTGGCGTCCCGATACTTCTTGCTCTGGTGAATGTCGGTTGATCGCTTTTTCAATCGCATGACAGGTGATTTGTGCCGCAACCCGATCAAGGCCATCAACGCCAACCACAGACCGTTTGCTTTTGAAAAAGCGGTCCAATTCCAGCCATTCGAAATTCGAAAAGTTCGCTGCCACCAAGCCATCCTTGCTTGAAAACGCGCTGTGGTACTTTGTGTCACTTCTCGCATCCTCTCGCGGATACGCTGTAACTTGACTTGATTGCGGTCGGATCGGGAACTTGGATTGTCGCTATTGCGATGGCGTCGTTGATTTGTCATTGGGAGTATCGGTCTGTGCGATGGAAGAAACAATCAGGAACGGCTTTGGAAGCAAAACGGCGCTTGAGTTGTTGGAAAAAATTTTCCAAAAAAGATACGCAAAATCCGCACTTTCTCGTTAATACTCATGAGGAAGTGCATCGGGAAAGTTGCTCTTCCAATCCGAGAAACGAATGGATCGAGCATCGAAACCGGAGATCGCAGCCACGCGTCGGTTGCGTACGACTGAACTAGGAAACGTGACGCTCAAACGCAAGGCGGGAAGATTGCCATTGGTCCAACGCATGAAACTGCCTCCTATGCAAAATCCGAAAAGCCTGGCGGCTCATTAAATGCGATACGTTGGAAAGATTCAAGCTTAAAAAGCAAGGATGCGGCAAAGCTCACGAACCGGACTCAACCCAACATTCGATTCGCTAAGGGGTGTTTTTTCACCTTGCGCCAGGTTTTTTTGGGTTTTTGGTTTGCTAAGTAAGCATCGTAGAGGTTTCGCAATACCGGCGAATACGCCAGCGAGATTTCAAGGCAACTCAGCTATAGTGATGAACCGTTTCCACGTCACGCTCCAACCGATCCGAATCGAACCCTACCGACAACCCCGTGCATTCCCTAAACCCAATAAGCCGTTGGATCGTCACTTGTTTTGTTGGAATCACTTGTTTGGCGCAACTGGGGCCGGCCCAATCGCCGAAAATTCATCCTTGGTTGGCTCAAGCTCCCGGCGAATTTGTTCGACTGATTGATCGCGGAAACGTGCAAATCAAAGTGGATGATGAGCAAATCCGACTTTCAGGGAAATCCGCTCTGACGCTGTTCCAATTCGTGGCCGATTTCGACTCGAAATTCAAATACGAATGGATGGATTCCCAACCGCAAAACGGCCTATGGAAAGCGAGAATCATCGCTTGGATGGACGCGCCCACGATTCGATTGGAGCACACCATTTGTATCCCGTCGACCTATAACCCGTCAGAACCTTGGACGTCGAAATTGATCAAGCATGAGTTTGACCACGTAGCTATCAGCACCGACCCGAGACTTGTTAAAATCATCCAACGCGTCGTGCAACGCCGCCGAATTTGGGTGGAACAGTTCGAGCAAACGACCATGCCAAGCGAAAACGATGTGCGGGACCGAATCCGCCAAGAGATCGCCGTCGAAATCAAGAACTGCGAACGAATGGTCCAAGCCCAATACGATCGCCTAGACAAAGAATCGTCCGAGGGACTATCCACGATCGGAAACCGTTTCGACTTCTTTCTCGAACTGTATTCGGTCCCGGGGTTAGAGCGATGTCAGTTCGCGTATGTCGATGAAGTTCGGACCTGGCTCAAGGACAAACGGCTCGCCAGTTCGACCAAGAAAGATGTCGAGCAGCACTATTTGTTCTTGAGCCCCTAACTAGCTGAGTATTTCCGATACGATTCGGGTTTGCTCGACGCCGGTCAGCTTTTGATCGAGTCCTTGGAATTTGAACGTGAATCGCGAATGGTCTATCCCCATGCAATGCAAAATCGTGGCATTCAAGTCATTGACGCTCACAGGATCACGAACAACGTTGTAGCTAAAATCATCGGTCTCGCCGTGAACGTAGCCTCGCTTGATACCACCGCCAGCCAACCAAACGCAAAAATTGCGAGGATGATGGTCGCGCCCGTAATCGTCTTTGGTCAACGTCCCTTGTGAATAGACCGTACGACCGAACTCACCACCGCATACGACGAGCGTATCGTCGAGCATTCCACGCTGCTTGAGATCGGTCACCAAAGCCGCAGTCGCTTGGTCGGTATCGCGGCACTGGTTGGCCAACTGGCGAGGCAAGTTGCCGTGCGTGTCCCAGCCTCGATGAAGAATCTGCACCATTCGCACGCCTCGCTCCACTAGGCGTCGCGCTAGCAAAGCACTGTGTGCAAACGTCCCCGGCACCTTGGCATCGGGGCCATACAATTCCATGGCGGCAGCAGACTCTTGGCTGATATCGGTCAGTTCAGGAACGCTGCTCTGCATCCGGAAAGCCATTTCATATTGCGAAATCCGCGTTTCCGTTTCCGGATCGCCAAATCGTTCCAAGCCCTGCCGATTCAACTCATTGAGCGCATCCAACATGGCTCGGCGATCCTCGCTGAGAACACCTTCTGGATTGCGCAAGTACAACACCGGATCGCCGCTGCCTCGCAATGCGACCCCGTTGAATCGCGTCGGCAGAAATCCGCTTCCCCACATTCGGTTGTATAAGGCTTGCGCGTTGCTATCTGACGGAAATCTCGGTGTAAAGACCATGAACGCAGGTAGATCGTTGTTGTCACTTCCAAGTCCATAGGCTAGCCACGAACCGAAGCTGGCTTTTCCAGGAACTTCGGAACCGGTCATCACAAAGGTACATGCAGGGTCGTGATTGATGGCGTTGGTCTGCACCGATCGAATCAGCGTAAAATCATCGACAATTTTTGCTGTGTATGGCATCAATTCCGTATTCGCCCAAATTCCAGATTCTCCTACCTGCTTGAACTTGAATTTCGTTGGAGCCACAGGGAACCGCGTTTGCCCGCTGGTCATCGTCGACAAACGCTGCCCTCCTCGCACCGAGTCGGGTAGTTCCTTGTCGAAATAATCCATCAACTGGGGTTTATAATCCCAGGTGTCATGCTGTGGCGGACCACCATTAAAATGCACGTAGATGATCGCCTTGGCTTTCGGGGCAAAATGTGGGAGGCCCGGCAACGGCATGTGGACGCGCTCGGTTGCCGTTGAGCCACTCTGCGAATTCCCAAATAGCGTTTTGCCGGCCATGGAGGCGAGTGCCATACCACCGAGTCGCAACCCTTGGTCGCCAAAAAATTGCCGTCGAGTCTGTTGAACTTGATTTTCGATCCAGGGATGCATGGTCAGTTCCTCGTGACGGTTTCGTCAAGGTTTAAAAGCGTGTTAGCAATCAGGGTATATGCAGCCAGCTCACTCGGATCGATTTTGTCGCTGGCTCGGCTTTCACCCAGAGCGACTAATTTTTTGGCCAGCTCAACGTCGCGTTGGTAGTGTTCCATGTTTGCTTTCAACTGTTTTTCCAGCACATGCACTTCGCGGCCCGTCGGCGTGCGCGAGAGAACAGTCCGATAAGCGTAGGCAATTCGATCCTCGAACGTCTGCCCCCCTTGCTCCAACATTCGCTGCGCCATGGCTCTTGCCGCTTCGACATGCTGGACATCGTTCATCAACTGCAGAGCCTGCAACGGTGTATTGCTCTTCTCTCGCTTGGTGCAAAACTGTTCGCGATTGGGAGCGTCGAAGTTGACCATGAACGGCGGCGGTGCTGTACGCTTCATGAAGTTGTAGATGCTGCGGCGATAAAGTGCCGGACCATTGTCGCGACGGTAGTTTTGTGTGTTCGAACCACCGAAGGCGACCGGTTCCCAAATGTTGTCGGGCTGATAAGGCTTGACCCCTTTTCCTCCCATTTGCAAATTGATTAGGCCGCTGGTGAAAAGCGCATTGTCCCGAATCTGTTCCGCATCCAATCGAAATCTGGGGGCCCGAGCATAAAGCCGATTTTCAGGATCGAGCCGATGCAACTCGGGGGTAATCTGCGAATGCTGACGAAATGTCTTCGAGCAGACCATCTGACGCACGAGATCCTTAACATTCCAGTCGGATTGCTGGAAATGCGATGCAAGCCAATCCAACAATTCAGGGTGACTGGGCATATCTCCTTGCGTTCCAAAATCGTAACTCGTTTTGACTAGACCCACTCCAAAGAGCTGCTGCCAAAATCGATTGACGGTCACTCGCGATGTCAACGGATTTTCCTTCGAGACCAACCAATTGGCTAAGTCCAATCGCGTGGCACGTCCGTCGGGGGCGGCTTTCCTGAGCGGCGGCAATACGGCAAGAACAGCCGGTTCGACTTTGTCGCCCGGTTTGTCGTACGCGCCGCGCATCATCACGAAACTTGGACGAGGCATGGCCAGATCTTTGAACACAAAAGTGCTTGGGATCGAGTCATCTAGTGCCTTCCGTTTTTCTTGAAGACTTTTGCGTTCCGCGATAAGGCCAGCAAACATCGGCTTCGTCGTGGAACAAACCTCTTGTAGATAGTAGATTCGAAGTCGTGCAACCAATTCGGCAGCTGGCGTTTTATCCAGATTGGCATCCGGGCCACCTTTCGCGATCGGTTGCAAATCGGCGTGCAGTCCCGGCGTATCCTTACCTGCCGCTTGTTTCCACCATGCCAGGAACGACTGTGTCGGATCGCGAGTTGGATCGCTCAACCCCTTCACGCCCACGCGATCCCAAAAGACAGTACCACCAAACTGTGTCAGCGCGAAACCCGTGAGTGCATCACCTGTGGCCAATCCAATTTTCTCGACGGCGAATTCCAATCGGACCCATTGTCCGAGGGCTGGCAACTCGCCCATGTGGACTCTTTCGTTCGTATTAACAGTGCCCCACTCGATGGCGTTGTAATCACCCCAGACCGCGCGATGATTCCACCCTCCTTTGAAGAATTGCAACATGATCGAACGAGGCGGATTGGCCGGATCAAGCCACACGTGAGCAAAAATTTTCGATTCGGCTGCGATCGATAGCGGCATCGTTGCCTGATCCCAAACATCCTGGGCAAGCCCTTTGTCGGTTCGTTTCAAAGAACGCTGACCACTAAAAACGGGATCGCTTTCGCTGGCAGACACGAATTGCGTCGGTGCTCCAGGTGAAGCTTGGACTTTGCCGCTCGGCGGAAAATCATCCTCCATCCAAACCGTTTCTGTCGCCGCTATGGGTGGTGGCGGAGTCACGCTCGCCGGATCAACATAGTTGACCTTCGTGACTTCCACGGCAATCTGCTGTTGTTTTGCAGCAATGTCGGAGTCCATCGCTTGGAGTTGTTCGCGAAATTCCTCAGTTTGCAATTTCAAAACGGGTTGAGTCAACAACGCGTTGCCATCCATGGCCGGATCGGCTGCAGAATGAAAGAACGCGTAGAACTGATAGAATTCTTTTTGAGTGATTGGATCAAACTTGTGGTCATGACAAACAGCGCAGCCGCCAGTCAGTCCTAACCAAGTCTGCATGGTTGTGCTTGCGCGATCCACTGCATAACGGTAGATCAATTCGTCATCGATGGATCCTCCTTCGCTAGTCGTTACGTTGCATCGGTTGAAACCCGTCGCCACGATCTGATCGATTGTAGGTTCAGGTAACAAATCACCAGCCAATTGTTCGATCGTGAACCGATCGAAGGGAAGATTGCGATTGAAAGCCGAAATGACCCAGTCGCGATAAGCCCACGTCTGTCGCTCATTATCCAGGTGCATTCCGTGCGTGTCCGCATAGCGGGCAACGTCGAGCCAGTGGCGGGCCATCTCTTCGCCAAAGCGTTGACTCGCAAGGTAGCGGTCGACCATCTTTTCATAGGCATCCGCAGACGCATCCCCCAGGTAAAGTTCGACTTCCTCGACCGTGGGTGGCAGGCCCGTGAGTGCGAATGCAACTCGACGAATCAGTGTTTCTTTTTCAGCTTCCGGAGCGAGCTTCAACGAATACTCAGCTAATCGCGAGGCGATGAACGCATCGATCGGATGGGTGGCCGTCTCAGTCATCAAACCATCCGACTTTGCAATATCTTCGAATGCCCAATGTTTTTGGTAGACCGCACCTTGCTCGATCCAAAGACGAATGATTTCTTTTTCTTTCGCTGACAGTGTTTTGTGGCTCTCGGCGGGGGGCATCAATTCCGATTCGTCTGTGGTTGTGATTCGCCGCCACATTTCACTAGCCGCAAGATCTTTTCCTACAATGGCGGCCCTGCCGGTGTGAAGCTCGCGGCTTCCTTCCGCAGTATCGAGTCGCAGGTCCGCCTGCCGTTTCGTGGAATCGAATCCGTGGCAGGCAAAACACTTGTCGGACAGAATCGGCCGCACGTGAATATTGAAACTAAGCGTTTCAGGTTCCGCAGCCACCGCGAATTCGTGTCCAAAGAGTATCGCCATCCACAAAAAAGCTACCATCTTCGGCCATAGCCGACCTTCAAATCGTCGCGAATCCCTACAGTCCATGAAAGGCTCCAAGGTTGGGTGAATCTCTCTCTCCGACTGTATTCTAATCGCAATTCATTAAAAGTTCGACCTATCGCAAGCGAACGCGAAAAAGCCTGGCGATGACGTTGAATAATTGACTTCGCCCAATGGGAATCCGTCGGTGACAATGCGGGGCTCAATGGTCACTCATAATCTATCGTGTACTTACGTCCGTCTCGGTAGCAGTCGTCGATAATCGGCTAGCACCGCATCGAAGCAATAATCTGGAAAGAGGACTAAGTTGCACGAAGCTCATAACATCGTGATTTGTGCGACGCCACAGTCGTCGAACCAAAAGTTGCACCAACCCCAGGTTGCACTAAGCTCATAACATCGTGATTTGTGCGACGCGGAGCGTCGCACAACGAAGAGCGTACCAAAAACCAAGGCTAGATAACGCACTAGTTAGAAGTTTCCAACCTGGTGGATCGGAAGGCAATCGCTCTCCGAACGGCGGGTGGTAACGGAGCATCTTTGCCCATGACCGCCCGCCATAGAATCTCGTTCAACTCAAAGTCATCGATACGATCGTACTCGCTGAAGTCCATCTTCATCGATCGATCGGCACCGTAGGCAACTGCCGTGTTTTGCGTGTCAAGATCGATCTGAGCTGCTTCGCATTTGTAAGGTGTCAAATCGGGTTTGTTCGTGAAGCAACCGAACATCGGCCGTGCGGCCGCATCGTATTGAGACAAGGGTGGGAGTCCCAAGATCAACTCAATCGTTCGTATCATGCTGACCGTGCTGTACTGGGTACTGTCAATCGTTTGACGTTTGACCCAAGGGCTAGCCACAAAACTTGTTGTCCTGTGCGCGTCTACGTGATCCGGGCCATTCTGAGCATCGTCTTCGATGATGAAGATAGCGGTTTCGCCCCAAAGTGGGCCGTTGCTGACCGCCTCAACCAATTTGCCCACCGCCAAATCGTTGCTGGCAACGCATGCCTCAGGAGTAAACGCTCCAGGCCTCGTTCCGTCCGTGTGGTTTTCGCCAAGGCTCATAATGATCAAGCGCGGCATGTTCCCTTTTGCGACGAATTCTTTATATTCCTCTAGCATAACATCAACGAGTTCATAGTCCCGTTCGCGTCCACCCGCTCGATTGACCCCAAATTTAGGGCACATGTGACCCACCAATCCCGGAACGCGGCCCTCCATCTTGAAACCTCCCGATCCGTCCGATACACGCGAACCGTATTCTTTGTAGCTGCGATAGCTGACGCCTGCACGCAAGCAGGCATCCCAGATATAACCGGAGGGGGCGTTGGACAAGTCTCCTTCGTCGTCATCCTCGACTCCAAGACGTCGCGAATAGGTCAAGTGCCAATCGCGCGCGATGTAGTCAGTGTTATAAGCCATCGTGCTCCATGGATGCCCATCCCGGCTTACTTGTCCATTGCAATACATGTTGTCGAGGAGCACAAATTGCTCAGCGAGCTTGTGTTGATTGGGAGTGATTTTGCGAGGGAACATGCACAGCGATGGATCGCCGTTGCCTTTCGGATTGTCACCGGAAGCTAAGTCGCCGAGAACTTGATCGTACGTACGGTTCTCTTTGATAACATAAATGACATACTTGATTGGGCTCGGATCGCCAACTTTATTTGGGATCGCAGTCGGTTGGCTCGAAGGTGCTGCCGTCAACAATTCATCGGAGTACGGACAGTTCTTGTAAACTTGTTGCGTATATTCCTTGAGTTGATCCTCGCTGGGCATGTCGACGATGGAGAGTGCACCGCTCAGCGTCGTGCCGATGTAAGGATACGGAAGAATCCTTTTGACCACCTTTTCGGTCTCTGTCAGTTCCGAATCAGGCCGTTCGGTTTTCGGGATGGGATTGGGGCTCGATTGATTTCCTTTTCCAACACCGATCAAAAGCTTTTGGTTGTCAGGCGTGACGGCGATCGAGGTTGGATACCAGCCCGTCGGAATGAAACCCTTGACGACACTTCGGCTAATGTTTTTGATGCCTATGACCGCAACGCAGTTGTTGTCAGCATTGGCAACGAATAGGGTCTCTCCATCTGGGGCAATCGCAAGTGCATCTGGAGTGCTCCCCTCCGGTGCTTTTGGGAAAAGGCTCGTCAAGATGGTCTCCGTCACGATTCCGCGCAAGCCGTCGATAACCCAAACGCCGTTGCTCGATGCGCATGCGACGAATACTCTACCATCCTCTGGATGGATGGCGATTTGGTTTGGATGGACACCGACCCCGATGTGAGACACGACTCTCATATCATCCGGGTCGACAACGAGAATTTGGCTGCCAGACCAATCCGAGATATACAGCAGCCGATTGCCCTTGCCTAACTTGATATCGTAAGGGCGTCCACCGATATCCAGAGTCTTTGCGTCTCCGCCTGCGGTTGGGGTTACGATCAAGAGTCCTGCATTAATGTTGAGTTCGTAGAGCAGGCCGCGACTTTCGTCGATGCAAACGCCACTCTTGAAACCCTTTTCTTGAACGAGTTTCGCCCGAATCGCTGCCAAATCCTTCGGTGCTAGCTTGGCAACATCGGGTTCCAATTCGCTCGTCCGCTTCAATCCTTTTTCATCGAGATCGAAGGTGTGTAGCTTGGCGGCTCCGCCACCGGACCACCAAACTTTGTTTTGCTTTGCATTGACTTCGAGGCCATACCAACTTTGATAAGCAGGTTGTTTCGCGACGATTTTCTGTTCTTGCAAATCAATGATCGCGAGGTAGTGTTCGTTGAAGCCACTACATGCGGCTAGGGCCCTTCGATTGTCTGCGAGAGGATAGATGTTCAAGAGCAAGTCGGTCGTTTCCACTTGCTTGCCAGCTGGGGTGAGATGCCAACCGTTGGGTAGCAAAAAACCGGTTTCCGTTTTGCCTGGAAAGCGGCTTGGCGTGGTCGTGCGAGGTGACGCGACTCCAGGTGAAGGTACACTTTTGTCCTGCGAAAAACTTATTGGCACAAGAAAGCAAGAGCCCGACAAAACTGCTGCGCATCCATGGATAATGGATCGAAACCAATGCGACATTTCAAGTTGTCCTTTTAAGGAGGGGAGGGCAAGGTATGACGATAGTATACGGAACGGCGTACGCAACGCGCGGGCCGTTTTAGCAAAGAATTGGTGAAGATCCATCCTAGCCAAACCTTAACCATCTCCACTGAACTCTCTTAATCACTTATTCACACTTGGATGGGATGCTCTCTCGAATATCAGTCGAGTAATGTATCTACCAGAATGATCGCGTCCTGCTGTGGTCAGATGCGTCTGACTCAATTATTCTTTTCCTGCTTGGAGTCGCAAAGTGAAAATAAGCCGGTCAACTCGTCAGCCGAGTGCATTTACTCTGGTAGAGCTCTTGGTCGTCATCGCAATCATTGGAATTCTTGTTGGGCTATTGCTGCCGGCGGTCCAGGCCGCTCGCGAAGCAGCGAGGCGAATGAGTTGCTCGAACAACATGAAGCAAATCTGTCTGGCTACATTGAATCATGAAAGTGCTTTCAAACGGTTGCCAGCAAGTCTCTATGTGGATATGGGATTGCCGCCTGGCGGAACGGGTCAGCCCGGCGCTCCTTATCCTGCGATTGTGCATTGCTGGAGTATCTTTCTGTTGCCATACATGGAACAAACCGCCGTTTACAACAGTTACGACCAAAAATTCCCTTGGTTCTCCTCTCCCGCGTTGGTTCCAGGTTCGCCGAACAATCAGTTGGCCTTAAAAACAGTTATCCCTGGATTCATTTGCCCTTCGACACCCGGCGGCTCGGATCGCAAGATCACCGGACGCTTTAATTTTGGAACAAACTTTCCGTTTCAGGACTTTGCCGCAACGGACTATGCGACTTGCAGTTCGATCAACACAAATTCGATCACCTTCTTCGGCTATGCATCTACCGTGACTCAAAATGATTTATTTAGCGCACTGAGTCCCGAGTTCCGAGGAATCGGAATGCAACCAGTCCTCCAAACAGCAAACCGAAAATCGAGCAGAATGGCCGATATTGTGGATGGAACAACCAACACGATTCTAATGTGCGAAGACGCTGGCCGTCCCGACTACTACGTTGGCGGAAAGAAAGATACATCAAGATATTTGTCGGATGGCGGGTGGGGACACCACGAAAACGATTACGGACTCGACGGCGCGATCTCATCAACAAATACAAATTCGCCAGGGAATTGTGTTATCAATTGCCACAACAACAATGAAACCTACTCGTTTCATTCGGGCGGAGCAACGCATGGCATGACTGATGGCAGCACACAATTCGTCAACGCTTCAATAACTCCGCAAGTTTATGCGGCTCTTATTACAGCAAACGGCGGCGGTAGGACCGCGGCCGAAATCAGTCCAACCTTTGAGTAATCAAATGAAAGGAAACCGTTCGAAACGCGAGTGAATGAAACGGACAAAGTATCATGAGAGTGATGGAAGCGGTGCGTATGCGAAGGATCTATTTGGCATTTATGGTGGTCGTTTTCACTGGATGTGGCTCGAACCAGCAGGTTCCAATTGCGACCAAGGGCAAAGTACAAACCAAAAATGGCGTCGCATGCGCATCGGCACTTGTGGTGTTCCATCCGATCGAGAAAGAACGATTAAATCACGCGAAGCCCGTGGCTACCACGGACGCTCAAGGACGCTTTGTTTTGACAACGAACGCAGCCGATGACGGAGCTATGCCTGGCGAATACGGCGTCACTATCGTTTGGCCAGGTAAGCCCTCTAGCGGACAGTCAAGTGGATTTTCGTTGTCGAGCGAAAGCGGTGGGGCTGCGACGCAAGATCAGCTTGGTGGCAAATACGGGAATCCCCAGAGTCCCCTATTGAAGATCAAGATAACCGATAAACCCAACGAGGAATTGCTGCTCGAAGTCGATCCACCGCGAAGATAAATCGACGCAGCGCCTCGCAAGCGTTGCGTTCGCAGGCAAAGCCTCGGAACGAGAAAATCATTGCAACAACTGGATGTCCAACCAAACAAGGTGATGATCGGAAGCGTCAACCAACTTGGGATCGATGACTTTAAGTTGGTCGGCGGTTGGCCAAAAGACGCCCCCGCCTACGATTTTGCAATTGCTGGAAGGCAATACAAAGTCGATTCTCAAATTGCCCGCGTTGTTATCATTGAAATCGCCGGTGTCATTCGCGGGATTGCCTTTGTGCTTTTCGTTTGCCTTGCCTTGCAGTTTGCTCGCTTCGACTCCTCCTTTGCTTTCGGGTACGAAGGTGGCGGAGACGCGTTTCGATGCAAGTAAAGCGAGGATCCCTTGTGCGATTCCGCTCCCATCGTTTGGATCGGAATTCAAGTCACCCAGGATGACGAATTGAGCGGACGGTGCGAGAGGACCTGCCTTGCCTTTGTCATCCACGATGTAGCCAGCCTCGGCTGTTCCCTCCACATAATCCTGGATCAATCGGATTTCGTCGTGGTTGCGACATCCGTTGCGATCTTCGGGCCCATCAAAGACAGGTGGCGTTGGGTGCGACGCGATGACATGCAACGTCGATTCCCCAATCTGGATCGGGACATCCCAATGCGATTTGGAACTCAATCGAAGTTGCTTCCAGACGGCATCGGAATGAAAAAAGGTCTCGGCTCCCGTTCCCTTGTCGACCAACTTTGGTCGCTTGGCATTTGGCATTTCAGACCACTTGAACATTTGAAAAGTGCGGACTGCCGATTCCGATATAGGATACTTGCTATACACAGCCATACCGTACTGACCAGGAAATGCACCATAGCCCCAGCCGTCATCACTGTCGGTATTGCGTCCATTCAAATTAAGGTCGAGCCCTGAGTTTACCCCCGTGTTGACGGCGGCAGTGTAGCAGTAGCCAAAATTGCAAACGCCAGATTGCAGCTTAGGATTCTGTGGCTTTTTGAAATACTCATCGAGCAGGATCTTGGCTGCCACTCCGTCTGAGTAGTCCACTTCGTTTGCCAACAAGACATCCGGCTGTACCAATTGAACAACGGCTGCAATTCGTTTCGCTTGTTCGTCCCCTTGTTTCAAATCCTGCACCAACTGCCCTGCCTCTTTGCGATTCAGAGCAACGTTGAAAGTCGCGACCCGAACAACACCCTTGGCGGGCGCAGGCAAAGCCAATTCGGCCGTAGATTGCCCCATGGCCGGGCTCGGCAGGCAAAAACAACAGGACACAACAGCACCGAATTGCAGGCGCGACAATGGGCTCGCAAGTAGACTCCGGACTTTCATGGCACTATGGATCGTTGAAGGTTGCTGGAAACGGAAAGAACATCGCATGCAGAACGGTATTAGGCGACTAGGCTATGAATATATCATCGTCGCCTTTCGCTCCTAGGCTGTGAATCTTTGGATGTACCACTTTTTGACGGCAGTTTGGTAACACGACGCGTAACGGCTTGTTGCTTTAGTGAGGTCGTTATTGGGTAAGGGCGGTACGACGGACTTCCAAGTCCGTCCATGGGGAATTCGACGGACTAGGAAGTCCGTCGTACCATGAAACCAACAGGCCGTCGCGCGACGGGTTACCCCATTCACAGCCTTTCCGCGAAAGGTCGCTTCATGAATGCACCTTTTGCGGAGCAACGGAACTTCTACCCGCCTGAAATCAATGTCGACAAGGTCAATTCCGATCCTTCATGAAGCTTGAGCCGTTTGTCCTTGTCCAATAGGTCGTCATCCAAGAAAACGAGTATCGAGGACCGGATCGTCTGTTGGGCATCCAGCAGAGACTCCCGCAGTTGAGCTGTCCCCTGATCGGCAACTTGACGAATGATTTGTTCCAACGAGGCGGAATCATCAACTTCCAAAGACATTCGGTTACAACCGGCCAACTTCCGAACTTGCGTATCGAATCGAATTTGGATTAACACTTTGGGATCATTCGAGAATGCGACGAGGTTAGCTTGGAATGGTAAAGTTTCATTGCTGAAAAGGACAGGCTAGAAGCCTATCCCACGGAAGATTTCGCTCTGCTGGCAAAAATCCAACCAAGGGTGAGCGATCCCATGACGGAAGCCAAAGCACCGAGAAGAAACAAGGTGAATGGCTGAGCCATAGGGAGCTTCGTTGGTTTCTCGTTCCACTTTTTACTTGTGTCCGAAGCCATACTTGCATTGCCCGCCGTTTCGCTGGCTTTGGCTGTCGGTCTGGTTTTGGAAGGGATCGGAACCATGATTCCAGCCACCTGTATTTCATCCTTCTTGGGTGCCGTGATTTGAACTCGCTCGTCCCAAGGGTACGAGAACAAAACGTCGACGCCGGGGTTGTCTGCTTTCACAGTACATTGGCAAGCTCCCGCTAAAAATCGGCATGATTCCTCAATGGTTGCCGTCGCAATACCTTCACCGACCAAGGCATAAAGCACGCGACCACGCCCGAAGATTGGAAATGCCATCGGTGCTCCATTTGCAAATTCATCCTGAAGGTCCGGTTCGGTAGCTAACAACATTCTTGTGAATGCTCGTTCATCCTGATCGTTCCGCGATATTCGGTGGACTGCAAAACGAAGTTTTAACTCTTCGGGTTTCTTCGAAAGGTCTTTTAAATCCGATTCCTCAATCACAGGCAACAAAATCTCATTCTCAAGTCGTCGCAACTCCGATTCGAGCTTAGCGAACTTTGGATCGTCCACCGAGGGCTGACCCGATTCCAGAAAAACCCAGGCGACGGATATCTTGTCAGCGAGCCCATCGCATATCTGCTTTCTCACTGGACTATCAAGCAACTGGCTGACCGATTCCGATGTGAACGGCCCGTCCCAAATTACTCGGGACTCGCTATCGCGTCGCTTTGCAGATTCCACGACCAACCACGCAGAATCTCGACTCGTATCGTCGCGAGCAATGCGTTTGTCGTAGTCGGTTGAGTCGCTTTTTCCATCGAACGATTTGATTTGAATATTGGCTTCCTTACCGGACAGTGTCAGCTCGTGAAACAAGGTCGACTCGGCTGCACTAAATTCCGACTTGGAAATCACGGAAACGATAAATGGTTCCGGCGTCCAATGTTCCAGTGCGTAACGAAAGACTGGGATCGAACAACACAGCGAGACGGACGCAAAGCATGCGAGAAATGCAAGCCCTAGGAATAATCGCACCCAGCTTTGCGCCGTGATTCTTGTGGTTTTCATGTCTAACTCGCAACTCATTGAGTTTGGTAAGTTCGATTCCGGAAAGGAAGGCAAAGCCAGGGATCGGCTTCCGATTAGCCTTGGACAACCCTTGCTGATAAGAGTTAGCTCTAGATTGTAGACGGATTCCACGAGGTTGCGGCGGACGGGAATCGCAAATGTTTGGCGTTCCATTGGTTTTTTTGACACTTTTCGCTGACGCTCAGGCGTTTGGGCGTACTCGAACGGTCAACCGCAGCTAGTCTTTGTGGGGCCAGCAGCATATGTTAACAAAAGAGGTTTCGAATGGATAATCAAGGATAGTTCATGTACAGCATTTTCGATCTATTCAAGGTTGGTGTCGGACCATCGAGTTCTCACACCGTGGGCCCGATGATCGCTGCGTACCGTTTTGCAAACGAGTGTATGGACACATTCTCACGTGAACGCAATGGCCCGCCGATCGCGCATGTCCAAATTCAGCTTTACGGATCTTTGGCTCTGACGGGAGCTGGACATGCCACCGATGTGGCCATCCTCGCGGGTCTGTCTGGATGTTTGCCTGACCGAACAAACCCGGAGGTTATTCAAACGAAGGTGCGACATGTTCGAGAATCAAAACGACTGAAGCTTGCCAACCAAACCGACGTGGCGTTCAACGAGCGAAACGACTTGCTTTGGTTGTACAAAGAAACTCTTCCTCAACATCCCAATGCGATTCAGTTTCAAGCCTTTTCCTCGGCGGGTGAGTGCGTATTCGAGGATCAGTACTTCTCAACGGGAGGGGGCTTCGTCTATTCCAGGCGGGAGTTTCGCGACCAATTTGAAACCCAGCCCAACCAAGTCAAACCGGTGGAGCTAGACACGGTTCCCTACCCGTTTACCAGCGCAAAAGAATTGATCGAATTGTGCAAAAAAGATCGATTGACCATAGATGCGTTGATCCAGATCAACGAAATGTCGAAACGAACATCCGAGGAGATCGACACACGACTGAACCTGCTTTGGGATGTGATGAGTGATTGTATCGAAAAAGGTTGCAGAGCATGGGGAAACTTGCCCGGCGCGTTGCATATCCCGCGTCGGGCGCCGAAGATATTTCGGACGCTCGCTGCCCACGACGAGGGATCTGGATCCTCAAAACATTCGGATCTTGAACAAGCCCGTCCCACCACGCAAATGCTCGCATCCGCAACCCGTGGAACGTACGTGGATCCGTTGCAGCAACTGGATTGGGTCAGCCTTTTTGCGTTGGCGGTCAATGAAGAAAACGCGGCAGGAGGGCGAGTCGTGACGGCCCCTACCAACGGAGCTGCGGGTATCATCCCTGCGGTCCTTGCCTATTACGTCTATTTTTACCCAGGAGCCGATCAGGCAGGTGTCCACCGCTTTTTGAAGACGGCTGGGGCCATTGGTTTGCTCTACAAACGCAATGCATCGTTGTCGGCGGCCGAGATGGGGTGCCAAGGAGAAGTAGGTGTTGCTTGCAGCATGGCGGCTGCCGGCTTGGCTGCTTGCATGGGTGGAACGGTCGAACAGATCGAAAATGCTGCCGAGATTGGCATGGAGCATAATCTTGGGCTGACTTGCGACCCAATCGGTGGACTTGTTCAGGTTCCCTGCATTGAACGCAATACGATGGGAGCAACCAAAGCGATTAACGCCGCCCGGCTTGCGGTCTTGTACGGAGACGGCAAGCACTTTGTGTCGCTTGATAAAGTCATTGAAACGATGCGACAAACGGGGGTCGATATGCAAGTCAAATACAAAGAAACATCGCTGGGAGGTCTTGCCGTCAACGTGGTGGATTGCTGAAGTCGGAGGTTAATTATCGTGAAACGATTCGCCTTGGATGTTCCCCAAGTACTGTTTGCGAACTTCTGGATGTTGCTTCACTTCTTCCGGTGTTCCTTCGCAAAGCACAATCCCCTTGCTGATGACATAACATCGATCCACGGCCGAGAGAATCTCCAATGCTGCGTGGTCGGTGATCAAGATCGAAATGCCAGTTTCTCTCAAATCGAAAATGATTTGCTGGATACCTTGTACCGTAACGGGATCGATGCCTGCAAACGGTTCGTCCAGCATGATGATGCGAGGGTTGGACACCAAACATCTTGCGATCTCAAGCCTGCGTCGCTCACCGCCGGACAGCTTCGAAGCTTTGGAACGTCGAATATGCGTGATCTTGAACTGCGTCAATAATTCGTCTGTTCTTCGTCGACGTTCCGTTCTTGAAACGCCCAGCAATTCCAACATGGCCGAGATGTTCTGCTCGACGGTTAATTTGCGGAAAACACTTGACTCTTGGGCCAAGTAGCCCATGCCGCAGTCACGTGCTCGTCGAAACATGGGCCAATGCGTGACTTCTTCACCGGACAGGAAAACTTGCCCGCGATCGGGAATAACCAGACCGCAAGTCATCCGAAAACTGGTTGATTTGCCAGCCCCATTCGGTCCCAGCAATCCTACGATTTCCGCTTCGCCCACTCGCATGTTGACGCCATTGACCACTTTGCGTCTGCCATATGTCTTTTCAAGTCCAACAACATTCAGAACATCCATGTTCTTATTCTTTCAAAAAGCACTTTCAAAAAGCAGTCGTGAGTCCAACTAGCGAATGAGTGACATTCGTTGAAAATTGGGCAAGAATGGCACAGGCGCATTCCAATAGTGTGGCCAGAACACCATAACAGCTCGACCAATCAACAGTTTTTCGGGCGCGTGGCCCCAAGCTCTTGCATCGGAACTTGCACTTGAGTTGTCGCCCATGGGGAAATACCAATCCTTTTGCATCTCAAATTCCACCGCCTGGCGAGTCTGTCCCATCTCGCTATTGGCCCAAAGCATGGGGTTCGTCAGCAGAGCATTTCGATTGAGACCTGCGGGAGACATCTTTCGGCTCAACTCGTCGAACGACAGATTATGGACTTCACTCGCATACCGCTCATTGTTTTTCTGTGTGGTGGAGTTTCGCAGAGCCCGGGTTACTTCGGCGTAGTCAAACAGATCTCTCGAGATGCTTGCAATATAATAGATGTCCCGGAAGGCTTGGATACGAAAAACTTCGGCTCCCCCCCCGTCAATACCAATGGCGATCGGAGCCGCATCGAGTGGATTGTTCGGCTTTGTTTTGGGTGTGCGCATTTCGATTGGCAGGTATTCCGCGGTCATCAAATTGCCGCTCGGTGTCCACTGCACGTGCTTGCCGTCGACCCAAAGTGTCAGCGTGTCGTCCACATTGGCGAATCGAATACGATGTCGTCCCCCTGAGCGGATGGATGTTTCCGCAGTGGCAATGCTTGCCAGAGCTTTATTGCCATCTTGAAAGGCGTCAACAGGCATTCCGTCGATCAGCACCTTTACCGTCGCCGTTCCGGTTTTCAAGTCGACACGAACTTCGTGCTCCACTCCCGCTTCCACCAGGGAGAGGAGAATGGATTGTGTGGCTTTCTCGGTTTTGAAATCGACCTCCATCGCCAAGTCACCCGTCCAGTGCAGCCCGTCATTTTCAAATGGACGATTTAGGGCTCCACCTCGCGCGTTGGAGTTGCGGATAATGCCTTCCGCAACCGAGCGAAAGTTATCGTCGATCCTACCGTTTGAATCGTTGGAGTAACTTGCGTTGTAGGCGGTAAAGTCCGTAATGAGTCTCGACGATTGCGGGGGAATCGGTGCGGGCAGGGCACTCGTTTTTTCGATCGATTCCCAAGCGAGTGGATTGACGACACGATGGTAATATCGCATCCAATGCGTTGTTCCTGATGGTACTCCAGTGATCGTCGCAGACCAATTGGTTTCGGATTGGTTGACATTCCACGTCGACTCTCCCGCAGGGAATGGCTGCCAGGCGCTCGGCATTCCGGCTTTCACAAGGGACTTGGGTACATGCTTGGAATCGTAGAGCCTTTGCAGCATCTTGTTCAGGACATGCGGCGGCTTGCGAGCGATTTCAAATCCCGCGACAGCTTTCTCCTCACCATCCTTCTTTTGGACAAAGATGTCCCCTTCTCGGATGCGAATGGTTTCATTTGGGCAACCAATGCATCGCTTGATATAGTTCAAACGGGCATCTTCGATGTGTTTAAAAACAATCACATCCCAGCGTCGTGGTTTCGAAAAGACATAAGCTAGCTTACTGACCAAAATGCGATCGCCGGAAAACGTTGCGTTGTTGGAATCCTGACTTGGATCTGCGACCTGTGGCTTGCGACAAAGCGGGCAGGTGGTCCCGACGACCGTATTCCCACTCTTGGCACCGACGTCCGTGAACTCGTTGCTTGCCCCGCATTGATACTGACAACCACACTCCTCACAATGAATATCTTTGTGAGCGCCCATCAAAGTGGGCGCCATGGAACCGGTCGGAATGACAAACGCTTCGGCAATGAAGGCCTTGAACAGCAACGCCAGGATAAAGGCGACCGCCAAGCTTTCGATGGTTTCGCGAACCACCTGCAATTCGCTAGTCGGTGCAGTCTCTGCTGTCGGTGCAGTCACTTTGGTAGGTGCGGCCTCGGTCATGAATGGGTTCTGGAGTAGAGGATGGGTCAGGATTGCGGGTACTTCGAACAGAAGCAGTATAACGAACTGAGGGGATTCGTTGCTGCGCGAGAATTCTTGGCATGGCTTAAAACGCGATCGATGGCTAACTATCCCCCTCAAAAGCCGGGTGTAAGGCAGAAAAGGGAGTTTCCGGAGTGCAAGATGGTTGAAAACCCATGGGATTTTACATTGGAGAACCGTCCGGTTGCATCTTTACGCAGACCACCAATTTCGCGACAATATGGGGTTTTGCGATTATCGTACATGTCTGAAGGTGGCCACTTGGGGGTCGCCTAGTGGGCTGACCAGAATAAATAGATTGAGAAAGAAGCGTATTCCAATGGCAGATGCGAAAGTCTTAGGCGAAGTCGACCCAGCGGTGATGGCGGCATCCGGCCAAGTCGAAGCACAGATCGATGTAGATCCTGCCGAGACCAGCGAGTGGCTTGGCTCACTCGACTACGTCCACAAGAGCAAAGGTGCAGATCGCGTCCGTTATCTCGTCAAAGCCCTGGAAAATCGGGCCCGTCGAGATGGTGTGGAGATCCCATTCGAGACCAACACGCCCTACGTCAACACCATTCCACCCAACAAGCAACCTGCCTATCCCGGCAACCGAGAAACCGAACGCCGCATCAAAAGTATCGTTCGCTGGAACGCCATGGCTATGGTGGTTCGGGCCAACAAAAAGACGGACGGACAACCGGGCCATATCGGTGGTGGGGTCGGCGGTCACATCAGCACATTCGCAAGCAGTGCCACGCTTTACGAAGTTGCCTTCAATCATTTCTTTCGCGGTCGAGGTGAATCCGGCTATTCGGGCGACAACATCTATTTCCAAGGGCACGCCTCCCCCGGAATGTACTCGCGGGCTTTTCTCGAAGGTCGATTGCCACAAGCCAAACTCGAAAATTTCCGCCAAGAGCTTCAACCGGAGGGGGGACTGAGCAGTTATCCGCACCCGTGGCTAATGCAGGATTTTTGGGAGTACCCGACGGTGTCCATGGGCTTGGGCCCAATCATGGCCATTTACCAAGCACGATTCAATGAGTACCTCAAAGATCGCGGACTCAAAGATACTTCCGGTCAAAAGGTCTGGGCTTTCCTCGGCGATGGTGAATGCGATGAACCCGAAACCTTGGGCGCTATCACTTTGGCTTCACGTGAAAAACTTGACAATTTGATCTTTGTCGTAAACTGCAATTTGCAACGACTCGATGGCCCTGTTCGAGGAAACGGCAAGATTATTCAAGAACTCGAGGCGGTCTTTCGAGGCGCCGGCTGGAATGTTATCAAAGTCATCTGGGGAAGTGATTGGGACGTGCTTCTTGCCAAAGATGAATCTGGCCTTCTTGCTCAACGCATGACCGAAATCGTCGATGGCCAATACCAAAAGTATGTTGGCATGAACGGTGCCTACATTCGTGAGCACTTCTTTGGCAAGTACCCTGAACTGCTCAAGCTCGTCGAAAACTTCTCGGACGAAAAACTCGAGAAGATGGGACGTGGCGGGCACGATCCCGAAAAAGTCTATGCCGCTTACAAAGCCGCCGTCGAACACAAAGGGCAACCGACCGTCATCTTGGCAAAGACGATCAAGGGCTACGGACTTGGCGAAGCGGGCGAGGGCCGCAACATTGCTCACAACCAAAAGAAGATGAACGAGAAGGAACTCCTTGAATTTCGAAGCCGATTCGGGATTCCTATTTCCGATGAAGAGGTAGGCAGCGCTCCTTTCTACAAGCCGCCTGCAACCAGTCTCGAAATCAAATACATGCGAGACCGTCGTGAAGCGCTAGGCGGGTCTGTTCCAAGTCGGCCCACCGACCATCCGAAGCTCGATGTCCCAAAGCTAGAGGAATACCGTAAATTCATGGGGCAGTACATCGAAGGAAAAGCCATCAGCACTACCCAAGGATTTGTGCGTTTGCTAAACCGTTTGGTGAAAGACAGCAAAATTGGACAAAACATTGTTCCGATCGTGCCCGATGAATCGCGGACGTTCGGTATGGAAGGCATGTTCAAAGAGATCGGCATCTATGCGCATGCGGGACAGCTTTACGAACCGATCGATTCCGATCAGATCGCGTATTATAAGGAAGCTCGCGATGGTCAAATCCTCGAAGAAGGAATCACCGAAGCAGGCTCGATGAGCAGTTTCAACGCTGCCGGCACCGCCTATTCGGCACACGGTATCAACATGATTCCCTTTTACATCTACTACTCGATGTTCGGTTTTCAACGCGTAGGCGATTCGATTTGGGCCGCCGCAGATATGCGTGCCAAGGGGTTCCTGATCGGCGGTACTGCAGGCCGAACAACCCTCAACGGCGAAGGTCTCCAACACCAAGACGGTCACAGCCATCTCAACGCAATGGCGTTTCCGACCGTGCGCGCTTACGATCCGGCCTGGGCTTACGAAACCGCTGTCATCGTTTTCGATGGTATGCGTCGACTGTATCAAGAAAATGAAACGGCTATCTACTATATTACCGTTCACAACGAAGACTATGAAATGCCCTCCATGCCAGAGGGCGTGGAAGAAGGCATCATCCAAGGCATCTACAAGTATGCTTCCAAGGAAGTTCCTGGAGCCAAAGCTCGGGTCCAACTCTTTGGCAGTGGATCCATATTGCGAAGCGTTTTGGAGGCCCAGCAAATCTTGGCGGAAAAGTACAACGTGGCTAGCGACGCATGGAGCGTCACCAGTTACACGCAACTTAGACGCGATGCTCAAACGTGTGAACGATGGAATATGCTCCACCCAGACCAGCCAGCTCGTAAGAGCTACATCGAAAACGTGCTAGCTGGCGTCAAGGGTCCGATCATTTCAGCCAGCGACAACGTGCGAGCGGTAGGCGAACAACTGCTCCCGTACATGACAACGGACTACTACGTGCTCGGGACGGACGGCTTGGGGCGAAGCGAAACACGCACTGCCTTGCGACGCCATTTCGAAGTCGATGCAGCCTCGGTCACCATCGCGGCCCTCTATCGATTGAGCAAACAAGGTGTCCTCTCCGGCAGCGTTGTGGCACAAGCCATAAAAGATCTAGGATACGACGCCGAAAAAACCAACCCATTGTTCGCATAGTCAGTGCCCCTTCCCCGGAACGAGGCAAATTTATCCAACATCCACTCAGCATTTAGATTGTCAGAATCATGTCAACAGAAATTAAACTTCCATCGCTTGGTGAAGGCATCGAATCAGGCGATGTCCTTGAAATACTGGTTAGCGTGGGCGATGTTATCAAGAAAGAACAATCTCTTTTGGAAATGGAAACGGACAAAGCGACCGTATCCGTACCAAGTCCATCCGCCGGCAAGATCCTGAGTATCGCTGTCAAAGAAGGGCAGACTGTCCCAGTCGGAACGGTCATTTTGACGATCGAAGCGGTCGGGGCCGCGCCAACCCCACCCGCACCAACCGCCGCAGCACCGACAGCACCGACAGCACCGCCAGCACCGCCTGAAGCGGTTGTTGAAGTTCCGGCCGCAGTTGCACCAAAGGCAGCCGAAGCATCCCTGCCACCCATCGTCCCCGCAGCGGTGAATGCTCCTGCGAAAGCAGCGGCTCCTGTCATCGTTCCCCCCGCCCCTGCTTCTCCGCCAGTCGCCCCACCCGCTACGGCGATCGACCCAGGGACTCCTTTTGGAGATGACGTCATTCCCGCTGGACCAGCCATTCGTCGATTTGCTCGCGAAGTTGGCGTCGAATTGAGCGAAATACAGGGTTCCGGTGACGGTGGCCGAATCACTCGCGACGATGTACTCGCAGTGGTCCGTCATGCGAACCAAACGGCCAGAAGTGCCCCAGCTGCCACTGCTGCCACTGCTGCCACGGTTACCCCGACCAGCAATGTTGCAGTGGAAGCTCCCGCGACGACCAAGACCTCCGCGAGCCCCAAGTCGACACTCCCCGGTACCGTTGGGGCAGACGACTACGGTCCGATCCGAGTGGAGCGCATGTCCAAGATTCGCAAGACCATCGCCGCTCAAATGCACAAGTCGTGGTCGACCGTCCCGCGAGTCGTCAACTTCGACGATGCCGATGTTACAGAACTCGAAGCGTTTCGTCAGACCAGCAAGGACGATTATGCATCGCGCGGCATTAAATTAACTACGATGCCGTTCCTGATCAAAGCAGTCGCCACAGCGTTGAAACATCATCCGTCGCTCAATGCCATGGTCGATCCCGAAAACGAGCAGATCATCTACAAGGATTACGTCAACATCGGCATTGCCGTCGATAGCGACCGCGGATTGGTTGTGCCAACGCTTAAGAACTCAGACAAGATGTCGATCCCCGATATCGCTTACGCGTTGTCGGATTTGTCGTCCCGAGTCCGCAACAATAGCTTCGCAGTCAGCGATCTGCGAGGTGGTACCTTCACGATCAGCAACCTCGGAGCAATCGGAGGCACCTATTCAACACCGATTGTCAACGTGCCGGAAGTCGCCATTCTGTTGGTGGGTCGATCACGAAAAATGCCGATCGTCATGGACGACGACTCCATCAAAGCGAGATTGATGATGCCGTTGAGCTTGGCGTATGACCATCGATTGGTCGACGGTGCCTCGGCCGCCCGATTCCTAAACGACATCATCGCCTACCTGGAAGCCCCAAGCAGGCTGCTGTTGGCGATCTAGCGGAGAGGCGCAAGCCGCCCGGTGAATTTCCAAGTGGTTTGCAAACTCCTTACCGGACAGCTTGCGCTGTTCCGCTAACCGAGCGAGCGCCCATTGGGGTGCACTGCGCTGTGTCACCAACTACCAACTGCTGGTCACAGGTGGAACGTAATAAACAACGATGGCCAAAGCGCTCGTGCATACCAGCGCTGCGACAATAGCTCGCACCCACGAGCTGCAAATTTTCCTGCTCGCTAGATCCACGACACCGACCACCGAGGGCAAAAAAAGGATACATCCGATAAGCCAGTCGGGAGTCACGGGCTGTTCAACGAATCGACTCACGGCGAGGCAACAAACGGCCATGATTCCTAATGGTACGACTACCGTTGAGAGTTGCCAGCCAAAATGCAGCGTGGAAGACGAACCTTGGATCCCGGCTATCAAGGACGCCCCCAATGCAACTCCTATCCCGGTGAGCACCCACTCTCCGAGACTCGCGTAAGCCTGGAAAGCCAGATATCCAACGCAACCCAATTGAGCAAGGGTTATAAGCGGATTCCACCTTGAACCGCCAGAACGAGCAATCGAATTCAGCGACAGAGTATTCCACAAGATAGCTGCTAGCCCTAGCGTCACCCAAGGGAGCAATTTGTCCGACTGGTCTTGCCAGACGCTTCCCTCGTTGAGGCACACATAGAGCAACCCGATCCCAATACTGACGGTTGCAGCGATCGCCATCCCAACATAATGAATGGGAGTAGAAAACCAGCATCGCAAAATGGCTATTCCGAGCATGCTCGCTGGGATCATCCAAACCATCCATTCCCACTGGTATTTCGCACGCCATTGCGACCACTCCATGGGCTTTGCGATTTGGCCTCGACTCCACAAGTCGGCCGCGATCATTGCCACTCCGCACAAAACCGCGCCGAAGAGAGTTGCAAATAGGACGCCTCGTGCAGGCTCGTCATCATACCCCTCTTCTCCTTGATCGGTGGTCGCCAGCAAGTAGCATCCGACGGACGACATCAAGAATGGCATCAGTAGCCGCTGCAACAATATCTGGAGTTCGAAGCTCATCGATGGAATCGTTTCATGCGGGTCGGAACTATTGGGGCTCAACGAAGGGTTGGGTTAGTCGACGCCAGGCGTTTACATCGACTTCCATATCGGTTTCGCCTAGAAACAATCCGCCAGCCGTAGGCGAATCGCTTCGTCGCTCCGTCGGCATGTGCTCAACCGCCGTGGTGACGATGAGCCAGACTCGACCTTTCCAAACGATGAGTTGTGGGCATGTTGCTTGCGGACTACCGAGGGTTTGCCAAACCTGTTGGGTCGAACCATCCGCGATCGAGTACTGAACCGTACGCCCATACGCAGCTGGGTTTGGATTGTAGAGCGAAACAATAATGCTCTTGCCGTCCAAAGTGGCTGTCATTCCATCCGGCATACCTGCATCCTCGGAAAGGTCGACAACAACTCTTTCGGACTCAATCTCCCCAAGTTCCGTATTGATTCGATACGCAACCACCTTGCGAGTCGGAGTATCGATATCAAGCAATTCAATGTGGCCAGGTTCGACATGGACAACGCATTTGCCGTTGCTACATATTTGGTCAGGCCGCAATCGAAAAAGTTTCGAGTCACGCCCTCGCCAAAAGTAGAGGCCTGCCTTTTGGGTGCGAAACTCCAGGTCTTTGGTGCCAAAGATCAAGTTGCCCTCCCAGGTAACACCATCGTTGACAATGGTTCCGGTGCAATCGCTATCGATCCCTTCGATGAACGGAGAGAAGCTCTTGGATGCCATCGAATAGATCCCGATGGATCGTTCGCAACCCACGACGAAATTCCCCTTGTCCGTTGCAAACGCAAATCCGGGGCGACCAGGCAATTCGTACGCGATATCGGTTTTCGTGTTCAAATCAAAAACATGGATCGAACCAACCTTGGCATTGGGGCCATGCTGAATTGCGACCCAAGAAAACTTGTCGCCACCCATCGGGTAGGGTCCCTCCGGCAAAAACCGGAGGGCATCCGAGGGTGGCAAATAGAGCAGTTCAGTCGATCTCAATTCCATTATGCTTTCTCGAAAGCGGAATCGAACGCGCGACCGCTAGGAGCGAAGTCGATGTTCTTGACGAAGCCGGCAGCTTCTTTTGCTCCGAACTCGCGATCCATCCCGCTGTCCTCCCATTCGACGCTAAGTGGGCCAGCGTAGCGAATGTCATTCAGGGCGCGAATGATCTCTTCGAAATTCACATTCCCACGTCCTGGACTTCGAAAATCCCAACCGCGACGCGGGTCACCGAAGTTCAAATGGCTGGCCAAGATCCCAGATCGGCCATTGAGTTTGGTGGCGGCATCTTTGATGTGCACGTGGTAGATGCGATCAGGGAACGCTCGAATGAACTCAACAGGATCAACGCCTTGCCAAATCAAATGACTTGGGTCAAAGTTAAATCCGAATTCAGGCCGATTGTCCAACGCATCGAGAGCCATCCGAGCGGTATAGATATCGAATGCAATTTCGGTTGGGTGGACTTCCAAAGCGAATCGAACACCACACTTGGCGAACTCATCTAGAATGGGATTCCATCGCTTGGCGAGCAACGCAAATCCGTCATCGATCATGGATTGAGGCACGGGCGGGAACGAATAGTTGAGGTGCCAAATACTGGAGCCAGTGAAACCGTTGACGACCCCCACTCCAAACTTCTTAGCCGCTCTCGCCGTCGCCTTCATTTCCTCGATCGCTCGCTCATTGACCGCGCTCGGTTTACCGTCGCCCCAGATGTAACCTGGCAGAATCGACTTGTGTCGTTGATCGATGGTATCCAGCACTGCTTGGCCGACCAAGTGTGCGCTGATGGCGTGGCATTGCAGGCCCAGACCATCGAGGACGGCTCGTTTGTTATCGCAATACTTAGGGTCCGAGTTTGCTTTCTCAACTTCGAAATGGTCGCCCCAACAAGCCAACTCGATGCCATCGTAGCCAAAATCTTTGGTAAGCTGAGCCATCTTGGGAAAGGGCAAGTCGGCCCATTGGCCGG
This sequence comes from Pirellula staleyi DSM 6068, assembly GCA_945875845.1. GTDB lineage: Bacteria > Planctomycetota > Planctomycetia > Pirellulales > Pirellulaceae > JBKCUI01. The sequence goes on from CAMCMB010000001.1 coordinate 59,889, forward strand.
TAAACAACGTGACGGGTCTGGCCATGCTGCAAATGTCTCCAAAAGTGAGGATGTTTCAAGGGATTTCGGTCCAACAGAATAACATGATCTGCGTTCTATTTACAGTCAGGCGCTAGAGAATGCTCGACAACGTCTCGATTCTGGTTTCCAACGACCGCGATGAACTCAAGCATGTGCATCAGCTACGGTATGAAATCCTACGTAAACCACTAGGTTTACCAGCCTCAAGCGCCATTTTTGCAGGCGATGAGTTCGAATCTACGGTTCATATTTTGGCCAAGTCCAATGGACGACTGCTCGGTTGTGCCACGGTCCAGTCGAACGAACAAGAAAAGAGAATTCAGCTCCGCGGTATGGCGGTTGACTTGGACAAGCAAGGTCATGGTATCGGCAAGCGAATCCTGGACGAAGCAAAAGCAATTGCAAAACAACGAGGCCAATTGTTATGGTGCAACGCACGATTTTCGGCAATCGGTTTTTACGAACACCAAGGCATGGTACAGTGCGGCCCGTTTTTCGAAATTCCTGGGGTCGGGGAGCATGTTGCAATGCAGTATCTTGGATAGCGCATCGCGATAGCATCGAGCGCAATCCCAATCAGCCGGAACGCGATAGCGGGCTATTGATTTAATGAAGTCGTTATTGGGTAAGGGCGGTACGACGGACTTCCAAGTCCGTCGATGGAGAATTCGACGGACTTCCAAGTCCGTCGTACCATTCAATCAACAGCCCACGAGCGTCCGGTTTATAGAAAACCTTACGTTTGGCCGGCGGGATCTGCAACAACTATTTTAGTATCAGCCTGGCGATCTGTTCGCGCTGCCAAGTTGCGTCACCAAAAAGAAACTCGCACACCTTGATGCGTTTTAAGAACAGATGCATGTCGTGTTCCCATGTAAAGCCTATGCCGCCGTGGACCTGCACACCGCGGTGACCGACTTCGCGACCGACTTCGGAGCAATAGGCTTTGGCGATCGCGATCGCCTTGCACGCGTCCGGAGCGTTTGACGTCAGGGCCCAAGCCGCGTAGTAGGTCGCCGCACGAGCGCTCTCGGTCATCAGGTGGATGTCGGCACATTGATGCTGTACCGCTTGATACGAACCAATGGATCGATCAAACTGCTTTCGAGTTTGCGCGTACTCAATCGTCGTTTCGTGGATCCACTGCATCGCACCAAGCATTTCGGCACATGCAGCCAATGTCGCGACCCGTATCGATTGCTCAATAGCTGAATGAGCTTGTTCGCCCACGGCCAGGACATCGCTCTCTGCAATAGTCACTTCGTTGAACGCAACATCATAGAGTGACCGCGTTGCATCAAGGCTTCTTTTCTTTTCGCAGCTCACGCCCGTTGCCTTCCTTGGCACGAAGACAATCGCGAGCTTAGAGCTTTGTCGTACAACGCACAACAGCGTGTGAGCGGAATCCGCATCCAACACCAATGTCTTGCGTCCGGTTAGTTTCCAACCTGGTTCGGATGGTGTTAGCTGCATTGCGATATTCTTGAGGTCCCAATCACCATCTTGATCCATCAAAGCAACCGTCGCTTTGTGTTCACCTGCAGTGATCGATGGAAGCAGTTCTGTCGATTTCGGGGAGTCGATTTGAGCCAAAAGAGTGGCGGCCCAGGTTGTTGCCAAATAGGGACCAGGCATACACGCGCGGCCCATCTCTTCGGCGACTACGGTGAGTTCGACAAGTCCCAGGCCTAGTCCACCAATGCTATTATCCAGGTGCAAACCGACCCAACCTTGATCGGCAATTGTCGACCAAAGCGAATCCTCATTCGTCGCACCGATTGCCATCCATTCGCGTACACGCGACAGAGGAAAATGACGGGAGAGTGTTGCGCGAGCGGTCTCTCGTAAAAGTTTTTGCGGTTTTGAAAGATCGAATTCCATTTGGATGATGCTTTCTTGTCTTCAATAGCTTCGGGGCAGGCCGAGCACCCGTTGGGCGATGATGTTTCGTTGGATTTCACTTGTCCCAGCCTCAATCGTGTTGCCACGAGAGCGGAGATAGTTATAGCCCCAGCGGCCATCGTCAAAGTCCCACGACTGCCCAGGCAACCCGAGCACTTCCAAGGCGAGTTGTGCGTTTCGCTGATTCATTTCGCTCCAGTACAGCTTGAGAATGGACCCTTCCGGACTAGGTGCATTCGAATGACTCATCCCAGACAACGTTCTCAGCGAATTCAAACGAAAGACTTCCAGATCGAGATATGACTGGGCCAATTTCTGTCGAACGATCGGGTCTTCGGTGATCGGGCGTCCTGCTCGTCGCATCGTCTTAGCTCGTTCGAGCAACGAATCCAAATGACGCTTGTACCTCAAGTAAAGACCCGTTCCAAGATTGGCTCGCTCCTTGTCAAGCGCGGTCATAGCAACTCCCCATCCCTGATTGACTTGGCCCAGCAAATTCGATTCGGGAACACAAACGTCGGTAAAAAAAAGCTCATTGGACTCCTCATCACCGGTCATCATGCGCAGCGGGCGGACAACCACACCGGGGCTCTTCATGTCCACCAGCAAACATGTCAAGCCTTTGTGTTTTGGGGCAGCAGAATCGGTGCGCACGACAAGTAGACACCAATTGGCCACGTGCCCAAAGCTTGTCCAAATCTTCTGTCCATTGACAACGTAATGGTCGCCGTCGAGAACAGCCTTGGTACCCAGTGCAGCCAAGTCGCTACCGGCATCGGGCTCGGAAAAACCTTGGCACCAGATATGCTCACCCATCAGCAGCGGCTTTAGAAATCGCTGCTTCTGTGCTTCCGTTCCGACGGCGATGATGGTCGGCCCCACCAAGCCTTCGCCGATGACACCCAGCCTGTCTGGCGCTTGAGCAAGTGCCAATTCCTCTTGGAAAATCGACTGTTCGATGATTGAGACGCCGCGCCCACCATGTTCCTTTGGCCATGAAATTCCTGCCCAGCCGCCATCGAAAAGCGTCCGCTGCCAGTCCCGCAAATACGCAAAATACTCGCGTTTCGCCTCAGAGTCTCTCAGTGGGCGAGTCCATGGCGGCGGCACATTGGCTTGCAGCCAGCCACGAACTGTATTTCGAAACTGCAATTCTTGAGCGGATAAAGTCAGATCCATTAAGCTTCTCGCTGTCCAACCTACCGGACGTTGCCTAGAAGGATATCGACCGCCCAAGACCATGTCAATCTACTGGTTCGAAGGCTGTTCATCAGGACGCGTCGCAGTTTTATGAGTTGCACAGGGCTTTAGAAATGGCAAAGTAGATAGGTATGCCAGCCAGGAGGTTGAAGGGAAACGTGATTGCTAGGGCTGCGGTTAGATAGTAGGTCGGATTGGCTTCCGGCAACGTCATTCGGACCGCAGGTGGAGCGGCGATGTACGATGCGCTGCCTGCCATCGTTGCAAGTACTGTGCAGCCGCCGACCGATAGACCGGTCAACGAACCCAGCCAAGCACCCAACGCCCCATGCAGGATCGGCATCCCGATTCCGAAACCCAGGAGAAAGAGCCCGGCTTTTTTCAGATCAACCAGTCGCGAACCGGCTGCCAGTCCCATCTCAAGCAGGAATAACGTCAAAAGACCTTTGAACATCCCTTCAAACACAGGTTGCACGGGTTTCCACCCGGTTTCGCCAACCGCTGTTCCTATAACCAGCCCACCAACCAGCAAAATCATCGACCGACCTGTCAAGAGTTCGTGAATCAATTCTCGATGGGACCGCAGCTGCCTCGCTTCGGAATTCTCGCCCTTTGCGTCCTGACTGCGCGCCTTCTGAATTAGCCCGAGCGCCAACGCCACTTGGATACCAGGGATCTCGAGCACGGTCAACAGAGTTGGCATGAATCCCTCCGCCGGATGACCAACCGCAGTCGTAAACTGGAGGGCAGCAAGGAACGTGACCGCCGAGACAGAGCCGTAATGCGCAGCGATTCCAGCGGCATCTGCAATCCCGAAACGCCCGAGTTTTCTAAGCACCAAGTAGGATGTAACCGGAGTCACGCAGCCCAGCAGCAACGTCGCCAGCGCAGGCCCAATTATTTGGTGCATTGAACTGTGAGAAAGCGCAACTCCACCTTTTAACCCAAGCGCAAAGAGCAGATAGGTCGAAAGGGAGGCGACCATGTCCCGAGGCAAGGCTAGTTCACTGCGAACCAACCTTGCTACAATGCCCAATGCAAAGGCCAGAGTCAACGGCGAACATAAATTGACCCGCAACACATCGAACATACCAACTCTCACGGAACTGCGCACTAAAATACATGAAATAAGTTTCGCGTATTTTTTATCGCCAATCCGTTGTCGCGACAAGAGCAAAACCATGAAAAAAAGAGGTAAAAAGCCAGACTCGGCTGAAATGAATCCGGCTTCAACGAAAGTAAAGATGGGGGAAGTCGTAGGTGGATGGACATTTCTCACCAACCATACCCATGTACTCGTCTGCCTATTTCGAAATCCCGATGTGACATTGAGAGAAGTTGCGAGCCAAGTCGGGATTACCGAGCGTATGGTGCAAAAAATTGTCGCAGAGCTTGTCGAAAACAATTTCGCCGAAGTGACACGCGTTGGTCGCCGAAACACATATCGCATTCGTACCAACTTGCATTTGCGGCATCGGCTCGAGTCGCATCGCACGATTGGCGAATTGCTTCAATTGCTTGATACCTGAGTCAGGCACATGTTGCGACCAACGGCACACACTGCCAACTTCCGCTCGGGAATTGCCGCTATAACTATGCGAGGACCTTTTGCGGCAGCATATCCTAAGCCATAAACATCCACACTAGTGTAAACCCCCATGACTTGGACTCAGTACTACGACCCCTGTGGGAATCAATATTTGTCCGCGCTGGTGGCTTCGCTACCCATTTTCGTGTTGCTTGGACTCTTGGCAATCTTTCATGTCAAAGCGCAATATGCGGCTCTCGCAGGCTTGGCCGTCTCGATGTTGATTGCGATCGGTGTCTACCAAATGCCCGCGAAATTTGCGATTTTAGCGGCTGCCAACGGGGCGGCCTATGGACTATTTCCTATTGGATGGATCGTGCTGACGGCAATCTTTACCTACGACATCTCAGTCGTGACGGGCAAGTTTGACGTATTGAAGCGATCGATTGCATCGCTAGCGGATGACCGACGCATTCAAGTGCTCTTGATTGCATTCAGCTTTGGTGCGTTCATCGAGGGTGCGGCGGGATTCGGAACGCCTGTTGCCATTTCCGCGGCCATGTTAATTGGGCTCGGATTCAAGCCGTTGCCCGCTGCTGGACTGGCACTTATTGGAAATACAGCTCCCGTCGCGTTCGGAGCCCTCGGCACTCCCCTCATCGCATTAGCCAGAGTGACGGAGTTGCCGTTAGAGTCCCTTAGCATGATGGTAGGTCGGCAGCTTCCGCTGTTCTCGGTGATCGTTCCGTTTTGGCTGATCTGGGCGATGACAGGTTGGCGAGGTATGCTCGAAGTATGGCCAGCCTGCCTCGCTGCCGGCCTCAGCTTTGGCATCATGCAATTCGTGGTCAGCAACTACCATGGCCCATGGCTTGTGGATGTGATAAGCGCCATTGTTTCTATTGCCGCTTTGGTTGCATTGCTTCGTTTTTGGCAGCCAAAAACGGTTTGGAGGTTTCCAGATGAATCCGCTGCGATCAAGGAAGTCGCCCCGTCCTCACGTGAAACTTGGATTGCTTGGTTGCCCTGGATCATTCTTTCGATCCTGGTTTTCGTTTGGGGACTTCCTCAAGTCAAAAGTCAGTTGAACGCTTGGACAAAAACGGAATTTGCGGTTCCGGGTCTCCATCTCAACGTTGTTCGAGATCAGCCTGTCGTCTCCGTACCTACGCCTGAAAAAGCAATTTACGAATGGAACTGGCTGTCCGCGACCGGGACTGCTTTGTTTTTCGCTTCGATGATTTCAGGACTTCTGCTTGGGCTCTCTCCAAGAAAATTGGCGATGCTTTTTTTGGGAACACTTCAACGAACGATGACATCGTTAGTGACCATTGCGATTATGTTAGCGATCGGTTACACGACGCGGTTTAGTGGCTTAGATGCATCGATGGGCCTTGCCTTTGCAGGTACCGGTTTTCTATTTCCGTTCTTCTCGCCGTTGCTGGGTTGGCTTGGTGTCGCATTGACTGGCAGCGACACATCGTCCAACGTACTCTTTGGGAATTTGCAGCAGATTACGGCGGAGCGATTGGGAATCTCGCCCATATTGGCAGCCGCGGCCAACAGTTCAGGCGGCGTCATGGGCAAAATGATCGATGCCCAATCGATTGTGGTGGCTGGCGTTGCGACAGGGCAACACGGACAAGAAGGCACGATTCTGCGGTATGTATTCATGCACAGCGTCGCTTTGGCAATCTTGGTGGGCTTGGTCGTCGCAGCCCAAGCGTACATTGTGCCGCAAATGATTCCCTAACCGCTATTCCGTGCGCAAACGCCGACCGGCCACCATGTCGTGATGCTATGAGGCCATCGATCAGTTACCGAATGCATCACCGATAGGTGTCCCGTCGGCCCGCGAACAGATCAACATCAAAGTCCTTAGGTCGATGCTTGCGCTCAGGAACTTGACCGAGCTATCGCCGAGGATGACGTTGGCCCCACCGGTGTGAAAAGCATAGATCTCACCTTGGTTCGAGCAGTTTAGGCTGCAAGTATTCGCCATTCCGGCTACGGAACTGAGCGTGCTTGCCACTCGAACTCCAGCGGCATTGGTCGTAACGGTCGATCCGTCGACTGCAATGTCGTTTCCTGAGTGGGCCCAAGGGCCGTTCATGTAGGCGTTCGTCCCACCGGCATACTCATCGACCAGCCTTCCGAAGTGATAGGTCGACGGTCTGCCTGCAGCTTCCGCAATCATAATCGTGTTGCTCAGTCCGTCCGTAATGGCTGCTAGTTTTGTAAAAGTGTTCGAGCCAAGAATCCCTCGGATACTTTCAGCACCTGGATACGCTGGACTGCTGACAGTGATTGCGTTCCAAACTGCGGCACGGTTATTGGCTCGATTGACCGACATGTAGTCCGAAGTGGCGGGCATCCAGTTGCCACTGGCTGCGAATACGGCCTTGTCCGACCCAAGTCGCGACGTGTCCACGCTCTTTAGGCCCGGACTGGATGGACATTGAAAGGTTGGAATGCGAACGGATGCGGCGGGCTGATTTTTGATGTCGAACCAGTCGAGCTTCTGATCAAACCCCGTTCCGGCGTTCAACACATTCTGTTGCTCCAGGTAAGGCAGAACGCTTGTCAAAAAGCACTGTTTTGCAAAATCATTTGCCGCTGTCCCCGTTCTTCCGACTTTGAGGTATTCCGCAAGCTCGGTGACGTTGAAGGGGCCAGTCCCGGCCAATTGCACGCTGGACGGGGGCAACTTCTTACGGGCTGACTCGAAGTTGTGAAGGGACAATCCGATTTGACGCATGTTATTGGAGCATTGCATTCTTCGCGCAGCTTCGCGGGCAGCTTGCACAGCGGGAAGCAATAAGCCAACCAAAATCCCAATGATGGCAATGACCACCAACAACTCTACGAGCGTGAAGCCACCTCGAGCGATTCGAACTCTCTTCATTGTCGACCCCTGTATCAATTAATATCGCAAAAACTGCTATTGACATGCGTCGATGCATGTTCAGATACAGCAAAGATTACCGGAAGGAGGAATTCGTTCAACTGACTTTGAGAAAACTTTGAACGGATTATTCATAATGTCCCAAAGGGAGGGGTAACGTCCAGAAACGTTCTCTTTTCGTTGGACACCAAGCTTGGTCGCAAACACCTCCATTAACCGTCTGCATTGCAAAATTGCACATCGCTCGTATCAGATATGCGTCTCTGTCGCTTCATCCTGCCTGTACTAGCCCATCAACGTTAAGACCAACGACCTGCCCTCGGCGCTGTTCCGATGCTCGCACAGGTAGATCCCTTGCCACGTCCCCAAGGCCAAGCCCCCTTGAGAGACCGGAATGGTCACGCTGCTCCCTAGAAGTGACGATTTGACATGAGCCGGCATGTCATCGGAGCCTTCCATCGTGTGGACGTAATCCAGGTCCTCTGGCACAATTTGGTTCAACGCCATTTCCATGTCGATTCGCACGTCCGGATCCGCATTTTCATTGATGCTGAGGCTCGCCGACGTGTGCTGAATAAAGACATGTAGCAGTCCAATTTCGACCGATCCGAGAGTTTTTAGTTCTCGCACAACATGGTGTGTGATCAAGTGACAGCCCCGTCGAAACGCAGGGAGTCGAATCGTCTTTTGCCACCAGCTCATTTTCGTTACGGGCCCTTAAGGTTTCACGCCGGATGCAATGTGATACCGTCGAGATGGAAAGACTTCACAATCGATAAACCAACGCTCAAGATTCTCTTGATACCACTTCGGTTGCTTGCTGACTAAAACCAAGCGACCGCCTGGCCGAAGCGAACGATGAGCTGCGACCAGGAATTTTTCGGCGATACGGAAGTCCCCGAAGTAAGGTGGATTGGCGAGCGCCATATCGAACTGACTAGGTTCGCCATAAACGCCGGTATGATTGAGCTCCATGGTGATGTTGCTTAATTCATTCAACTCCATTCCACGAGCAAGGCAGTCAAGCGAACGCGCATTCGAGTCAACGGCGTGGACACTCGCCGAGGGGTCACGCTTGGCGATCCCAAGCGACACCGATCCGCTCCCGCATCCTATCTCCAAAATCCTAGCTTGGGGATAGACATCCACTGCATCGAGCAGTTGCCTGGCACCATTGTCAAGTTGCCGATGCGAGAAAACTCCGGGTCGAGTAATGAATTGGATCAGTTCTTCGCAATCCCGAAAAGCTAATTCGCATGAAAAGTCCTTGAGCTTCTTGAGGGGCGATCGTTTATCAATCATGTAAACCATGGCATCATCGAACTTGCGAACCTTAACGCTCTTTTCAAAACTCTTGAGCTGATCATGCAACCATTTGTCCTCCGGATTGTCCACCGACACGACTAAGCGGCCACCGATGTCCAAGCGGTGAAACATCTGCTGCAAACAGTCTCGAGCCAATTCTACTTCGCCAGACGAGATCATCGGTAACAACGCGAGTTGATACCTCTCTTCCGGCAAATCCGCCTTGCAAACGACCTTCAGGTTGCGCGGGACCGAAGCGACATTCGGGTTCGTTTCGTCGGCCATACCCACGTGCTCAATCGCACGGTACGACTGAAACTGATCCAAGTACCAAACAGTAACGTGCGCATCGGGGGTTGCTCTCGCAATCGACTCCGAGGCCTGAGCACGTCCTGTGGAAATGCACGCAACCTGAAAACCACTTTCCTGTCCAGATGCTTTCGCTAATTTTCGGTAGGGTTCAAGGTCGAGTTCACGAACAATTTCCCAGAGCCTCGCTTCCTCGCAGCGCGGAGCGAGACGTTCTGGCTTCCAAACGGGGCTTTCTGGAAGAGCCAATGGAATTGGGAATTCGTCTTCTTGGGTGAAATCTGAAGCGGACATCAAGGTCTGTGGTTTGCGATCAAAACGAAGCGAGATTCGCGATTGCTGGACTTCGAGTCCGTGCCCATCGCTCGTGATTTGAAATTATACTCGATCCGACTGGTTTGAGTATTCTCGGATTGTCGTTCGTGAGGAGCGTTGAACCAACGCTGTGGCTAGAAGCATAACCCACTTTCGAAATCAGGCATTCAAGGATTGGCGGATCCTTAATCTGCAGGACGATAATCATGCGGAAACAGGCGATAAACCCCTCAGATCAGCAGTAATTGCAGGTTCCAATCGCGCGAAGAGTCCCACGGTGGTACTTCCCTCGCACCACGAAATTGCTAGCTTACGCTCTAGCCATCTCTAAGATCAAGCCTTTCATGACGAACTGTCGTCAAAGTGAATCCATTTGAACTTTCCGAAGTGCCATAGTCGTTGCGCTGACTGAATTGGTATTCTCCACCTCGTCGCTCAAGGTTTTGGAGCAATGAAAGCCCGACTTCGGAAAAACGGTTAGCAAATTCAACCTCAATGCCTTATCTCATCTTCGCCACGTTTGCGCTACCCGCTCCAGGAAGAGGCTGCTTCGCTTTGAATATACAACGGTTAGCGAAGCTATTGTGTGTCGCTTCGTTCCTGATCGGATTCACGAACGCAAAGATGCAAGCGAACCAATTCGGCAAAGAAAATCCCGATGCGCTGGGAACCACCGCCTCTGCTGCACCACTTGAGCTGAACTTGCGAGTGGTGTGGGGAGGCTCATTGCCCGCAAACTACTCTGGCTCCATCGAACTGGATAGCGGAAAGCTTGTTTGCCTACACCAACTCGGTATCGATCCTTTCGATCCTAGTTTTCTCCGAAACTCCAGTGATCATAAACTGCCATTTGAGAATCGGGCAACTAGGTTTGGTGGGTGCGATATACGAGTTCTTGGGCAATCTACTTCCCGATTGAAGGTGACGATAAGATCGACGGATCCGCAAAGCCAACAAATTTCAACAAAAGAGCACGAGTGGATGCTCCATGACCTCCAGGAAAATACTCATGTCGAGACTCTTGAGCTGGGAGATTGCAAACTCTCGGTAGACAGGGTTCCAGGCGATCGGCTGCGGGTGACAACAAGCAGAAATCACCTCATCTATAACTCCGACGAACCTCTGAGTCTCCAGATCCAACCTTGTTTGCTGCCATGGGTTTCGACCTCGGGAACGCTGGAATACGCGATAGTGGATGTTAAGAGTGGTCGTGAGGTTGCAAGGCAATCCAAGAGCCTTGCGATGGACGAACACGGAAACTCGGAATCAAGCACTGTTTTGCTTTCCGCTCCGCACGACGAAGGTGTGTATGATTTACGTTTGAAGATCGAGCCGAAACGCAAGTTGACGGACGTATTGAACCGCACGCCCGCCGTCGAACGCAATGTTCAATTTGTCGTCTACAACAATCTCTCTTCGTTGAATGCTCGGAGAGAGAGTCTATCCTGGCGAAAACTCTCGGAAGTGGATTTCCAAGCGTTCGAGATACAATCGCTGATGGAGCATCTTCTCGAACAAAGTGATGGAACGAAGCGATTCTCGCTTTTGGAGGCAGCAAAAGCGTTCACACTCGGACGAAGGGAAACGCACGCCGTATCCTTGAGCGGAACGCCCGGTGCGCCGTTATTGCTTGTACCAGGCAACGAAGGCGTAACGACGCTATCCGGTCTTGTATCGGGCGAAATGCATCGACTGACCGTGACAACATTGAACCACAATGCGCCCTTCCGTGTGGTCATCAGCGAACCACAACCCCGAGATCGCAAAAAGGTCCCCTTTGCTTGGGCGAATGAAGTGTTCGATGCCACTGTGCAGCGATCCCTGCATCGCAACCTCGGATCGTCAACGGTATTGGAAAACGAACCATTCGAAGTGCTTTTTTGGCCAACGTCGAGTTCTGCGAATTTAGAGATATCGAATATGTCATCGAACCTTTCCATGGAAATTCTATCCGTGAAAGTCGATGTTTTGACTACGGTGGTAGAGGGTATCAACGCGCCTGAAACATCGGAACGCAACTTGAGCACATTGGAGTATCACTCATCGAACATTCGGAATTTCTTGGGTCGGACGACACGATCCAATCGCGCGAGTGCATCCTATGATGATTGGGGACTCTTTCTTGAATTCGCTGAATCGACCGCAAAACACTGCATCGCGAACAGATTCGACTCGTTTGCGATGGTTGTCGATGGCGAAGGTGGAACGCTGTTTCCATCCTCGAAACTGAGTTCGAATTATCGATTTGACACAGGCATCTTCAGTTCGGACGGACGGGATCCGATTCGCAAAGACGTTGTCGAACTGATGTACCGGTCACTGGCTCGCTACGGAATCGATTTCATTCCGATGTTGGAACTGAGTAGCCAACTGAGAGAAATCGAAGAAACGATCGTCCGAAAGGAGGAACGTGATATTTTACAGAATCAAGTGCAACAGGACCGCAGTGACGAAAGTGATTTTGCTTCGCAACGCAAGTACAACCCGTTGAGTCCACGAGTCCAACACGCACTTGCATCCGCACTGGCTGAGTTCGAATCGCGTTATCGTTCCCACGGGAGCTACCAAGGCATCGCGATTCGATTATCGGACGAGTCGCACCTCACCTTTTCACGCGGTATTGCGGATACGAACACAGCAATCCTGGATCAATTTGTATTAGAAACTGGGGGCAACATCCCTCGCGAATCCGTTCAACGCGATCTGTTCGTTTCTCAACGAGGAAAAAACTCTTACCATCATTGGCTTAATAACTCGATCTACAATTATCTCAAAACGCTGACGGTAACTCCGCGTTGGATTTCGGTACCTTCCGAACACAATTTCATCGCGAGCAGCGGCGAGTTACCCATCTTCGCTGCAATTCAAGTCGGCTCAAAGGGTCTGGATTTGTCGGAAATCCAGGCAGCGATATTAAGCCGTTGGAATGCGGACGCACCTCGTCCGATCCATATCGCAATGGATCAGCCTACACACGTTTTTGATAGCTCTCTCGCAAATCTGTTTCCGATAGCGAAACGGTTTCAGTCCGATTCCGCTCGCTCGGTTTTGCATCGCGATGGCGCACGTTCGATTTCACGTGTACGAGTCTGGTCTGAGGGCGATCGTGGGTCATGGCTACTGCTTTCAAATGCAGGAGCGGTCGCAGAGACGGTCGTAATTGGGTGGGATACGATGCCTCAACAATTTCAAGTGGCCGCGACATTTGCCGATTCGAATTCCCATATTCGAGATTCGATCGAGTCAGTCAACTCATTGAGCGAATGGCGAATTGCTTTACCCGCAGGAGAAGCGATTCGTATCAACTTGGCTGATGATTCAAAGCCCATTCCATTGTATTGGTTTAGCGATGAGGCGATGACCTTGCGTTTATTGCAAGCTGGACTGCAATCGGTAGACGAGGCGATCAATCGTTTGAGCATTCCACAAGCGATGGTGGGGATACCAGCGAACGCAAGTTTCGAAGAGCAGACGGCCATCCATCGGCGCGGTCGCTTGGAGGGTTGGACAACTTCGCTAGACCCGAATGCGTCGGTGAGTATTCATACCCAGTCCGCTTCGGATGGCGGAGCTTCGATTCAGATCGATGCGAATCAAGCTTCTTCAATCGCTTGGCTGCAAAGCGATCCTTTTGCCATGACAACCACGGACCGTTTGTCCGTCGCGTTTCATGCTGCAGCGACGCTAGTACCCGAGAAGGCGACCGTTTCACTTTGGCAATTCGATCCCAAGACCGAACGATTTGAAGTGAAAGCGACGAGAGAGTTTCAGAGCAAGTTGCAACGCGGTTCAGGAGGGACGACATGGACTCCTATCCGCTTTGACTTCACCAAAGAATTTGCAAACACTCTCAAACCGTTCGAATCGCAGCTTGTTCGTATCCAATTTGAAGTCAACGGCAAAGGTCAGTTGGGGTTGGATCAAGTCACCGTATCAAGGGATTTTTTGCGAGAAGAAGAACGGCGAGACTTACGTTCCGAATTGTTCCTTGCAACAAGTTCGTTACAGAAAGGCGATTCCGGACCGGCGGTCGCGATGCTTACTTCTTCGCGGGGTCGATTGGTGCGATGGGGCGATTCCTCGACGGAAAGCCGAAAGGTATTGGTTTCAACGACTTCTGAAAGAGAACAACCGATTTCGTTCGCTTCTGGTGTATCGGAAAAACCGGATTCGAAATCGAAGCCTATTCGACGGACCAGAAATTTCTGGTGGCCAAGTCGAAACAAAGAGTAGTTAGTCCCTTGAGATGACATCCGGGCCTTCGCCGGCTCGTTTTTCGTATTTGCCGTCACCCATCTTGACGTACTTCGTAAAACCTTTGTCGCTGAGGCTCTTGTTGGAGAGCGATACGGAAGACTTCATATCCATCCAAACTCCAGCAACCTTCACGGGGGCAATGATGCGACGAACGCGTTGCCCCGTAACGGGATGGAACTGGAGCGGTGGTGCGGACATGCTCTCCAAAATTTCAAACGTTACCGGTTCCGACGGTTCGGAAGATCCCTCGACAGAATCGGGCTCGTCGGCAATCACTTCATAAACATAGATGGGCATGGGAGCGTTCCAGAAATGGGAAACTTTGTCGAACTTAGTTTATACCGGCAATCGTGACAACTGTCGCAAAACGCAGAAAAGTAGCAGGCACTCTCCGCCGTGCCGTTCGCAGTCTTGCTTTTGCCAGGATTCTAGGTGGACGGCACATGGAATGTGCCTACTACTAAGGTGGACGGCACATGGAATGTGCCTACTACTATGACTTTCATTTTTTGCGATTCTTGCCTTTGATCTCGTCCTCGAACGTGCTTTTTTGTCTCAAGATGTGGTGGTAATGCTGTGCAAATCGGTGGGCTTCGTCTCGGACGTATTGCAGAAGCCTTAACGCAAAAGACTCGCGGCCCAATCGAATTGGCTCTTTTTCGCCCGGGCGAAAAATTTCTTCGTCGCGTTTGGCCAGCGATACCATTACGGGTGGATCGATCTCTTGATCGCGAAACGCAGCCAAGGCGGCATTCAATTGGCCTTTGCCCCCGTCGATCATGAGCAAGTCGGGAAAGGCATCTTGCTTATCGCTGAGTTTCCTAAATCGGCGAGAGATGACTTCATGAATGCTTCGAAAGTCATCGATCCCCTTTACGCCCTGAATCTTGTACCGTCGATATCCCGGTTTGAACGGAAGCCCGTCTAAGAACTGAACAAGCGACGCGACGGTGTCGTCACCTCCTAAGTGGGCAATATCGACCCCTTCGATCACGCGTGGTTCTTTCTCCATACCGAGGACTTTCTTCAGTGCTCGCATCCCCTTTTTGGGATCGATATAGAAAACCTCGGGCTGAGCGTGCGTGTCGATCTCGCCTCGATCCTGCAAATTCTCCAGCAGTCGGACCTCGTCTCTCAGCCTAGCCGCCTTTTCGAAATCTAGCTTCGACGATGCTTCGAGCATCTCTTCTCGCATTTGGTTGAGCAGTTTCTCGCTTCCACCCTCCAGAAAAGTCTGCAGTCGGCGAATATCGCGTTTGTAATCTGCTTTGCTGATTCGTCGATTGCATGGCGCTGTGCATTGTTGGATCGACGCCAAGAGGCAAGGTCGAAACCACTGCCAACGCGGGTCGTTTTCCTCAATATCGAGTGAGCACGTGCGAAACTGAAAGACGCGCTGCATGACTTGCATCGCGCCTCGCAATTGTCCCGCACTGGTAAACGGACCATACAGCTTGGCCCCCTTTGCCTTGGGAGTTCTCGTAACTTCCACCCGAGGAAAATCTTCGTGCGTCGTGATCATCAAGTAAGGAAATGTTTTATCGTCCTTGAGATCTTTGTTATGGCGAGGTTGGATGTCCTTCACCAAGCGACTCTCGGTCAGCAGCGCATCGACTTCGCTGTTGCAGAGCATGAAATCGATATCGGCGATCTCATGGATCCATTCGGCCGTTCGAATCTCTTGAGCCGCTGCGGCTAAGAAATAGCTTCCCGCTCTCGATCGAAGATTCTTGGCCTTGCCCACGTAGATGACAACGCCCGAAGCGTCCTTCATCAGATACACGCCAGGCGACTGAGGAAACTCGCGAACCTTTTCTGCCGCCCGTCGAAACCCGAGGTTTCCGTTGAGTAGATCGCCGACACGACGCGTGAGTTCCGGCGTCGGTTCGGCTAAGTGTTCGTCAACTTCATCCACCGTCGAATCGAAAACCGTCGAATCGAAAACCGTTGAATCGACTTCCTCCTCTTCGTCGATCGGTTCGATCTCGCTCATCGGTATTAGTTTTGTGGAAACCCTGGGAAACCTGCGGCTGGATTAAAACCTTGAGCACCGGCACCACTTGGCGCAGCTGCGGTTTTTGGTTGAACCAGTTCGGTCAAGGAAATTCGCATCTTCTTGTAATCGTCTTCGCTGACGACATAGTACCAATCTGCAAAGCGGGCATTCAACTCAGCTACCTTCTTTTTGGCAGTTAATAATTTCTCATTGCGTTGGTCGATCTTGCGAGTATTTTCTTTGGTGATCTTTTCTCGAGCTGCTTCAAGCCGTTCCTTCCACTCTTCCTCGGTGGGCTCAGGGGTAGCAACTGGATTGTCCGCCTTCTTCTCTTCCGTGGTTTTGGCGTCTCCTTGGGGCGCTTGCGGATCTTGGAACGCTACCAATTTTCCCTGTCGATTCGATGGAGCGGACGAAACGGCTTCTGCCTTGTCTGCCGGAACATTCTCTTGAGGCTTTTCTTCGGCTGGCTTCGGGTCTGCTGGCTTATCTTCGGCCGGCTTTACTTCTGCTTGCGGTTCGACCGCCGGCTTTTCGTCGGCTGGCTTTTCTGTTGCTGGCGGTTCTGTCGCTGGCGGTTCTACTGCTGGCTTTTCGTCGGCTGGCTTTTCGCTGGTCTCTGGTTTGACAGCTGGATCGGGTGTAGCAGGTTCGCTGGGCGGCGTGGTTGACGGTGGAACTCCAACCTCGACAGGCGGCTGCTTCTTCAGATTCTCAATAGCCTTGATCTCATCGACGGTTTCTGGGAGTTTTTCCAAATCGGGTTGAGGAAACTTTGCCTCATCCACTTTCGTGGTCACCAGCAAGAACCGATTGATCGAAACGATGTCTTCGGCTTTCTCTTCTTCGTTCGTTTCTTTTTCGTCCGAAGCGGTTATCTCCGCACCAGCAGGGCCACCAAATCGCAAGAGATACTGCACGCCGTCTTTGAGCGTGACCACTAGCTCACCACTCTTGGAAAAGAAATCGACGACATCGCCCGACTTTTGTTCGGGATCTGGAAAGAAGCCACGCCTTTGCAACGAGCTGATTGATTCCTTGTTGGACAAAAGTGTTTTGTTTCCTTTCAAGTCGCCCGCCAGGCCAGCGGGTTTCTTGACGACGTCGGCAATACGAAGGTTGTCGAGCGCACTCTTCATGTCGTTCAATTTCGATGCATTGAGTTGTTCGTCCGGGCCTAGCGTTCGTTCGACGGGCGGATTGGATTCGAAGTTCGTGATCTTGGTGGCTTGCCATTGGCCGTTTGCAGTCGCAAAGGACAGATCGGCGTCGTAGTTTTTGCTCAAGGCAAGACCTTGATTCACGGGTACGATTTGGTAGTCGCGAATGCCGATCGTTTCGATATCATTGCTGCTTAGTTTGAGCAAATCCGCTTCGATCCATTGTTTGAAATCCGTACTGAGCGGAGCGGTATCCAGCTCGACTACATAGATGACGTCTTCGGATGGAACACGAACAAAGCGTTGATTTTTATCGTTGTCTTTTCCGATGATCAAGTCGGCGAGAATATCCCCTTTGGTATCTCGCATTTGAACCAGCATGCCGACCCCTTCACCTCCCTTGTCCGCGTTTTGCTTGTTAGGCTCGACGACTCCAAAAAGGACTTGATCCGCGCGCTTTTGACTGGCGATACCGAGTGTCTTCAAACCCACGAATAGATTTGCCGCTTGGCTCATCTGCTTGGACGCATCGGCAGGGTAGCTTTCATGCGACGGAATGGTCCAAATTCCGGACTTGCGATCTTGAGCCACTTCGAACTCAACGTAGTCTTCTTTGGGTTTGTCGTAACGAAGAATTTTGAGAGACGATGCCATCATCGGATCGGTGAATTTTTCAAACACCGTTGCTCCGACAGTGCCCGCGACTGGCGCGTAACTATTGCGGCTCGAGGTTCCCCAGGCCAACAATCCAATGACACCAGCGACGATAGCCATCGCTCCGGTTTTGGTTCCTTCTGTCACTTTTTGCTTCTCCACTCTCACGCTATTGATGTTGATTTCGTTTGTATTCTTGACTGCATTCACGACGCTGGGCATCGCGAAACCTTATCTCAATCGATTCTTTGAGATGCCTTCGCGTTCTCGCAATCGACGCGACACTAAGACAATGATCCCAACCAACAATGGAGGAATCGGCGGTACGAAAACAGCTAAGAGTTTGTAGTAATTCTGAATCTTGCCGATAGAGTCGTCCGCTTGTCGTCTCGCTTCCCGGATCCCCCTATCGCGATCTCTTTGAAGCCGTTCTTTCTCGACTTGGAACTTCTTGGCCAGCTGTACTTTCTTGATATCCGCGCCCTGAAGCATTCGACGAAGCTCCTCCATTTTCTGAGGATCGACAGCTCCTTCGCCCTGAAGTTTTTCAATCTTATCTTTCAATTCTCGTTCGGACTTGGCGTTCTCTTCCTCAACGTCTGCAATCGTCTTGTTGAAGTCATTGCTAAATTCCGTGCGCTTGATCGCTTCTTCCTTGCGGGCTTCGTCCGCCTTGCTCTCAACCAACTTCAGAGTGCTGTAGGTTGGAATGTGGCGTCGCACTTCGGGATAGCGCAGTTCCCCAGCCAACACGTCAATCGCGTTTAGCACGAAGGTAATGTTTTGAAATTGGAAATTAATATCCTCCAGCATGGGTGGACGATTTCGAATATCCACAAACGTTCGCGACATGCAGTCGATGTCCGTCACGTACACAACCTTCATGGGACGCAAGTCACCGCCGGGTCCTTCGATCAGGCCCGCAAGGATTTGCTCACCACGCGTGTCACCTCGACGCAGTTGTATCTCGGCAGCACGACTTAGTCCGGACCGCTGAACGCTGTTAATTTCCGCTTGAGAAATGGTGCCAGCCATGGCGCCCGTTTTAATGAGAGTCGTAAACTTGAGCCCCGAATCTTTCATTGGAATGATCACGCCCGCATACAAAAACATAATCTCTTTCAGGCCGTTGGTGATTTCGCTTTCATCGCTCAGGGCATTGTCTGCTCCAGGCGATTCCTCGCGAGCAAAGATCCAAAGAACCGACGCTTCCGATGTTTCCGCCAAAATCGGATAGGGATTGTAATCTTGCCAGCAGATGTCTGGGGCCAAGGCTCCCATCATGCCTGGTTTGCCCGGAACCTGGATACCCAGGAGTTTCCAAAGCGGCCGAATATCACCCTTGGGTGGAGGTCCTTGACCACCCATCATCATCATCATTTGTTGGTTTTGCGGCTTTGGATCACCCGTGCCTGGAACTTGGTCCAATGCAACGATCGGATCTTCAAAAATCGCAGTTGGCACACCCGCCTTCACTGCCGCGACGAAGTTGATCATTTCCTCGGGCGATAGCGACGAAGGCTGTACTGCTAGCATCACATCGTATTTCTCAACGTCGATTGGCGAAGACGCGTTGACTTCAGCCACATCGTATTGCTTGGCTAGTTCCTCAACGATCGGCTGTTGCGGCAACTGTTGAAACGAGCGTTGATCGAAACCGCCCATGAGTTGGGCATCGGTTTTGAGCACACCTAACTTCTTGCGAACCGGTTTCGCAACCGTCGTCAAGGAGCGAGCTAGTTCATACTCGACCGGAACGCCTGGTTCGAAGAAGGGAATGACGACTTTTTGCAGACCGCTTCGAAATGCAGCACCCAGGATAACGGGTTGATCGGAATACGTTCCTCGCTCACGAACGCGTATCATCTGAGGCATAATGCCATACTGTTGTTCGGCTTGCTTTTCTTCTTCGCTGGACGGCGCGATCGAATCGTAAATGCGAACTTGAAGCGAAACGCCAGAGGCCGAGGCCGTCGACTGAAATTCCTTTAGCAACGACATAATCTGATACTTGATCTTGGCGTACTGCTCAGGCACTTCGGCGGAGAGGAATGCATCGACCACAATGTCGCGGTCTTTTCCGAGATTGCGGATCATTTCTGTCGTGACTGGCGCCAACGAACTCACTTGATTCTCTGTTGCATCCAGTCGGATTAAATCGCGGTTGCGGAACAACATGCTGCCACCGATCGCAATCGCCGCTAACAATCCTATGCGCACTACAAAGTGCATTAGTTTGGAGTTCCCATCGCGTCCGCCACTCCAGTGTCGCTTGCCAATCAAAACCATGCAGAGATAAATCCCGAAGGCGGCCACCAGCAAGAAGTAGGACATGCTCGACAAGCTCAAAACTCCGCGACCGAAATCATCGAATCGCTCGGGGATGCTGAAGTTTCGAATCTCGCGGGACCATGCTCGATCCGCGATCGTGTCGGCTTTGAATGCAAACGCAAGCGGTGCATTGAAGACCGCTCCGAGGATGAAGCCAACCGTCAAATTGTTCGTTAAGAAAGATGCAACCATTCCGATCGAAATCATGGCCAATCCAATAAACCAATAGCCGATGTAGTTGGTAAAGAAGAGCCCTGTGTCGATTTCACCTTGCGTCAACAATGCAAGTACGGTGAACGTGGACAGTTGCGAAAACAGCAGCGAAACAGAATAGATTGCAGCGGCGGCTACATACTTGCCCATGACGATATCGAAGTCGTCCGCAGGCAGAGTTAGCAACAATTCATCGGTCCCTTGACGTCGCTCTTCGGCCCAAATACTCATCGTGATAGCTGGAATGAAGAACAACATGATGTAGGGAAACCATTTGTTCAACTGCCCCAGAGTACCCAGATTGGAGCTGAAGAATTCATGCGGCCAAAAGGCAGCCATGCTTGTTAGCAACACGAACAAACACAAGAACACATAGCCCGTTGGATTAGAAAAGTATCCGTAGAAATTTCGCTTGAGCACCGCGTAAGCAACCCGGCGACCGCGAGCAAGCAACACAATCAGGGCCAGTATCACACCCAAAAAAACCAAGTCGAGCAAAATCAACTTTGCCAAAGCACTAAGAACAAGAACCACTTCGAGTATTCCTTAAATCGCGAATCGTTGATCGTTTAGTTAGATGCCAGCCCTGAGTTTAGGCTGCCGCTCCTGTTAGTTTATGGAATGCGTCGGCGATGTCGCCAAACTCACCCTTAACGTGCTTCAATTCATCTACCGTCCCCTCGAACACCTTGCGGCCTTCGTTGATCAAGATGATCCGAGTTGCCATCGCCTCGACTTCTTGCAGAATATGAGTCGATAACAAGATTGTTTTCGTCTCCCCAAGTTTGCGCATCGTGTTTCGAACCTCACGAATCTGGTTCGGATCCAAACCCGCAGTCGGCTCGTCCAGAATGAGAACGTCTGGTTCATGCAGCAAGGCTTGAGCCATTCCCACACGTTGGCGAAACCCCTTGGATAATTTGCTGATGGCTTTGTGAACCACGGACTTGAGGTCGCATAAATCGATCACCGCCTCAATGCGATTTTTCTTGTAGTCTTTTGCCATCCCACGCGCGTCCGCGAAAAAACTCAGGAGACTATGCGGAGTCATGTCTGGATAGAGCGGGCCGTTTTCCGGCAAATAGCCCAATCGAACGGAGCCAGCGATACGATCCTTGAACATGTCATGGCCAGCGATGCGAGCGATGCCCTCACTTGGCGCAAGGTAGCCCGTTAACATCTTCATCGTGGTGCTTTTTCCGGCACCGTTGGGCCCCAGAAATGCTACCAACTCCCCTTGATTGACACGAAAGGAAACTTCGCGAGCGGCAGCGAATGGACCGTAAAACTTGGAAAGCCCTTCGGCTTCAATCATTGCCGGTGTGCTAACGCTTGGTTCAGGCATTTTTACTCGACGATATTAGCGTTGGAGAAACAGATTGGGATGTTGCAAATTGTTGCCAATCTGCCTCTTCCGAATCGGGAAAGTATAGCTGGTTTCAAATCTTCAACAACGCGAGATTGACCAAACATGTGGTTTATCTCCGCGTTGTAAAACCCGCACCACGATAGAATTTCATACGCTCGCCACAGACTATCGTTCAATCGATTTCGCCGGTTCTTTGACAGAAACGCAGAAAGTCAGTGGCAAAGTGGCATGAATCGAATGCCCCTGGGTTGTTCCCAGGGGTTTTTTTGCCTTCCCTCTAGGGGCAAAGAGTCCCTCGTTTACTGGCTTGTTGATTTAGTGAAGTCCTTATTGGTTAAGGGCGGTATGACGGACTTCCAAGTCCGTCAATGGGGAATTCGACGGACTAGGAAGTCCGTCGTACCATTAAATCAACAAGCCGTTACACTTCGGGTTGTGATTAAATCAACAAGCCGCTAGGGGCGAAGGTCAGTCGCCGCGAAGCTTGAGCGACATGATTGTCAACTTCTCGCGGACTTCGGTTAAACTTGTCACCCCGAAATTTTTGCATTCGAGCAGATCGTCGCCCGTCCTGCGGATCAATTCGCCGATCGTGTTCAATTGCAAACGAACCATGCATTTCCTCGCTCGCACCGACAAATTCAATTCGGAAATCGGTCGATCCAAAAGCATTTGCTGCTCCGGTGACATACCCGTGATGTCAATCGGTGGTTCCACATCTCGGGGTGAGGGGGCAAACTGTCCCAAACCCAAACCCCGCGCGACAAGCATCTCCCGTATTTCGACGAGCGAGGTTTCTCCAAAATTCTTGCTCGAAAGTAGCGTTTGTTCGGACACCCGAGTCAAATCTCCAAGCGTTCGAATCCCCATCTTTTGAAGGCAATTGCGCGATCGAACCGACAATTCGAAATCGGTGACGGGAACATTAAGCAACTGAGCAAGTCGCTCGTTTTTCTTCTGCGAGTCTTCGTCGTATAGGATGTTCCCCCCAGCGGCCGCATCCTTGAGATACAGTTTCGCTAACCGATGGGTTGGCTGATTCTCCAACACTCGCTTGTAGCACGCTTGGGCGCGAATGTAGTCGTTTCGATCTTCGTACATCAATCCTAAATTGATCAGCGTTCCAACGTGGGAGGGAATAACGCCTGCGCCTCTTTGATAGAGCTCGAACGCTTGCTGGTCGTTGCCAACCCGATCGTTTTCGATGGCAAGCCCAAACAACGCCCCCGCGTGCCTTGGATTCACTTGCAGGGCCCTTTGATACAGTGCGATCACCTCAGGCATATTGCCACCCAAGGCAGCCAGAGTCGCAGCTCGCTGGAATGGATATTCGGCGTTTTGCTCAACCGGTCCAAAGATGTTGTCCAGCAGCTTAAGAGCTTCTTCCTTGCGACCGATGTATCGCAAAATCTCCGCACGCGACAGTTGGCACCACTCAGGCGTGTAGCCAGCCTTTTCCGCCGCATCGTAATAAGCCATGGCTCGGTCGTAGTCTTCGATCTGAAAACAAACCTTACCCATGTAATACTGAGAAAGGGCACCGCCATCGGATTGCTTCAATGTGGTTTCCGCGTCTTCGAATTTACCAATCAAATACAGGCAAACTCCAAGCCTTGTCAACGTTGCAGGCGACGGGTTTGGAACTTGTTGCAATTCCTGGACTGCGTCACGTAGTAACGCCGCTTGGGTCAAGTCCTCTTCGACAGCCCGAACCAACTTGTCGATGTCCTGCGGGCCAAAGGTTTGATTGGAAAGTACAATTTCTCGAATGTCGACGGACGTCGTTTGAACCATAAGTTCTAAAATCCCTAAATGAATCGAATCGTGACCTGGAAAGCCGACGGTGGGAGTCGAACCCGCAACCCCCGCATTACGAATGCGGTGCTCTACCGATTGAAGCTACGTCGGCAATGCCTCTTGAAAATCCACTCGCCAAAATTTTTCGGCGCGCGATGCAAACACCAGGCCACCTAAAGGGAAATGGTGCGCTTTTCCAAGAATCCCTTAAAATAAAGCTCAGACCTAGGAATCGTCAAGAGCAACCGCAATATTAGTTTCCTTCATTCAAGCCCGGCTGTTGGGTAAAGGAATCGGCTAAGGCCGCAATTCCCTCGGTATTTTGATTTGCTTTGGAGGACGTCCGTCGTGCCGCCCTTACCCAATAACGACTT
Organism: Pirellula staleyi DSM 6068; assembly: GCA_945875845.1. Classification (GTDB taxonomy): domain Bacteria; phylum Planctomycetota; class Planctomycetia; order Pirellulales; family Pirellulaceae; genus JBKCUI01. The sequence continues at coordinate 83,525 of CAMCMB010000001.1, forward strand.
CAATGAACAACAGCCCGCTTGATTGAATGGTACATTAGGGCGACTCCATGTTGTTGATCCATTGATCGTACACGTCCTGAAAATCAGCCCGAAGCGTTCCTGACTCCAAGCCGATAATGACAACCGCAATCACCCCGCCTACACACGATCCAACATCGCCAATCCCGGAACGGTTTTTTGAACTGCTTCAAGAAACTTGGGGGTTTGATAGCCTGCGTCCATCGCAACAGGCCGCGATCGCGTCCATATTGGAAAGTCGTGACACGTTGGTCATCATGCCGACGGGTGGCGGCAAGTCGCTTTGCTATCAAGCCCCCGCCGTTTTTCGAGGTGGTCTCACCATCGTCGTCTCCCCTCTGCTGGCTTTGATGAAAGATCAAGTCGACTCTCTCATCCAGGTCGGAGTTCCCGCCATTCGCATCGACAGCACTTTGTCTGCCGCCGAAAAACGAGAAACGGCACAGCAGATCCGCTCGGGTAACGTGCGATTGTTGTTTGTGTCTCCGGAGCGGCTTGCCAACCAAGACTTTATTCGATTCCTCGAAGGAAACGAGGTTCATACGATCGCCATTGACGAGGCGCACTGCGTTTCGCAATGGGGACATGATTTTCGGCCTGAATATAGGCAGTTGAGAGCACTTCGAAAATCATTCCCGAAAGCAGCGATGCATGCATTCACGGCCACCGCGACAGAAAAAGTTCGGCTCGATATTATCGATCAACTAGGTCTTAATTCTCCGCGAGTTCTCGTCAGTTCCTTCGATCGTCCGAATTTGACCTACCGCGTGCTACCTCAAGTTGATCTGCAGGATCAAATTCGAGAAGTGTGCGAGCGTCATCGCGGCTCTGGCGGAATCGTGTATTGCTTGCGTCGGAATGACGTCGAAATGGTCACCGAGTACCTTCAACGCAAGGGGTTCTCAGCGGTGGGATATCATGCAGGAATGTCGCATGACGAGCGGAAGCGAGCGCAGGACGCGTTCTTGAGCGAATCGGTCGATGTTGTGGTGGCCACCGTCGCATTCGGGATGGGAATCGATCGATCCAACGTGCGTTTTGTGGTTCACGCATCTGTTCCTAAATCGATCGAACACTACCAACAGGAAACGGGTCGAGCGGGTCGCGATGGCTTGCCCGCCGAATGCGTTTTGCTTCACAGCGTTGGCGATGTGATGACGCTCAAAAAGATCACCGAGGGTAGTCTTCGCGAAGCCAACGCCTCCGAAGACATCATCGCATCGGCTCGCAATCAGATTGAGGAAATGTCGCGTTACTGCCGGACGCCGCTTTGCCGCCATCGGGCGCTCGTCGAGTACTTTGGTCAATCCTATGGCAGTCCATCTTGCGGAGCATGTGACGTCTGCCTTGGAGACACGGACGAAGTACCCGACGCGAAGACGATCGCTCAGAAAATTCTTTCATGCGTGTTTCGTGTGCAAGAACGCTTTGGCGTGAACCATGTCGTCGACGTTCTCTTGGGTTCCAAAACGCAAAACGTCATCCAACGCGGGCATGACAAATTAAGCACACATGGTTTATTACGCGACATTTCCAAAGCTCAGTTGCGTGATTGGGTCTACCAACTCATTGGTCAGGGTGCCTTGGAACTGGACGGTTCCGAGTATCCAATTCTGAAACTCAATGCGGTTTCGCGCACGATACTCTTTGGCGACGCGGAGCCGCGTTTGATCCGAACCGCGACCACTGCCAAGGAACGCAAACAAGCCATCACCAGCGAAGCGGCCCAGTTCTCCGACACCGGACTTTTCGAGAAACTAAGAATTCTTCGACGCCGAATGGCTCAAGAGCAAAATGTCCCCCCATTCGTTGTGTTCTCGGACAGTGTGTTGATCGAGATGAGCGCGTACCGTCCATCGACGTTGGATCGCATGTTGAATGTATCCGGAATCGGGAAAGTCAAATTGAACTCCTACGGCAGCATCTTCTTAGAAACGATTCGTGAGCATTGCCAGGAGTCCTCCGTCGCAATGGACGTGGAATGGAAGAAATCCACCGGTACGAATGCCGTCCCATCACGACCCGTTCGGAGCAGTTCGACCAGCAAGAAAAATGTTACGATTCCAATGTTGCGTCAGGGATGCACGCTCGCCGAAATTGCAGCCGCAGCCGAAATCACTTCCGGGACCGTCGTTTCTCATCTACTCGAGTTAATGCAGGTCGAGAGCATACCGAGCATCGATGGGTGGGTCCCTGTCGAATTGCAGCAAAAAATCATTGCGGCTGCGGATGCAGTGGGGCGAGAAAAGCTCAAGCCCATCTACGAACATCTTCAACAATCGGTAGATTACGAACAAATTCGATTGGTTTTGAGCTTCGAGAAACAACAACTCGCAACGTAGGGTGCGAGGCAGTGATGTCAATGCCACTCGATATCGGTACCCTCAAGTGTTCTATCATCGGAGCAACGCGATACGCCTGGTGCTCCAGTGTTTTACGATCCTCACCGGACAGCTTGCGCTGTTCCGCGCGCTTACACTCCCCCCCGGTGAAAACCTTTCACGAAACCTTACGTCCAATGCGTCGAATCCAAACTCCCTATCGACTTGTTCCTTTCCTTTTTCTTTTAACGGTCGCTTTCTGTTCGAACGTGGAAAGCCAAAATTTCCAGGTCGGATTTTCCAAGCACGATATCACTCCGACGAAGCCGACGCCCATGTGGGGTTATGGCGAAAGGCATGCTGCATTGTCGACAGGCGTTCGCGATCCTCTGTATGCAAAAGCCATTGTCATCGTCGCCGGCAATAAAAAAATTGCCATCGTAGGACTTGATTTGGGACGCTCGCTCACGGACGCCATGCTGACCAGAATCCGCGAAGCCATCCAGGAGACTTCGGGGATCAGTATGATCATGATCTCGGGTTCTCACACGCACCACGGGCCAGTTATTGAACTTCTGGACGAACCTGGGAAAGGCAAGGGAGTGTTCGACGATGCCGTTGCTTACTCACTGGAACTTGAGAAAAACATTGTTCAAGCGATCCATACGGCGGCCTCAAGTGTTCGGCCAGCAAAAATCGGTTGGGGCTCCAAATCCGTGGAAATGAATCGCAATCGTCATTCCAAGCTTGAACCAAAGCCGGTTGATTCGAGGCTAGGTGTTATTCGCTTTGATGACTCCGAAGGCAAGCCAATCGCAACCATCGTCAACTATGCGGCACACCCAACCATGCTTAACGCAGCAGACCTTCGTTTTTCCGCGGATTGGCCGGGCCAAATGATGAATGCGGTCGACGAAGCATTGCAGACGAACTGCATCTTTATGCAAGGAGCATCCGGAGACATGTCCACAATGTCAACCGACGAGACACGAGGCATCGAAGCATTTGGAAAAGCCATGGCTTCCCACGTGATCGAAGTCTCAAAGTCCATTGCGACCAAGGCTCCTGATCGGCCCGAAATTCAGTTTAATGAAGAGATATTCGACTTTAAAACACGCATGACTTTTTCGAATCCGCTAACGACAGTCATGTTCAGCGTTGCCTTTTTTCCTGAGTTGGCCGCCGCGTCCATGAACAACGACTTGAGAAAAAACCTCATTCATCCACGCCTAACGACGGTGCTCGTCAATCGCGAATTGGCACTCGTGGGTGGATCCGGCGAATTTTTTTGTCAGCATGCCATTCGTTTACGCGAGCGTTCGAAGTTGACCGAGACGTTTTTCTTTGGTTACTGTAACGGCCACCATATGTACTTTCCAACGATTGAGGGGGCCGCCGAAGGAGGCTACGGAGCCGATTCGGCTGTAAGCTGGGTGAATCTTGGGGCCGGTGAGGAAATGATGGCGCATGCTTTAATCAGTATCTATTCCATGCTCGGAAAATTCAAATCCGAGTTCCCCTTTTAACACCTCGTGCACCCGGCCTGCTTTCCTAACCAGCCGCAGCGCCCTAGCGGCTTGTTGCTTTAATGGTACGACGGACTTCCTAGTCCGTCGAATTCTCCATCGACGGACTAGGAAGTCCGTCGTACCGCCCTTACCCAATAACGACTTCACTAAATCAACAAGTCGCTAGCGTCCGGTTTACGGATCAGCCGCAGCGCGGACTAGCAGGGCGTTTGGACCCTATGTTTCATCCGTGTCTTGTCCGCAAAATGAGAACCGAACAGCGAGCATGATGCATCAGGTAACGAGAAACGCTCCCAAGCAAAAAACGACTGATCGCCGATCGTCCCTTGTCTCGAACGATGACTACATCCGTCTGGTCCTTGAGCAAAAAATTCTCGATGCTCGATCCAACATGTTCCTTCTCCAGGACATATTTTTCAATCGATGGAAACGATTTCAAGCGGTCGGCAAGCATGCTTAAGCTCGTTTCCATCGCTTGGTTAAGCTGGGCATCGTATTGAACTTCAGGATCCAATAAAGGAGGATGTTCAACGACGGAAACCAGGGAAATCTTGGTGTTCATCGGCAATCCCAAATCGCAAACTTGATCGGCCATTTCCTCTGGATTTCCGGAGCCATCGGATGCAATCGTCACCCGAAGCGGTTGGGTCGCGGTAGCTTTGGGACGATCGGTTCCACGCATCACCAGAACCGAGCAAGGTGCGTGTGTCGCTACGGATTCACTGACGCTGCCGATCAGCATGCGGCTCAATCGACTTGCGCCGTGCGCACCCACCACGACGAGGTCCGCTCCGCATTCCTTTGCATATTGTGTTATTTCGTCCGCCGGATGCCCCCTACGTTGCACATGCGTTGCGTTCAAGCCGAAACCTTTCATGATGGTAGCCGCTCGATGGAATGCGTTCTCGGAGTACTCGTTTCCGAGGCGGCATAGCTCATCTTGAATGTCACCCGGTACCATTCCGAATACCGGTGGGGTAACTACGGTTAAAACCAAATAGGACTCTTCGCCATGAATAGGTAATTGGCTAAACCAGCGAATGGCTTGTTCAGCGGCTTGGGACCCGTCAGTTGTGAGGATTACTTTCACTATGGTTTCTCAATGGAGTGCGATACGAAACAGGAACTCTTTTTAGAAGCATGCGTGACAACGTCACGCACAGCCAACACATTGGGTCGCCCATGGGACCGCAGCCATTCGAGCTTTCGCGATAGGCTTTTGGCAGACTGTGCAAATCCCATACTCGCCTGTCTCGATCCGTTGGAGAGCTCGCCGGATGTCACGAATTTCGGTTTCCGTTATGTTCCCGACGGCTGCAAGAGTTTCATCCCCCTCCTTGGCTATCGCATTCTCTTCCCAGTCCTTTTCGCCCGGATCGCTCAGTTGCTCTTCAATGCCCTCTGCTCGCTCGAGCAACTCGGCTAGTTTGGTCTCTAGCTCAGTTTTGAGTGTGGAATAATCGGCCATGTCGGGCTCCGTAAAAATTTTGATTGACGGGGAAAGGCTCACACGCATTGCAAAGAGTGCAATCCATGTGCCATTGGTCGGACACTATTGTATTCGATCCGAAGGTCGCTCGCGTTGTTCTCTCGTTAGCCAAATCGGAAACGAAACTAAGCATTGAGTTCACGATTCAGCCAACTTGGGCAAGCGTGCGAGCCCAGCGCGTCAAAGTTGGCCGGGCTCATAGATGCGTGCCAATTTGCTACACTCCTTGGATTCTTCAGGCGAAGCAAGATTGAATTTGTCAGCGAATGGATTGCTTGGGGAGGGTGAGGCCACCCCTCTCAACAAACATGTTTTCCTCGACTTGGCCCAATCCATTCCTTGCTTGGGAGGGTGAGGCTCCTGCCGAACCATGGCGTATTAAGCTCGGCAGGAGCCTCGCCCGCCCAAATTGATTTCAAACCATTCAATGAAATTGATTTCAAGCCATTCAATTGCAAAGATGTTCACAGGGCCAGCCAACGTCCATGCGTGACATGCCAGGGCGGTAACCGAAGCCGCAAAGTATGTCAGAAACTTTCCGATTTGGGTATTGCAACCGTGAATCTCGATTGGAGGACTGGCGTTTCCGATATATTTGGAACGGGAATATTGCTTGCGAAAATGCCCTGGAACCAAACCAAGAACTCGCTGAATTGACACGAATATGAGAATACTAATTGTTGGAGGGGTCGCTGGTGGTGCATCTGCGGCCGCGCGGGCTAGGCGTGTCAATGCGGATGCGGAGATCGTCATTCTCGAGAAAGGCCCGGTAGTTTCGTTTGCCAATTGTGGGCTTCCTTATCACATTGGCGGTGAGATCCAAGAACGAGCGAAACTGTTGGTCGCGACATCAGACCTTTTCTGGAATCGGTTCCGAATCGAGGTGCGAATACAAAACGAAGTCGTCTCGATCGATCGAGAGGCCAAGAAGATCGCTATCGTCGAACACAGTGCAGAGCATCCGGGGGGCCATCGATCCGAATTGAGTTACGATCGATTGATTCTAGCGACAGGGTCGCAACCGACCACACCACCACAACTCCAGCCATTGCCGTCGAACGCATTTCACTTATGGACCCTGAATGACATGGATCGAATCATGTCATTCATCGCGGATCACGCTCCGAAATCCGCAGTCGTGATCGGTGGCGGCTTCGTCGGACTCGAAGTAGCGGAACAACTCCATCACCGCCAAACGAACGTAACATTGATCGACCGTTCCCCACAGGTTCTACAACCGATCGATCAACTGTTCGCGAAGATCATTGAGGAGCATCTGGAATCCAAGGGGATTCGTTTGTTTTTGAATGCAATCATCTCGAACGTTGTAAAAAATGGTGATCGCGCGACAGCCGTCGAATTGACAGACGGTCGTTCCGTTCCCACGGACCTCTTGATCGTGGGGGCTGGAGTTCTCCCGAGAATTGCACTTGCCGAACAAGCAGGCTTGACCATTGGCAGTAATGGCGGCGTTGTGGTGAACGAGCACATGCAGTCCTCGGATCCGGATATCTATGCGGTGGGCGATATTGTAGAACTCCATCATGGAGTGACGGGGCAGTTGGCTCGCATTCCGCTGGCGGGGCCGGCCAACCGTGGCGGTCGTATCGCTGGCGAACATGCGGCTCGAGGACAATCGGATCCAATGGGATCCATACTGGGAACCTCCATCGTTCGAGTCTTTGATTTGACAGCCGCTTGCACCGGACTAAACGAGTCCGCATTGCAGTCCAAAGGGATCGAATATCGAAGCGCCATCATCCAAGCAGCCAGTCATGCAAGCTACTACCCTGGCGCTCAATCGATGCAACTCAAAATCCTGTATTGTCCCGTCGATGGTAAGATCCTTGGGGCACAAGCCGTGGGTGGTGAAGGTGTCGACAAGCGGATCGATGTTATCGCAACCGCGATTCACTTTGGCGGGACGGTTAGGCAACTTGCTCAACTTGACCTAGCATATGCGCCACCCTATGGCAGCGCGAAAGACCCAGTCCATATGGTCGCTTTTGCGGCATGCAATGATTTGGATTCGGCACCAACCTTGATTGAACCAACTTCATTATTAGATGGGAAACAGGTTGTCGACGTGCGAACGCAGCGCGAACGACAGCAGTTGCCGTTACCCAATGCGATCGCCATCGAGATCGACCAATTCGCGGAGCGATGGACGGAACTCGATCCCAATTTGCCGACCGTTGTCGTGTGTCATTCCGGCAAACGAGCTCACATTGGCGCGTGTTGGCTGAAGAACAAAGGCTTCAAAAATGTTTCCAATCTGACGGGTGGAATGTCGATGCGTTCGATGGACTCGCGTTGAGCCGTTGGGCGATAGCCCCGGTTTTCCAATTGCTCGACATTCGTCGAGAACCGGGGCTATCGCCCAATGGCTATCAGTTTGTTTCACTCGAAGACTCATACCGTTGTGCTCGTGCTCAGTCCTAACCTATTCCTGCTTCTTCGGCGGAGATGGTAAGCACGCAAACAATAGATCCGGCGTCAGTGTCCAGTACCCAACCCAGACACCTGAATGTGCCAAGGCGCACCCGATCCAAACATTGCAAGTGCGGAAAAGATGGTACTTGCCCGTTGCTTCGTAGAAAGCGTCGCGTTGGTGATAGTGGGCATTGGGAATGGGTATTAAAGAACCCTCTGCGTTGTGCTTAAACGTTTTCGAGACAAATTGGCACAGGCGATTGAACTGGATGGGTGAAAGTCGAATTTTTCGCGATTTGGTTTCTTGCCAATCCATGTCTTCTAATAACTCTACATGAACAACCGTTTCGCCGAGTCCAGCAAAGGCGAATAGCACGTTGGAGACTTTCAAATCGTCCCAAGTTTGTGTTTCCATATAGAATTGTCGATTTCCCCACCCAAATACTGCGACCTGGTAGCGCTCGTCAAACGCTGGGAAATCCAAGGGCATGAGATGATCCCGCCATGAAAACTCTTTTTCATGGATGGGCAGCACCAAATCGACGTGTACTCCATTGTTGATCAAAAGGATATCGATACCGTCCGCTTCGGCGTGAGTGAATTCCTGATTGACAGGCACATTTCCCAGAATCCAGGCCGCCAACGCAAACAGGATGATCAAAACGACGAATAACCCGATGAAACGAAACAGCCATCGGCGCAGAAACCGAAACCAAGTATTTTGCTTCGTGCGAGCGTGCGATCGAGGTACTTCTGAATTAGCAGGCTCGATCGTCGTCATGGATGCATCTGTCGATTCTTGTTGAAGTCGTTTCCGGCTACTTCTACGGCGTTAACCGTTTTGGGTTCGAGCATCCGACACTCTTCGGGCAACTTCTAGTAAGTTGATCTACAGTCACTTACACTCTTTCTAAGGGACCCGACGTCCTAACCCGTCGTCAGATCTGCCAACCAACCCGTCCGTCGACAACACCAAGCAACTGTGAAATGAAAATGACGTACTTCGCGTCGAACGCCATCCATCAACTCCGCAACCCATCGAGAACGATCGTACTGATCTTCTGTTCGATTCGACTGCTCCAGCCCATCCAAGCTGCTGATGGCCCGAGCCGCGACGGCAAAAGCTTAGAAAATGCATTTGGACAGGTTGTGAAACCGTTCTTGATGCAAAACTGCGTGCGCTGTCATGATGCCGACAAATTGACATCAGGCATTCGCGTAGATCAGCTCAATGCCGAAGTTGAGGATCGACACATTCGGTTGTGGCAAGATATTCGGAAACAAATCGTTGATAAGGCCATGCCGCCTGAGGAAGAGACGCAACCGACTGAGGCCGAGCGGCAAGCTGTCGCTGAGTGGATCCATCAGGCTCTCGAAACGGCTCGATCGCGCCCTTTACCAAACAATGGCGTCACCCGTCGGCTGACTGTCGCACAGTACCGCAACACGTTGCGCGAGCTCTTGTTGTTGGAAGACAACATGACAGACTTGCTCCCACCGGACGCCGTTTCTCGCGATGGGTTTGTTAATAATCAAGAGACACTTCTCTTCTCGCCCTTGTTGTTAGAAGCTTATTTTGAGGTCGCCGAGGAATCGCTTCGACGCTGCATTGTCGATTCGACTTCGAAACCTAAGATCCAAAATTTTCGCGTTGAGCTTGGTGATTCGATCAATCCCCAACCATTCCCGGACCCGCTTATTCTGGGCGCAGGAAGTTTGCTACTGAATAACAAAGATGTTTTGGTGAAGGAACTGACGCCTAACAAACCATTTGACTTCGAGCCCTTTGCGATGAGGACCAAGCATCGGTTTATCGAAGGATACGCTGGCAATGATACTGTGCGCGGATGGAGGGAGTACGACAGTATCTACCATTCCGTGTTCGCCTGTATGCGCGGCACCGATGGATACCCCAAGGGTCGAGCGTACAGCACCGTCCCCCAAGGATTGTTGCTGCGTCCAGCTATTCCAAGTTCCGAGCTTTTTCAAGTGGAAAGCACATACGGGCCAAAAGCAAACTTCAAAGTATCGCTCCGTGAATTGCCAGAGGGAGGCCTTTTTCGCGTCCGTGTCATGGCAGCGAAATACAACGACGGACTATTGCTGGATCGCGGCGATACCGCCCAATCACTGGAACAGCCCGATGCGGTCCTTTGTCATGACCTGGAGACACCCCAAACCATAACGATTCCGCGTTCCGGTATTTACCAAGTGGATGTTTACCCTAGTGGAACGAAGTCAACGACTCCATCGAAAAAGCCTAAAGAAAAGCCCAACGATTGGACGCTTTCCTTAGGTGATCGCGAGTTTACAGGCGCGCTAAGTCAGCCGGCATTCCTGGTGTTGAGACTTGATGCGGGTGAACTCTCACTGAAGGCGCGACACCCTGGTTCGGTGTCCGTAGACAAAGTTGTTCTTTCATCTTTAGGTCATGATCATGAGCTTGCGAAGCGATTTGCTGTCTTTGAGCAGCGTTCGCCGAAGCTTGGCGTTCACCTCGGACTGCGACGCGATTGCGGCAGCACGCTTGCTCCCGTTGGAGAACCGCAAACCGTCTCCTCCGACAAACTCACTCGCTTTGTGTTTGAAGGAGCAATTAGGAATTTCCCCAGTCCAGATGTCGAGAAGGACAACATCAATTACCTTGCGGGAATCCGTGAGATTGGCGTGCGGAGCGAGTACACCGATGGTCGGGATATGCCTCGGCTATTGATTCGGTCGGTAGAATTCGAAGGTCCATTTTACGAGCAATGGCCACCGCCCGCCCATCAGAACATTTTTATCGAATCGGATCAAAAGAAGGATTCAGTCGCGTATGCACGCGAGATCCTTCGGGCGTTTGCTTCCCGAGCGTATCGCCGCCCCATTTCTGTCGACGAAGAAACGCAACTGATGAATGTGTTCGAGCAATCGTCGGCTGAGGGTTGTAATTTCCAGGACAGCGTTACGAGCGCATTGCTTGTTGTGCTGACGTCCCCGCAGTTCTTGTTCTTGATCGAAAATAGCGAGTCACCTGAACCAGAGCGGTTGAACGAAAACGAGTTGGCTTCGAAACTCTCGTATTTCTTGTGGAATGGGCCTCCCGACCAAGAGTTGATGACGTTGGCAGCCAACGGCAACTTGAGCGATCAGATGCAATCGGAAGTTGGTCGTATGATGGATGATCCTCGCTTCTCGCGGTTTGTCTCCGAATTTGCATCTCAATGGCTGGCCCTCGAAAAATTTAGTGTGCTCGAACCGGACAGCGGTCGGTTTCCAAAACTCACTCGCGACACGCGAGCTCAACTGCAACAGGAACCCATCCAGTTTCTGGAGTACCTGATTCAAAACAACCTTGCGTTGACGAACTTGATTGAATCGGATTTCTTGCTTGCGAACGAAGTGATCGCTAGTTTTTACGATCTCGCCGATAAGACAGAGAGCGGCTTCGAGTTTGTTCCAATCACACACAACCGACGAGATTTGGGAGGCATGCTCACGCAAGCGGCGATCATGGCGGGGCTCTCCGACGGTCGGGAATCGAACCCTGTAAAACGAGGAGCTTGGTTGGCGCGACGCATCATTGCCGAACCACCTGACGATCCACCGCCAAATGTGCCGACTCTTTCCGAAGAAACGAAAGGACTTTCGTTGCGAGAGCGAATCGAACGACACCGCAATCAACCTGGTTGCGTTCAATGCCATTTGAAAATCGACCCGTGGGGAGTCCCATTCGAAGAGTTCGACGCGGGTGGTCGTCTGAAACAGCAATCCGTCGACGCCCGCTCTACTTTGCCGGACAAATCGAACATTGCCGGCGTCAACGACTTGAAACGCTATCTCTCCCAAGATCGCATCGATCAGGTAGCATTCAGCTTTCTAAAGCATCTGGCAACTTACGCAACCGGACGAAATCTAGCGTACAATGAACTGGAATCCCTGAAAGGAGCCGGTAAATCGCTTAAGGCCAACGGCTACCGCATGCAGGATATGATCAGGTTTGTCATCAACAGCGACTTGTTTCTCACGAAATAAAGAAGACCGCGTTCACTCGTGTTGAATGCACACCTCAAACACCCTACCCACCCCTCCACCCATTTCAAATCCTCCGAAACATGAGTACCTTCAAACAAATTGACCGTCGTGCGTTTATTCGAGGTGTAGGTGGAGTTGCACTTGCTCTACCGGTGCTTGATGCCATGGGGAACGGAGTGACGGAGGAGATTCCACGCCGGTTCTGTGCGATCTATACGGCGAACGGGATGTCCCTCCCAAAATCGGAGCATGACATCAACGAGTGGAGTTGGTTTCCAACGGCACAGAACAATAGCGAATTTGTCTTCAGCAAGTCGACCGAACCGCTAAGTCCGTTCCGCAAGCAGCTCAGCTTCATGGGTGGGTTGTATCATCCGTCCGGCCCCAAATCGGATCCACATCAATGCTCCGACATGTGGCTCACTGGCGCACCGCTGCATAACTCGAAACCAGGGACTTATAATTCCGTCGGACTCGATCAAGTTGTAGCACTTCACACCAAGCGATTTTGCCGGCAACCTTCGCTGGTGCTATCGATCGATGCTGGCACAGGATTTTTGTCTCGAACCGGAACGATCTCCTACAGCCTCGACGGAAGACCGATTCCGGCCGAGAACAATCCCCGTCGCGTATTTGATCGATTGTTTCGCGTCGACCCTGCATCGCTAACATCCGTACGGAACAAACTGCAACTTCGCATCAAGCTAGTCGATGCTGTGGGCGATAGCGCGCGCGCATTGCAGCAACAACTCGGCAAGTCAGACAGGGAACGCATGGATGAGTATTTGACCTCGCTAAATGAAGTGGAGTCAAGATTGATCGCATCTGAGCAATGGATTGATATTCCGCTGAAACAACAGGACTATTCGCACTTGAATCTGGATGTTACGACCGAAGGGGAACCAGCAGAGTACTATCGCAATATGTTCGATCTGATTGCGTTGGCGTTCGATGCGGACATCACGCGATCGGTTGCGTTCATGCTCAATCGCGAAGACGGAATGGGGATAAGCGATACTTTTCCGTTGAAGCTGGGACTTTCGCATACGCACCACACATTGTCCCACGCGGGCGACAAGGAGGGGCAATTGCAGTTTGCCAAGTATGATTTGTTTTTAAGCCAACAGCTTGCTCACTTCTTGAGTCAACTAGCCAAGTATCAGGATCGAAATAGCAGTTTGCTCGACAACACAATTGTGATGTTTGGAAGTGGCGCGAGTACGACGCACAATCCACGTAACTTGCCGACGTTGATCGCGGGTGGAGCAAATATGGGCCTCAAGCATGGGACATATTGGCGAAACGGGGAATCGCGGATGTCGAACATGTACCTCAGCATTCTCCAATCGATGGGTATTGAGCAAGGTTCCTTTGCCGACAGCACCACAACGCTCAGCAACTCGATCTTCGGGTGAGTACATTTGCTTCCAACAGCAACTGGTGCTGAGATATGCGGGTGCGGATCGTAGTTCACCAATTCGAAATCCTCAAACGTGAAGTCGAATGACAGCTAAGCCGGCCATTCGCCACATAAAATTGAAAAAGCAAATGGCACGGTGGCAACGCCATCTCATGAACATCCGCCACGTTCCATGCAGACACAATCAATCGCCTTGAGTCCGGCGTATCGCATATTTGTTGCTCGACCTGTTTGATTTGGTCAATGACACGTCCAGCAGCGCATTGCCATGATCGCCATTGCTTGCCGTACACGGGACCTAATTCTCCGTTCTCGTCCGCCCATTCATCCCAAATCGAAACGCGATTGTCTTTGAGATACAATGGACTCAACTTGTTCGAGACTGTCAGGTCGACAAAGATCCCGAACAAACAACAGTCCACCCGTGCGCAAAACTCTCAATGCCTCCGGCAGAAAAGACTCGTGCGTTGGCAAATGATGCACCAACGAGTTGGACATGACCGTGTCAAAATAACTTCCTAGAAAAATCAGTTTCTTGACGTCAATAAATTGCAATTGGACTCGGTGCATTAAGCCCTGTACTTCGGGATTGTATCGTGCCAAGTCGAGCATCATCGTCGATGCGTCCGATGCCATTACGCGAACCGAGCTATCTTGCTGGCATAATTCAATCGGAATCAGAGCCGTTCCGGTTCCAAGGTCCAAACCATCCTCACCAATTGGTCCAGCTGCAATCAAGTCTTGAACAAAACGGCAATTGACGGCCGCATGGTCCATCGAGTCGTACTCGATAGCTTTTTGGCGATCGTTGGATCTGAGAAATTTTCGGAACATACGCAAGTTGTGCCGACTCGTGGCGATTCTTGCTAGTCTGAATCGCGTTGGCGTGCATTCCAGCAAAGCAAAAAATGCTAGACTATTTCTGTCAATAGTTGGAATGAAACAACGAATCCCTTCAACCGCCGTTTGGTTTGATGTCAAATCACGCTGGGCCAAGCAGAGTTTTAAGGTGTTTTCAATGATTGAAACCGGTATTTCGCCCCCAGTCGAGGCATGTTCGCTATCGGAAATCTCGCCGGCGATAGAAATGAATACCGAAAGGAATACCGAAGTCGTACAGATTACGGCCCAATCTCCATTCGATCGGCGTTGGGAGATGGCAACCTGTGCATTCGATACTGCCTCAGCAGGACCTTCCGATCATCGCATGCGAGTTTACTGTTTGGATTCCGAATTAGCGTCATCAGAATTTGAAAGGCTGCAACGCGAGATCCACAGAGCGGCTCGAAGATAACTTTCACCCATACACTCCAACGTTTGGCTAAAACTCCATGCAACTTGTCATTCAGAATCTTTCAAAGACCTACCCGGGCGGCGTTCGCGCGCTCGACAATATTTCCATGACTATCCCCACCGGAATGTTTGGGCTTCTCGGCCCGAACGGTGCCGGCAAGTCTACGCTGATGCGAACCCTGGCTACTTTGCAAAACGCAGATTCAGGGACGGCCACTCTCGGCGATCTCGATTTGCTCAACGAGAAGACAAAAGTTCGAGAAATTCTCGGCTACCTCCCACAGGAGTTCGGAGTCTACCCGCGTACAAGCGCGACAGCACTATTGACCCACTTGGCGACGCTGAAAGGGGTTGGGGAGACTTCTTCCCAAAGGCGGGAAATCGTCTCGGGGCTACTCCAGCGCGTGAACCTTTACGACGTTCGAAACAAATACGTGGCGAACTACTCCGGTGGAATGCGACAACGCTTTGGGATCGCACAGGCCTTGCTCGGAGATCCGAAGCTTCTCATTGTCGATGAGCCAACGGCAGGACTCGATCCAGGTGAACGAAACCGTTTTTACAACTTGCTCTCGGAAGTTGGCGAGAGTGTCGTGGTGATTCTGTCAACGCATATCGTTGAAGATGTCAAGGAACTCTGCACCAACATGTCGATCATCCATCGCGGTCGATTGCTTTTTGCAGGTGCCCCGAGCCAAGCCGAGTCTTCGCTCTCCGGCAAGATCTGGGCCAAGTCGATGTCCAAGGACGATCTCAAACGCTGCCAATCCGAAATGGATGTGATATCGAACAAGCTGATCGAGGGAAAGCCCATGGTGAGAGTTTACAGCGAGGGCAATCCGGAAAATGGATTCCAAGCGATCGAACCCAATCTGGAAGACATGTTCTTTTTCCAAATCAAACGAAATTCAAGCGCGGCATAATAACACCTTTCGAGCTCGTCCTGCGTAAAGTATACCTTCATGGAATTCTTCAGCTTCGAACTGCGTTATTGGCTACGCGGTTTCATGGTCTATATCTTCTTGGGCATCGTAGCCTTACTGTTTGGTTTCGCTACGGGATCCGACAATGTTCAAATTGGGGCAGCGTTAGGCAACACCTATCGGAATGCCCCTTATATTATCATGCAGTTCTACATAAGCGCTGGGCTCTTGGCTGCATTGATGGTGGCCGCAATTTACGATTCCGCTGCATCTCGCGACTTTGCTACCAAATTCTCCGATATTTTGTTTAGCAAACCCATCAGCAAGTGGCAGTACCTCGTTGGTCGATTCTCGGCTGCAACGCTGATCGCCCTGATCCCATCGATGGGTATCCCAATTGGAATGATTATTGCCGGTTGGATGCCCAATTTAGATGCCGAACGTTGGGGGCCAATTCGCTGGGACGTTCACTTGATGGGTATATTGATTTTTGTCGTTCCAAATACACTTTTGGTCGGATCGATTGTTTTCGCCATCGCCGCCTGGACTCGCAATACGATGTATTCGTTCTTGGGTGTGCTGCTCTTGATGGTCGCGTATGGTATCTCGCAGTCCGTAATCACGGACCTAAGCAACGAGTACACTGCCATGTTGATCGATCCGTTGGGAGGTGCGCCGTTCGCAATCCTTACCAAGTACTGGACCGTCGATCAACGTAACCAATGGGGCATTCCACTAGGCGGAACGTTGCTCCTGAATCGTGTCATTTGGCTGACTATTGCAGGCTTAATCTTTGCATTTGCAAGCTGGCGGTTTTCGTTTGAGACAGGTCGAGTATCAGGCCGAAAAGCCTGGGGGCTTCGGGCGTTGGGTCGCAGTCAAATGGCCGATGAGACAGATCCCGTGTTTGAGCCAATCCAACCCGCCATCCATGACTGGCCCAAGGCGAAGCCCAAACCAAGTTGGCTCGCTCAGTGGATAACATGCACTCGCGTGGATGCTATTGGTGTCATGCGAACACCGACTTTTATCATCATCCTTTTGGCAGCCATGATCAACACGAGTGTTGCGCTATTCACTGGAGCAACCGAAGGGTACGGGCTTAGCTCTTTCCCGGTGACCTACAAGATGGTCGACCTCATTCGCGGTTCACTGTTTGGGTTTCTCGTTCCGATCATTACGTTTTTTGCAGGTGTGGTCGTGTGGCGAGATCGCGATTGTCGTATTCAAGAAATCCTTGGTGCCACGCCTGTCCCTAGCAGCGTGTTGGTTGCATCGCGATTCGTTGCGCTCCTCTCGGTCGTAATGACCATATTGGTTGTGGTCATCACGCTTGGTTGTTGTGTTCAAGTTTTCTATGGCTACAAACGATTGCAGTTGGATGTGTACGCGCTCGAACTCATCGCCATCGAAGCCTTGCGATTCGGCTTCCTGCTTGTGTTGGCCATGTTCGCTCATACTATTTCACCGAACAAGTACGTAGGCTATTTTGCATTCATTGTTCTTCTGATCTTGAATGCGTTCCTATGGTCTTGGCTGCGAATCGATACGTTGCTCGTGCGTTTTGGTCGATTGCCATCGTACGTTTACTCGGACATGTTCGGCATCGCTCCTTATACCATGAGTATCATCGGCTTTGCACTCTATTGGCTCGCAGGGGCGGCTTTGGTGTTATGGTTATGTACGATTGCAATGCATCGAGGTATTGCGAAGTCCCTTAGAACGCGATTGCTTGAAGGAATTCAAAGCGCGTCCGCGTCTTCCAAAATGTTCGCCATGATGGCAGCGGGACTTATGGCTGCATTTGGAGGCGTGCTTGTCTATAGCACACAAATTCTCAATACCTTCGTTGGGAGCAAGGAACAGGAGTTGCGCCGTGTCAGCTATGAGACGACTTACTCTCCATTTGAAAACGTCCCCCAACCAAAAGTAACTCGCATTGCGTACGAAATCGATATTTTCCCAGAAACACGCAACATGCGGATGAGCGCCAAGCAAACCATCCAAAACAAGTCCGAGGCGCCGATCGAAAAACTCTATGTCGATGTTCAGCCGAATTATGAAACGACGCTGAACATCCCAAACGCTACGCTCGAACTCGATGACGAAAAGCACGCGATTCGCATCTATCGATTGCAGCCGCCGCTTGCCCCGGGTGAATCCGTTGAGATGAACTTCGTCGTCGAGAGCAAAACTCGCGGCGTGGAAAATCAGGTGAGTAAAACGGAATTGGTACAAAACGGAACGTTCTTTAATAATGCGATCGCTCCGCACTTTGGATACGATCCGAATCGCAGAATTATGGATCCGAACACGCGAAAGAAATATAAGCTTGCCCCTGCAGACAGTGTTCCAACGCTAACGCGAGAGTGTGGCGCGGCTTGCCAGTCTCATTATGTTGGTCAAGATGCCGATTGGGTGGACGTGGAAACGGTGATCAGTACTTCTGGCGATCAGATCGCAGTTGCTCCTGGGTCTCTACTCGAAAAGTTTACCAAGGACGGTCGCAACTACTTCAAATACAAACTCGATCACCCCTCGCTCAACTTCTACTCGTTTATTTCGGCTCGCTACGAAGTCGACCGGTCCAAGGCTGGGGACGTCGATGTCGAGGTCTACTACCACCCTGAGCACAAGTGGAATGTGCCACGTATGTCGCAAGCCATCACTTCGGCGCTCGATTATTGTGGACGAGAGTTCGGGCCGTATCGGCATAAACAGGCTCGCATCATCGAGTTCCCTCGCGTTGCTTCGTTTGCGCAGGCGTTCCCCGGTACGATGCCTTATTCGGAGAGCATAGGCTTCATCGCCAAGCTCGATCGTCCGGACGATATCGACATGGTATACTATGTCGTCGCACACGAAATGGCCCATCAATGGTGGGCGCACCAAGTGGTCGGGGCTCGGATGCAGGGTGCCACCTTGCTTTCGGAGACCCTCGCACAATACACTGCATTGATGATCATGCGCAAGGAATATGGTCCAGACATGATGCACAAGTTCCTCAAGTATGAGATGGACGCTTATTTGCGATCGCGGGGAACGGAAAGACTCAAGGAACGCCCATTGCTGACCGTCGATCCCAACCAAGGTTACATTCACTATCGAAAGGGAAGCTTGGCTCTCTATTATCTTGCCGAGATGATAGGTGAAGCTCGCATCAACGCGGCTTTGAAGGATCTGATCGAGGCCTACGCGTACAAGGGGCCTCCCTACCCGACGTCCTATGCCTTGGTGGATCGGCTCAAAGCTCAGACGCCAGCCGAATTGCAATACCTAATCAAAGATCTCTTCGAAGACATCACCATCTTTGCGAATCGAACGATCGATGCGAAAGCGACCAAGCAAGCCGATGGAAAGTACTTGGTGCAAATCGAGGTCGAATGTAGCAAGTTCAAAGCGGACGAAAAAGGGACTGAGACCGAATCCGAAATGAACGACTGGATTGAGATCGGAGCTTTTGCGAAACCTGAGAGCGGCAAACGCTATGGCAAATTGCTTCATCGCGAACGGATTCAATTGACTTCCGGCAAACACAAATTGGAATTCTTGGTGGAAGAGGAGCCTTACCAAGCGGGCATCGACCCAAGGAATCTCATGATCGATAGAATGCCAGACGACAATCTCAAGAAATTGACGATTGGGAGCGAGAGCTAATCACGGCTTGCGTTGGGCTTGCCATCTCGACTACCTCATTCACACTCCAACTCTAGGTACCACCATGACACAACGATTTCATCAAACTCTTCACAGTACTCGCCGTCGATTCTTATCAACTTCGATCGCCGCTGCGGTTGCGCCGATGATTGTCCCTGCGCATGTGCTGGGGCGCGCAGGAACGGTCGCCCCGAGCAACAAATTGACGCTGGGTGTGATTGGCATTGGTCCGCGATGCACTTATGACCTCTCGGCGATGCTCAAGTTCGACGACGTGCAAACGGTGGCAATCGCCGATGTACAAGCGAGCCGACGTGATGCAGGAAAGCTGTTGGTTGACAAGCACTATGCGAACGCTGACTGCGCCCTCTATCGCGACTTCCGCGAATTGCTTGACCGAAAAGATATTGATGCGGTTTTGATTGCCACAGGTGATCGTTGGCATGCCTCCGCGTCGATGATGGCTGCTCAAGCCGGCAAAGATGTCTACAGCGAAAAGCCTTGCGGATTGACCATTGAGCTGTGTCAACAACTTGCGGACACCATGAAGAAGACCGGAAGAGTCTTTCAGGCGGGAACGCAGCGGCGAAGTGTTCCGAATTTCGAACAAGCCGTTCGACTAGTACATCAGGGTAAGATTGGAAAAATGCACACGATGGTTGCATCGGTCTACATGCCGACGCTTGATAACGCATGGCTTGCCGGTGAAGCGACGCCACCGCGCGAAGTGGTTGATTGGAACTTGTGGCTCGGACCTGCTCCTTGGCGTCCTTACAACAGCAAGTATGTCTCCGGAGGATGGCGTGGTTATTACGACTTCGACTCGGGTGCGAGATTGCTCGATTGGGGTGCGCATACGGTCGACTTATGCCAATGGGCCAATCAAGCCGATCAGACGACACCCATTACCTACGAGCCGTCCGAAACGGGGATCACCTGCATGTACGAAAACGGTGTCAAGTTAGTTCTTGATTTTTTGGCTACGCCGTTTGGTGATCGCGGACCGAACTGGATCACCAAACTTGGGACTTGTCCCGTCAAGTTTATAGGCGATGATGGCTCTATCGAGACTGGTGACAGCGGAGGCACGGAAGTCTCCTCACCCACTCTAAAACGCGAATTGCAATCCGCTGCCTCGAAAGTGGTGGGGCTAGATGTGTCTGCTCATGCGCGAAATTTCTTTGACTGCATCAAGACGCGAAAGCCGCCAGTTGCCAATGCAGAGGTGATGCGTAATTCGCACGTTGCATGTCATGCGGCTGCGATGTCATGGATGTTGAAACGCAAATTGACGTTCGATCCAATCGCTCAGGCATTTGTTAAGGATGAGGAAGCGAACGGTCTTCGATCTCGACCAGCGCGACAGTGGGCTAATTGAGAGGATAGGTTAGGCCAACAAAGTAGCAGGCACGCTCCGCCGTGCCGTTCGGGCAAGCCAACAAAGTAGCAGGCACGCTCCGCCGTGCCGTTCGCAGTCATGCGTTTACCAGGATTCCAGGTGGACGGCACATGGAATGTGCCTACTACTTTGACTTTGGTCCGCTGTGCCTAATTGCAAAACAATGGCTCTTGCTGGACAAGCCAGCAGGGTGCCTGTTGGTGAACTGAATCTGCAAAAGTGACTTTCGTTCGAATCGGACCACGATAAGATGACTAACGCAAGCCGAGTTGCTATGATTGGGCCCTCCCTCCCTACGCCCTCCCGGCTACTCCCTCCCGTTTGCTGCCTGAGGCCCCGCCGCCTAGGACGTCAGTCAAGGGCGACAAGGGCCCAGTGATCCGCTAACCAACCAAGGTCCCAATCCTTGAACCCACCTGCCCCTCGCGCTCAACGCGATTTCCACCTAGGCTTGCTGGCCATGGCCCTCGTGGGCTTTGCCTTGGCCCTGACCGCGGCGGTGGCGGTGGCTGCGCCAGCGGAGGAGCAGGACTCCGCGTCGTTGCAGGCGGAGGCAAAGAAGGTTTTCAAGGATCGCGTTACGCCCTTCCTCAATACCTACTGCACGCAATGTCACGGGCTTTACAAAATGGAGGGTGGCATCACCTTCGTCCCTGCGCTAAAGACCCCCGGAGTTCCCTCCTCGACCAAGCTATGGAATCAGGCACTGGCCAATGTGAAGGCGCACGACATGCCGCCTGAGGATGCGAAAAAGCAGCCGACCGATGAGGAGCGGCAGATCTTCGTAGACTGGGTGGGAACGATCAAATTTCTCAGCCCTAAGGACCCAGGCGTGTTTGTGATCCGTCGGCTGACCAAGGTGGAATATGGCAACACGCTGCGGGATCTCTTCGGAGTGGCCCCGGCAGTCGCGGCGGAGTTGCCGGATGAAGTGTTCGGCGAGGGGTATCTCAATTCGATATCGCCGCTCCAGTCGGAGAAATATCTCGCCATCGCCAATGAAGTGCTGGAGCGGATCTTGGCATCCAAAGATCAGCCCCCCACGGAGGTGCAAAAACGGCTCTTTGGCGACCCGCTAGCGCCCGGCAGCGACCTCCGCTCGGCTGCGAAAACGGTCGCGAGCAAGCTGGCCCGGAACGCCTATCGCCGGCCAGCGTCGGAGGCGGAGTTGGAACTTTTGTTGCGGGTCTTCGATCTGGCACAGGGAAACAATCTTGACTACCAGGAGTCGCTCCGTTTAATGCTCAAGGCGGTCCTCGTTTCTCCGCAGTTCCTCTTCATCACGCCGGCCAAGGAGCCGGAAGCAGGGCAGACGATCGCGCCGCTCGACGACTACCAACTGGCATCCCGCCTCTCGTATCTGCTCTGGGCGACGATGCCCGATGCGGAGCTATCCGCGCTTGCCGACAACGGTAACCTTCACGAGCCCGCAATCCTTCCGTTGCAGGTGAAGCGGCTGCTTGCCGATCCGAAGTCGCGGGCGTTGTTCGATGGCTTCGGCGCGCAATGGCTCGGACTCCTAGGGCTGGAGAGCAAGACTTTCGACACCGTGATGTTTCCGCAGATGACCGCCGAGATGCGCACAGCGATGGTCGACGAGGCACGGTTGTTCTTCGAAAGCATCGTCCGCGAAAACCGGAGCGTAGTCGACTTGGTGGACAGCGATTACACCTTTCTCAATGGCACTCTCGCCGCTCTGTACGGTCTGGAAAAAACGGTCACAGGACCGGAGATGCGCAAGGTAAAGCTGGCTGACGCGAATCGCGGCGGCATCCTCGGCATGCCTGGCATCTTGGCGTCGACATCGTTCCCGAATCGCACCAGCCCCGTGAAACGCGGCGTGTGGGTGCTCGAACAGGTGCTCGGCGAACACGTGCCGCCGCCGCCGCCGAACGTTCCGCCTTTGGAAAAGCAGGACAAACAAGCGGTAGAAAATCTGACCCTGCGGCAGCGCACCGAACTCCATCGAACGAACGCGGTATGCGCGAACTGCCACAAAATTCTCGATCCGATCGGCTTTGGTTTGGAAAACTTCGACGCCATCGGGCGCTGGCGGAATCAGGACGATACGGGCGGAGCGATCGATGCCGCTGGTGAGTTGCCAGGCGAAAAGCGATTCTCCTCTCCCCGAGAGCTAAAAGCCATCATCGCCGCGCGAAAGGACGAGTTGGCACAGAACCTCACGCGAAAACTGCTGGCCTATGCACTATGCCGCCAGCTCGAAGGCTACGATGAGATCGTGGTCGATCAACTGATGGAGACCATCGCCAAGGATGGATACCGCATGCAGACGCTCATTTCCGAAATCGTTACCAGTTATCCGTTCGTTAATCGCCGCATCCTTGAACTCAAGGCATCGTCCAATGATCCATAAATTCCGCATCGACCGCCGCACCTCTTTGAAAGGGATCGGCGCAGCCCTCGCGCTTCCGCTGTTAGAAACCATGGGCTGGGCCGACTCAGGCAAGGGCCAGACGGTCAATTCACCGGTGCGTCTTGGCTTTATGTACATGCCTCACGGCGTCATTCCGGATCAGTTTTGGCCAGCGAATGCGGAGAGCTTTTTGACTTCGCCGCCACCCGCTTTGGAATCGCTGCAACCCGTGCTCGACCAGTGTCTGCTCATGAAGGGCATCTCGGGCGTGCCGATCATGCCGTTCGATGGCGCGCCTCACGCGCTGGAGCTATCGACTTGGCTCACGGCGCAACTGCCGGATGCGGACAAGCGGAGCCAGATCAGCATTGCGATTTCTGCGGATCAGATCGCGGCCAACTATGTGGGCGGTTTCACCTCGCTCCCCTCGCTGGAGTTGGCCACGATGCCGCAGACGCACAAGGAGAACCAGATGGGATTGAACGAAGGATATTATACGCACTGCAGCTTCCGTTCGCCGACGCAGACGGTCCCCGCCGAAACGAATCCCCGCAGCGTGCTCAACCGGCTCTTTGGAAAAACCGACCAACCTGGAAAACTCGCGAAAGAGGGCCCGCTCGATCGTCAGATGCTCGACCTGGTGCTCGATGGCGCCAAAGACCTACGCCAGAAACTCCCGCAAGCCGATCAGCACAAACTGGATGAATACCTCGACAGCGTGCGTGCCGTGGAGCGTCGGATCGCCGCCATCGAGTATCGCCAAAAAGAGGCCGCGCTCGAGAAGGCCGGAGTCGCTTCGAGCAAACGCAACGCCTCCGATTCTCCCCGCATCGAAATCAAGATTCCGGAGGGCGACAAGCGCAGCGAATACATGCAGGTCATGTGCGACCTCAACGTGCTCGCCTTCCAGTCCGACACGACTCGCGTCAGCACGTACATCGGCTCCACGCCGAACGGCGTTTCTTATCCCGAGCTCGGGTTCAACGACGAGCATCACTCCCAGACGCACCATGAAAACAAGCCCGGAATGGTCGCGAAAGTCGCCGCGATCACCGCGTTCAACATCGCCCAGTTCGCCTACATGGTCAAGAAAATGGCCAGCCTCCGCGAAGGGGACGGCACCCTGCTCGACAACTGCATCATGATGTGGGGCTCTGGACTCGAAGACGGCGACAAACACTCCCGCGCCAACCTCCCCTTCATCATCGCTGGCAAAGGTGGGGGTACGATCAACACGGGACGCTTTCTGCCAGACACCAAGGGCAATCAAGGCGACCTGCTCACCACAATCCTAGCCTGCGCAGGCATCCCGCTCGATCGGCCCATCGGCATCGCGACCAAGCAGATCCAAGAGATGACCCACCATCTCTAACCAACCATGGTCAGAAATAAGTGCATGGGAATCGTTTCTTGGTTCCCTGCCTATCTAACCCCGCTTGGCACATCCGGCTGGCAAGGTAGGCGTTTCATATAATCAAACCAGCAAGGATCCTCCCAAACAGACCCTCGCATTCGTGCGCGTGGTCATTTCACGGCGCATTGCTGTTAACGCGATCGCTCTGGCGATGGGATCATTGGGGCGGGACCAATCACTGTCCGACGGCAATCGAACTGTCTCCACTTTAAGCACGCCGCGTTGTTCGAGATCTCGCAGAAACTCGGAATCCAAGCTGGGCTCGTGCGGCCATGTTACCAGACTTTGACTAAGTGGTTTCGGACTTTTCTTTCCTTCGATGGGTTGCTGATATTTCACGGCGATTCGACAGATTGCATCCATAACTCCGTCTGGTCGCCAATCATCGCCGAAGACAAGCCTCGCTCCGGCGCTCAACAACGATTCGCATAAGCGGATCGTTGCGTTCTTGACATCTTCAGGGTTGTATCCAATCTGGGACAACTCGACTGCGTGTTGCAACGATTCCCGGGGCATCGCCAAAGCGGATCGTACGTCGATGATGATGGCTGGGCCGCCATATTCTTCGCCCCATTCAAGTTCTTGAACGCACCACGCACGTCGCTCGTAAACATCCGTCCGTAGCACGACAAGTACAGACTTCTTAATGCCGTTTTCCAAGACTTTCCGCCAGCGTGTACCGGGAAGGATGTCTTGAGCGTCATAGAATCGCTGTAAGAATGGGAGCGACTCAATTTGAGATTTCAAGGCGAGTGCAATGGGAGATCCATCGAGTTTCGCGTGACTAATGAACAATCGCAACTTCTCGTTTGATCCATTCGCCAGGAGACTCGCACCGTTTTGAGATTACTCGAAGACTTCAAGGTTATTGGGATCTCGGGCGGGGCTTAGAAAGGCGTCTGGTCCGATTCCCGCTGCTTTTGCGTTTTTAACAAGCGTCCAGACATCGCCTCCGAATTTAAGTCCGGTTTCTTTTTCGAGCAATGTCAGCAGGTATTTAGTTGGCTTCGCCGTACAGAATGGCGACTTTAACAAGTCTACCATCTCTATTTTCGTGAGAGCATCTGGCAAAGCATCAAGGGATTCAATCAAGCCGAGAAAGATCTGCTCGTTGATCTGTTTTTCCGTCCTTATCTGGATCAAGTCTTTCGCCTTTTGGGCTTCATTCTGAGGAATCCTTTTGGCCTGCGCTTTGACCCCCTCCAACAGGATCTTCAGCTCATTCTCGTCGTGGTCTTCTTGCAACCCCTTCAACAGGTATTCAAGTCCTCGAATCGCCTGTTTGACATCGATTGCGTTTGCGAACTCCACCAAAGCTTCGCACAGGGCAGGGCGTGCTCTTTGATTCTCCGCTTTGGACTTAGCCGCCAGGATTTCTTTGAACGCAACGTCAATCTGGCCCGGTTCCATTTGGTCGGCAACGGACGGCCAAATTCGTGTAAGGGTCTCAATCGTCGTGGGATCGTCAGTGGCTCGAATCCAATCCGGGATATTTTTAATCAGTCGATAGGTGATCGTTTTATCGCTTGGCTCGTTTCCGCGAATCATGAGTGGCGCAATCTCATTTAGACATAGTGCTTGACCCTTTTCTGCACGAAGTTGCACGGCGGTCTTCTCAACAGCTTTTGCCAAAGAGCGCATTTGAACGACATCGATTGTTTCAGTCATGGCGGTGATGAGACGACAGGCAACCTTTGGAACGTCGACAGCAACGAATTCATCGTCTTTGAGTGTGGTGCAAATGGTGGCCAAACCGTGCGCCAATACTTGTTTCAGGAATGTTTCCTGGGTTTTGTCCAATTTATCGATGATCTTGTTGATCGCTGTTTGCCGGAGGGAGACTGAGGCATCGCGACATACGATTTCCAGCTTATCCACCCCGAATACGCTCTCGTCGGTTTCCTTTTCCAGCAACACGTCCAGCATTATATCAATCGTTTCATCGGCGATATTCTCGGGAATTTCTCCAGGTAATTGCGCTAAACTCTTCACCAGATTCGCCACGTCGATCGGAAGAAGAGTAGGGGCCTTGAACTTGTTTTGAATGATCTGATAGGCCGCCGCAATTCTTTCCGAACGGACGGCCGTTTCCATCCCTTGGATGCCACTGGCCATGACCTGGATCTTTCGCGAGTCATTCGTCGCTTCCATCTGAATCAGAATCAACTCCGCAGCCGCCTCAGCGGCTTCGACCGTCAAATTTCCACCCACCGAGGCCATTGCCGACCCAAGTAATTGGATTGAATAATCTTGGTTCGCTTCTTTGAGCATCTCAAGCAGTCGGTTGAAGGCCGCGATACTATCCCGTTTCAGAAGCGGTGCTGGCAAAGCCTTGAGTCCGATGGCCAAGTGTTTCATTCCCGAGGGCGTGTCGTAATCTTTCATGACTGTGAGCAGTTTCGATTTGACCTGTTCCAAGTCTGCCTCGGCAATCTTGATCGGGTTCTCTCCTAATGATTTGGCCAGTAAGCTCAGGCTCCGGGGCCACGACTCTTTACGGATCAATTCTACTAAACGGTCGTTTGCGGTCCGCCCGTCTTGCTCGGTCAGCGTACCCTGTAAATTGCGGAGTCCCTGACAAAGTTCGAAAATCGGATCGGCTTGGTCCGTCGCGCGCATCCCCTCCAGGAGGAGAGTGCCCCCCAGAATCGGGTTTTTCTGGCCGCAGTGAACAGCCGTAATCGACAGACATCTCGCAATGTACTTCGATGTTTCCGAATCCTGATTCAGTTTCATCGCATTGAGGAATTCGTTCGCTCCCGTTTCGCAGTCTTTGATGTTCAGCCGTTTGACCCCCTTGCGGCAGAGGTCACAAAGGCTCTCACGCATATTATCATGGGGATAAATCTTCATGCTTTGAATGATGAATTTAACTCCTTCCATCACTGTTGGGATTTCAACATGTTCCGGAAGCGAATTCAGACAGCCCTGAAGTGCGACAAATTCTCGGGGCTGGTTCACCATATCCTGCATCTTTCGCAGCAACAGGTCGCCAATCGTCCGGCCATCTTCCTGCGAGATTTTATTGGTGATTTGGTTGATCGCATCGCACAGTGCGGTTAAGTTGGCGGCACTTTTTGTCCGCTTCATCGCATCAATGATCTGAGCTCTCGCTTGTTGACTTTCCTCCTCAGACATCGATGCGATTGTCAAAACGAGATCCTCTTCCAACGCTTCGAGCTTTCGCGGATTCTCCTCGCCAATCATACTCTTTGACAAGATTTCCAACGCAGTGTTAGCAAACTCTTTGAACTCCTTCTCAGTGACGTTGAGGGCGACGCCGATCCGAACGGCAGCAAGCTTCAAAGATTCTGTCGACTTACTATCGTTCAACAAATACTTAATCGATTTAATAAAAACCGCACGATCCTTGTCAGCCAAACCGATAAGAGCCCGTGCCGCTTGGGGGGCGCGATTGATCAGACGATTCGCGTTGTCCTCTTTCAATGCGTTTGCTATTAGGTACTCACGCCGGGGTCCGTAGCCGTAGTGTTCTCGCTGAGCGCTTGCGATTTGCCAAAAGGCGTCGATTTCATTTCTTTCCAACGGTCCGGGCTCATTGCTTATACGATTCAACAAGCTGGTGGCATATGTGTCCTCGACCTTGGTTTTGGCCGACTGTGCTTCTTTCTGAGCTTTCCATGCGAATCCAAAAGCAATCAACGCCACTGCCGCCAATGTCATGGCACCGATTGACTGCCACCTTAATCGACGTGCGGAAGCAGCATGCTCGCTAGCCCGTTGCTTCTCACTCTCGGCGAGCTTCGTAAGAGTTTGGATCTCGCGCGCCTGGCGTTCGGCTTCTTCACGCTTTCCCCGATCTCGCAGTTCCAGACTCGCCGACAGAAACTCTCGCTCTTCCTGCGTCAAATCGGATTCAGGAAACTGAGACCACTCCTCTGCTTCCGCCAACCGTATCCCTTGATACAGATAATTGGAGTCCCGACTGGAACCGCTCCATTCCGCCGCCGCTTCCGTTAAACGATGCTGCGTCCGCATCGACTCTCGTTCCGATTCAATCCACGTGCGCAGTTTGGACCAAGAGCGAATCAGTGCTTCGTGCGAGACCTCAACGAACGAATCCTTCTCGACCGTGATTAACCTCACATTCGATAGTCGATTAATGATGGGTGAAATTACGTTGGCGTCCCCAAGCTGACTCATCGGAACCCTGCGCTTGGTGTCTTCGCTTCCTTCACCCGGTTGCGTCAGTCGCAAGAAGATCCGGCGACAGGTCTCTTGCTCGGCAGGACTCATGGCATCGAAAGTCGCATTCGCCTGCTGTTCGAGCGCCCCTTCCAAGCCCCCGATCGCCTTATAGGCGGCAATCGTCAGGCAGCGTCCTTCCCGTCGTTCCCAGAGCTCCTGCAAGGCATGCTGTAGCAGCGGCAATGCGCCCGGCTGATTCTCAATTTCATGCAGTAGCATTTCGGTTAAACCACGTTCCAGTTCGAGCCCCACTAACCGAGCCGGTCGCTCAATGACTTCGCGCAGTTCGACCTCCGTCATGGGGCCGACCAATTCCTGGTGATCGGTTACCGCAGCAGCCAGTTGGGGATACGAAGCACATTTGCTGTAGAAATCGGCTCGCATCGTCAGCACGACGATCGTTTTTCCTCCCGCGATTCCGGCTGCGTAAATCAAATTGTTGATGAATGCCTTTCGACGAGAGTCGGTGGAACTGATTTTGGAGACATCACGAAATGACCGACTCGCTCGACTACTCGTCACGTCGTCCGAATGCAGTGTAAAAACTTCTTCGAACTGATCAATTAACAAAACGATGCGTTGCGATTCGTCGGCTCCCCCGAGGGCCACGCGCGTCGCGAGATGCAATCGGTTCTCGTCCGACTCCATGTGCGTGATCAGATCCCCGACGTCATCGAAACGAGAACCGATCTTGGGATCACCGGTCAGTGCAACCGCTAGGCTTTCCAAAGGATCATTTCCCGGCCTGAAAATAATGATTGGCCAGTTTTCACTCCCTTCGAGCTTCCCATTTCGCAAGGCGGGAACGAGTCCCGCGCGCGCCAAAGACGATTTGCCGCTACCCGAGTCACCAACGATCGCCAGGAACCGATTTTCTCGCAGCGTTCCAGCGCCATCGAAGCCTTTGGTAGCCCGCAGTGCATTTAACATCCATTCGATACGGCCTTCACGACCGAAGAAGAACGATGCATGTTCGGGCTGGAAAGCCTGCAACCCCCGGTAAGGACATTGACCTTCATAAACAGCTCGACCCGGCGGAAGACCGGGAGGCAATCCCAGGATGCCGCTCTTCAGGCGATGATAGGCGTCTTCTTCATCGAGCGATTTGCGAAACTCGACCCAGGTCGAATTGAGAAGGAAGGCCGGCAATCGGCTTCGTTCTTCGCGAGTTCCACCAGGTAGCAACACAGGAATCACGCGAAAGTTTCCATCGCTCTGGCCAGTACGTCTCGCAATGGCCGCGCGAATCTCTTCATTCTGCCAGGGGCCAACACCGCTCGAACCCAAAAACACCGCAACACATCCCGAATCTGCCAACGCCTGCTCCAGCGCCGTTTGGCTCGATTCGCCCGGGATCAATTGCCACTTGTCGAACCACGCTTCAAGCCCCTCGGATTTCAAGCGCCGCGCCAACTCTTCTACCAACGATACGTCATTACTGTTGTATGACACAAAGACATGAAACAGCCTGCTTGACATGAGGAAATCCGTTAAAGTTACACGCGATTGCTGGGGGCGTGCGCGTCAGGTTAGGAGGTCGCGAAACAAGAGACGGTATTGCAGATCCTGGGAAAGGCGTGTCTTGAGGTCCGCCGGGGCGTTCGGAAGATTGTTGGGAGTCCAGTTTTGCCAGAGAATTCGCGCGGCACCTTCTGTACTTGCCACGGGGAAGACAGGTATCGCGTCGCGTTTGCTAAAGATGTCCCACTCTTCTAACAGGCCCTCCATCCCTCCGATGAAAAAGCCTGCATCGAACGGAGTCGAGTGAATCATCTCGGTCCGCATGAGTGTGAGGCTCGGGTCTCGACCTGCCGGATCCTCCCGTGTCCACCTCAAGTTGCGGAACTTTTTGGCGACGTCTGGAATTTTTTTCTCGAAGTAACTCGACTGATAGATAATGACGTTGTCCGTAGCATTCAGTTCTCGCGCGGCGTGCTCGACCAGGGGCGAGATCGCGGGGTGACCGCCAAAGACGAGCATGCGGTCGCGAACCGTCTCGGCGACAAGAGCCCGGATCGCCTCGCGAATCGCCACAGGTTCCGGCACGAAGCGATGGAGTTCTCGTTCCGGCACGCTCCCCGAGAGAAAGATTGCGCCTTTATTCATTGGGTTTCAGCCAGTTATTGAGGAGTTCGGTTCGTAGCGTCTTGAGCTGGACATGATCGTTGAGCCAGCCAAGCTGACTCACTCGATTCTCCATGATACCCAAGCCGTCATAAAGAATCCTATAACCTCCAAAGTCACTCACTGGTATTTCGCCTGTTTTCAATTTTTGCTCGCATTCGTAGATGACCGAGGAATCGGGCAGGCCCATGATTGGAAAAGCTGTCGAGATGACCTTGCCGTTCCGCAGAATCTCCACGGGACCTGCTGGATGAATGTTGACATCCAGTTTGAATCGAGACGCCTCGGCTCGAAGATACGATATCACTCGAATTCGTCGGGCGCCGAGCGATCGGATCCTTGCCTGTTCAGCCAAATCAGCAATTTGTTCGAGCGCTTCAGCTTTGAGTGTCGCATCGAGACCGATCGTCTTGTTCCGATCATGAAAGCGGTCCGGCTCCAAGGCGTAGCGGAAACTGAATTCCGTACCGGGAGTGGCCAAAAGTTTGTAGCCGGAGGGTTCGGACGCGTCGGGAACCGTCCAAGCCAATTGGAGAACCCCCAGCCCCAACTGGTTCACCAGGTCCAGTTCTTCGTGGACCCAAACCGATTGAAGAGCGTTTGGACTATCGAGAAGAATAACTAGGTCGATATTCGCCAATCGCTCGTGCAGCACGTCCTGGAACGGAACCCCGCGTTCGACCGAGGCCGTGTCGAGAAAAACTTGATAACCCCTATCGAACAGCGTGTGCGCCAGTTGCTTGGCAATACCGGCTGAGTCGCTACGTTTATAGCTAATAAAGGCTTGGCGAAGGTCACGCGTCAGGCCGAACGCCTTCAAAACGTCACCCGTCAAGCGAGAATCGTCCCACTCGATGCCGTTGACGGACTGCAACCTCTTAGGAATCTGCTGGCCAAATGTGTTCAGGCTGGCGACAAGCGGCAATGTCGTCACACCCATGGACAATAGCGAATCGAGAGTGGCCAAGTGATCCCTCTCGTCGAGAAACCCGGGGTCGCCGCCATACCACAGTCCAACGATGCTGCACTTGGAGTTTAGCCGCGATCGCTCCGCTACTCCGAGAACTGCCAAGTCCGAAGTCGGATCGAGATTGAGATCGCAGAACCCGTCGTATAATTCTCGACGGAGGCGATTTCCAAACCGATTCGCGTTCGGACCCAGCGCGATCAATTGATAATGAAGTGACACGTTTTACAAACCTGCGGCCCTCTTGTTTTTCTCATTTCGCTCTAGGGTAGGGCACAACTCGACGATGATGTCGGCCCCAAGATCCGACGGATCCAAGGCGATCTGGAATTGATCGCGAGCGAAGCCCGTTCGGCGCACTCCGTTGACCACGACTCCAACGACCTCAAGATCTCCCGGCGCGAAGAAATCGGGCAGCACATTGATCGACCGCTGCAAACTGTTGACGTGAGGTTTGAAGTGCATGCAGAAGACATTGTCCCCCAAACGTTCCCGATACGAGAATGCGCGGTTATAAGTATGAGCGAGATAGTTTAGCTCAAACGAGTGGTAACCCGCGACGGAGTGCCCACCCTTGCTCCCATAGTTCCCGGCGATGATCGGCAGGCCGTTCTCGGTGACTCGGAAAAAGACGCCCGATCGCTCTTGATCGATGAAAAAGAGATTCCAGAAGGTCTCCATCTCTCGGGCGAGTTGAAGATACTCGGGATCGCCGGTGTAGCCTTGCATAATCAAGAACGCCAGAATCGCTTGCTCTTGCTGCCAGAAATCTTTCGTGTTTCCCCACGCAAACTCCACCGGCCTGCCGTCTTTCGGCTCCCGCTCGACCGCGTCGAAGCAACCGCTACGGAACTGATCAATTCCGACCTTGGCCATGCTTTTACCCAAGCGGTCTGCCAATGCCATCATTTTATCGGCCTGTGCCTGCTTTCCTTGGGCTTTGTAGAGATGCGCGACTCGCGTCAGGTTCCAGGAAATCTTTAAATTGTGCCCGACCACGCCACGATTCTGCTGCCAGCCAAACCCGTGATCCGGTTTCCATTGCTTGTCAAACCGCTCGTTCACGTAGGGGATCGTCGAATCGGGGTCTGGAAATTTATCAGCGATCAGGTTGGATGTCCTGCTGACGATATCCAGACAGAGTTCGCGGAATTCGGCCAGTTCTGTTTCCAACCCGATTGGAAGAGGGTCGAGCGCCAAGACGACGTTGATCAAGTACGCGGGCAAGTGATCGCCAACCGAGTTCCAGTTCTTTCGCGACTGGTTCGCGCCCAATGTCGGACTGTGGGGGCTGAACGTCGTGTAATCGATGTGTGAAAAATAGCCGCCATCTTCCGAAGAATGGTCACGATAGAACTGCTCGAACGTCGCGACGGTTCTTCGGATGTCAAATAGTACGTCCCGGTCTGCGGAAATCCGATAAAACTGGGCAAGTCCCGCCAAGGCGTAGATTTGCTCGTAGAGCGGGATTGAGCCGACATCGTCGGGGTTCTCCGATGGGATAATGAGCGTCGTGCCATACTTTCCTTTACGCCGACCAAAAGCCCAGAAACAAAACCGGCCGTCGGCGCTCAGGCTCCGGAAGGCATCTCGCTGAAATTCAACACCTGCCTTGGCGGCCATGTAGAAACGGATGTCGCCCGACATCAGATAGGCCGAAGAGAGGCCGTAAATAAATCGTGACAGAGTTGCCATTTCCTGAATGTTGTCGTCGGTTTCCAGCCCGAGAATATTCAGATTGGTCCGATAGAAGGCCGCGAAGTCATCGACTTGGTAGGACCGCTTGTCATGGAACAGGTCGTCTAGCCACTTGTCGCCCAGCGCACAGATTTGCGTTATCCACCAATGCGTGTGCTCGAACAGGAGGTAGCCGAGTTGTGAGTGGAGGACGTACAACGTCTTAACATCAAACCACTCATGACCGCCGTGCGTCTGGTAGATTCCCTCGGCGACGACAAGCTTGCCGGGGATCACGTACTTTTCCACTTTTTGGCCATTGCCGCTAGCATCGCTCCCGACAGGATCTGGATATCGATCGCGATTCAGACGGTCGAGATTCTGCAAGGCTGAAAAGTTCGTGGTGTCCGAGACGAACGCCTTGATCACATCGCCGCCACGAGTCCGGATGGTGAACGAAGGGGTCGTTGATTTCGTATCGAGGTCACCCGCAATCCCCATGACCGTGAGCGTCTGCGTGAAGTTGGTTAGCACTGATAAATTCCTTAAGATGTTTGAGGTTCAATGAACGATATTACCTAAATTACCTAACCAGAGGGTACCGCTGCACCCGTTGGATGAGTCTGGCAGCCCTAGACTCGCTTCAGGACGATGATTCCATTGGCGGGAATGACCGCACTCAATGTGCCCCCTGAAGAAGGGATTTCGTCTCCGTCGTTCCCCACATTATCACCGCCATAACGTGAGGAATCACTATCGAAGATTTCTTTCCACCGGCCGTCCGAAAGACTCGGGTGGGAAATGCTGTAGCCATTTTGAAATGGGTGATTATTGAGACTTGCCAGGATGATGTAGTCTTCACCCTCGCCCCAGCGCCTCCAGACAAGCACTCGATTGGCCTCATGCACATGCAGAATGTCGATCGACCGTGACTTCAGGCCTGGGCTGTTCAGCCGAAGGTGAATCAGGTCTTTGTAGAACGCGAACAGGAACTTTCCGCTCGTGTCACGACCACCAGGCAAGTCCTCGCGATTGACGAAAATCTGGTTATAAATGAAGTCCTTCTCGAATCCGACTTCTTCACCGAAAAGGAACATCGGGGTTCCGCCCGAAAGCAGGCTCGCTCCAAAGGCAAAGCGACAGCGAGCCTCGGCGTATCGGCGCGTTTCGCCGATCAGAGGTGCCCCATTGGCAGCCACAACGATCGTCCGTTTCGTACCCTGAGCATTGCCCGCCTCGTCATGAGACTCGTTGTAGACAACGCAATTGCCTCCGCTGGCACCAAGCACCCTCGCAAAGTAGTCCATCGCCAATGCTCGATCGTCGCCCAAGCTGGCGGTTTTGATCAGTTTGGCGTAGTCGCTTCCCTTGTCGGTGTCGCCGATCAGATGATGATAAAAATCGGCATACCAAACCTTGTCGAAGCCTAAGCCACCGATGTCGGTCGATTGAGTGACCTTGTCCCAACCCGAGTGGTCCTCGGCTGTCATGATGACGTCGGGATTAATCAGCTTCAGCGTGCTCGTCAATTCGCGGAGAAATTTTGCACCGAACAGGTTGGCATGTTGAACCGGACTACCGTCGGCATGGAGAACGTTGTAGGAGTGGATCGATGTGGTCTGGTCAACACGGAACCCATCAATATGGAACTCTTCCATGAGCATCACGGCGCTGCTGATAAACATCTTCCGCACGGTTTCATCATAGAACCGTGGCGCGAAGCCCGTCGACATGTTGTCGACACATCCGCCGAGATCCTTTTCGGCACCAGAAACCTTTGACTGGTAATCGGGGTAGTCGGTGGGCGCACCCTCGTACCAGTAATACGGGTTCTTCACTGCGTCATTCGTATCATAGGCCCACTCGGCCCGCCCGGCGTTGGGTGTGAAGTGGTTGTAGACCACGTCGAAAATGACCGCAATCCCACGACGATGGCACGCCTTGATGAAATATTTGTATTGGTCGCGACCGCCGCCGCTGTACTCAATCGCAAAGTAGTGAGAGGTTCCGTAACCCCAATTCTCTTCGCCACTGAATTGGGACATCGGCAGCAACTCGACGGCGTTCACCCCCAACTCAACTAAGTAGTCTAGCAGATCAATGGCGTCCTTCAGTGTGCCTGGCCCCTTCTTGTTCGGACCTCCGAGCGCCCCCACGTGCAATTCATAGATAACTAGGTCATCCACATGACTTGGGACGGGCTTCGCGTTACCGATCAGGTCCTTCTCATCCTTCCAGAAATCATCCGACGACACCCAGTCCGACTCGGGCCAGCGTCCCTTAGGATCCTCGAAGAAGGCAGTAACTTTGTCGGAATCAACCACGGCTGAACAACTGACGGTCCCGTCTAATTTGGAGGTCAGGTCCAAATAGGATTTCCCGTCGGGGTCGAATCTTCCGCTGCCGACCTGACAGCGCGAGTACAAGTCAGTTTTGTACGCGATGGTACCGTCATCCTTTGTGATACGGTACATATAAGGCTTATGGTCGAATGCAGCAAAGTCCGCGAGTCGTGGGTCGTTTTCATCTGAGACCCAGACCCCGTCGTTACCTCGCCTCATTGGGAACGGCCCTCGCTTGGGGTGGATTCCCTCTCCGTTGTCAGCGATGTATCCCCCCGCGATCACCGTCTTCGGCAACGCTTCGTCTTGAGGTCTCCGCTTCGCATCGGTGATATCGAAAAACGCGCCACAGACAACTTCGACCGCCCGAGCGTTGGGAGCCCATACCGAAAACTGGATACCGTCCTTCGCCGCCCCCGCGCGCCGATGCTTCTGCGCGCCAAGGCGACGGTTATGAGTCAGGAAATAATGCTCCTTCTGAATGGTACCAGCGACGGGCTGTTGCAGCTTGAACGAGCGAGTCCGATCAGACGAAAGGTGGTCATTGACCTCGGTCGTGATCCCCCAGCGGCCTTCGCCAGCAGGACCGTCGACAAGGACACCCCAATGAAACGTATGGTCGATGCCCGAGTCGTCCAAGTCGACATCAGCGACGAAGCATGGGCAACCGTCCTCACCAAGTTGACGTCTCATCGGGATGGTCGACCAGGTCTCCGACATCTGACCATGTCCGTCCCAACTCCCGGTCAACGACGCAGCGGACAGCACATCGCGTTTCAGGCTTGGCGAGTAGATGAATTGAATGGAAGTCTTTGTCATTGAGTTAATCCTAGAGTTGTGGCTCATGCGATGACCGAATCGCGTTCAATACGGAATTCGGTGTCGACCGATCCGCAACGTGTCTAATGTCCCTGTTTCAGGAAAAGCATTTATCATCAGTGAATCCAGAATACGCGACAAGATCCCTGCTGCAAGTGTCGATCTGGTGGCGATTCCAACGTTGACCGGCAGGTTTTTTCACATCGCCAAACAGGATGCCGAAACCATGTCCAATCCAAGCTTTCCACAATCCTGGAGCGACGGTTGAACTCAATCAAGGATGAACTGAATACGCGCCGGTCCGAAGGTCGACGGTGAAAACGTAGTCCCCGCTTTGTTGGGCGTGGCACTGTAGCGCCTGCGGGTTGCCATGCGTCGTCAGGTGCCCATAGTGCCTTAGATCTTCGATTCGCGAAGTTTGCGGGTCAGGGTTGCGTCCCGAGTAGTCGCGACCATATCCGTCCAACTCGTAATCGGCGAAGGTCCAGGTCCAACCCCAACGGTTCGCAGTGTACTTGTACGAATACGTTTTCCCGGCTTCTAAGACAACTTTCTTTTGGAACACGGTATCCGAGACCCGAACCATGTCGTTTGCCGGATTTGTTGCATCCCAGTTGCCAACCGGGTCACCAACCAATTGCAGTGAATCGACGGTCACACATGGTTCGACCGGCCATCCATCCAAGGATTCGATGGAGAATTCGTCCGTTGCCGAATCGTATTCGAACCGGTAAGCCCCCTCTTGTTTCACCTCGAAGAAAATATTCGGTTCATTCGGCTTGCCGTGCCAGGCGCGGCCAAGCCACTTGGTCGGACTCGACGGAAACAGCCAGCAGCCGAGCGCCATCGTATCGAGGAACAGTTCCTGGCTGATGGCAAAATTGGCAACGTAGACACCCGGTTTGAGGTCGACGGTCTTGATCCACGCCCCTGGTCGAACGCCACTTTGAAGCATCGTCCGGTCAGCCTTCGTCGGGTCGAACGAATCTGCTGCGTAGACGGAACCGAGAAGCTGAAACGACTTGATGTCATTCAAGTATTCCACAGGCTTGCCTGATGCCTGCACTTCGAACTCAAAACTCAGCGGGTTCATACGGATTGTGTAGTCGCCGTCCTGAACCACCCGGATTGTGATTGCCGAATGTCGGCTTTGTCCACCGCTACTGCCGAATCCAGTTCCACCGCACAACCGACCGTGCTTGGGATTGTTAAAGGCTGCGAATCCCCAATCCTCGTTGTGGTTCGCCGAGAAAAGGAATTGATAGACTCCATCGTGCCGAAAGCTGATTCCACCATCCGTCCGTAAGGGGATAGTCAATTCCCACCAACTGCCGTTTTTGGTCATCTCATGGTGAAGGCGAGTTTCATCGAATTTCTCGAAGTCACTCTCGTTATCCCAGACAAATCCATTCAGTTGGACCGTCTCGATCGCCGTCAGATATTTTGGTGCTGGGAGAATGTCAAACGCCATGCTGGACGGCACGAAGCTGAAGCGATAGACGCCGTCGCGTTCGACCTTGATCATGACATTGTGTGCCTGATGCGCGTCTTCACCCGTAACCAGTTGGGGTTTACCATCCGCATCCACTTGCTGATGGTTCGCCTTGTGCATCTGCCGCAGATCATGGTTTGTGGCGAATCGAAAGGCGTACACGCCATCCCCGTGTCGGCCCCCGTTGGCCCTAAGCTCGACCTCCTTAAGAAATCCGTCCGACTCCTTCGTCATGTTGTTGTCAGGCAAGAAAGGATTCCAACGACCGCGATCATTGTTCACTGTTCCAAGCAGCTGGGCGGTAGTGAGAAGCTCGTCGTCGTCCAGCAGAGGGATAGATACGCCGCGTGTTAACTTGTTGACATGTTCGATTATCGGAATTGCTGGCATAACTACGCACCCATTTCCTCGGCTGATTGGTCAGTAAATCCCTGGCTGATCTCGACAATATTGCCATCCGGGTCGGCGATCCAGACTGTCTTCCAGCCGGGAATGAAGGCCTCAAAACTTGCCGGTCCCAGCGTCACCTTGGCCTGTTCGCCGATCTCGGCCAATTTGGCGTCGACATCGACCACCTTAAAAGCCAAATGACGAATGCCAGGATACATCGGACCGTCTTTTACCGGGAGTAAGACCGGCGAGGTCTCAGTGGCTTTAAAGAGTTCCAAATAGAACAAGCAATCCTGCATTTTCAGGAACACGATTTCGCCGCCATCAGGCAACGGGACGACGCGGGCACGCCGAAAACCGAAGTATTGTTGATGGAACCGCTCGGTGACGATTGGCTCACGGCAAGCCAGGGCCACATGGGAAAAGACCTGTAAACTCATATTCTTTCCTTGCTCGCTTTTCGCGGCTGACTCGAAGTCGATTAAGCAATAGAGCCATCGGGATATTGAGTCATGCCCGCAAAATGAATTGCAATTTTTCCGTCACGAAGTACCCAACTGTCGGCGAATCGCATCTTTGACTCCCCGTCAACGGCTTTCATCGTGATCGCTTCCACGATCATCAGCGTTTGAGGGTTGTCAGTTTCCGCCCAGAAGGCGATGTCCGTTTCCAAACCTTGAATCCCAAGGATTCCCTGCTGATGCTCTCGCAATTGATCGCGGCCTCGGAAATATTTTGGTGTTTTCAGGAAACTGCTGATCAGCAAAGCGTCATCGGCGTACTGGTCGAGCAGCGACTCGATGTCTTTCTTCAGAATGAACTCGATGTGCTGGCGGTACATGCGACCGAGTTGTGTGTCCGGTATATTTTTCATGCCTGTTGGCTCCTTTCGCTAATTTGTTATCGGAAATAAAGATAAAACAAGAGCTTAATTTATCCGCCGAGGATCATGTCAGCGCCTCGGGCACCAATCATATAGCATGCGGCGACGGTGTTGCCGCTGGTCACTTTTGGCATCACCGATCCATCAATGACGCGTAACGCCTCGACGCCATGGACTCGTAGCCGAGGATCTACCACAGAGTTTTGGTCATGGCCCATCCGGCAGGTGCCAGCAGGGTGCCAGAGCGTCGACGCCTGCGCACGAATGAATGCTTCCGGGTCGACACTGCCCGGGGCAAGCTCACCGCGATTGAGTTCCTTAAAAGCTTTGGTGGTAGCGATGCGGCGAACCAACTTGAGTGTTTCCAGGAATGTCTCGACATCTGCCCGTGCATACAAGTAATTCGGATTGACAATTGGCGGATCGAGGGGGTCACTTGAACGAAGAGTCACGGTACCGACGCTCTCTGGTTGAATGAGGATGGCAAGAAAGATGCAAGCGGGTCCGCCGAAATTGAGGGCAGACATCAGCGGCGTGGGAACAGCCGGGGTAAACAGAAGTTGCATGTCAGGAGGAGCATCAGGTGTGCTTGTCCGCGTGTTGACAAACAAGATGTTACCGGTCAGCAATTGTGGATTGGGTCGGAGCGTCGCGGTTCGGAAGACGAAAGGGACTTGAACGTGGTCTTGAAGATTTCGCCCAACTCCGGGTAAATCAACAACAAGTGGGATGTTGTGCTTGTTTAACTGCTCGACAGGCCCGATGCCGGACAACATTAATAATTTGGGAGACTGCAGAGCGCCGGCACTGACGATCACCTCGCGCTCGACGCGAACTTGATGCCTTTTACCATCAAGTTGGTATTCGACGCCGACAGCCCGTTTTGCGTCGATCAGAAGCCGGGTCACTTCGGCTCCTGTTTTCAAAGTCAAGTTCGGACGCCCACGGATGGGATCGAGGTAGGCCACTGCTGCGCTGCATCGCTTGCCGTCTTTTCCGATGTGGAAGTGCAACAACCCTGCGCCATTCTCCTGCCGCGCGCCGTTATAATCCCAGTGCGGACCGTCGTATCCCAATTCCGTCGCGCCTGCCAGGAATTCTTCTGATCGCATGGCAGCATCGGGACAGACCCGGACGCTGATCGGCCCCCCTACACCGTGGTACTCCGAGGCACCGCCTTCGAAATCTTCCATCTTCTTGTATTCGGCGACCGCCGCCTCGTACGTCCACCCGTCCGCTCCAAGAGCGGTCCAGCAATCAAAGTTCCTGCGATTGCCTCGCACCCACATCATGGCGTTGATGGTCGTTCCGCCTCCAACCACTTTTCCCTGGTTGAACGTGATCTGCCGCCCGCCCAAACCTGGCTGGGCTTCCGTCGAAAACTTCCAGTCCAGAGCAGACCCCCACAACCGAACAAAACCGCCGATGTCGGCGATGTTGGGGTCGGTAGCTGGACCTCCCGCCTCAAGCACCATCACACGCGTCCCTGGCTTAGCGCTGAGCCGGTTGGCAACAACACTCCCAGCGGCACCGCACCCTACGACGACATAATCCATTGATTCTTCCGATGCCATTTCTTGATCCCCAACACTACACTTTAACTGACAATTCGAAGGTAATAAGCAATTGACAATTCGGCGCGAACAAGTCGTGTTTGAAAGCGACGAACATGGACTCTCTCGCCTATTAAACGCACAGAATGCGATTAGTCCTCAATTTCTTATCCAGTCTTATGAGCAAAGCTGTAATGAACGGCGATCTTCCCATGGCGAAGATACCAGCCGTCGCCTACCACCCACCTGCCCGTTTGGGAGGTGAAGGTTGCCTGAAAGAAAACCGACTCATCTGTCCCAGCAAATTGGTCTATGGACTCAACCTGGATTGATCCATGCCAGGCAAGATACTTCTTAAAGAATTCCTTGAGCGCCGGACGACCACGCACGATATGGGGCGGCGGAGTATCCAACATGTCAAAGGGGGAAATCAGAACTCCATCTTCGGCGTATTGGTTGTCGATCATGCCGTCGACATCGTTGCGCAGAATATAGTCCATCTGCTTTTCATAAAACTTTCGTGTCTCCGAAGCCTCTTCATAGTTGGTAACGTCCATCGTTCATCCCATGGAATTGAAGTTTGCAGCGTTGTCAAGAACCACGGTTGGTCCTTACGGTATAAAACTGTTTGACGCGGTAGCTCGTAACTTCCGAAATTTCTTTCGGCTATTTGAATTTGTACGACTCGCCGCAATGATAACTCGCCTAGACTTGAGCCGTGTCGACTCGTGGATACGCAGTCGCGTAAAGCAACCGCTCAACGTTAAAGAGTTGCAAATCCAGGCGCGTACTTGAATGGCTCAACAGTTGCGTTGTAACTGACGATCTCCAGTTTGTAGGAGTTTTTTGTCGATGGTCTTATGGTCCAGCGTTGCGTGGCATCCATCGAGACGCGTTTGCTTTTAGCCGCAGGCGGCTCCCACCAACTTGCCTGCCAGCCGACGACGATGTCAACCACAGCCAACTCACCGGTGATATTCGCCTTCACACTTTGAACATTATGATTTTCGTCGAAGAACAGGTTCGTAACGCGGTGGTACCACTTTTTGAAACTCGCAGTATCCCGAATCGCACCGTCTGGAAAATCCATTTTTAAACCCGCGTCAGCAAGATACGACGAGATTTCTTCAAGTGGCACATGAAAGTCCAACGCACGAAACCAGACGGCGACGAAATCGATTATTTGTTTTTCGTTCAATGATATCAGTTCGGTCATGCGTTTCTCCACGAAGTTAAATTTTCAGTCGGATCACAGTTGTTCCGTCCCTCTCATTGACCACAGCGGACGCCGATCAATTCAGGGTGAACGTCACCCTCGATCGCAACGTCCAACAGGAACGGACCTTGGTGCTGCAGGGCTTGACGAATTGCCGGGCCAACCTGATCGACGGTCTCGATCCGTACGGCTTCCATTCCCATTCCCCGCGCTAAATCAACGAAACGAAGTTCCGGTTTCGATAAGTCGAAGCTCAGAGGATAATCCCGAGGAGTCATTCCTCGTTCTTTCCAGTACGCTAACATGTTCACTTGCAGCAGGCGGTATGATCGATTGTTGCAGATGACAAATTTAGCGTCCACTTTATGCCGCACCGCCGTCCAGAGACTTTGGATGGTATACATCGAGCCGCCATCCCCACTGAAGCCGATGACCGTCTTGTCCGGGTTGGCTAACTTGACGCCAATTGCACCCGGTAGACCGACTCCCAGTGAGCCGCCGCGACTTTGGA
Source organism: Pirellula staleyi DSM 6068 (assembly GCA_945875845.1). Classification (GTDB taxonomy): domain Bacteria; phylum Planctomycetota; class Planctomycetia; order Pirellulales; family Pirellulaceae; genus JBKCUI01. The sequence goes on from CAMCMB010000001.1 coordinate 125,992, forward strand.
AATAGTGCCTCGGTCGCGTTGGTGCAAAGTACCGAGTCAACGCAGGCGAATTCGTCAACGCTTCGTCGAAAATCATCGTGTCGGCAGGCAACTGCGCCACGAGTTCCTCCATGAATCGTGAGAATCGAAGAGGCGTCGCGTCCCGAGCAACACGGTCAGCCTCAAGTTCGGTTGCTAGTCGAGATGCTTTCGCCGCGCCGATCATCATGGCACGTTGACTCGCAGCCTGCTTTTGAGCCGGGGTCATCGTACGTTCCAGCGCATCAGCTAATACAGCGAGCGTTAACTTCGGGTCGCTAACGATCCCCAAATCGACGGGATGGTTCTTTGCAATTTCGTAAGCGTTCAAATCAATATGAATCGACTTGGCGGTCGGGGCGAAGACGTTATCCAGGTCGGGAAAGACTTCCGGCACGATGTAAGTACCGCAGATCAGATTCACATCCCCTTTTTGCAGCGTTGGGCGGCTGGCATAGCCGAACATGTGCCCGGTCGACCCTTGAAATAAGGGGTGACTCAAGGCGATGTTCAGTTCGCCGGAATCAACTCCCCAGACTTCGCCTCCTAACAACTCGGCAACCCGTGTCAGTTCGGGCTGTGCGTGCGAAAAAGCAACTCCGTCACCCACGTAAAGCATCGGCGTTTGAGCTGAAGCAAGAATGCGAGCCGCCTCGGTTACCACCGCGGGATCGGGAATCACACGCGTTGAAGGAATCGAGGTGGGCCGGATTTCTTCCACTGCGGGAGCATCCAGCACATCCAACGGTAAACAAACGTAAACAGGCCCCATCGGCGGGGTGATCGCAATTTTGATCGCCCGTCTTACTATTCGCAGGAGCGATGACGGGTCGAGCACCATCGTCGACCATTTGGTAACTGGCCGGGCAAACGCCACCAAGTCGCCAGCCATTTGTGAATCCATCGATTGATACTTGACGCCCGCATCGCCGCCAAGCACGACCAAAGGCGAATGACCTCGATAAGCCTGATACAAAGCCCCGATCGAATTGCCCAATCCCGGCGTGCTGTGGATCTGCACGACTGCAGGCTTGCCAGACGCTCTCGCGTAACCATCGGCCGTCAATACGGCGATGGATTCCTGAAGCGTCAAAATGTACTTCAACTGCGGAAAATCCCAGAGTGCATCGAGGAAGCCCTCCTCGACGGTCCCCGGATTTCCAAAGATGTGATCAACGCCATCCGCAATCAGTTGTTCTAGCAGAGCATATCGCCCGGATTTAATAGTCATTATCATACCTTTCGAGCATTGGAAGCCGTATCACCAACCATATCGTTTGAGATCGTGCTCCAACACTTTCAGCATCAGTTCGCCCACTAATTTGGAATCTTGGGTTGAACGTCCGGTGAGGAAGGGGTAATCCAGAATTGTGGAGACGGTGTGGCCAACGCCACCGTGATACTGACCGTCCGGCCCAACCGCATCCCGCAAGATGTATTCCAAGGGATAGAATGGAGGCCCCATGTTCGCTGAAGTGCCCATCGGCTTGCCTTCGAAATCGTACATCTGCGCAAAGCCGGTGCCATCTTTGTAATCATATTCGCGAGCGTGACCGGTGACGTGCTTACCCCAGATGATACTCTTACGATCCGTCCAATCGCGGGCAAAGGCCAAACACGTCACGCAGTAACATTCTGCCGCAATCAGCTTTCCTTTCGCAAGAAATCCCAGGATCACGTCGTGGAGACGCTCGTTATTGACCATATCGACCATCGGTCCAGAACCACCCGGAAGCAACAAGGCATCGTACCTGTCGAGTTCGTCCCAACAAGCACTCCGTCTGCTGTGATACTCCTCAAGTGCGTGGCCAAAGTTGGGACTGTTGAAATAGGGCTGCGCGGGAAACCATGTCGACAAATTAATCGGTTTGGCGAGCAGGTCGGATTGATCGATCTCTGTGGTTCGCTTGGCGTAGTGCGCATCAGTCACAACTTTGTCGAGGGGTGGATCAAAATACCCTTCCTGCATGCTGGGTGGCAACGCGGGTGGCTTGCGACCAAAGGCGGTCATGAAGTCGACCGTGTAACCTGCACTGACCAAAACATCGTATGGGCCAACGAGTTCTTCTCCCCAGTAACCCCACTCGGAAATCATACACAGAATACGTTTCGACATAACCTGCTCCTTGCTGCAATCAATACCATGGCTCCAACCCGTTGTGGCTAAAGCATCAATGGAATGCGTGATGTGGAAGTTGAATTGGAAATGGTAGAATTGAAATGGGCTTCTACCGTGGTCTACGTGTGTGTCACTCCCAGGTTTCACTTCGCTGGGATTGTCCTTGATGAACAGCAACCCACAAGTGGCGATCTGGTGGCGATTACGTCGATCAAGTGGAAACTCTTTTGGCCGTCGTCCGATTGAAGGCCAGGTTCGATGGGGAAGCATCACGAAGTTGCCAGCGAACGCCGTCTCCGAGGCCGTTGCCGTGAAAGCTCATCAGACAGTTGATCTGGCTGCGATTGAGTCGGTTGATGACATCGTGCAGTCGAGTTCGCGCGTCGACATTGCGAAAATTCGGGAGCGGATCATCAATCTGAGCGGGCCAACCTTCTTCGGCAAATGCCGAAAGGATCAATTCCTGATTCCGCGCCGGCACGCGAAACCGCTTAACGATCACTCCTCCCAGACTCAATTCACGTCGCGTCGCGTCGTAGCTTGGTTTCAGTGGAATCCTGTGAGAGTCTTCGCTTAATCTCAATAGTTCCGCGATCTCAGGACTGCCCGTCGTGTCTGCAAGAAACTGAAAAAGCATTGGCAAAAAACATTGTTCGAGCCACACATGCAAAATCGCAATAAATTCGGCTGTCAACGGCTCCGAAATCCGGCATCCAACCGCTTCTTTTCTCTGAGAAAGCCAGTTGCTCAAAATATGGTTTAGGTCATCACAGGTCAGGTTGTCAAAAGTCTCATCGCCGAGCGTAGCGAACGACTTGCCTGCCAGAGGATCATTGTATTCCACTTCGAGCAAGTTTGAGATTTCGGGAACGCCATCGATCCCTCGCAGTGATTCTTGGACCATTTGCTTTTGATAGAAGGAATCGACTTTGCCTTGAAGGATGATTTTTCCCGGCTGACTCTCCAAGAAAACATCTCGACATACACCAAACGCGTTGCAGCGGATCGCCGCATCAATTCGATGCAATAATGGTTCAGGTTGCAGGTGTCTTACTCCAGTAGGAAGTGGAATTTCCGTTGGACAGTTTACCATAAATTTTTGCCTCATCCGCAGAATCTGTGGGTTCGTTTTGGCTCCGGAAGGTTGCCAAGTTGATGATACAGTGCCGTTGTGATGGTTTCTAAGTCCTTGAATCCACACGCTTTTTTCATGGACTTAAGACCTTGCTAAAAGAATATTTCTAACGAAACGGATTCAATGCTCCTAACCCTCGTTATTAAGATCGCAAAAGAATCCGTGTTCGCGACACGGTTTCGCAGAAACATTTAAAAAACGAAAAATTACCTCCGAAATTTTCCCGTGAGGCTAGTTCATTGACTGACGTCCAATGGGATGCAAACGTGGTGTGTCCCTTTGATCCCCACCCCGCCTTCAACATCGCCCAATTCGCTTACATGGTCAAGAAAATGGCCAGCCTCCGCGAAGGGGACGGCACTCTGCTCGACAACTGCATCATGATGTGGGGCTCTGGACTCGAAGACGGCGACAAACACTCCCGCGCCAACCTCCCCTTCATCATCGCCGGCAAAGGCGGGGGTACGATCAACACGGGACGCTTTCTGCCAGACACCAAGGGCAATCAAGGCGACCTGCTCACCACAATCCTAGCCTGCGCAGGCATCCCGCTCGATCGGCCCATCGGCATCGCGACCAAACAAATCCAAGAGATGACCCACCATCTCTAACCAACCATGTTGACTCATGGTCGATGTTCCTCGTGGCTGGTTAACTTTGCTCCATCGATTCCGAAGAGACTCGATGAGCTTCGTTGTTCGTCGATTTCACGGCGGAAGCTACGGTAGCGGATATAAAGTGCTACAAGGGCGATGATCAGCATGATCGCAAGAAATCGAAGTGTGTTTTGGCCCAGCGTGAGTAGCGTAAAAGGTGTTCGAGTTTAGCTTAGTGATGAATGGACTAAAGGCTGTTTATTCTCAATGGGGGCCAGCCCCCAAACCCCCGGGATTTGTCGCATTGTGGTCAAAGGCAAGTTAAAGGAGTGGCAAACCAGCTGCAACATAAATCGATTTGCAATTCAACATGTTGTTCCCTTTTTCATTTGCAAAAATGTTTTGGCAATCCGCAGTTAGACGAGCAGCAGATTGCAGTATCCCGACCCGAAGCATAACGGCTTGTTGCCTTAATGGTACGACGGACTTCCTAGTCCGTCGAATTCCCCATTGACGGACTAGGAAGTCCGTCGTACCGCCCTTACCCAATAACGACTTCACTAAAGCAACGAGCCGTCACGTATCGGGTTATGATTGGTAGTTTTCAGTCCGCCGATCGTCTAAGTACTGTCTCACGGAAACGAGCGAAGTCTATGCCCAAAGAAGCCGAGTCGCCCATCAGCGTCAAGAATTCGCCCTAATTTTATTTCAAAAGTCAACGCAACTCGACTTGGTTTGCTAGACTCTTTGGTGCATTCAACTGTTTTCGTTTAGGCATCCACTTTCGAGGATTACTGCAATGGGACGTAGAATTGGATTGGCTTTGTTTTTGATTTTGTGTTTTGCGAATACGAAAACAAGTGGGCAGGTGGTTGAGTTTCTCGATCAAAATTGGAATGAAGACACTCGCCAAAAATTCTATACGACTAGCCAAGGATCAAGATTGTTGCCATACAAATGGTTCTTGGCATTGGAAAGGAAGGACTCTACCGAACTTTTTTCGGGAGCTCCTTTGAAAGAGCTAGGATTCTTGCCAAACGCTACGAGCACAGCAAACCCAGATGGTTTACCCGTTGGTTTTGTTCAAGATGAAGACTGGGCTGGAAAACGGTATCTAGGATTGACCTGCGCGGCCTGTCATACAAGTCTAATCAAGTTCAAGACCAAGACATTGCAGATCGATGGAGGGCCAACACTTGCGGATACTTGGGGACTGCTTCAAGGAATCGGCGAGTCGCTCAATGCAACCCAACAGAACGCTGCGAAATGGTCGCGATTTGAAGCAAAAGTTCTGGGGACTGGAGCTTCCGAATCGGACAGGCAGGTTTTGAAGGAAGAATATGTTGCGTTTCTTAGCTACTTCAACGCGTTTGTTGATGCTAGCCGAACGCCCCACCTCTGGGGACGGGGACGCCTGGATGCGTTCGGGATGATCTTCAACCGCGTTTCATCGATTGACTTAGACCTTCCGCAAAATTCGGCACCACCGGATGCGCCCGTGTCGTTTCCCTTTCTTTGGGGAACTTCCTGGGAAAATCAAGTGCAATGGAACGGTTCAGCCCCCAACACAAACGACATTGAACGATTAGGCAGAAACATCGGTGAAGTGCTTGGGGTATTCGCTCAAACGGATCTTGAAAAAGCATCTATCCTTAGGCCTTACTATCGCACGAGTACACGTCGAGTCAATCAGTTGCGATTAGAGAATTGGTTAAAAGTGCTTTGGTCCCCACAGTGGCCGCGGCAACTCGAGGACTTAGATGAAGTTAAGGTTTCTGCCGGACGAAAGCTATTCGCAGACAATTGCGTTCGGTGTCATGAGGTTGTCCCGCACAAAGAACAAGATCGGCCAGTGATCGTTGCAATGACACCATTGTCCGAGGTCAAGACGGATCCGCGAACCGCGACCAATGCAGCGACGCGGGTTTCCGTCACTGGAAGATTGGAAGGTTCAAATCTGCCAGGTTTGGATCCTCTACCAAACAAGGTTGCCACAGGTGCACTCGTTCAGAATGTAGCAAGAGGAGCCCTACTTAGCCCGTTCCGAGATGTCGACCAGAGCGAGTTCAAGTTGACCAGCCTGTTTCAAGTCAAAGACATTATTAAGAAACTGGATTCGCAACGAATTACCGACAAAGACTTAGCCGATTTTTTGAGCGAACTTGGACAAACCCAGGAACAAGTTGCAGTGCTCGTCAAACAATTCGAGGCCAAGTCGCTCAAGTACATCAACGACTTACGAATCACCTCAGATCCATCGCCTGAAGTGGCCAATTCGGCGCTGAGATCGGCTGCCGTTGCAACCAAGGAACGAATATTGGCTTACAAAGGGAGGCCGCTCGATGGCATTTGGGCAACTGCTCCTTATCTACACAATGGTTCCGTCCCAAATCTCTATGAACTCCTGTTGCCAGCGGACGAACGCACCAAGCAGTTCCATGTAGGGAACATCGAATTCGATAGCAAGAAAGTTGGCTTCAAGACGGAAGCAGGTCCAGGGACGACCTTGCTTGATACAACGTTACCTGGCAACAGGAACACAGGCCACGATATGTATGGCAACTTTAACGAGAGTGAACGCTGGGCTTTGGTTGAGTACATGAAATCCCTTTAGTCAAAGTAGTAGGCACATTCCATGTGCCGTCCACAAAGTAGTAGGCACATTCCATGTGCCGTCCACCTAGAATCCCGGCAAAAGCTTGAATGCGAACGGCACGGCGGAGCGTGCCTGCACCTTTTGTCGGCCGTGTCTCGCGTAGCGATTCGCATCCATTGAGCTGGAATCGCTTTGAACATCCATGAAAAACGATTGTTCTGAGGTTGCTCCGGTCGTCCGGACCTTGGAAAACTAACTTCGCGTTTTGAGATGCGCGCGCCAATAATGTACCGTCTTTGCAACGGATGTAATCACATTCTTGATTTCACGCTTGATCGTAAACTCCGGTCCAGCGGGAACAAAGAGAATTTCTTTCTCGCGCCGAACCATCACGTTTTCGACAATGATCGCTCGCATTAGCCACACGGCCATAGCTTCATCATCGCACAAAATCCCTACCCAGCCAAGCGATTCCGATTCCATGGTCTTCAATTGCGTAACCAATTCGATTCCCCGGCGAATCTCGTTGGCGACTCCTTGGTAGGCGTCGCGATCTTGAAGGACTTGTTCGCGTGAAATCGCTTCTAAAAGCCTACCGCGATGCGGCGGCCCGCCTGCCATTGCAAGATCGCAAAAGCTGGTCCAAAGTTCATCCCATGGCACAAGTCCATCTGCATTAAACTCGAGTGCCCTCGAACCCATCGATTGACTGCGAACGGTGTCTGTGCGTCCTTGATACTCAGATGGAAGATTCGAATCGATTCTTTGATCGAGCGACATCAAGTCAAATCGAAATAGACTACGGTCTTGATCACTTTCAGAAGCCGCTACGGCAAAGTAGCGACCGATCGGTCGCGATGCTAGCGCATCCAAGTATTTCTCCAACAACATATGAATCGCGATCGGATGATCCAACAATCTGAGCGGTTCGGGCATTTGATTCGATAGGCGATCCCAAAACCAACCATTGGCGGGCTCCAAAACGGGCATGTCGAGCGCATGCAATTGACCGATCGTGCGGAAAAGTTCTGAGACTTTTTCTTGATCGAGCCTCCAACCAAGCAAAACGACTTGATTGATCTGGTCGCAGTCTATCTGATTGAACACCTGAGCTATGTTAGGACGTTCTGCCTGCATGAATGCATAGCGTATCGCCAATCCCGAATCCTGCTGTAACATCTCGTGCGATAAACACGCCAATTCGACGCCTGTCGTTCTCGATTCGCAGGTTGTTGCACCGCCATCCGAGACCAAAAGCAATGCTTTTTTCTGAGGCGGTTTGGACGGATGGTTCAATGCGGTCGCTTGGTTTATCGCGGTCACATTGTCGCAGATAGATGTTAGGAGAAGATTGCTCCAGTCCGCTATGTTCCATTCGCGAGCGACATGAATTGCAGTCTGAATATGTTCTTGATGTGACCATGCGATTGCCGTTTTCAGGCCGAGAATGTCATATGGTTCAAGACCAATCGGAATCACTACGACTCGTAGAAAACCACGCTCGCGATATTCTTTGACGAGCGACTCCAGCGTTTCCGAACGTTCCTCGAAATCGAGTCCGCGCAACAGGATAACCGGGTGACACAATCGCGTTGCTAGACGGTCTGCAACACCTTGCCATTGCACCAAAGAAGCCATGATGAGTGGCGTTTGCAATTCCAGAATTACAACAGTTTTCAATTCAGCTTCGTTTGAGTCCATCCACGGAATGATATTCCGGTTTCTCTATCGCATCAATGATGGATCGCCTAAAACAACCAAATCGTCGCGACCCGGGAATTGAGCGACTCGTTCGATTACCGCATTGCGCTCCTGCAAGTAGGGCTCTATCTGCGAATAATGACTCTCTGTGGTTATCAGAACCGAGTTGGAATTTGCGTTGGCTTTCTCAATCGCTTCGGCTGGCGAGTCGCAAAAGTTGATTTCTTGCCCCAGATAGAAGACCATTGTCGGGCGATAATGGCCCAAGATGGTGACCTGAGCGCCCTCGTTGGCGATTCGGGCTTTTAGATTCTCGGCAAGCATTTGAGACGACTGCAATCGATCAAGCTCGGGTGCAACAACCTGACTCAAGATCGCGATTAACGACGTAGCCGCAACGACGAAGGCTCCTGCTGCCCAACTTGTTTTCTTGCAACAAAGAAAGGACCAACCAAGAACCCCAAAGACCGCCAGTGGCAATCCTGCCATGCCAAGCCATGCCAACCTTCGCTGAATCAATGGATCCACGTTGAGTCGCCCAAGGACTGTTTGGCCCTGAAACTCAATCCAAGCGAGTGCAGGCAATCCGCAAACGAGTCCCACGCCAACTCCGATCAACAGCAACCAGCCTGCATGGAGCCAAAACGTATTGACACTCGTTGCGTCGCGAGACCAAGTTGCAAAGTACCGCCCAACGATGATGGCGAGAGCGGGATAAGCCGGCAAAACATAGTTCGGAAGTTTTGTGCTCGCGAGCGAAAAGATCACCAAATAGACCGCTACCCAACAGGTCACAAATCGAATCGCAGAGGAATGGCTGGCGAGCTTGGATTGTGCAACCCAAGTCATCACGGTGGGGACCGCAAATGCAGACCAAGGATACAAACCGATAAGGCAAGCAACGATATAGTAGTACGCCGGACCACTGTGGTTGTCCATCGCGCTCGAAAAGCGGCCCATGTGATGCACGCCAATAAATTCGCGAAGGAATGCACCCTCGGTTTTCCATTGCACAAGCAGGTACCACGGAGCCGCGACCACCGAGACAGCAAGGATGGCTGTGAGGGGCCGCATCTTCCAAACTGTCTTGAAAAACGGCACTGGAGAGTACGGCCACAGTCCCCTGGCAATGCGTTTCAATCGCGACACTCCGAAAGGTGGCACCGTTGGCTGTTCCGTCAATAAAAACAGGCCGATGACGGCCGTCGGAAAAAGGAAGCCAATAGGGCCTTTCGTCAAAACGGCGAGCCCCATCACCGCATACGCAGCAAGCCAAACCCGCCAAGGGATGGCGGCCAGCCTCTGGTCACGCGTCGCGCCTGGCACCGAAAAGTAACTGCGACTCCAAACAAAAAGGGCGACGACCGTGAAGAACGTAAGATGAGCATCCGCCGTGGCGGAGCGAGCGACCGTTGCAAACAGAAAGCACGATCCGATTGCCAAACCAGCAAACAACCCGGTCGCCGCATCAAATAATCTACGTGCCATCGCGTACGTCGCCAGGATCGTCAGGATACCGAAGACGCTAGAACAAAAGCGTGCACCTAGTTCAGTAACACCAAAGGCATGGTACCCGAGCATCATTCCCCAATACATCATGGGTGGTTTGTGCCCGAACAGCTTTCCGTTGAAGGTCGGTGTGATCCAGTCATTGCGGGCAACCATTTCGGCGGCTGCCGTCGCGTAATACCCTTCGTCTTGATCCCACAGGTGCGTGTTCCCAAGTTGTACCATTAGCAGGACTACGCCTACTGCTAGCAAGCCAATCTGTTGCGCATAGTCCCATCGTCCAGTCATACTTAACCTGCCCGCCCAATTCGTCCCACGGTTTCGCGGGCGGCATCCAATCGGTAGATGTGTGGGGTTTCGTTCAAGGTTGAGTCTGGGGGATTGATCCAGACCACGCGATGCGCGCAACCGGAGGCTTCGATGTTGACCGAGTCTCCGAGAACATAGAGCGGACGTTGCTTGGCTTCATCGTAGATGCGACCGACATAGTCTCCAACCAATCCGACAGCAGTGAGTGTCGCACCGTTGAATAGCAATTGAATGCAGACGAGCGAACTCCAGCCAGGTGCGGTAGATTTGACAAAAAGAGCGGCGTAAATAGCATACATCGAGTAAGCGAGTCCGATGGATGTCAACGCAATTCCGGCTGTTAGACAGAGTCTCAGTGGCATGGCTGAAAACGAGGAGATGGCCGTCCAGGCTAGCTTTGCCAATTTCCAAGGTGGATACTTGGTTTCGCCGGCCGCTCGCGCCGGCCGATGGAAGCGAACGATGGTTTCTCGCAATCCAAGCCAAGCGACCAAACCTCGCATGAAGCGGTGTTGTTCCCTAAATTTCCGTATCGCGTGTACGGCTCCCCGACTGAACAATCGAAAGTCGCCGACTTGCGGCGGCAACCTCTCGTCGACCGCCTTGCGCATGAATGCATAAAAAGCGGATGCGGTCGCTTTTTTGAAAACACTTTCCCCATCGCGCGAGATTCGTTGTGTGGAGACGACGTCGAAGCCTTGCTTGAATTGCTCGACCATGGTCACCAGCAATTCCGGCGGATCTTGCAGATCGGCATCCATGACAACCACCGCGTCACCGTTGGCGAAGTCGAGTCCAGCGGTGATGGCGGCTTGTTGACCAAAGTTGCGGCTAAAACCGAGAACTTTGACGCGACTATCCTGTTCGGCCGCGGCGTTGAGGATGGAACGGGTGGTATCCCGACTGCCATCATCGATAAAGATCAGTTCGTACTCGCAATCGATCCGTGCAAGGACGGACGGGAGTGCTTCGAATAGAGCGGGCAATACTTCTTGCTCGTTGTAAACCGGCAGTACAATGGACAGAAGCATGGCGGTCGCCTCGTAGGTGACAGGGTTGTTTGCGAGGAATTCGCGGAAAAACTCCTTGAGAATGGATGGATAGCGAATTGAGCGGTTCCGGGTCAAGATCTGCTGCCCCGATGGCTCGGAATGAAAGCTTTCCTAAACAGGCTTGCTCGATCCTCACCTGATGGTGTAGATTAACCATTGGAAGGAGGATAGCCGAATGGTTAGGAACCTGATTCGAAATCAGGCGCCGGGAAACCGGTTGAGGGTTCGAATCCCTTGTCCTCCGTTGATGAACTAAGCCGCAAGGTACCGCACGAAGCCGCATTTTCCATAGGAATCTTGCGGCTTTCTGTTTTTCCCCACTCGTCTAGATTTGGGTTTAGTTTCGCACCTGCAAGCGCCGTCTGCGCCGTCAAGCAATGACCCTGGTGTTTGTTTTTCAGCCACGGAGTGGCGGCAGGAGGTAGCCATGGGCGTCAGCCCAAGGAACAAGGCGACCGATTGTGATTCAGTCCTGAAGGGACGACATGAGTTGGGGAGTTCGTGTCGTCCCGTTGGGACTCAACAGGATGTCGGACCGCTTACCACGGGCTCGCGCCCGTGGCTACAAAATGCCGTCCCGTTGGGACTAAATCGCACTTTGAGCCATATGACAACCCGAGCTGGCCAAAATATGCTGTCACCACCAAGCAGATCCTTGCGGAACGAGATTGTGAAGCGGCTCAGCTTGACGCGTTCTTGAAGGAGCTGGGATACAACCAATGAAGCGATCCGAATTCATCGGCAGTGAGTTTTGTGTTTCAGCCACGGAGTGGCGGATTGAGGAAGCCATGGGCATTAGCCCATAGAACAAAGCTTTCAGGCGAAGATGGACGTGGAGCCTAGGTCCATGAAGGTCATCGACCTCAAGCATCAGTGGGCATCCTGCACACCGGGCGGCAATCTGAACTTCCACAGGAAGTGCATGATGGCCCCGCTGACGGTCATCGACTACATCGTGGTCCATGAACTTGCCCATTTGCTTTACTCGAACCACACAGCGGCGTTCTGGAACCAAGTGGACAAGGTAATGCCGGACTTCCAGGAACGGAAAGACTGGTTGCGAGCCAATGGAGCGGGGATGGACTTGTGAACGAGAGTCGCTGCCAGCAGAGTTGCGAGTTGCCTGCAACATTTTGTAAAACGGATGCCGGGTGCAAACTTCGTTGAAGAGCTTTCTTTTTGGGAGTCTTGTTCCGTCACAAGCAGGCAATCCCCCCCGAGGTAGTTTTCGTCCCTCGTCCCGGTACTCCGGTGAGACGGGTCGGGGGGTGACTAGCGACTAGCGGTTAGCTGTTAATGGCTAGCTAATAGTTAACAGCTAATTCGCGACACCTTACTTTGGCATGAGCTCTTCGATGACGATATCTTTGTAGCGGACGATGGAGGTTGCGTTGCCGTGGATCTGCACGGCGATCATGCCCGTTTCATCCATCCCTGGCTCGGTTTCTGTGAAGTCCACTGTCTGGACGCCGTTGAGCCACAGTTGAATTCGAGGCCCTTCGGCTCGGATGCGGTAATCGTTCCATTCGCCCAATGGCTTGCGGACTTTCTCGAGCACTTCTTTCGAAGGTTGCATCAGCATTTTATTGCGGCGACTCTCATCGTATAACGCTCCGTCAAATCCAGCACCAAGGTCCGCTTGATATCCAGAAACTTCATGATGGTTCGGTATGCGTTTCGAACGAAACTGTACGCCGCCGTTGACGAAGCCTTCGGTTCCTTCCAGCTTCCACTTCAGCGACAATTCGAAGTTCCGATAAGATTTCGTTGTCGCCAGGAAATCGTTCTTTTCTTGCTTCTTGTCGAGTGAGCCAGCCGTTAGCGCCCCATCGACGATTCGCCAGACTGTTCCCGTATCGCCTTCCCATCCGTTGAAGGTTTTTCCGTCAAACAACCGCACAGGTTCCGCACGCAGATACCCTGAGTCACGCAACCAATCGGCCAGACGAAGATGCCATGTGGACACAGGTCGTTCGGACTCTCGAATTCCGTAGCCATGACCACCGCGAGCGTAAACATGCAACTCCGCCGGAACACCTGCTTGTTTTAATGCAATGAACAACGAAGCGGCTTGCACTCCACGAAAAGAGTCGTCCGCGGTGACCGCTAGAAACATGGGTGGCGTTTCCGGGGTGACTTTCACTAGAGAGCCGAGAGCGACTTCCGTCCGATCGTTGTACTTTTCGCCAAGGTAAGCCGCATAAATGGGACATAGGAAATTCGGCTTACAACTTTGTTCATCTATGGCATCGCGCGAAGCATAGCTTGCAGGGTCACCCTGTAGGCCGGTCATGATCGTCAAATGCCCTCCAGCGGAGAAGCCTAGCACCCCAACGCGATTCTTGTCGATGCCCCATTCCTCAGCTTGAGCTCGCATTAGGCGAACCGCACGCTGAGCATCCTGCAAGGCTTCGCGGTGCGGTTCGTCCGGATCGCGACGTGGCACTCGGTATTTCAGGACGCCCGCAGTCACACCTTGCGTGTTCAGCCATTTCGCGACTTCTAATCCTTCCTTGTTCCATGCCAAACCGTTGTAGCCGCCCCCTGGGCAGATAATCATGCCGCATCCATTTGCGACTTCGGCAGGCGCTCGATAAACCGTCAGCGATGGGGTCTCCACTAGATTGATACGCTCTAGATCGTTAGCGTTGGCTTTGAGCTGCGCTATTTTTTCCGGAGTCAGTGGCTTGGCTCCGGCAGGAAGCCCTTGCGGCCAAAGAATTGTTTCCGACGGTTCGTCCGCCATTAAACGCCAAGGGGTCATCAACGCAAATGCGACGACCAAAAGAAAGGAGAGAGTTTTCATGAATGTCGTACCTTGAGTGTCACCTTTTTTGAGAAACGTTTTGAGTCAAATTCGGCCAATCCAAATGCTGGTGAAGGAATTCGAATGTCCCCTCGCCGTTGATGCTGTGGCCTCCTTGAAAGAACTCGATCGCAACGCGATCGGATAGACCAAATTGTGCGTAAAGCCAGCGGACTTTGGCAAACTCATGCGCTACCCACTGGTCGCGCCCCACCCCATCGTTGTGTCCACGCTCGACCATAAAGGGTCGTGGAAACATCAAGTAAGCCATCTCTGCGTAGTCGAAGGTTGACCCCAAGTTCCAATAGGGCATCTCCCATTCGATGGTATTCATAAAACTGAATGGCTGATCGGTGGAGGCCACTTTGCGTGTCCACTGGTTGAAATCGCCGGAGCAGATCGACAAACAGTACTTCTCCAAGATCGTTGGGACTCGCACCGCCGTCTCGCCTCCATAACTGAGCCCGTAAAATGCGATCCTGTTTCCATCGACGAACGGCAATGAGTCAAGCCACTTTAACGTTTGATCATGGGACGCAACGATGAAGGAAAACAAGGTGCAGCCCATCGATTTTGCTTTTCGGTCGAGCCAGCGATATTCGTCCTCCCCTCGATAAAGATTGTGTGGGGCGAAGGTGATGAATCCCCGATTGGCTAACTCGGCCGCGAAGTTGTTGTACGCCGATTGGTTCGCATCGATCGTGTCCCTTGGTACCCCGTTTCGTCCATGTTGGCAAACCACGACGGGACGTTTCTCGCTTGGCTTGAGGTCCTTGGGGAGCAGCAAGACACCCCAGGCAAAAAGTTGATCGTGAACGTCCAGTACAACGTCGTAAGCGACCCATTTGTCTGTCTCGAGTACCTTGCGAGTCCGTGCGTTGGGAGGGAGAAATTCCGCATCGAAGCGGCCAATGGCCTCGTCCTGAAAACGTTTCCGAACGTCCTTGGACGCAGCAATAAAGGAATCTGGACTTGTCAACGCATGTTTGCGTTCCGTACTCCATCCGCGTTTCGTAAAGTCCGGCATCAGCTTGAACAAAAACGACTGGTCACGCAAATGCTCAGATTGCTGAACAAGCGATTGAATGTGCGTTTCCAATTGAGCAACACAGCGTCGCTGTCGATCCGCGATTTGTTTCTCTGCTCCGAGACGTTTGTCGACCAAGTGCTCGGATTTGGCCGGCTCGGATTTGGCCGGCTCGGATTTGGCCGGCTCAGATTTGGCCGGCTCAGATTTGGCCGGCTCAGATTTGGCCGGCTCAGATTTGGCTGGCTCGGAAGTTTTCGGCCCGAAATGCTTTAGAAAGGTAGAGACCGCTTCGGCGGACCAGGGACCGATGGTTTCGTTTTTGTTTCCCACGATCAACGTCGGTGGCGATGCGTCGGTTCTCTCACGGATATGACCCAATTCGGATTTTACGCGAGAGAACTCAGGTGTCTTGATTTCCCCTTTGTGCCCGGTAATGGTCGGGAATTCGCTATGTTCGACGATAAGCTTGCGCGGCAATATCAACGATGCGACTTCGGCGTTACCGTGGGCATGCGCTCGTTGCCAAATGTTGCGATAGATCGGTTCGGACCAACTGGAATTGCTTGAGTCAAAATAGCCACTGATCAATACATTCTCAATGCGTGTATCGAGTGCCGCGGCGTGCATGGCAATCATACCCCCTTCGCCGTACCCGACGACTCCAATGCGTTGCTGCTCAGCCTTGCGACTCGCAAACCAATCCACTGCGGCCAGAACGCGTTGAATGTCGTAACCGACCACATGTCGGCCCATGTGAAATGCTTGACGATGAATCCATTCGCGTTCCGTCATGTCCGCACGTCGAAGCCGTTCCTCGTCGGTTGCCAGTTTCGATCGGCTTACAATCGTCGGTATCAGCAAATCAAAACCTTGGTTCGCAAGCTGCATTGCGATCTGTTTGCCGACATTGATTCCATCGGCCAGCCCGAGCAATTGTTCGGGCGTTTGGTCCGCATCGGGAATGACAACACACATGCCATTGGCTTTCACTCGCTGTTGGACGAACAATCCTTCGCCAAAAATGTTGCCCAGCACGGGCCAACGGACCTGATAAATAGCGAAGGATTCGGTTTGCGCAACCAGAGCTGGATTGTCATCGTCACCGTATCGTTCCAGGCGTGGCGGCAACCGGTCTTCTACGACACCTAGAACTTTTTGCAGTTCTGTACGTTGCAGCTCTTGTTGCTTCTCTGTTGAGATCGACAGTTTGTGCCGAGATGTGTTCGCCTGGTCTATCTGTTTTTCGATGAATCGATGCGCACCAAACATCAGTCGACCGGAAAGGTCTGACTCCGGCCATTCGAGCGGTTGGGTTCCGACGAGAGATTCAACTTTGGTGACCTGGCGTTCGGGCAATGAGAGCAGCAAACATATCGTCGCCCAAGAGGTCGCTGACGTTGAGATAAACTGATCCTTGCCATGTGGAAAACCCGACTCAAAATAAGTTTGAAAGGGTTTGCTTCGACTGACCACGTGCCAAGAGCCGTTCGCGTGTTGCGAGGTTAAGAGAAATTGAATGCCGCGTTGCCAGACCACATCCTCGACGCTCATCCCAGACCGGTTCAATGCGTAGAGAACGGTGCCTGCCGCATAGGCATCACTCGCCATACCTTTCAATTGAGCCCAGCCACCATCCTCGCGTTGGGAATCCTTGAATTGCGCCATCATGGTCTGACGAAATTCGAGAGGCAAATCTACGAACTGCGCGGACAGCATGCAAAAGACTTGATCCTCAGTATCGTTGGGCACCTCCGTGCTCAACCACTTCGCCGCATTGATCTTGGCCGATTCTATTCTCGCCGAGTCGGCTTCGCGACCGAACGCAGCCAGAGCGCGCAGCGCGAGATACGTGGTCGTAAAATGACTGGCTTCCGACGGTGGGCGATCGCTCGAGGTTTTCCAAAACCCCTTATCGCTTTGACTGGTCAACAACCATTCGACCACGGCATCGGTAACGTCGTCCGCCTCTCGTCCTCCATCTTCCAGCGTCCACAGCGCGTAGCCGGCAGTATCGACTCCACCTCCTTGCCCTTTTCCATCTCGATAGTTTTCACGGCCGCGTTTTAAGTGAGCGTACGTATGTTCGATTTGTCGCTCCAAATTGGACGGGTCCGAATGGAAGCCGCGTTTTTTCGCTTCGACGAAGGCGAGAACCGGCATTGCTTGGCTATGGCAAGTGAAGCATTGCCGTTGCTCAGCCGAACCCGCCGAGGCGCGTTCCAATAGCGGGAGTGCGCGCTCCACGCTGCTTCTCACGTCCATTTCTTTGTAATGGGGGCTTTCCGCAGCCACCCTCGATGCAATCGTCAACAACCAAAAAACCATCAATAACGATGCGAGCGCAAGGAGTTTGCTGAAGGCGGACATGATTGCTTTCCATCGGGGACAAATTCTCAAATCGAATGGGTATTCAAGTATAGCTGTAATTGGCTTAATGGCATCACTTTCGGTTCGAACCAATGTTTTTGTAGCGGAGCGGCGCGAGCCGCCCGGTGAATTCCCAAGTAATTTGCGAATCCACACCGGACAGCTTGCGCTGTTCCGCTGCAAAGTGAGTGACATTGGGTATTGGCTGGATACGCGGCTGGTTCATGGCTGAATCGGAGTTGTTTCGAAATCCGAATCCAGTACCCAATTGGTATTCATCCGTTCGCCTCGCATGAAGCGTTCGTAAAAGCCTCGAGTGCTCGGATTGGAATGCGGGTACTCGTCAAATACCTTGCCGTTGCCAAACATGCGAGGGTCTTCTTGTTTGCGAAGTTGGTCCTCCATTCGTACCTGCAACCTTTTCAATTGACTTGCTGATGAATCGAGCGATGCAATATTGTTCACACAGTCAGGATCGCTCGCCAAATCGTAAAGCTCCTCCTCCGGACGTTTTCCGAAACAAAGAGACCAGTGCGGTGACGTACCAGCCAGTCGACGTGTGTTGAGAATGGACGTCTTCGTCGCTCCGGCATCGCAGTTCAAATAGCCCGTTTCCGGATTGCATGCCGGCCATCGGTCCGGTTCAAAGTTATGTAGGTATAACGTATCGCGCGTTATCATTCCGCGAATCGGATAGCCCTCATCGTTGGGTCTGCCAATATCGTGACGCTCCATTCCGATCAATACGTGGTCACGATTGGGATTCGACGCGTCTGACGCCGAATGAAAGAGATCCGTCAAGCTTACGCCGGATGTTGCAGCCATTTTCGTCGTCTCCCAATTCAGACCCGCGACCTCAATGATTGTAGGTGCGAGGTCGATGAAACTCACAAGGTCGTTAATGACTCTGCCGGGTGAACCAATTTGGTTCTTCCACATCATTGCCATCGGGACGTGATTGGACGCTTCATAAGCACCTCCTTTGCCGCGAGGGAAAGGCATGCCATGATCCGAGGTTACGATGATGAGCGTATTGTCGAGCAATCCTCGCCGACGGAGTGAGTCTAGCATTCGTCCAAGGTGCGAATCGAAGTGCTCAATTTCTACGGCATAATCAAGCATGTCGTTTCGAACGTTTTCATTGTCGGGCCAATAACTCGGCACCCGCTCGATATCTTGCAGTGATTTACCCCCCTTATTCACACCCGATCCGAACTCATACTCGCGATGAGGTTCGATAGCTCCATACCAAAAGCACCATGGGGCGCCGTTGGGCGTTGCATCCAGAAAGTCGTCGAAATTGGCTGCATAGTCGTTTTTCCCAATTCCAGTCGTGGGTGGCTTCGCAGTCCGAGCGTTAAACGCTTTGCCAGTCATTTGCCGTGGCTTGCCATTGATATCGACTGCGACGCCCGGCCCCCAACCCTTGGCGGTGTGTCCCATGTGCCAACCATTCCTGCTCAAGACTTCTGGCCAACCCGTAAACTCGCTGGGGAAAAAGCAAAGATGGTTTGCTGCTTCCTTCAATTGCCAAGAATTTCGTCCCGTCAAAATGCAAGCGCGAGACGGAGCGCACTTTGCGTTGGGCGTATACGCTCGCTGGAACAGTAATCCTTCCGAGGCAACTTTGTCGAACGCGGGGGTCTTGGTCCATTTGCATCCGTAAGCGCTTGCGTGCCCGAACCCCCAGTCATCTGCGATTGCAAACAGGATGTTGGGGGGTGATGCCTCGTTGGAGCAAGCCGTGCTTTGGATCCATGCGGCCGAAAGAATCGCAAGCCCCAGTACGGTTCCAAAACGGTCTGTTCGTAGGTTTCTCATAGAGCCACTCGATTCTCCTAGGTTGAGGCTGTGAATTTATTATCTTCGACTTTCGTTCCTGGGGCTGTGAATGAATGGATGGACCACTTTTCGGCGGCAGTTTGGCAACCCGTGCCCGTAAGCGAGGAGACGACTACAATCCCTCGCTTACCAGCTTGTTGATTTAAAGGTACGACGGACTTCCTAGTCCGTCGAATTCCCCATTGACGGACCTGGAAGTCCGTCGTACCGCCCTTACCCAATAACGACTTCACTAAAGCAACAATCCGTTACGCGTCGGGTTACCAAGCGAATTAATTCACAGTCTCTCTAGACGTAGACTTTAACAAATTGGGTAACTCAGTGCGCGTCACCTCCCCGGTCCGACCACTCAGCAAAATGGAAAGTTCTCTCCGAACTCAGCGATTGCTGCGGCTTAATTTCGCATTCTGCGGGGAGCGTGTTTTCGGGGGATGATGCGCTTTTACAACCAATTCATTGCTCGCTCGTGAGGGTGAGGCCACTCCTCTCAACGTGTTTTCCTCGACTTTGCCCAATCCATTCATTGCTTGGGTGGGTGAGGCTCCTGCCGAACCATGGCGTATTAAGCTCGGCAGGAGCCTCGCCCTCCCGATGGTTTCCGATGGTTTCCGATGGTTTCCGATGGTTTGACATGGGAAAGATGTTTGGAGGGGTGGCGTAAGTCTCTGCCTGGCGTACTGGGGGCGAAAACAACCTTAAGGAGTGTTTTGCAGAAGCTGGTTTAGCGTTAGCGACTATTCGTTACGATTCAACCGGTCGAGTCCATTGAATGGTTGGCGATTCTATGTTCGCTCGGCATTTCAGCGACGCCAGCATCAGTGGTTTTGATCTAGCCACAAACGCGAAAATCGAGAGAATTCAAGACTGTGCGTTGGCGGTCCGTCCTTGTTGTGTTCTTCAGGTAAATTATGCAAAAGACTCTTGTCCTACTCAAACCAGACTGCGTGGAACGTCGATTAATCGGCGAAATTATTGGGCGATTGGAGCGCAAAGGACTCAATGTCATCGCAATGAAGATGTTGCGAGTGACACCGGAGTTGTCTAAGCAGCACTATGCAGAGCACGTTACCAAACCCTTTTATCCAAATCTCGAGGAGTTCATTACGTCCTCACCGATTGTTGCGATGGCGGTTGAGGGTCTTGAAGTGATCCGAGTCGTACGAGAAATGCTTGGGGCTACCAACGGACTCAAAGCGGCTCCAGGTACCATTCGAGGTGACTTTTCAAGCTCGCGTCAAATGAACCTTGTTCACGCGTCGGACAGCGAAGAGTCTGCTGTGCGTGAACTAGCACTCTACTTTCAACCGAACGAAATCTGCACATACACCCCAACCTTGGTTGGTAGTTTCCGTGCTGGCGACGAATCCTAAAACCTGTTTCGAACTCAAATCACCTAGCACAGCGCTTCCTTAAACAACCGAACAATCCCAATGCGTCGCAACGACATCCGAAATATTGTCATCATCGCTCACGTCGACCACGGCAAAACCACCATGGTCGATTGTTTGCTCAAGCAGAGCGGTCAATATCGCGATTCGCAGCTTCAAGGAACCTGTATTCTCGACAGCAACGATCTTGAAAAAGAACGCGGCATTACGATTCTGTCAAAGAATATCGCAATCGAGTACAAGGGCGTGAAGATCAACTTGATCGACACCCCTGGTCACGCGGACTTCGGAGGTGAAGTGGAACGCGTCGTTCGAATGGCCGATGGAGCCTTGGTCTTGATGGATGCTTCGGAAGGGCCGATGCCGCAGACGCGATTTGTTCTTTCGAAAGCCCTCGAACAGGGCGTCAAGCCGATCGTCGTCATCAACAAGATCGATCGACCCGACGCGCGATGCAACGAAGTCATCGAGGAAGCGCTGATGCTGCTCGTCGACTTAGGTGGCGAGCACTTCATGGACCATTTTGACATCATTTTTGCCTCGGGACGAAGCGGCTATGCCACGCTTGACTGGAAGGTTCCGGGAGAAAACATGGTGCCGTTGCTCGACATGATCCTTGAAAAAATCCCTGGACCGGAGGTCGAGCCAGACGCACCATTGCAAATGCTGGTCACCAATTTGGACTGGTCGGACTACGTTGGCCGGATTGCGATCGGTAGAATTCAGTGCGGGACCATGAGGAAGGGACAAACGGTTGACTTGGCCAAAGACGAAGGACGTGTCGTACCGGCCACAATCGCCAATCTTCAGATTTTCGATAAACTCGGTCGAATCGATACCGAAATGGCATCGGCCGGGGACATCGTCGCCGTGGTTGGCCTGACGGATATCGAAATTGGCGACACGATTTGCAATCGAGGAGAACTCAACGCTCTTCCTCGACTGCGTGTCGACGAACCAACCTTGGAAATGATATTCAGCGTGAATACTTCTCCATTGGCAGGCCGTGATGGCAAATACGTAACGACCCGCCAATTGAAAGCTCGCCTTGAAAAAGAGCTTGAGCGTAATGTGGCCTTACGTGTTCGACCGTTAGAGGGTACCGAAGCGTTTGCGGTACGAGGCCGAGGTGTTTTGCATTTGTCCGTGCTGATCGAGACCATGCGTCGCGAAGGCTATGAGATGAGCGTCAGCAAGCCGAGGGTTGTATTGAAGCAAATCGATGGCAAGCTTCAGGAACCTTACGAAGTGTTGAATGTCGAGGTGCCGACGGACAAGGTTGGACCGATCATGGAATTGGTTGGCAATCGACGTGGGATACTCGACGAGATGACACCGCGTGGGGAATACACTTTATTGCGGTTCTCAATCCCAGCCCGTGGACTGATCGGCGTGAGAACGAAAATGCTCAACGCGACCCAAGGCACAGCCATCATTCACCATCGCTTTTCGGGCTATCAGCCAATGGAAGCAGACTTGCCTCGGCGTGCAAACGGTGTTCTTGTATCGATGGTACCAGGCCGAGCGATCCCTTACACTCTGTTTGCATTGCAAGACCGTGCGGAACTCTTTGTTGCACCGGGGGACGACGTCTACGAAGGTATGGTGGTTGGTGAAAACGCTCGTGACAACGATTTGTGTGTGAACCCGACCAAAGAAAAGAAATTGACCAACGTTCGAGCAGCAGGTAGCGATGAGAACATCATCCTCAAGCCGCACCGTCAGATTTTTCTCGAAGCGGCTCTTGAGTACATTGAAGACGATGAATTGGTGGAAGTAACGCCCAACATCATTCGCATCCGAAAAGTGTTCTTGCGTGAAAACGAGCGTCGTCGACAGACGAAATCACCCGGCGAGTTGGCTATCGGTTAGTGGCCTTTGGGCCAACATCTTGGCGATGCCCAATCGATAGGCAAATGGTTCGGGAGGGCGAGGCTCCTGCCGAGCTTGCGGGCTGTTGATTTCGTGAAGTCGTTATTGGGTAAGGACTAGGATGTCCGTAGCACCATTAAATCAACAGCCCGCTTGAGATGTCGTTGTTCGGCAGGTGCCTCACCCTCCCGGACGATGGATGGGTCGAGCAATGTCGATGAAAACATGTTAGTGAGATGGTCTTAGGAACTTAGTGGTTTCCACAAATGTCTATCTACCTCGATAACCATGCGACCACTCGCATTGATCCCGCCGTGATTGACGTCATGGTTCGCATGATGGAGACAAATTATGCCAACCCCGGGAGTACGACCCACGAGGCCGGTAGATTGGTAAGTGGACTGGTTGCGGATGCGACTCAAAGCATCGCGTCGCACTTCCATGCAGATCCGGATGAGATCATCGTTACAAGCGGAGCAACGGAGAGCAACAACCTGGCACTTTTCGGTGTTGCTATGCATCCCAAGCAAACGCGACGTCGCATTGTTTCCGCCGTCACCGAGCACCGGGCAATTTTGGATCCGTTAGTCCAACTCGAAAAACATGGCTTCGAAGTCATCCGACTACCGGTTTTCCCAAACCAGCATCCGTTTGCAGGTGGAATCGACTTGTCTTTAGCAGCTGAGTCCATCAATGAAGATACTGCGATCGTCAGCATCATGCTGGCGAACAACGAGATAGGAACCATTCAGCCATTGGCTGAGCTTGCTAAACTATGTCAGCGATGGGGGGTTCCGTTGCATACCGATGCAACCCAAGCCGCTGGGCGTATGCCTATGGACGTCCAAGCGATGGGAGTCGATCTACTAAGCTTTTCCTCGCACAAATTCTATGGTCCGAAAGGGATTGGCGGTCTTTTCGTTCGTCAGTCGCCCGCGGCAGTCCGCATTCAAGCTCAAATTGTTGGCGGTGGTCAGCAGTTTAACTTGAGGTCAGGAACTCTCAACAGCGTTGGAATCGTGGGAATGGCGAAAGCACTGGAAGTCGTTGAGTCAAACTTGCTCGCGGAAATGCCGCAGCAAGCCTACTTAAGGAACTTGCTTTGGGAGTTATTGAATGAACGGATTGACGGTCTAATACTCAACGGCCCGGTTTGGAATGCCATGGCTCCAAGGGAATCGACTCGGCTCGTGAACAATCTCAACGTGTGTTTTCCAAAAGTGGAGGGTCAATCGTTGATGTTGGAAGTGCCCGATTTGGCGGTGAGCAGCGGAAGTGCTTGCACGTCGGTGGAGCCTCATCCGAGCCACGTTTTGAGGGGTATCGGGTTGAGCGAGGATCAAGCCAGAGCAAGTTTGCGTTTTGGGATTGGCAGATTCAATACCGAAGCAGAAATTCGTAAGACTGCGGAATGGATTGGCAAGGCGCATGCAAAACTTGCCGCGTTTGCTGCTTGACCGAGGTATCCTCAGGGTCGACAATAGTAGACCTTGAACAGCTTAGGTAGCAGTGCCATTCAAGCGATTGTCGCCCGGGCCGGGATAACTCGAAGCGTAAGGGCTTGTTGATTTAGTGATGTCCTTATTGGTTAAGGGCGGTATGACGGACTTCCAAGTCCGTCAATGGGGAATTCGACGGACTAGGAAGTCCGTCGTACCATTAAATCCGCAAGCCGGTAAGCGAGGGATTGCAGTTGGTCCCTCGCTTACCGGCTCCGTTACGCATCGGGTTGTCAAAATGCAAAGCAAAAGTAGTCCATCCAAAAATTTCGAGTCTGGGCGACTTTCGCAACTGTCGAATCGTACATTTATTTATTTATCGAACGGTGTTCTCCTTCCTTCAATGATCTAGAGATCAAATGAGCCTTGCTCCATCCTCACACATGGTAAATCGTTCTGTTGAGACGACTGCCACTAAACAAGTCCCTGATCTCAACGGTCGCTTCGGCGACTTTGGCGGCCGCTATGTTCCCGAGACGCTGACACGCGCGTTGGACGAGTTGATCGTGGCCTACAATCAGGCCATGCAAGATCCGGATTTTCATGCCGAGCTGAACGAGTTGCTGCACCGATTTGTCGGCCGGCCTTCCCCGCTGTACCATGCAAAACGCTTAAGCAAGCAGTTAGGCGGAGCTCAAATTTGGTTGAAGCGCGAAGATCTCAATCACACGGGTGCTCACAAAATCAACAACACTCTTGGCCAAGCCTTGCTGACGCTTCGCATGAAAAAGACACGTGTGATCGCCGAGACGGGTGCAGGTCAGCACGGTGTAGCATCGGCAACAGCCTGTGCGCACTTTGGCCTGCCCTGTGTTGTCTACATGGGTTCAGAGGACGTAAGGCGTCAGAAACCCAATGTGTTTAGCATGCGATTGATGGGTGCTGAAGTGCGGCCAGTTGAGAGTGGATCACGGACATTGCGGGATGCTGTGAATGAAGCGATGCGGGACTGGATGTCGAGTGTCGAAAACACACACTACATTATTGGTTCTGTCATCGGCCCTCATCCCTTTCCTATGATGGTCCGTGATTTTCAGAGCGTCATTGGTCGCGAATGCCGTGAGCAGTGCCTAAGCTCATTCGGTAGGCTGCCTGACACGATCGTGGCTTGCGTCGGTGGAGGTAGTAATGCTGCTGGCATGTTCTATCCATTCGTAGACGACCGCAGTGTTCGTTTGATTGGCGTTGAGGCAGGAGGACGCGGTGCGACGCCGGGCGAACACGCATCTCCGTTGAGCTATGGTTCGCCGGGCGTCCTTCATGGTTCTTACAGCTATGTCATGCAAGACGAAGATGGCCAGACGAGCGATGTTCATTCGATGTCAGCAGGATTGGACTATCCTGGAGTTGGGCCTGAACACAGTTATTGGAAAGACTCCCAACGGGTTGAGTACACTTCATGTCGAGATGACGAAGCCTTGGGGGCATTTGACTTCTTGGCACGCAACGAAGGGATACTAACTGCGTTGGAAACGTGTCATGCGGTAGCGAAGGCTGCGGAAACTGCCAAGACGATGACACCGGACCAGCATCTTGTTATTTGCCTTTCGGGGCGAGGCGACAAGGACGCTGCCGAGTTGGCTCGACTCCGCGGTCAAGAATGGTAGAATTCAACAGCTTTCGAAACAACGTATTTCCGGTATGTTAGTCGTGTCTAAGCTGTGAATCGATTCTGTTGACTCACCGGACGGCTCGCGCCGTTCCGCTACCAAATGATAGCGGCAGGGCGCAATCCCTCAGGTGATGAATCGGCCAGCCAAAATTTTTATCCTGCACAGCCGTTTGAGAGCGTACTATTTGATGACAGCGATCGATGATTTGTTTGTTCGGCTTAAATCGCAGGGCAAAAAGGCGTTCATGCCATTTGTCACTGCGGCAGACCCAAACCTTGGCTTCACAAGACAAGTGTTGCGAAAGCTAGACCAATTGGGCTGTTCGATGGCAGAAGTTGGAATCCCTTATAGCGATCCGATCGCAGACGGACCCGTCATTCAAGCGTCCTATACGCGAGCATTGGCGACCAAGGTCAAACTGAAAGACATATTTAACGAGATCGCAGCGGAGCGTGCCAATCTCAGCATGCCATTGGTTTCAATGGTGAGCTATGCAATTATTCATCGCCAAGGCCCGCAATGTTATGTGGATGCAGCCCTCGCGGCAGGTTTTTCCGGCGCAATTGTACCGGACCTTTTGGTGGAGGAAAGCGGGGCATTGGCCCGCATTTGTCATGCGAACAACTTCAATTTAATCCAGTTGGTGACGCCTACTACGCCGCGCGATCGGGCTCTCAAAATCGCGGAGCATTCCAGCGGTTTCCTCTATTTCGTAAGTGTCACGGGGATTACTGGCGAAAGAACCGAACTTCCCCCAGACTTGGTTGATCGCGTGTCTTGGCTGCGTGAACGAACACCGCTCCCAATTTGCATCGGTTTTGGGATTTCTAAGCCAGAACATGTTCGCTTACTCGCCCCGGTGTCCGATGGACTCATCGTAGGTTCGGCGATTGTCAGGATGATGGAACAGGCGGCGAAATCGGAACAGGAAGCGTTGAAATCGATCGAGGAACTCGTCTCAAGCTTGATCTCTGCAATGGATGAGAACGCGGTCTAAATCAACAGCCCACCAGCGGCGTGTTGCTTTAATGGTACGACGGACTTCCTAGTCCGTCGAATTCCCCATCGACGGACTTGGAAGTCCGTCAAGCCGCCCTTAACCAATAACGACTTCACTAAATCAACAAGCCGCTAGCGAGTTGCGGCTGATTCGGCACGATGGTACTGGGTTTCACAGCGGAAACGCGTCTCTGTTGTGCTTCACAGCAAGTACAATAGGGTCAATTCCCGCCTTACTCCTCCCGCCTTAGGAAATTATTTTGTACTGGCTCGCTGAAATTTGCGTTAAGCGTCCTGTTTTCGCGCTGATGTTGGTGATGGCGCTAGTCGTCGCTGGGGTAGTCGCGTTTCCGACACTTGGGATCGATCGTTTTCCACGAACGGATCTTCCAACTGTTTTCGTTCGTACCAATTATCCAGGTGCGGCATCTCAAGAAGTGGAATCCGAAGTTTCCCAAGTCATCGAGGACGCGGTTTCAACCGTCGCTGGCATCGAGGAATTGAGAAGCATTTCGAACGATGGTAGCTCTTTGGTATTGATCACCTTTTCGCTTGATCGAGAAATCGACGCGGCAGTGCAAGACGTTCGGGATGCCGTCTCTGCGGTTTCCAACCGATTGCCGCGTACGGTTGATCCATCGATTGTTCAAAAATCCGATATCGACTCTTCGCCTGTAATGACGATCGCAGTTTCTGGCGAAAAGTCACCAAGCGAGCTTTTTCTTCTTGCGGACCGATACGTCAAGGGAGTGATCGAGTCCAGTCCCGGCGTCGGTCAAGTCACCATTTCTGGCGCAGCCGACCGTGCGATCAAGGTCAACATTGATGCCAAGCGTCTTGCCGCCTATCAGTTATCCATCGCGCAAGTACGCGATGCGTTGGCCCGTCAGAATGCCGAGGTGCCAGGCGGACGAGTGGACGAAGGTTTGCGAGAACGCACACTTCGAACGCTTGGGAGAGTATCGGATGCGAAGGACTTCCCGGAGTTGGTGATCGATACCATCGGAGGTGCATCCATTCGATTGGCTGATTTAGGCGAAGTCGTTGACGGAACCAAGGAGGTTCGCACTATGGCGAGACTCGACGGCAAGCCGACGGTGACACTCAGTGTACAACGACAATCGGGGGAAAATACGGTCAATGTGATTGCGGGGGTGAAGGAACGCCTCAAGCGAAGTCGAGCCTTGCTGCCCGAGGACGTTCGTGTCGCGATCATTCAGGATCAGTCACGCTATATCTTGTCTGCATTGCATGAAATCGAAAACCACTTGGTGTCCGGATCGATTCTCGCTTGCATCACTGTTTTGCTGTTTATGCGATCCTGGCGTTCGACGCTGATTGCATCCGTCGCGATACCCGCTTCGATCATCGCGACTTTTGCGTTCATGAAAGCGTTTGGTTTTACGCTCAACAATGTCACGATGCTAGCACTCGTTTTGATGGTTGGAGTGGTTATTGACGACGCGATCGTGGTACTGGAGAACGTGTACCGTTGTATTGAAGAGGAGGGGATGGATCCGATTCAAGCATCGATCGTGGGGACGAAAGAGATCGGATTGGCCGTATTAGCCACGACCGTTTCCTTGGTTATTGTTTTCTTACCGGTTTCGTTTCTATCGAGCGTAACGGGGCGGATGCTTTTCGAATTCGGCGTGACGGCGACGGTTGCGATATTGGTTTCCATGGTGATCAGTTTTTCATTGACACCCATGATGTGCAGCATTTTGCTGAAACCCAAAAAAGAGGGGAGCCAAGAGCACAACCAGAAGACTTCTCGGCAAAAAGGCTTCTATCACTGGGTAGAGGTCGGATACATGGCTTCGTTGCGACTCGCGCTCAAATACCGATTTTTGACATTGTTGTTATGCATTGCGACCATCCTCGCGAATATCCCGCTTTATGGTTGGGTTCGGCAAGACTACATTCCGACCAATGTTGACGAGTCCGAATTCGAAATCAGCGCTAACGCCAAAGAAGGGGCAACTGTTCTATCGATGAACGGGGCGCTCAAGCAAATCGAAGACAAGGTAAGTGAGGTCGAGGGCGTCGAATTGATACTGTCATCGATCGGTACGCGTGGGTTTGGCGGTGTCAACAGCGGAAGTATTTTTGTTCGCTTGACCGACTCGCCAAAACGCTCATTCTCGCTAGAAAGGCTGTTTTTCGAAACGATCAAA
Organism: Pirellula staleyi DSM 6068; assembly: GCA_945875845.1. Classification (GTDB taxonomy): domain Bacteria; phylum Planctomycetota; class Planctomycetia; order Pirellulales; family Pirellulaceae; genus JBKCUI01. Next base: position 154,620 of record CAMCMB010000001.1, read on the forward strand.
GGACAGCCAAGGAAGGCCTTCGAAGGCAACTTCAGTCAACAACAGAAGATGACTGAGATTCGGAAACTGCTCAAATCCGTTCCCGATGTTCGAGTCTCCATCCGAAACTTAACCTCACTCAGGCAGGGTGCCAATGTTGACATCGATTTCTCGATCACCGGGCCTGATATTCAAGAGCTTTCCGACTTCAGCGAACGACTCAGAAAAAAAGCGATGGAGCTTCCAGGCATTGTGGACGTAGATACCACCTTGCGTTTAGACAAGCCGGAGTTGCTCGTCACGATTGATAGGGAGCGAGCAGCAGCCTTGGGAGTTTCGGTTCAAGAAATCGCAGATACGTTGAAGATTGCGGTCGGAGGTGATGACCGCGTTTCTCGCTATCGAGACTCGAGTGTGGATGATGCCTACGATGTTGAGTTGCGATTGGTGGGCGTTGATCGACGGGATGTCGATTCGATTTCTCAGCTCTACGTTCGGACCAACCCAGCCGCCGGTCGCCCTATTTCCATTGCGGGCAATCAAACGGGAATACCGCTTCCTAGCAAGACCAACTTGACTCGGATCGACAATGTGGTTCGATTTAGTTTTGGCGATGCATCTGCTCGCATCGATCGATTGGATCGGCAAAGAATGGTTTCGATTCGAGCCAATATTTCGACGGGTTACGCCTTGGCGGATCGCGTCCAAGCGTTACGGGCTTTGGCGGTGGAAGTAGGGGTGCCGCCGGGATTCGAAACGCGAGTGCTCGGGCGCGGAAAGGAATTGGAACGGACATTGAGCGAGTTTCGATGGACATTCCTGCTGAGCTTCATTTTCATGTACATCGTACTTGCGGCTCAATTCGAACACCTTGCTCATCCCTTTACGATTCTCTTCACGCTTCCACTTTCGGTACCTTTCGGACTGATCAGTTTGTATTTGGGAAACGAAACGCTCAACGTATATTCAGCCCTTGGCGTTCTCGTGTTGTTCGGCGTCGTCAAGAAAGCTGCAATCTTGCAAGTTGACTGCACGAACGCATTGCGACGCAAAGGAGTGGAACGAGAGACAGCGATTCTACAAGCCAATCGCGATCGATTGAGACCGATCTTGATGACAACGATATCGTTCGTCGCCGGATTGATACCTTTGCTTGTTGCGAACGGACCTGGCGCGGAAGAACGTCGTTCGATTGCGGTACTCGCATCGGGTGGGCAAACCCTGTCCCTATTGTTGACGTTGCTAGCTGTACCTGTTTTGTACACTTACCTAGATGATTTGAGTCTGTTGTTCAAAAAGAAGCCCGCCCAGTCGAATTCCGAACTTGCCCAACCCATTGAAAGTGTGGGAGTGTGAGGCCACCCCTGGTAACATGTTTTCCTCGACTTTGCCCAATCCATTCCTCGCCCTCCCATTGGTTTCCAATGCATTCGCCATTGCAAAGATGTTTAGAGCGGTGGCCTCGCCCTCCCAATGATTCGGGGCGAAAGACGAACGAACCCCAACTAGGGCTATTCGCGAATATTGAGTTCGAGCTTCCAATGCTGGTCGTTCCGCGTGCACTTGCACCACAATTCAAAGACTCCGAGTTCGGTTATCTTGCTTTGAAATCGCACTGGTATGATTTGCTCCCCGCCGCTTCCCGATAACTCGACTTCAAGCGGGGAGGTCTCGAGCAATTCATCTACATCCCACGTACGCAGATAGGTACCCGGTTTATCTTGTTTGCGAACCGTGCTTGAAAAAAATCGAAACCGCGCCCGCTGTCCGATTTTGAGGCCGACCTCTCTGCTGGCCACGTCCACTTGAGACCCTTCCTCCATTCCTTGGGGTACGACACATAACGCTTGGAGTGGCCGAGCCATTCCGGGGATTGCAGGCCCCGAGCTTTCGATTCCGATGTAGTAGCTGCGGGCTGTTCCCCCTCGGATGCGAATCCCACCATGCCGTTTTGCCCAAGCATAGTATGCGGCCCCACAAGCGACGGCTTGATCCAAATCCTCGACGCCACCTAGTACGGTTGGCTGTTCTTTATCCTCGTTCCATGAAGAAATGGTTTTCAACAGGCGTGCGCGAAATGCATCGGCGTTGAAGACACCACCATTGAATAAGAGATGCGTCAATCGCGTTGGCCTCTCATCGCAGAATGGCAAGTGATCGGCAAGAAATGCAGCGATGTGTTTGGTGATGGCTGTGTCGGATTCAAACGACAATCCCATCTCTTGAAAACCGCTTGCCCCGTCGCGAAGAGGCTTGTCGTCTTTCTTAATTACCGGGAAAAAGCCATCAATGAGGGCCGATTCCACCAGTGACTTCGGCAATTCAATCGACACCGTACCGCCGATCAACTTGCTACCACGACCGAGAATACTTAACGGGTAAGAATCTGGCGATGATTTACCCTCAAGAAGTTTTTCCTTGGCGATACGACAGGAATGCCAAAGGGACACAGATTGCCAAGCGTTGAGCTTTGTCCCCTTCTCCGCGAAAAGCGTTGAAGCCATGTGAGCCAGTGTCAGGTCCATGTTGTCGCCGCCGATAAGCAAGTGGTTGCCTACCGCCAAACGATTCATATGAAGCTCTCCATTCTCGCTTTGCACTTGGACCAGAGTCAAATCGGTTGTTCCACCGCCCACATCGCAAACCAACAGTACATCCTGCTCATGCAGGGATTTGCGCCACTGTTGACCGTGAGCATGGATCCAATTGTATAACGCCGCTTGCGGTTCTTCCAAAAAAACAAAGTCCGATGGAAATCCAGCGGCCATGGCTGCTTGTCGTGTAAGCTCGCGAGCGACTAAATCGAAAGACGCGGGCACGGTAAGAACGACTTGCTGCTCTGAGAATGGTGCATCCGCAAACTCCAATTGCCAAGCGTCCACGAGGTGCATTAAGTATGCCGTCGTTGCTTGGACGGGTGAAACGTACGAAATCTCCGCATCCGATTCCCAAGGAAGGATTGGCGATTGCCTGTCGATTCGCTTATTGCATAACCAGCTTTTGGCAGCCGCAACGACTCGCTCCGGCTGTTCACTTGCCACGCGCCTTGCATACTCACCCGCAATTCCCATGCTGCTTCGAATACCTGGCAGCTGGAAAGCGGGGTCCTCCAACGATGCCGCCAGGAACAAAAACGACGGCAACGAGAGCTTTCGTTCGACGGTTCCTGGGGCGACAAGTTGTGGGATCGGCAGTACGGCAATCAACGGTTCCTCTTCGTCGATTGGCGCAAACGCCAAGACCGAATTGGTAGTTCCTAAATCGATTCCGATACAATACTGAGACGGCATAGGGCGGATGGTGAAGGCTGGCAACGAATCAATAGGAATCAACCGAAGCCCACTGGCGTTTCTTGGCGCTATCGAGAACCGCATCGCAGACTTTTTGCGTTTCTAAGGCATCCCGGAACGACGGATGAGCGGGCTCGCCCGTTTCCAGACTCTTTACGAAATCTGCCACTTGGTGAATGAATGAATGCTCATAGCCGATTTGCAAGCCTGGCACCCACCAATTTCCCATGTACGGTTGGTTTCCATCCGATACGTGAATGCTCCTCCAACCTCGGACAATGGATTCATCGGAATGATCAAAGTACTTAAGCCTGTGCAGATCATGCAGGTCCCATGCAATGCTCGCGTGTTCCCCATTGATCTCAAGCGTATAAAGTGCCTTGTGTCCGCGGGCGTAACGCGTTGACTCGAACAATCCAAGGGAACCGTTCTTAAAGTGGCAAAAAAACGTACAAGCGTCATCAATCGAAACGGGTTGCTTCAAACCCGTTTCGGAATGAACACGTTCCTTCACAAAAGTTTCGGTCATCGCGGAAACGTCCTGGATGGATCCGTTGAGCCACAAGGCTGTGTCGATGCAATGCGCCAACAAGTCACCTGTCACTCCGCTACCAGCAGCCTCTGCATCCAAACGCCACGTTCCCGCGCCACCTTGTGGAACATCCGCATTGATCGTCCAGTCCTGCAGAAAGTTGGCACGATAGTGAAAGATTCGTCCAAGCTTTCCTGAATCGATAATTTGTTTTGCCAAGGTAACGGCTGGAACGCGTCGGTAGTTGTACCAAACCATGTTGGCAACTCCGGCCTTCTCCACCGCTTGGCACATCTCTTCTCCTTCGGTCGCGTTCATCGCCAAAGGCTTTTCGCACAGTATCATCTTGCCCGCCTTTGCGGCTTCGATTGCAATCTCTTTGTGGATGTTGTTGGGAGTGCAGATATCGATAGCATCGATATCGTTACGCTTCAACATTTTCCGCCAGTCGGTCTCGATCGATTCATACCCCCAGTTGCTTGCAAAGGACTGAGCCTTGTCTGCATTACGGGCGCAAAGCGCCTTTAATACGAGTTTGGTTTGACTGGGGAAAAAATGGTTTGCTTGGGCGTATGCATTTGAGTGAGCTTTGCCCATAAAACCATAGCCTATCATTCCAATGCGTAATTCTTTCATGTTCGTTCTTGTGTTGTTGTTGTGTTGTTGTTGTGTTGTGTTTTCAGGTTGCCGAGTTTCCGAGCCCCTCGGAGAAGGACTGCTAGAGAGCAAAGCGGTACAAAAATTGTTACCAACCATGCGCGTTTCGCACGCGAATCATTTTGTCCAAGATCTGATTCCAGGTGTCGGGCGTCTCTAGCATCGCATTTGGGAACATGCATCCATCCCAGCAGATATGCTTGATTCCTCGCGCGGCTGCATCCTTAAGCCAATAGCCTGCACAACGCACAATGTCGAGTTTGCCGTTTGGATCATCCGCGGGACAGTGCTTGCCCGTCTTGTCATGGTCACCCGCGCCATGGACGTTACCATCGTTTTGAGCGACGTGGAAGTCGATGGTCCAAGGGCGGAGTTTGTCCGTCATTTTTTCGTAGGCTGCGTAGAAATCGGACTCCGTATATCCTTCATGCAATAGGGCGTATTCCGGGGCGTTATAACCCATCAAGTAGAGATAGGTGTGAGCCATATCGGCTTGAAAGCCGAATGCATCCGGCATGCCGACACCCTCAAGTACGTCGAGCATGTCGCGCCAACTATGCATGCCCGCCCAGCAGATTTCTCCTTCGGCGGCCAAGCGTTGCCCATGATCTTTTGCAATCTTGGCGGCTTCCTGAAAGGTATCGATGATGGTTTGCGTGTTGGCCTTTTTATCTTGTCGCCATTTTTCGATTCCGAACTCTGCGCTGTCGACTCGAATCACACCGTATTTGCGAATACCATGCTTCTCGAAGACACCAGCGATTCGGCAGGCCATTCGAACGGCCGTAAGAAATTTTTCGCGAGCTTCCGCATTTCCCATGGCGGAATCCCCCACGGTTCCCGGCCAAACCGGGGCGACCAGCGAGCCGACTGCAAATCCGTGACTTGCAATCAAATCGGCAATGCGAGTCAGTTCCGAGTCGCTTGCATTCGGATCTGTGTGAGGGAAAAACAGGAAATAGTCGATGCCATCAAATTTATGGCCGTCCACGTTCGCGGCTGCAGTCAGTTCCAGCATTCGCTCAAGACTGATCGGTGGTTCTTGGCCGGGACCATCACCTTTACCGACTAAACCTGGCCACATGGCATTGTGGAGTTTGGGGGAGGATTTTACTGACATTTTAGCTCCGGTTCCTGGGTTGGTTGACTTGCAAATAAAGGGATCTTCTCACGTCGACGTGGAGCTTCGAATCTAAGCAATCCGAAGCCCAGCTTGTGTGCGTCGGGAGAAGGATCGAACAATCGCACTTACGCTTGGTTCTTCCAAGCTCCATTTTTGGGCATATTCGTATGCGCGTCGGGGCCAAAGTAGCGAAGACCAACGAGCGGTTCGCTGCCCGTGTTTTCGATTTCCACTCCGCGGGCCGAAATGTCGTGGCTGATGAAAACTTCGTCCTCGGTGTTTTGACCAAATCGAATCATGGCAGGCGTTTGGAGAGCGAGTTTGCCGATCCGCCCCTTGCCCTGCACCGTTATCCAACCGCTCGCAGCGTTGTCTTTAAGGATGCATTTCGCGCCCGGTTCGACAGTCAGTTCCTTTGCACTAAAAAGCTGTGCGCTGTCGATCGACCCGTAGACAATCCACTTGTCCGTGTATCCATCCCCGCTCTTGATCGGATCGACGATCGGTTCTATGTAGTTACTGTCCTTGAAGTGAGTGTCTACATTCTTATCCCAATCCAACTGGCCAATGATGAAATCCAAGTCCTGATGTTTTTCAGGTGGCATGTCTTTGACGAGCAGAGACCAAGGAACATAGCGTCCTTCCACAATCGATTGATACATGCCGAACACGTCGCTGCCCCACTGTGGTTCATAGGTGCACAACGAGCCCGGAGCGTGCAATACTCCCGGCGGTATCAACCAACCGGTTCCTCGCTTAAGCCTGTACGCTCGCGACAGGTCGAGGATTCCGTTATCCCCTTTGTTCCAATTTTCAAGACAACGGCGAAGGTCTTGTTTCGTCGTGCCGGGTTCTAAGCCCATAAACGTGTAGGAGAAATTGTTGTCCACGTTGTTGTATTGAGGTGGGAAATAATAACTCTCAGGTTTGCCTTCCTGACCGACTAGTTGAGCATCTTTCTGCGACTGATGCATGTGATGGGGGATTGGACCCATGTTGTCGAAGAATTTGGAATAAACAGGCCAGCGAGAGTATTTCTTGAATATGGGGGCTCCCACCAATTTCGTTCCCTGTTCCGCCACTGCATCTTTCAGCAAGAACTTCTTTCCCTCGAACAGGCAAAAACTGAGCCCTTCATGCCATACTCGCCCCTCGTTGGCAGCCTCTGTCGTGCTTGAAAACCAACGCTCGTCAATGCCGCCTCGATTGGCGCCAAATGCATAGAGGTCACCTGGGAAGAGTTTGATTCGTCTGCCGGGATGAAGAAAACTGCGAGGAACCCATGTCGGCGTCAATCGCAGCAGACCATCGCCGGCATCCAGTGCTTGGCTCAAGACCTTTGCAACGTTGTCCGTGGAGACCATTCCTTCATCCAAACCTGTACCAGACATTCCGTAACTCACAATTCAATAGTTGGGGAAACCCTAATGGAGCAAACGCCCTATTCTGGCGATTGCTCCTCCATTACCGATCCATTTAGGCTCTGTTGTATTCCGCATAACGCTAGCTTTCAAGGTGTCGTTCCACTTTACTCGCTACGGAATGTCTCTAGAAAGCTAGGCCCAAACCCGATAGTTTACCCGAGAGGTACCGAATGACGGAATATTCCAAAAAATTGATTCATCCAAGTATTTGGTTTTGGGGACTTTCGTTTTTCTACGGGTCGATTTGCCTCGCGATGACTGGATCCGTGATGAACGCCCAAGAGTTGCCTCAAGGGAATTACGAGTCTTTTTCGATCCCACCAGCGGCAGGGAGCCCAGAGGGTTTGCCGCGAGTACGCAGCTTGGGCAAGCTTGTTTCCATCGAAGGGGAAGTCGGCGACGCACGCATGGTTCGGGAAATTCAAGGGACCGACGATGAATCTGAATTTGTGACCGAATTTCCATTGGGTTTTGATCCTGAATCCCAGGCGAACCAATTCAAACTCCCAAAGCTATCTTATTTTTATCACGAGCCTTACAGCAATTATAGAACAGACGAAAGCTGGTTTGATTATCTTCCGGGGGACGGAGATCAATTTGGCTGGCTCTCGCTCGGATCGGCCCCCTACGAAAAACGGGGCTACGGCTCTGGTTTTTCCACGGCCGTCAACATTCATCTTCTGTCTGGTCCGATCGCCGTGGCTTTGCCCCCCAGATTGTATGACTTCTCGTTGGGATACCAAACTCGGGGACGGATTCACGATGTGATGAGTTATGATTTGGCGGCGACGATTGGAGTGTTCAGCGACTTTGAAGACAGTGCTCGAGACGGTGTGCGGTTCCCCGGCCATGCCGTCGGAATGCTTCACTCGACTCCAGAAGTGGATGTGGTTTTTGGAATCGACTATTTGAGTCGTGACGACATCAAACTGCTGCCTGTCATGGGTCTTTCGTGGCGTCCAAAATCGATGGAGAGCATGCGCTTCGATCTTGTGTTTCCCAGGCCTCGAATGGACTATACCTTGGGTCATGGGCACAAAGCGTATGTTGCAGGTCGGCTGGGGGGCGGAACTTGGGATATCGAGTTTCCAAACAACGATAACGACGTAATGACATACCGCGATCTTCAACTGGTCGTTGGCTTAGAACGACGCAAAGCGAATGGAAATTTGTCAGCCTGGGAGTTTGGTTACCTATTTGATCGCCAAGTGGATTTCCGAACGCTTACCGGTGAAACGCACTTTGACGACGCGTTCCTGTTTCGAATCGTCGCGCGAAAATAGTTTGGCTATTCCAAATAGGTCGTCCCGAGTGCAGCTGCGTTGTACTGATCGATGAGTTTTTGAGCCTTGTCGCTATCGCAGGAGCCGGCAGCAACCATTTGATGCATGCGATTTGCAAACGCGCCTTGCAGATGTTGGGATTCATAACGTGCGGTCGTCACCATATCGACAATGCGACTACCGTGAACGATCTTGGATACATGAAATCGGCCGTCCGACTCCATGAACACCTGAGCTTCGTTGGGGATTCCAAATAAGTTGTGGCACGAACCCATCACTTCTTGATAGGCTCCAAGTAGAAACAGACCAAGGTAGTACTCTTGGTTTTCTCGCCACTGCGGCAATTCCAGCGTTTCTTTGACATCTTTCTGGTCCACGAACTTGTCAATTTTTCCGTCGGAATCGCAAGTTACGTCTACTAAAGTCGCAAAGTCGACTTTCGATTCTTGAAGTCGATGAAGCGGGATGACAGGAAACAACTGACCGATCGCCCATGAATCCGGAGCGGATCGGAAGAGCGAAAAATTGCATAGATATTTCGCGGCAAGCACTCGCTTAACGTCTTCGAATTCCTCGTTGGGAACGCGAGCAAGTTCGGACTCTTTGAGCGCCCGAGCGCAGACTTCCCAATAGAGTACCTCCCCTTTGGCTCGATCCTCGAGGGAAATCAATCCAAGATTGAATTGAGTATGAAGCTCATCTTTGTGTTCGACAGCATCATGATAGTATTCGACGTAATTTTTCCCATTGATCTCGTCGCATAGCCCCTTCAATTCCGTGATGACTTGTGGATCATCGCCATCGATCTCAATCTCAGGTTGATCGTCTGCAAACGTCTCAATCTCCTCTCGGATCGAAACGACCAAGACCGTATGGTAGGCAGTCATCATGCGTCCGCTCTCAGTGACTAGGTTTGGATGCGGCACATTCTCTTCATCGCAAACACTCTTGACCGTGTAGACAACATCGTTCACAAATTCTTGGACGGTGTAATTCATGGAAGATTCAAAACGGGTTTTTGACCCGTCGTAATCAACCCCCAATCCACCGCCAATGTCGAGAAAGTCTACGGCTAATCCGGTTTGGCGAATCTTCGCATAAACACGAGCCGCCTCCTTCATCGCATTTTTGACGCGTTTGATGTCGGTAATTTGGGAGCCGATGTGGAAGTGCAGGAGTTTGAAATTGTGCTCCATTTTGTTTTCTCGGAGCAATCGAACGCATTGGATAATTTCCGAGGTAGTTAACCCGAACTTGGCTGAGTCCCCGCCGGAACTAGCCCATTTTCCCGAGCCACGTGAGTAAAGTTTGGCCCTCAATCCAATCCATGGACAAACGCCTACGTCGCTTGCGACTCGCAAGAGCATTTTAAGCTCGTTGAGTTTTTCGACAACAATGACAACACGCTTACCCGATTGGACTGCCAAGGATGCCAGCTTGCAAAACGCCTCGTCTTTAAAGCCATTGCAAATGAGCAAAGAGTCCGGAGTTTGCTCTTGCGCAACCGCAGCGTAAAGCTCCGGCTTCGAACCGCATTCCAGGCCGACCCTGCATCGATCACTATCCTTCAGGAATTCCTCGACGACTTCACGACGAGGATTCACCTTCATTGGAAACACAGGATAGTGTTTGCCGTCGTAGTTAAACTGCGCAATCGCGTCGCTGTACGCTTTCGTCAGTGTCCTGAGTTGGTTGGTCAATATTTGCGGAAAGCGAAGCAAGATAGGGAGTTGAAGCTTTTTGTCGCGGACCAAATGATCGATCAACTGCTTGAGATCGACATAGCGTGGGTCCTGAGCATTCGGACGAGCAATGACATTACCCTGGTTGTTGACATCGAAGTATCCAGCTGACCAATTTTCGATTCCATACGTTGTGTGAATACGCTGAATCGTTTCGTCATTCATTGATCTTGGCTTTCCCGAGAAGATGGTCATTTGCAAACGTACGAGCTATCCGGACGATCTAGAATTCTAACGCGTTAGCGTCCCAGCACTAGCAGGCAAAAAGGAAAGTCTCTTTTTTTGGAGAACGAGTTGTCCTTGGGATTTATCTGCCGGTTAAACGTCGAATGTAGTCTTTAAAGAGCAGCATATTTTCTGGAGCATTCGGACCAATGATGAGCGGCCCTTGTCCAGAAGTTGGGCGGAGGCCATGACTTCCTTGTACCAAGCTTGCATCGAGCGGAATTACGTCCATTTTGTAACGAAATCCCAGTTTCTTTTGAGTAAGGCGAACCAAGGCTCGCATCTTGGATGACATAAACAACTCGACCGGATCGTAGCCTGGCTTTCGGTGGATATCGACCGTTCTCGCAAAGTCCGGGGCTTGCGAATCGTTCCTCCAGTAATAGTAGTTAAACCACGCGTTCTCCTCAGCCAAAACGATCCATTCACCGCTACGAGGATGATCGAGATCGAGTTCGCTTGGGTGGACTACCGAGGCGACTCCTTCGAGCGATTGCACAAGACTACGTATCTCCGCCTTTCTAGCGTGGTCGCGCACATATAGATGTGCAACTTGGTGATCGACCACTGCGAATGCATCCGAGTCCCCTGGCAACATCACTTCGCCAAACGGACCGTTTCTTACCGCCAGCAAACCTGCGTGCCGCAACGCCTGGTTTATCGACACGGTCTTACTCACGGGAACGAGACCATATTCCGAAACAACGATCGGGATGGCGCCAACGGATTGCGCTGCTTCGATAACAATAGCGGCACATCGATCTACTTCCGCCACCCTCGCCATATCCGGTGCCGCAAACCGTTGGAAGTCGTAGTCTAGATGGGGCAGATAGGTGAGAGTCAGTTCTGGAGCATTCTTCCTAAGAACCAACGCAGTAGCTTTCGCAATCCATTCCGTAGCCGGCAATCCAGCGTGTGGCCCCCAGAATGAAAAAAAGGGAAAGGGGCCGAGGTTTTTTGTGAGTTCGCAATCTGTCTTGTCGAGGACGTCGAATACTTTCGAGCCGTCACATCCATAATGCGGTTTGGGCGTTACGCTCCAGCGGACGGGGGCATGTTGGTTGAACCACCAAAAAAGCTTGGCTGTTTCAATGCCCTCATAGAGCAATTGGCTCGATTGAATCAGACTATTGGCTTGCTGCCAAAACCGGATCTCTGCGGTATCGCGAAAGTACCAACCATTGCCGACCACTCCATGCTGACTCGGAGGCAACCCAGTCAACATTGTCGCTTGGGAAGTGCACGTTACCGCTGGGTAGGGAGCCATCCAAGGGACAGCCGCACCCAACTGGCGTATGTTCGGTGCATGCTGCAGCAGATCGGGAGTTAGACCAACTACGTTTAGGACACAAACTCGAGACACATGAGCTCTTGGGAATGTGGAATTAAGACTTGACTTCTAGCTTCTTCGGAGAGGACTTGGGAATAGAATCTTGAAAGTAGTCATTCCCAAGAGAATTACCGCCGTAGTAACCTCCGTACTGATAGGTTGAGCCATACCCATACCCACCGTATCCACTCTTGCCGTATCCTGCTCCGCGTCCGCTGCTGTAATTGTCGTAGCGGTATCCACCGTAACCATAAGAATTGCCGCCGACGCCAATACCGTTGACAACAACCCCAACCATATTTGCATTGATGGCATGGAGCATTTGAGCTGCCCGCGATGCAATGGGCCGCAAGTTGCGTCTCAGTCGGATCGTAAGAAGGACACCATCCACGTGACTGGCCACGTTGGCAGGATCGCTGACCGCGAGCACAGGTGGAGTATCGATAATGACGAAATCGAAACTGCTTCTCAATTTCGAGACTAAATCACCAAACAATTCGCTAGAAAGAAGCTCAGCAGGATTGGCTGGTCGCCGTCCACAAGTCAACGCAGAAAGATTCTCGATGGTGGTTTGCTGAATCGCATCCTGCATTTCGACTTTACCGCCGATCACCTGAACGAATCCAATGTCCGATTCGAGACCAAAGATTTTTGCGACACGGGGACGTCGAAAATCGCAATCCACGAGGCATACTCGGCGGCCTGACTGAGCGATGGACACGGCAATGTTCGCTGCAATCGTTGATTTGCCGTCGCCCGGTACTGGACTGGTAACCTGAAGGACTTTGACACCGCTCTGTTGACAAGAAAAAAACAAGGCCGTTCGAATGCCGCGGAACGCTTCGCTGATCGGGGCCCGGTTTTTGTGCAGTGTGACAATGGAGCTGTCCACCTTTTCATCGATTCGATCTGCTCGCGAAATGACGGCCAGGGGCACATGGCCGAGAATGGGCATCCCCAAGTCCATCGAGATTTCATCCGGGTTGCGATAGGATCGATCCGCCAACTCCAACAAGTAAGCCAAGCCTGAGAAGCATGCGAAGCCGAAGAAGCCACCAATTGCAACGAACTGAAACCAAAAGGGCCCATCGAACAACCCGATTGTTGGCATGTCGAGCGTGACCACCTTCTTTCTACCAATATCCGATCCAAGGTTGATCTTTGTCAGGCTATCCGTGATTTGAGTTGAAAATTGACTGAGGGCCTCTAGGTCGGCTAAGCTGATTGCATAGTCGCTGATACTGGCCGCGTTCTCTAGCATCCGAGGGCGAAGCGACTCCAGTTCGATAAGATAATCATTTTGCTCAAATTTTAGCTTCTGCAACAACTCCTCCGACGCACCGCAAGCAATATTTAAGCGACCTTCAAGTGTGGGAGTATCGGCTTTGTTGGTCCCAAACTCCTCTTCGTTCGCTTGGAGTCGTGATTTCTGCCTCGCAAGTTCGGTTTCCAAATTCGACAATCGTTGCTTAACAACCACCACGCTCGGGTGCGAATCGCCGAGCGATTGCTCATTCAGAAGCAAAAGTTGCGATCGTAGGGGGATGACTTTTTCTTGCTCAAAGAGCTCGATCTTATTTGTCTCGCTCCTAATGAAGTCTTGCTGAGACCTTAAGCCACTATCGTCTTTTAATCCCGAATCGTCTGTCGCGTTAATGACCAAACGAAGCAACTGCTCAACCGGGCGTTTCGATGTCCGCCCATCTTCCACTTGCTTTAGAACAGCCTCGATGCTTCGCCGTTTCCCATCGATGACTCGAATTTTTTCATTGATATCCAAAACGGTATCCGCTACGGGATCGTGTGGCTTCCCATCCTTGAAAATCAAATTGGTATTCTTTTTGACTTTGCTAGCCTCTTCGTTTGCTTTCCTTCGATTGGCGTCATATTTGTCGCTTAATTTCATCAACTCGGAAACGGCTTGTTCGGTATAGGTCTTAAGATTTCCTGTTACGAATTGCTCGTAGCCACTTACCACCGCCTGGACGACGTCACTCGATAATTCTGCATCGTTCGTTGTTACACCGATTCTGAGTATGTCGCTATTGAGGTCGTTCGAACCGAGCTTGGCTTCCAAAAGTTTGGGTGATAGCAACCACCGAACAATGTCATCCTCAGACTTTCCTTCCAGTTTTCGGTGCTGGGTCAAGCGACCCAATTCGATAGCCTTTTTCAAAACCGCTGAACTTTTGATAACTGCCAGCTCGTCGCTTCGGGATTTTGAATCCAACTGTTGACCATAGGTCTGAGAAATCGGAATCATCGCGTTTGGGGAAACGACTTGGATTTGCGCAACGGCCTTATACTTTTCGGGCAGTTGCCCCCAGTACAGGAAGCCCAGGGTTGCACCGATCAACGAGCCAAGAATGGGCAACCATTTCCACCTTATCAGTATTTTGACCAAGTCGGGATTTGCAGGCCCAGATTGCGGCGTGAGCGTCGGGATGCTTGGGCTGTCTTGGGAAGGTCTAACGTCCATTGCGAAATCTTAAGGTTGGATAAAGGAATTGCTAAACAATCAGTATATCTTAGGCGACCGGGCGAATCATTCCAGTGAGAGGGTCGGGTCCAGCCAGAAAATAACCAAATGTGGGGTAGATGAGGGCCCTCGGGACTTTGCGTCGCGCAAACAAGTTTCGTGTGCGCATCCGCCAGTTGGATGAGCGGCACGCAGACAGAGAACGGGCCACCCAATTTCAAGGTAGATTTCAAAAGGCCGCCAGCCTTAGTCTGATTTGCGTGTCAACTAAGGCACACTTAAAAGCATCGTGATTTGCTGTCCAAGGTCTTTCACCTCTTGGTCAGCCGGAGCCAGCACTCTGGCTTCTTTCCAGAGACTTTCCGCTTCAGAAACTTCTGACATGTCTAAACATTTTCGGGCTAAGCGACACATCAACTTGACGTTATTTTTTTCCAGTTTTTTCGCTTCCCGTAAGTGTTCGACCTCTTCCCTTGAATCACCTAACGCTTTGCAGGCGTCCGCCAGCATGACTTCCTTGAGAAATCTCCTTATTGGAGCTTTCGCAATCAATTCCGAAGCCCTCTCCCACAATCGTCGGTACGTTTCCGGAAACTTGTCCTCTTGAAAGACGCGTATCGCCAAGTCCTGCATCACATCGTACCGCTGTGGGAAGAGATCGACCGATATTCCTTCGTCCTTTTGCTCGCTTGCCACTGCCATGGCAACATTTAGGTAGCTTGAGGGATTTGACTTCATAGCCTGGATTCGAATCTCCTCCCGATGTTTGGAATCCAGTTGATCTCGAAATATCATGGAATTCGTCAGCAAGTGTTGCGAATTGTGACGCGACAACTGATTAAAGGCGGGAAGTAACACCGCCATTTCCTCCGGCGCGCAAGTCATGTTGGAAAAAGTTCGCCCGAATGCCAAACGCCAGTCAAGCGGAGATTTTGCATGGCCGCGGGCGTATAAGTTTGCGGCCGTTTCGAGGCGCGCAAGGGCTTTCTCATATTCCTCCTTGGCATTCGCGTCGTCTTCCTTCTTACTGAATTGTTGCGCGATTTGTCCGGTCACCTTTTTGGCCTCATCAAATTGTTCTTGTTTCTTGAGATTGTTTAGATGCGTTAAAACTAAATGCAACAGAAGCGGTGAGGTACTCGCCCACTCCGCTGCCCCTGTACTCTGGGGAGGGATTTCAATCCATTTGAATTGGCTCATCTGGTAGTCGTGGATGATTCCATCCGCGAGTACTCGCATGGCGATTGGATTGTTGGCAATGTTTTGTTCTTTGGACGACCAAATCGATGCGAGCTTGCGCACTCGATCTGACGATTCATTATTAAGTGGCACTGCCTCAGTATGTGGCAATGCATCGAGTTCTTTCGACTTTGCCGCCAACGATTCCGAAAGTGACATGGATAGTAGCGAACCCAACGTGCAATAAATTACGATGCCCACGGAAATCGATACCGCAATACCCACGAGCCCGTTTCGAACCCACGTCAGGGGTTGAACAGGAATGTATTCCTGGAGGCTGCGACTTGATCTGCTCGTTCCCCGTTTTGCGGCCCGCAGAATCGCAGCCGATGCAAGTGCGCCCTGAACCGATCCAAGCAATAAGCAAGTGGGCACAAAAAGAGCTGGCAAAATGATTGCAAAATCCACTACGGAATGAAGCGCTTGGCTAAATAACAGGTAGGCTCCCGCCAGCTTGCTTGGAAACGAGGCACTCCAGTTCTCCGTGGGGATATTTCTCTGAATTCCGATCAAGATCGCGATCAGTGCGAAAATCATCGAAGCAATGCCGAGGAAACCCATTTCTACCGCACACTGTGCGTAAAGGCTCTCGGCGTGATAAAACCAAACCGGGAACGAGGGTTCTTGGAAGGGCAGATAAGCAAAATGAAAAGTGCCGAGCCCACTACCAAACAAGCCAAAAAATTGTGCCGCCTTCCAAGCGATAGACCATATGTACGCCCGGCCTTGTCGGAACTCTACTTCCAAGTCGATATCTGTCAGGCTTTCTATCCTTGCGTAGGCTTGATCGTCAAGCTGAAATCCAATCAAGCACGCAATGGTCGCAGCACTGAACGCGACCACGATCGCGAAACTGCCTCGGCTTTTGTCTTTGGTATTCGCGATAACAGCCGCAGCTACGGTGGCCGCCAGGGCGCTTACAACGGCGCCTCGGCAAAGACTAATCACGAGCGATGAAACGATGGTTACTAAACAAAGCATCGATGCGATTTGCGGTGTGTTCAAGTCCGCCAACAGATCCTCAGTGGCCCCACGGATCTTCAATAGAAGCGTTGAATCAGGAAACCGATAGCGAACATCATTGGAGTTCCGTTGAGTGTTGAGCAAGGTCCATCCAAGTAACCCAAGGCATCCGGCGATGCAGACGTTTAAATATCCTCCGGCCGAATTTTTGGACACAAAAGTGGCGTAGGAGTTTCCTGTGGTGAGGCCTAGGAAGTTCACAGCCTTGTATGAGAGCGCACCTTGAATTCCGACAAAGGCAATGGTGACACCAATAAAAGTCAACGTACCAAAAAGCCAGATTTGTTTGTTCGGCTCTGAGAATACCATTCGGCCTACCCAAACCAACAGTCCGCACAGTAAAAGCGAAGGAAATGCAGCCTTCGTATGGAGCGGCTCAATACTGATTGCAAGTGTCTGGTCTTCTGCTGGAATGTTCCGAAGATCACACGGTAGGGATTTCGGATTCGATGCGCTGGCACTGACGGTAGTCTTCGTCAAGATGCCCTTCTCAATTTCAGAAGGTGCACTGGAAATGCCCAAAGTCCATCGTTGCAAATGAACGGATGGAGGAGCGTATCCTTTGCCCTGCCAAGAAAACACGGACAAGGACTGAGCAAATGCGAATAGGCCAAACGCAAACAAAACCCATGTCAACCAAGGTACACGGCAGTCTCCCGTTTTGCTCGCAGTACTGACTATACAATGCACAGCAATCAAGAATGATAAAACCACGGACGCCGCAAAAAGAAAGTATTGCCCATGCCAGGTTGCGCATCCAAAATACCATGGCACCGCCAACAGGAGCAACAATACGAAGACTCTCAAGCTCCACGCGGAGAAGTCCACGCTCCGAATACGATTTTGACTGGAATTCGACCTTGCCGATTTTGAATCGGAATTTCGCGGCGACGTGCGGGAACGACTGTGACTTGGCATTTTTCCCAAAAATCTTAGAGGAAACGTTTATAAGGCAGTTGGAAGACTGAGATATCCTAACCCCAAGCACGAGATTAGCACAAAAGATGTGGGTAAAGATGATTCGCGCACGCTTCGGGTTGAAATTAGCACCTTTCTATCCGCCATTCGCCTCAACGAACTGTCAGTTTCATTAACAAAGGTCAAATCCCGAGCGGTTCCGAATGCAATCGAAGGATTCTGGTTGCAATCAAGGATCGCTAGCTTTGTAACTGCGATAAGCATTGCTGTCGTTTTATCAAATTCAACAGGCAAAGTCGTTGTTGCCCTAACATTCATTAAATTTGGTACGCCGTAGTGTCGATACCCTCCCACGGGGAGTTGAATTTGAGCCGACCATATGCGTGCTTGGCCAATTGTCACCTAGTTCCCGAAATCAAAGATTACATTGGGGGATCGGTATGTCGGTCAAGTACACTGAGCAGTCGAATTTGCGCCGAAAGCAAGGTTGGATCCAGGCAACTGGAAATCGACTTGCCTTATTATTCGTGCTGGCTTCCGCCACAATACAGTTCACGGGCTGCACGGCGTGGACCGGAATCAACAATAGCTGGAAATACAACGGCTACTGGAACAATACCATGATGGGGCAACGCAACAGGTCGAGCGCCTCAAAAGCATGGCATTCTCGCAAACATCACTTCTGTAACGAAAAGTATCTTAAAGAATTCTCCGCAGGATTCAAAGCGGGATACGCAGACGTGGCCGATGGCGGAACAGGTTGCTCACCGGCGTTTCCACCCCGTGAATACTGGGGCTGGAAGTACCAATCGTGCGAAGGGCAAGCTCGCGTTGCAGCTTGGTTTTCCGGATTTCCGCACGGTGCTCGAGCGGCTGAAGAAGAAGGAATTGGTACCTGGACTCAGATCCAAACGTCATCCAATATTCAACACGAGTACGCAAACAGCGGAATGCTGAACAAATCGGCCGCCGGTATGTATCCAGTCGCTCAATCTGCCATTCCCAATGGAATGCCCTCTCGCGAATCCAACGCTCAACCGCCGATCGATTTGGGACAAACCTATCCCGTTTCGATCGGTGAAGAGCAATATGAAGTAACCAACATGCCATTGCTCGTTCAACAATAGTCTTGCGTTCATCTTCATTGCGTTATGCGAAAGCATACCATACATACAAATCATCAGCACTGCATATCTTAAGGATCAACGCCAATTGGCGTACGAGGTAATAATTATGTCTATGGAATGGAATCCAGTGACGCTCGTCGACTCATCAAAGAGACCTGAGCGAATTCTCAGGCGCCTGATCAGATATCTTTCGTTTACGAGCTTGCTGGCTGCTGGCGCGTTAAACATAGGTTGCACTGCCCTGACCCAGCCTATCAGCGGTATACCTGTAAGGCGATTGCCGCCTCAGTTCTTGGCTCAGTCTAAGAACAACTTGGTTCCGCTCGATCCCTCTCGGTTGACCCAAGAACCTCCTCGGCAATATCTGGTGGACAAGGGAGATATCCTCGGAATCTATATCGAAGGTGTGTTGCCCTACACCGATTCGGATAAACCACCTACACCACCTCCCGTCAATTTCCCAACGGCAGAAAGTACGCTTGATCCCTCCTTGGGGTATCCAATCGTTGTTCAAGAAAACGGTACCATCGCATTGCCATCCATTGAACCGATCAAGGTCAAAGGGTTGACACTCGAGCAAGTGACGGAACTCATTCGTAAAGCGTATTTGGACGCCAGAATTTTTACAAACCCCGCACGATTACGACCGATCGTAACGATGCTGAAGGAGCGAACCTACAATGTCGTCGTAGTGCGACAGGATGTGGGAACTCAATCCCAAGGGGGGGGTGGGGGAGGGGGCAGAGGAGCGTACAATCGCGGGTCTGACCAAAGTGCATCGGGAAGTATGATCCACTTGCCTGCCTATCAAAACGATGTGCTCCACGCACTCATGTCCTCCGGCGGTCTGCCTGGTATCAACGCCAAGAATGAGATCAAGATCTTGCGTGCTACGAAAGCGGACCAGAGAAAACGCGATGAATTCATTCAGCAGTTTAACCAACAGTATTTGTCCAATCCAAATCCTTGCTGTTGCCCTCCACCCTTGCCGGATGATCCCAGCTTGCTCAGGATTCCGATGCGATTGCCACCAGGAGTCGTTCCATCATTCCTACAAGAAGATATCATTCTGGAGGAAGGCGACGTGGTTTACATCGAATCCCGTGAAGCGGAAGTCTTCTACACCGGCGGATTGCTGCCCGGCGGAGAATGGTTGATCCCTCGCGATTATGACCTAGACGCTTTAGGGGCCATGGCACTCTCCGGAACGGGTTTAGGATCGAAGAATCAGGCTGGTGGTGGTGGTGGTATGGGGGGCGGTATCGTTGGCATGGCATTTGTGCCACCAGGGGAACTGTACATCCTACGAAAGACACCATGCAATGGACAAGTCACGATTTTGGTTGACCTTGCGAAAGCAACTACGGATCCTCGCGAACGGCCACTCATCATGCCAGGCGACACCCTCATCCTCCGATACAAACCTTGTGAAGAGATACTGAACTTTAGCGTTGGAGCCTTCTTCACCTTCGGAGTCCAATACGCCCTTCAAGGTGGAGCACGGTAACGGTTGAAGTTGAAAAAGAACGAGGGCGCTCGAGTTCGAGCGCCCTTTTTTTGTGGATGGACCGAACCGTCCCTCTTTTTTACGAGTGCACGTCACGTAAGGCCGGGATACAATAGAATGGTCGTTGGTATCTAGACTCTTCCCACCGTTCCCTAGCTTGCATTCCCCATGCTGACGAATATTCTTCTCCACCGTGCCCTATTGGTTTTCTCAACGGTACTCGCCTGTTCCTGTGAGGCCGCCTATTCAGCCGATAATGACTTGAATCCGGCCAAGGTTGACTTCAAAACCGATATACGGCCCATTCTCTCGAATCGATGCTTCGCATGTCATGGCCCCGATGAGGCTCGCGTTGAATCGGGGCTTCGACTCGACCTGCCTGAATCCGCTACAGCCCCCTCCGACTCAGGCTCCATCGCCATCGTTCCCGGCAATGTCGAAAAGTCCGAACTGATTCGCCGAATCACGTCTGGCGATGAAAGCGAACGAATGCCTCCTCCTCACTTTGGCGCGAAGCTGACCGAAGGAGAAGCCAAGCTCATCCAAACCTGGATCGCTTCGGGGGCCACTTTTTCCAAGCACTGGTCGTTCGATCCCATTCAAAAAATTGAGATCGCTCCGATGCCTGAGACCGTAGCGTTCCCCAATTGGCAATATTCGCCCATCGATCGACTCGTTTTGAAGAAACTGGAAGATCGGGGCTGGACTCCCTCCACGCAAGCAGAACCAGAGACGCTCTTGCGCCGCATGTCATTGGATTTGACTGGGCTACCCCCCTCGCTCGAACAGCAAGCATCGTTTGTTTCTAATTTTAGCGAGCTCGCTTACGAACAACGTCTCGACGAACTGCTCGCTTCTCCCGCCTTCGGTGAACATTGGGGGCGCAAGTGGCTGGATCTTGCACGCTACGCTGACTCGGCCGGCTATGCGGACGATCCTCAGCGTACCATTTGGGCTTATCGCGATTGGGTCATTCGTTCTCTCAACCAAGGTATGCCATTCGACCAGTTCACGATCGAACAACTTGCAGGCGACCTATTGCCTAACCCCACAGACGAACAACGCGTCGCTACCGCTTTTCACCGCAACACATTGACCAACAATGAGGGCGGAACCAATGACGAAGAGTTCCGCAACGTCGCGGTGGTGGATCGAGTGAATACCACCATGGCTGTTTGGATGGGCGTGACCATGGCCTGTGCTCAATGCCACAGCCACAAGTTCGATCCTATCTCGCACAAAGAGTACTTTCAAGTCATGGCGATCTTCAATCAAACCGAAGACGCCGATCGAGCCAACGAAAGCCCTACTCTAAACTTCTACACGCCGGAACAACGCCGCGAGCGAGAAGATTCACAACGCGAACTCGCTGAAACCGAAATGCAGTTAATCGCGCCAGATGACTCTCTGAAACTGGAACAAGCCGATTGGGAAACGCCTTTGCGAAAACCGCTTGCATGGCTACCCATCCAACCCGAATCCGCCAAGGCAAAATCGAAGTCCCCGATCGTCATCAACGAGAATGGCAGCCTCCGGGTCGACACTATTTCGGATACGGACACGTATACCCTCGAGCTTCCCTTAAACGGTGATACCCCCTTGGATAAAATCACCGGCCTGCAAATTCGCAGCATCCCAGACCCTGCCTTGCCAAACGGCGGTGCTGGAATCGGCGATGGAAATTTTGTCATTACCAAC
Organism: Pirellula staleyi DSM 6068; assembly: GCA_945875845.1. Lineage (GTDB taxonomy): Bacteria > Planctomycetota > Planctomycetia > Pirellulales > Pirellulaceae > JBKCUI01. Next base: position 176,196 of record CAMCMB010000001.1, read on the forward strand.
ATCGCGGCATCTCTGGTTGCACAAAAAACGGATTCGATCCAAGCTCGCTTTGTCCGAGTGGAATTGAACGGGCAAGACAAGATCCTTTCGCTAGCGGAAGTCCAAGTGTTCGCAAATGGAACGAACGTCGCGACCACCGGCAAAGCCTCGCAGAGTAGCACAGCCTTCGATGGTCCAGCCGAACTTGCGATCGATGGAAAGACAACCGGCGTTTTTACTGACAAATCGACCACCCACACCGCAACGAGTTCATCGCCATGGTGGGAACTCGATCTCGGGAAAGCAACCGCGATCGACAAAGTGGACGTTTGGAGCCGAACCGACGGCGACTTGTTTACTCGGCTTGCCGGCGCTAAAGTTCTCGTGCTTTCCGAGGATAGAACGACACTTTGGGAGTCTTCGATCGATAAGCCGAAAGGGAACCAGTCCTACGAGATTCGACCCTCCGTGGAGATTTCGTTGCTAGCGGCCAACGCCGACTTCGCGCAAGAGGGATTCGCACCCCAAAACGTTCTTGATCAAGATGCAAAGTCAGGCTGGGCAGTGGGTGGAGCTATCGACAAGCCTCATCAGCTAAATATTTCAATCGATCAAGACGGACTACGAAAGCGAACTCTTGCCGACCCGTTGCTCGATGATCGATCGATTCAGTTGACGCTCAAGTTTGAATCTCAAACGAGACAAGCTGTCCTGGCTAGCTTTGCAATAAGTCTGAGCACCGACGAGCGAGTGAATCGGATGATCGGTCTCCCTGCCTCGATAGCCAAATTGCTCGCCTCGGATCCAGCTTCCCTATCGGCAGAGGAAAAGAGCTCTCTCCATGTCTATTATGTCTCAAAGATAACGCCGAGCCGACAGTCCCTTCGAAAGTCTCGCGATGCACTCGCCAAAACACTTGCTGAGATCAAGCCGACGACAACGGTCCCCATCCTGAAGGAACTTGCCTCAAACAAGCGTCGTGCAACCAACATTCAACTGCGTGGTAATTACAAGATTCACGGAGAATTGGTAACTGCCAAAGTGCCTTCCGCATTCCATGCGTGGACCCCAGACACATCCGGTAGCGAAGGTGAAAAGCCCGAAATGGATCGACTGCAGTTCGCGCGATGGCTGATGCAGTCGGACAACCCGCTTACGGCCCGCGTTTTGGCCAACCGATACTGGGAGAATTTCTTTGGTGTGGGCATTGTCCGCACGAGCGAAGAATTCGGCTCGCAAGGGGATTTGCCGAGCAATCCTGAGTTGCTGGATCATTTGGCGAGCGATTTGATTCACAGCGGCTGGGATACCAAACGCTTTATCCGAAACATTATGATGTCTGCGGCTTACCGCCAACGGTCCTACGTATCTCAAAAGCGTTATGAAGAGGATCCCGAAAATATTTTTGTGTCCCGCGGTCCACGATTCCGTGTTTCCGCCGAGCAGGTTCGCGACATGGCGTTGAGTTCGGCTGGAATGTTGTCGCATCGTATGTTCGGACCGCCAACTCGACCACCTCAACCCTCGCTGGGTTTGACCGCCGCCTTTGGTAGCAAAACAGATTGGGATGCCAGCAAAGGAGAGGATCGATTTCGCCGAGGTCTCTATACGCTGTGGCGCCGTTCCAATCCCTATCCCTCCATGGCCGCGTTCGACGCACCCAACCGCGAAGTCTGTGTGCTCAGACGCGACCGAACCAACACTCCCTTGCAAGCCTTGGTGACATTAAACGACCCCGCTTACGTTGAGGCCGCTCAAGGGCTTGCACGGAGGATAGCCCTTTATGAACTCCCCACGGGCTCCCTGCAGCAACGCATCGAACTATTGTTTCAGCTCGCACTTTCGCGTCATCCCAGCCAACCCGAATTGAATGCGATCATTAGACTGTTGGAAGAGTCTCGCGCAGACCTAGCCAGTAATCCCGAACGCGCCGCAAAGCTTGCGACCGATCCATTAGGCCCATTACCTGCGGGCGCTGATCCGGTCGAGTTGGCAACGTGGACAACGATTTGCAATGTCGTCCTGAACCTCGACGAGTTCCTGATGACGCCTTAGTCAGGATTGACAGGCTGGAAGCCTATCCCACTAAAACGATCCTCCATGTTCAATTTCCTTGACGAAAACACCATCGGTCACCAACCATGCATTCCATTTTTGAACAACATCTTGCACTTAGAACGCGTCGTTATTTTCTAGGACAAGCATCGTCCGGACTTGGTGCCTTTGCGTTATCCGGTCTAATGGGCTCACAGAGCTCGCTAGCGGCGGATTCACTGGCTGCCCACTTGCCGCATTTTGCACCCAAGGCCAAACGGGTCATTTACCTTCACATGACCGGCTCTCCCCCTAACTTGGATTTGTTCGATTACAAGCCAAAGCTGATTGAACTCAACGGTCAGGATGCGCCGGACTCGGTGCTCAAGGGCAGGGAATTCGCTTTCACGACCGGTGTTCCAAAGTTGCTTGGTACTTCGCACAAGTTTGTTGCTTCGGGTCAGTCTGGAGTGATGTTGTCGGACTGCTTGCCGCATCTGCAGGGTGTCGCAGACCGATTGTGTCTTGTACACAGCATGCATACCGATCAATTCAATCATGCTCCTGCTGAACTGTTGGTGTATACCGGCTCACCGCGAAGCGGACGACCTTCGTTTGGCTCTTGGGTTACCTATGGACTTGGCAGCGAAAACGAGAACCTTCCATCCTTTGTGGTTTTGATCAGCAGTGGCGTTCAACCGAATGGCGGAAAGAGTTCATTTGGCAGCGGATTCCTTCCGAGCATTTATCAAGGAGTTCAATGCCGTTCGCAAGGGGAACCCGTTTTGTTTGCATCCGATCCACCAGGAATGGACCGCAGTTTGCGTCGGAAAACACTCGATACCCTCAGCGAACTCAACGCAATCCAGGCACAGGAACTCGGTCACCCTGAGACACAAACGCGGATCGCACAATACGAACTCGCATACCGTATGCAGACAAGCGTCCCGGAAGTGATGGACATTTCACGCGAGTCACAGGAAACGTTGGATGCGTATGGTGCCAAGGTCGGGGCCGCGAGCTTGGCTAACAATTGTTTGCTTGCGAGACGTTTGGTCGAGTCTGGCGTGCGATACGTTCAACTCTTTGATTGGGGATGGGATTTTCATGGGACCGGGCCGTCGGAAGATATCCGAGATGGATTGACCAAGAAGTGTGAAACGATGGATCGCCCAGTGGCAATGCTCATCAAGGACTTAGAACAACGCGGCCTGCTCGATGAAACACTGGTCGTTTGGGGCGGTGAGTTTGGCCGAACGCCCTTTCGCGAAGGCCGCACCGCCGTAGGTGCCCAGCTCGGTCGCGACCACTATCCAGATTGCTTTACGATGTTTATGGCAGGCGGAGGAACCAAAGGTGGATTCGACTATGGAAGTACGGATGAACTTGGGTTCTCGATCGTGGACAAGCCAGTGCATGTCCATGATCTGCAAGCGACTTGGTTGCATTTGCTTGGTTTTGATCACACCAAGCTAACGTTTCGCTTTCAAGGGCGAGACTATCGGCTCACGGACGTGCATGGGAAAGTCGTTACCGAACTCATCGCGTAATCAGACGGACGCTGCCAGACGCCCGAGCGCCCCCAAGCGAAAAACAGGAACCACGAAAGGCACGAACGAATACAGGAGTTTTTTCGTGCCTTTCGTGCCTTTCCTGGTTGAAAAAGGACGATCCGTGATCTGGGTTGCAACGTACTGCTGACGTCCTCCGTTAGCCCTTGAATTTGGCCGCAATGCCCAATCCTTCTCCTACTTGGGCTTGGCACAAAAGTTCACCGAAGACTAGGAGCCATGTGACCAACTGGGGATCGGATTGAAAACAACAATCCAGTTTTCGACGCAGATCGACTAGTCCGCATGTTCCGCGTTTCAAACGCTTGCGTCGACAATAGATGATCGGCCAGACCGTAGTCCAAATACCTTGAAAGACCGAGGAACAATTCAGTCCTTGCCCATCCAAGACAGCTAGATGGAGAGGTTCCAGCGATGGAACGGATTCGCACCAAGACGACCAATCCCCCTGAGGGATAGCGCTGCCAGACGCTTTCTTGCGTTGCTTCGCAAATCGTTCGTCCGCCGATTGAAGAGTCAATAGAGCGTTTTCCTCGGTAGATTTCCATTCCGGTCGCGAAACGTAAATGGGCTCCTCAACCGTTTCGATCATGGTCGACTGTCCGTCGATCGAAAATGTCCACACACCATCGGCCCAGTTGTTGGCTTTCCAACTCGCTTTTGTTTTCAATTCAAGCATGGCTTTGCCTGAGGATTCCATCGTAAACCCCACAGGTGCATTGGCTCCTTGTCGAGCCACTCGACGTTGCCAGCTGACAAAGTCCCCACTGAGGATTCTCATGGTTACGTTGGTGGACCAATCATGAATGCCCATTGCATCGGCCCACGATTTGGAATCCTCGATGGACGGAGGAATCGATTGCTCGATCGTAAAGACATCGGTACTGTCCAAAATCCAGTGCAGTTGCATCGACGGAATCATGCTGAGCAACCACTTCATATCATTTTCGATTCCAAACTTCCAAAGCGAATCGATCGATGACTCGAGCGTATCTGCCTTCTCGCGAATCGTAGTCAAGCTACAAATCGTATCAATCCAGTCCAAATGTTTCTTCGAATTCAGACGTGATTGTTGAATGATTGAATCGTTCACGCCCATCAACGCTTGTAGCCAACCTGAGTTGGCGTAGTCTTGTTCGGAAGGCGAGAGGGCTTGTGACATCAGTTCTCCGTGCGAAATTTCGGGACAGCAAATATGGGTATCCCTACAATCTAGCAGTACCGCACGCCATTCGAACAGATCAAAGTCAAATGTTACCTAATTGCTGAGGTTGAAGTTTTCCAGGCCCCGTAAGAGTTCGGGATCAACCACGAACGGATTGACAAGGAATGGGAGGGCGAGGCTCCTGCCGAGCTTACGACGCAAAGGTTCGGCAGGAGCCCCACCCTCCCGGCACGAATCATACCGGCACGAATCATACCGGCACGAATCATACCGCCGCTCGCATTATGGCCAACTACGCGTTTAGTTTTACGCTGGGGTCGTCCGCAATGTTGACCCATACGTGCACGTGAGGCGCACCACGGAAGTGCCATACAAAACTTGGACCTTCTAGTCGCCAATTGTCCCAGACTTTGTCGTTGCCCGTGTCATCGTCGGTGTAGAAAGCCATTCGCAGGCTCTCAAGCCCTCCCTGCCGATCGATGCACATTTTCACTTCGTCCCGATCCGCAGATCGAAACGGTGCTATTAGTTTAGCGAGAGCTTCCACCAACACTTGCCTTTGATCGCTGGAGAGTTCGCTCACCGGCAACCCGGGTATGCTGGCGCTCTTACCTCGAAAAGCGACCGCATCTTCGTTTGGCGTTTCGTCTATTTCCGCAAGTTTGCGTTGTTTGCCGTCGAGAGTCTTGTACACCGAGTTGGCAGCAACCGCTTGTTCCCAAAAAACATTGCCTGGATGGTCCGCTAGTTCTTGGTCACGGCCAGCAGCGTGTCCATAAAAAATGGGGCCACCAAAGGCAACGTGGTCGGTCGTATTGCCATCGCAACGAAGCGTCGTATGCCGACCGGTTAAGACGAACTCAAACTTGTCGCTCCCTGGCGTACCAAAGATTGCAGCGCTCTGAGCCTTGCCAAATCCACCCATATCATCCATGAGTTGTTTGTCAAACTTGGCATGCCAATCGGGATGAATGATCCCTTCAAAAATAGATCGGACCAGGGCGCGTTGCTCCGGTGTGTAAAAATCGCTATTGATGGTTTGATCGGTAATTTTCCAATTGTTTTCGACACGCGTTCTGAGCAAACCGCGTTTCTTGTCCATGTGATCCCAATCGAAGCACATGGCATTCTTTTGTTGAGCGGACAGCGTCTGGTAGAAGACTTTCACGAGGGTTTCCGGGGCTTTATCGATCTTGTCCAGTCGCTCATCCGCCAGGGCTTGAAGTGCAGATCCGCTTAAGGCAGTTGCTCCGACAGTACCGGCTGTTGACTTCAGGAACCAACGGCGATCGACAGGTCGCAGCAGGGGACGATTCGTATTCATTGAGAGGAACTCCGTACTCGGGTTAAGAAACCAGGATCGATTCGAGGACTCAAATGTTCCCGAATGGCACGCTTAGGTACCCTCTTCAATGTAGCAAGTTGCGATAGGGAACACAAATTTGGCTCGGACTTGGACGTTGGTCTTTTCAAATAATTGATTGGGATCGCGATTAGTTCGTGGTTTCCGCATTGTTGGTCTGCGTGACAATACGATTCCAGCGATCTTGCGGTAACTTGCTACCAGATGGGTGACGCGATGTTTTTAGGCCTTTAAACTGCATGGGGAAGAGTCCTACTTGCTCTGCCGATACCGCTTGGCTGAAATCCTTGTTCGAATCCGAGCGAAACAAGTAGACGGAACCGCTGCCGAAGACTTGCATCCCTTCTCGACTTAACAAGATTCCTGTGGCTTCATCGATGCCAATTCCAACGCGATCCGGGAACCGCTCAACGGCATGCGCGAGCCTTTCGAATCGTCCTCGTTGCGAGAAATGTTGGTCGATTCCACATCGACTTCCAAAACGTGAAGTCTCCATGGTCCGACCGAGGTGATGCCACTGAACCCCGGACTGTCCCATCAGCATCGGAGTTGGGAGGCATACGGCTGCTATGGTGCATGTGGCGAGGCTGGTTCGCTTTATCATGGAATGCCGCTAATTGAATTCCACTAAATGAATGCCACTAGTGGTTGAACAAGAATTCTTTGCAGTTCAAAATGGCCCAAACCAAATCTTGATATGCTTCTTGCTTGTTTTCCTTTTTATCGAGGTAAGCCAAAGCCGCCTGGAGTTCCTTCTCGGTTGGCAATCGCGAAAAGGCCCTCAAATACACCTCCCCAATATTCTCATCGTGGGAGCTTGTGCCTTTGCTGAGAACTTGCGGCAACGCGTTTGCTTCCCCGAGCTTGGCAATCAGTTCTTTTGAATTCGCAAAGTGCAGACTCTGAGCCAGTGTGGATTCGTTGGATCGTTCGCACTCACACGCGGTGGTTGCCTCAGGGCGACCAAACACAGTCAAGAAATAGGATCGAAAAGACGAGTCTGGCAAGGCCGCAGCTCGGGTGTTTTCGGGCATCGAATCAAAAGCGGTGGATGTGCCTGTAAACTGATCCACGCTATCGAGGATTTCTTCGGCACCTAGTCTCTTGGGGTAGTGTCGCGAGTTGCATTTTCGATCGCGTAAATTTTCGCCGTTGGGTTCCGTGTCTAACTGATACACACGCGAGTTGCAAATCGATCGAATCAATGCCTTGAGGTCGTAACTGGACTGAGTGAGTTGGTCCGCAAGTGCATCGAGGAGTTCCGGATTGGAGGGTGGATTGGTTACGCGCATATCGTCTTCTGGTTCAACAAGGCCTCTACCCATGAAGTGTTTCCAGTAGCGATTCGCGATCGACTTGGCAAAGAATCGATTTTGTTTGTCTACCATCCAGTCGACAAGAGCTTCTCGAGGGTCACGCTGGTCTGAATCCTCGATCACAGGTCCATCCAGTCCGGCAGGCTTTAGAGATTCGCCGGTTTTGGGATGGGACGCTCGCGGTGCTCCCATGGATGTGAAGACAACCGTTTCATCCGGGGACTGCCCGGCCTTTGTTTTGACTTGAGAAAAGAAAGAGGCCATTTGGAAATAGTCTTTTTGCGCCCATTTTTCAAATGGGTGATGGTGGCATCGAGCGCATTGAATGCGTTGGCCGAGAAACAACTGCGAGGTATCTTCGAGTCTGCTAAAAGTGTCTGCAACTTGACGATACCAAACAACGGGCGGGTGAACGTCCATGGCCCCAGATGCAGCGACGATGTCTCGTACGAACTCATCAAACGGACGATTGTTCGCGATTTGCTCTCGAATCCACCGGTGGAACGCAAAAGAGCCTGCTTTTTGGCCCGGGTTGTCCCGACGGTTCCTCAAGATCAGCATCCACTTGTTTGCAAAGTGTTCCGCATAGTTCTCGCTGCTCAGCAAGTACTCAATCCATTCTCCTCGCTTCCCGGCGGATGGGTTGCTCCCGAATTGTTTGATCTCAGCTAACGTCGGTAGCTGACCTGTTAAATCGAGCGTGACGCGTCTTAGAAAAGTATTGTCATCACAAACATTGGAAATCGGAATATTCAGACTCTTGAGTTGGGCAATGACCGCAGCATCGATCGGATTGGTTGGTTCTGGCCATTGGTTTTGGCCTTCGAGAATGGGCACGCTCGCTCGAAACACAGCGACTTGACCTTGAAATCGAGCCATCACAGCGACTTCGCCGGCCAGCGATTTGATCGAAACGAGGCCGCGCTTTGTTACATCTGCCATTTCGGTGTCGTTGCTCTCGAACTGAACCGCAGCGGTAACGTCCTGCTGTTGACCGTCCGAATAGAGAGCGATTACCGCAATCTGTTGTTCGCTCGCAGGCCGCATACGCCGTTGTTCTGGAACGACTTTGATCTCAACCACGCGAGGATCGTCGGCCTTACCAGGCATCATTCCCTGCTCAATCCAGCGTCGCAAAATGCGGTATTCTTGGGAGTTCATTTCCAATCTCTGCCCGCCACCATGCGGGCTTGCGTTGATCGATTTGGTGAGCAATAAACTGGAGTCGGGAGAAGCCTGAGAAAGTCTACGGCCTCTCGACTCTTTCACGAGATGTTCGTAATCCTCGTTCGGTTCGAAGCCCAACAGGGAAAGTTTGAAACCATTTTGACCCGCGGCTTTGCCATGGCAACCGCCGCCATTACAGCCGTGCTTGGTGAAAATCGGAATCACTTGATTCGGGAAACTTACGAGTGGATTTTCGTCCCACTGGGTTACTTCAATCGTAAGGCTGGACGAGGTCCCGGTAGGCGTGCTGGCAACGAGGGTTGCGGTCCCGTTTTGCAATGGAGAAATCACTCCTTCCGCGTCGACACTGGCCACTTGGGCGGGCGAGACCTGAAAGTTGACAGATCGAGTGATGTCAATTTCGTAGCCTTCGGAATCGACACCTGTGACTAAACACTGGTAACGAGCATCGCTACCTCGCAGAACGATTTTTGAATTTTCGTCCGAGCCTTTGGCGTGTGTTCCGAATTCAAAATGGACCGAGCGCACGCCTTTTGCGGGCTTCTCATCCCCTTCTGCGGGCTTCTCATCGGCATTTGCGGAAGGAATTCCAATCGAACAAGCGAGGAGCAAAGCAGCGAGCACGAGATTCGCGAGGAGGGTTCGCTCCCGACAAAAACATGAATTTGCAGAGGACTTGTAGGGCATATCTTGGACCTTATATCAATTCTCGGATGGGTTCGTGATCGACTAAGAATTGTGGCCGACCGGTAGGATCTACAAGCGTTGTTTTGGCGACGTTGATTCCCATGTTATGATAGAGCGTCGCAATGACTTCTTGGGCATGGACGGGCCGAAGCGTTGCATATTCACCCAGCCGGTTGGTTGCACCGATGGCTTGGCCGGCGCGGATGCCTCCCCCTGCCATGAAGGCGCAACTGACTTGAGACCAGTGGTCTCTACCCCCTTCTTTATTGATTTTTGGAGTGCGACCGAATTCGCCCCAAACGATGATACTGACATCGTCCAGCATGCCTCTCGAATCCAAATCCTCGATGAGTGCACTTAAGCATTGATCGAGTTTGCCTCCGTGGTCCCGAACCATATCGGCGTTTTTGCCGTGGCTATCCCATCGGCCGAAACTCAAGCTGACGACGCGGACGCCGGCCTCGATCAATCGTCGCGCGACTAGCAAATGATCGTTGCGTGTGGCTACGCCGTCGTATTGGAATTGATAGGGTTTGCCATCTCCATAGCGAGCAACCACAGCCGGATCTTCTTTGGATAAGTCGAGTGCATCCACTAATTTGCTGCTCGTCAAAACATCCAAAGCGCGTTGACTGAAGGCATCCATCCCTTCGATCACCCCAGAATTATCGATGTCGCGCCGCATACCGTCGAGACTCGTCAACAATTGCTTTCGATCTTGGAGTCGGTCAAGCGAAACTCCGTTGAGTTTCATGTTCTCAATCCCGGGCCCATCTGGTTTGAAAGCGGAATGCGACGCGCCTAAGAAACCAGGCCCCCCGCAATCCGACCATTGAACGTGCTGGGATTTTTCTGCCAGTCCGACAAAGGACGGTATGGCTGGGTCGGCGGGACCATAGATCTTGGAGATGGCTGCACCCATCGACGGGCGGCCGCCCAAGGAACGTAGGTCTTCTGTTTGCCAACCGCTCATGCACTGAAACGACTCATGACGGTCTTTGCATCCGACGATCGATCGAATCACGACCGCTTTGTCCATGACCTGCGCCAACTTTGGAAAGACCTCGCAGATTTCAATGCCCGGTACCTTTGTCGGTATAGGCCGAAACTCTCCACGAATTTCGGAAGGAGCATCGGTTTTGATTTCCCACATGTCTTGATGAGGTGGTCCACCACCCAGGAAAATCTGAATAATGGCTTTGTGCTTGTTGCTTTTCCCTTGGGCTGCTTCCGCCCGCAGGATGTCGCTCAACCCGAAAGCGGTGGCGCCAAAGCTCATGCCGCCAATCTTCAGAAACGAGCGACGCGACTCGCGATCACAATAACTGTTCGGAGCTCCATGCTGACCTAGGATCGACAACATAGTGATGGCCGTTTTGGGGGTAAGAGGTGGTGGGCTGGACTTAGCAAAGCTTGGGAGCCTGCTAGCATTTGTGGGAGGGGGTTTTTAACTCGAAGTCATTTCCCGTAAACATTGAGTCAGTTGGGGGACTTAGAATACTCCATTACTGTAGCATAAAAGTCAATCCGCGTGTGGTATTTGTGCGCGACGCTTGCCTTTTGTGGCCGGCTTGCGGACAACCTAGGGGTTTGCCCTGGGTATTGCCCAAGAAACAGTTAAAATGGGGGGACAGGCTACTTGGCAGCCAGCGAGACTACAACGCACGGAAATAACGATGGCAAGTGATTATTACAAGGTGTTAGGGATCGACCGGACAGCATCTGCCGAGGAAATTTCCAAGGCATATCGCAAACATGCGCGGAAGCATCATCCCGATTTGAACCCAGATGATAAAAACGCCAAAAAGCGGTTTCAGGAGGTTCAGCAAGCTTACGATTGTCTAAACGACCTTGAGAAGCGGAAGTTGTATGATCAATTTGGATCCGACTATGAGCAATTGGGAGGCAAAAATCCGTTCGCAGGTGGACACCCGCGTGGAACGCCGGGTGGTGGTCCAGGCGGTCAGGGGTTCGATTTCGGAGACATTTTCGGCCAAGGTGCTGCGGGTAGTGTCGACTTAGGCGATCTATTTCGACAGTTCGGAGGTGGTGGTAGCGGACCCCATCGAACACGTCGGGCCGCACCGGCCAAAGGCCAAGACATTTCAGCCGAAATTGCGGTACCATTGAAAACCATCATTCAAGGGGGTGAAACTCAAATCCAACTTGAGCATGACGGTAGGATGGAATCGATCGCGGTCAAAATTCCAGCCGGTATCGAACCCGGTAAAAAAATAAGGTTGAGGGGCCAGGGACAACCTGTCGCAGGTGGCAAGTCCGGTGATCTACTTCTCAAGATCAACGTCGAATCCCATCCATTCTTCAAGATTGCCGGGAAAAATCTGGAATTGAGACTTCCCATCTCGATCCCGGAAGCCATTGAAGGGGCTCGAATCGACGTTCCGACCCCCTCGGGAACCGTGACACTCAAGATCCCACCGATGAGCAACAGCGGGAAAAAGCTTCGGATCAAAGGCCAAGGGCTAAAAAGTGCCGACGGCAGCTCAGGCGACATGACTGTCGAACTTATGATCAAACTTCCCGAGGTGGCCCCCCCCAAGTTTGACGAGACCTCGCAGAATTGGGCCGATGCCTATTCAAAACCTATTCGAGATGGCGTTCAACTTTAAAACAACGTACGAAACGATCGAAAGAATATGAGCGAGTCCATTGCTATCCGCTACGGGAAAGGGGAACTTCACATCCGTTTGCCCTTGGGATGCGAACCCACTGTCATTCGCAAACCAGACATGCCCGTGCTCCACGATACGAATGAAGCCGTTCGCAACGCGCTTCAGAATCCTGTGAATGCACCCTCCGTTCAGGAGCTTGCGAAAGGTGCACGGCGAGTCTGTATTGTCATCTGCGACGTCACACGCCCCGTTCCGAATGGCCCCATTCTCCAGGGGCTTGTCGAGCAACTGCGCGAACACGGCGTCGCTCTGGACCGTATTACGATCCTGATTGCGACTGGCCTACATCGACCGAACCTGGGTCGGGAGATGCGGGAAGTGATTGGAAACGACTGGGTTTTCGATAATGTCCGGATCGAAAATCACTTTGCTCGCGATACAGCTTGGATGGTCAATCTGGGGAACACTCCAACGGACGGCATTCCCGTCCTTCTCAATCGCCATCTCGTCGATGCTGACTTGCGAATCGTCGTGGGCCTCGTTGAGCCACACTTCATGGCCGGTTATTCGGGCGGTCGCAAAGTGATCGCTCCTGGAGTTGCCGGCGAAACAACGATTCGGACGTTTCATAACCATCGGTTTATGGCGGACCCATTGGCTTGCAACGGAAACCTTGTTAACAACCCTTTGCACCGGGGGCAGCTTGAGATTTTGAAAATGCTGGGCACGGCATACGCCCTCAATACCGTAATTGATGAAGCCAGGCGTATGAGTTTCCTCAATTTTGGGGACTGCGAGCGGAGCCACCTCGAAAGCGTCGCATTTGTGAAGCAGTTCGCAGAAGTCCCCATGGGCAAACAATTCAATACGGTGGTAACCAGCGCTGCGGGTTACCCGCTCGACAAGACGTACTACCAAACCGTCAAAGGGATGGTCGCACCGATTCAAATTTTGGCAGATGGCGGACGCATGATCATCGCAAGCGCCTGCGAAGAAGGGCTTGGATCTCACGAATATCGCGAGTCACAAACGCGATTGGCGGCACTGGGCCGTCAAGGATTCTTGGATCGCATCCGTGCGATGCCGCTCGCCGATATCGACGGTTGGCAGACTCATATGCTGTTAAGAACGTTGGCGGTAGGGAACGTATCGCTCTTTAGCGACGGACTTAAGGGGAATGAAAGAACGTTGACCGGAGTGCAGATGGTCGAGTCGATCGAAGATGCCATCGCGACGAGTATGGCTCACACGGGTGACAAACGAATCGCGATTATTCCTGAGGGCCCGTACGTGATACCCACATTTTCCAAATCCGCTTAGGGGCTGAACCTTGGCACCCGTTCGTGGTAATTGCCGAGAATCGTCCATTTTCTGGTACAATTCCGCAAGTCGGCCCGTTGGGTGCACTAGGTTGTAACCGGGTGGCCGTAGAGTATTCTGACACTTCACCTCGCGAGGAATAGTTTGAGCGCGTTTGCCGCCGGACACGAAGATCTCACGCTGGACGCAGATAGTCCGCTTGCCATACCGTCTCGTCCTGAGTTACAAGAAGAGAGCAGTATTCGAGTCGGTATGGAGCTGTTTGAAGGAGATAGCGGCACAAGCAAGCAAACCAATTCGCTCATTCAGACACGACTTCAAGGGGCGTCACTTGCTTTGGGGTTTGGTTTTGCGATCTTTGCAAGTTGGACAGGGTTTCGAGAATTTTTTAGTCGCGACTTCCATTTGGGATACGGTTTTTTAGCGTTAGAGATTTTTGCAACCGTGGTTCTGATCGGGGTTGGTGTGTGGCTTTCGAAGGTGCCGAACGCGTCTGCGTCCTGTTTGCTTTGGTGCGAACTGGTGATCTTTGGCGTTCCTACCTTTGCCTTCACGGTATTGCACTACCTTGAAATTGTTTTCATGGCGCCCATTTTCGATTTGATTCCGCAAATGCCGATGTCGGGATGGATCATTCTTATTTTCGCGTACGCCATCTTTGTCCCACGTTCATGGTATCGCATTCTGGGTGTGGTTGTGACGATCAGCCTCTTTCCAATCTTAGCGACTGTTTTCGCGATGATCTTTCACCAAAACGTTCGCGACTTGATCCTGCACGACGGTTCGAGTTGTGTCGAAATGTTCATTTCGTTAGCGGCCACAATCTTTGCTGCCGTATCTAGTGTTCGAATGATTTCCAATCTGCGTACCCAAGCGGACGAGGCAAAAGAGTTTTCGCGATATCGACTCAAACAGAAAATCGGTTCCGGTGGGATGGGTGATGTCTATTTGGCTGAACACAGGTTGCTGAGAAGACCCTGTGCGATCAAAGTCATTCGTCCCGAAAAGGCAGGGGACCCAAAAGCCATCGCTCGATTCGAACGCGAAGTTCGCGCAACGGCTCGCCTCAATCATTGGAATAGCATCTCCATTTATGATTACGGCCGCACCGCCGACGGTACTTTTTTCTATGTGATGGAATACTTGTCGGGTATGAGTGCACACGACTTGGTCAAACGCAAAGGACCGCTCTCGCCCTCGCGGGTTGTTTATTTGCTCAAGCAAGTCTGCAGTGCGCTCAGCGAAGCCCATGCGGTTCAATTGGTACACCGCGATATCAAGCCGGCGAATATGATTGTGGCGGAAATGGGTGGCTCATTCGATGTGATTAAGTTGCTGGACTTTGGTCTAGCCAAGCCGATGTCGAGCGCTCTGCAAAATACCGAAGAAGCCGAATTGACGGTGGTCGGCTCGTTGACAGGCTCACCGCACTACATGTCACCGGAGCAAGCTATGGGCGAAGTTCAAACGGACCAACGCTCCGACATCTACGGCATTGGTGGGGTCGCATTTTATATGTTGACTGGGCGGCCACCTTTCGATAGCGGTGCGACACTTAAAATATTGATGTCGCATTTGAATGAACCCGCGGTGCCACCTTCTTCGGTTCGCAAGCATGGGCACGGACAACCCATCTCGCCGGAATTGGATGCCATTGTATTGAAGTGCCTTGCAAAATCGGCCGACGATCGATTTCAATCCGCACGTGAACTCTACGACGCACTCAATTCCCTCCCGGAATCATCGCAATGGAATGAACGATTGGCGGAACAATGGTGGACTAGCAACAGCAGCACATACCAAACCGAGAACGGATAACGGAATGGATGCGGACCAGTCGCGGATCGAAGCGGACTTGCGAGGCGTGTTGGACGGCGAAGTATTCTGCCATTCCTTACGCACTCAGTTGTACGCGAGCGATGCTAGTATCTATGAGATCGCACCTTTGGCTGTTGTACGACCGCGACACGCCGATGATGTTGCTCAATGCGTCAAGTATGCCTCGGAAAACTCACTGCCGCTGTTCCCACGCGGTGGAGGTACTGGGCTGGCTGGTCAATCGCTTGGACCGGGAATCGTACTTGATTTTTCTCGATTCATGAGACGTATCATCCACGTCGATCGCGAGAATCTTGTCGTTCGCGTCCAGCCCGGTATGGCGCTGGCGGACATGAATCGAGCGTTGGCAAAGGATCGGCTTGTTTTTGGTCCCGATCCGCCGACACGCGCGGTAACAACCATCGGAAGCGTTCTGGCAATCGACACGCTAGGTAGTCATTTTTTGAGGTACGGCACCGCCGGAGCAACACTGGTTTCGGCTCGATGCGTTCTTGCGGATGGCCAGCAAGTGATGTTGGAAAAGTCCCCTTGGCGAGCGCCCAACTCGGACAATCCCAAGCTCAATCACTTGGTATCCGAAGTGGGGCAATTGTTATGGGCCAACCGCGCAATCACGAAATCGCCACCGTGGCGGGGCGTAGCGCGAGGATGCGGTTATCGGCTGGAAGCATCCTTTGACCATGACGTTGTCGACATGGCAAGACTTCAGTCGGGCGCCGAGGGTACTCTCTCCATACTGACCGAAGCGACGATCAAAGTGGAGCAGTGGCCGGGTGCTCGCGGGGTCGTGCTGATGTTTTTTGAAAAGCTCGAACTGGCGGCCAGGGCGGCCATCGACGCCCGTCGGGATAATGTCGCTGCCTGCGACTTGATGGACCGACGCTTGATCGAAATTGCTCGCGAACTGGATCCACGCTATGAATCGATGTTGCCCCGGGGAGCCGAAGCCCTGTTGTTGATTGAACAACAAGGTGAAGACGTGCCAGAAGTACGCAACAAGCTTGGCGCCCTCATTCAACGTCTCGTTCGCCGAGCCCCCTCGACACAGCATACGAGAATCATCGTCGATGACGCTGAACGCGATTTCATTTGGAAACTTAGTCGGCGAGTTATTCCGCGATTGTATCGGCTCAAGGGATCCTCTCGGCCTCTTCCCTTTGTCGAAGACATCTCCATTCCGCCAGATCGCTTGCCCGAGTTCTTGGTCGAAATGCAGAACATTCTCAAAGCGGACCGCGTGACGGGGACGCTCTTTGCTCATGCGGCCCACGGTCATTTGCACCTACGGCCATTTTTAGATCCGCATTCGCCAGACGATATCGCCAAGATGCAGCGAATCGCGGATCGCATTTTCGAAAAAGTCATCGAATACCGAGGTGTGATTTCCGGTGAACACGCTGTGGGACTTAGTCGAAGCTCCTATCTGAGGCAACAACTCGGCGAACTCTATCCGATCTGTCGCCGAATCAAAGAACTGTTTGATCCGAAGGGGATATTGAATCCAGGAAAACTGGTTACCGATGCAGCCCAGAAAACGACCGATAATTTGCGACCTCCGTCGATCGTTACCAATCCCAACCGTAAAGAGTTTAGCCCAGTCCAGTTGATGCCCCCGGCAGATAGTGTTGTCTTTGCAACCCAAGCGGAAACGCAAGTCAACTTGCTTTCATCCGAAAGGGTTACATTCCGCACGGACGAGCTGACCAATGTCGTGGAACTAGCACAGAAGTCGTTTCTGCCTATCTTGAAATGGTCGGAATCGGAATCGATGGAGTATACCGCCAACTCTTGCAATGGATGTGGGCGGTGCCGTTCGAACGCTCCTGCCGAACGAATGTGTCCTATGTTCCGTTCGACGCGAGGCGAGGAAGCCTCGCCCAGAGCCAAGGCGAATTTGGTCCGTGGCCTAATGTCGGGCAAGCTACCGATCTCGATGGCCGAAAGCGACGAAATGAAGGAGATTGCTGACCTTTGCTTTCACTGTCATCAGTGCAGGATCGATTGTCCTGCTTCCGTCGACATCCCTAAACTGATGTTGGAAATCAAGGCACAATACACCGCCACCAATGGATTGCGGGTCAGCGATCGATTGCTTTCGCGACTGGACGCATTGACTGCGATGGCTAGCCGAATGCCAACTGTGGCCAATTGGGCATTGGAAAATCGGTATGCGCGATGGTTGTTGGAGAAGACAACCGGAATCGCGCAGGGGCGCCGCTTGCCGAGACTTGCAAAGCAGTCGTTCATGCGTTGGGCAGCCAAGAATCGGCTGACTCGCCCGAATCGTGGTGCAGGTCGCAAGGTTCTCTACTTAGTTGATCACTATGCGAATTGGAACAACCCGCTGGTTGGAATTTCCCTTGTCGAAGTGCTCCAGCACCAAAACGTGGAAGTCTATGTTCCGGCTTGGCAGTCCGTCACGTTCATGACCAAGATTGTGATGGGGGATATTGAAAAGGTCCGCGAAATGATTGGGCCCCAAATTCGTCAACTTGCAGAAGCTGTCCGTCAAGGCTATCAAATCGTTACGACGGAGCCGACGGCCGCGATGTGTTTAAAGGTCGAATACGTTCATATCCTCGACAACGAGGATGCGAGATTGGTCGCAGCCAACACTTGGGATGCAGGCCAATACGTGTGGCAAATGCACGCGAACAACGAACTTGAATTGGACTTCAAGCCATTGACGACGACCGTCATGTATCACACGCCTTGTCATTTGCGGGCGATCGACCAATCGCATACTGGAATGAAATTGCTTAGTCTCATTCCGGGCTTATCGGTTCAGCATGCCGACGCGGGTTGCAGCGGCATGGCAGGTACGTATGGGATTCGTCGTCAAACCTATCGGACAAGTTTGCGTGTTGGCTGGGGGTTGATTAGCAAGATGCAGGAAACGACAGCTCAAATCGGAAGTACCGAGTGCTCGACCTGCAAGCTGCAAATGGAGCAGGGCATCGATAAGCCAACCGTCCATCCGCTTGCTCTGATGGCATTTGCCTACGGAAAATTGCCTGAAGTCAAGACTTGGATTCAAAGCCGAAACGAGGGTCTGACGGTCCAGTAGAGTTTGGCTCGTGCTGAAATTTTCGAATCAAAGGGGTCAGTCGTTCATCCCCTGGTCCAGCAGCACCCGCTGAAGATCTTGGTGAATAATTCGGGATCAGGAAGTTTACCGACGGACACTAACAAGATTGAAATCCGGCATAATGGAGAAGATGTCATTTGACTGCTCAAAGTGCATTGAAACCGATCCCGTCTCCACCGCGAATTGTTGCGATTAGCGGGATCGTTTTCGCGGCGCTCTTTATCGCGAGTTTCGTGCTGATCCGTTTGGCGGCTCCTGCAGATCCGAAAGATCCAGGCGTGTGGCTTTCGGACCCGGCTTCAAGAAACTGGGTCTTGATGTCGCTGAATCTCGTTCCATTTACGGGGATTGCATTCCTGTGGTTTATGGCTGTCCTCCGCAACCACATTGGTCTGCTGGAAGATCGTTTTTTCGCCACCGTTTTTCTTGGTAGTGGCTTGCTCTTCGTCGCCATGCTTTTTGCAGCAGTCGCCGTCACCCGAGGCCTGATGGATGCTTTCGACAGTACCGATAGTCTTCTCGTCCATCAGGACACGTACCAACTTGGTCGTAGTATGGCATTTGCTCTAATGAACACATTTTGCATGAAGATGGCGGCGGTGTTCATGTTCGTGACTAGCACGATCGGACTTCGTACAGCGGTACTCTCGCATTGGTTGTCGTTTATTGGCTTTTCGTTTGGATTGGTACTACTGCTGGTCATCACCGACTTTGCCTGGATCGCGCTCCTGTTCCCGTTGTGGGTGCTGATGGTGAGTGCGTTCATTCTCTGCTCAGGATTCAATCGATTTCCTACAAATCCAGTTTCCAACAGAGAAGTTTAGACGCAAGCGGAAAGACGTCACGACCCTTGCCTCGAACGGTAGACAATCCGCTGAATAACATAATTCTTAGTAGCGGGAGCCAGTTATCGAGTTATTCTTAGGGGAGAATCACTCCTCTCGTCATCCATAGGGTGTCACCATGGGAAAAGGCAAAAAGTCATTTGCCAAATCGGAAGAATCGCAACCCCTCGAGACCAGTCCTTCGCTCATGTCGCACCCGACATTGTCGGAGCTATATGCAATTGGTAAGAGCTTCCGCGATAAATGCCCTCGCGAATCGCATGCGATCTGGAAACCCGCCGCTGACCGGGCGAGTCCTCTAGCCTTGATGGAGGAATCGAACAAGGGCCGCATGCCACAGCTTGTTCCGATTCGCCACGGCCGCATGATGAAGTCGCCGTTCACTTTTTTTCGAGGAGCAGCACTTAATATGGCAGCCGATTTGGCCAGCCTGCCTGGGTGCGGGATCCGAGTGCAGGCATGTGGCGATTGCCATTTGATGAATTTTGGCTCCTACGCGACCCCCGAGCGACGAGTGATCTTTGACATCAACGACCTCGACGAGACTCTCCTTGCGCCTTGGGAGTGGGACGTGAAACGCTTGGCAGCCAGCTTCGTGCTTGCCTGCCGCGACAACGGCTTTAGCGAAGAAGATGCCCGCGATGCGGTTCTGGCTTGTGTGCGGTCGTATCGCGAACGCATGGCCCAGTACAGCGACATGAACGTGATGGACGTGTGGTACGCGAGCATGGACGTCGAGGAAGTGATCTCGGCGATCGAGGATGAAGACACCAAAAAGCGTGCCAAGAAACGCCTAGAAAAGGCCCGCCACCACAGCGTGCTCGAACATGACTTCCCTGAACTCGCCGTCAGTACCGGACTCGCTCCCGCAATCAAAGAAAATCCACCTTTGATTTTTCATTTGCGTGACCAGGAACACGAAGTGCAAATGACAAGGATCAAGCAAGCGTTTTCTCGCTATCGGGAAACCATGCAAGAAGACCGTAGATTACTTCTTGACCGTTTTAAGCTAATGGACATAGCGATTAAGGTCGTCGGCGTCGGGAGCGTAGGAACCTACTGTGGCATCTTGCTCTTGATGGCAAGCGAGCACGATCCTCTTTTCCTCCAGTTCAAACATGCACGTCCCTCCGTACTCGAAGCCTACGCGGGTAAGAGCCTTCACTCCCACCACGGTCAGCGTATCGTTCACGGTTGCCGAATGATGCAATCAGCCAGCGACCTATTTCTTGGCTGGACCGAGGGAGCCGAAGGGCGACAATTCTACGTTCGTCAGCTCAAAGATATGAAAGTTAAGCCGATGGTCGAGATCTTCACGCCAAGCGTCATGCTCGAATACGCAAAGTTGTGTGGTTGGACGTTAGCCCACGCCCACGCCCGCTCCGGCGAACCCGCCAAGATTAGCGGTTACCTGGGTCAAAGCGACAAGTTTGATCGAGCCATCGCAGACTTCTCTGTCGCCTATGCGAACCAAACCGAACGCGACCATCAGGAGCTGATGAAGGCTGTGCGTGCGGGAAAACTCGAAGTCTTTATCGAGGAGCAATGAGAGATAGCGAAACGCGAATATGCAACGTCACTCGAGGATACGACCGGAGAGCCACTTGACGAGATGGTCTTCCATCAGGTGGTAAAAAGGAGTGTTTCGACAGCGATAGAACAGCGAACTCGAGATCAATAGCGAACTGGGCTCGGCCCTCATGCTGAGGGTTCCCAGTGGTAGACGGCGTGTAGCCGTCGCTTCCTTGGTCCCGTAAATCAAATCCTCCGGCGGAATGGGCACTGCTAGCCTTCGGCATGTAGTCTTTGTTCCAAGGCCCGGAGTGAGTACGGCGAATCGCTTAATCCGTGTAAGAGCAAGAAGCCGCCGATAGGCTTGTCTGCCTTTAGGATGTACGTTCATTTCCAATTGCGGTCAACACCAGTCGAGCAATCTGCAAATTCCACCCTTGGTCGGGCATCGATTGGGTGAACGGATACCACTCCATAACCAGGCTAATCGCTGCCCATGCGGCACAGACAACCATTAACCACAGCCCCAATTGGATCCGTTTTGCGCCTCGCGATACTAGATTCGTCATCTTGAACGACGTCCTTTCGAAAATGTTAGCAACGGTTGGTTGGAGTCTGTACGCGATTGAGCTGACTTCGCCATATGTACTTGACTACAATACAGTGCTAGGACAGTTTGACTCAAAAGATGGATAACAAAAGGCTCAATCATGGTGACGGTCGACAAATTTCTTTTGCTGAAGTTGCATCCATGTGCGGAAGGATTAAGTGACGAGCTCGTACACGATATAGGTAATCAATGCGAATTATTGCGATGTGAATCGGGCGAGATTCTACACAAAGCAAATGATCCGATGGCGTTTGTTTATCTCGTCATCCACGGTCGCGTTAAGGTCACACTCGTCGACATTCAAGGGAATGTATTGCTAGCGCGATATCAAATGGCTGGAACACAAGTCGGGGCATTGGCAGCCGCTTCGGGCGAACCGTCTCCCATGCAGGTCGAAGTAGTCGAACCCTCCACATTGCTTCGTCTGAGCTATCAAAGGTTATTCGCATTGACCAAGCAACATGACGTATTTCGTCAGAATATGTCTCGCATCATCGCGGAAGCGGTCAATAGCACGCTGACGGGGGAGCGACGAAAGAAGTTGCCGCGGTTGATTTCCTTTTTTCACCAATCGCCAGCAACCAGGGAACTCGCGCGACGACTTGTCATTCGTCTACAGGATTTGGGACAGAATGCGTACGTCGTACATGACCAGCCGGATTGGAATCCAATCGACGGAGTTCCTCACTATTGCATGTTAAAAAACGGCCTTTATGTGTCCAATTCGGAAGTTCGTCACGAAATCGACAAGATGCCGGATCGAAAACCCTTTGTCCTCGATCTGGATGCAGCAATGGAAATCAAGAGGATATCGGACGTCATCGAGATAAGTGAGAAGATTTTCTGGTGCGTCACCCCTGATACTTGGCGAAAGGCCGCCGCTCAACTTGCCCAGATCGAACAGCAATCTCCCAATTGGCGGGACAAAATTAATATAGTGTGGTTGCTACCCGGTAGCCTGCCCTGGGCACCTCTTGCCCCAGAGTTGAATTCGCTTGCGATTCGAAATTTCAAGGTGTCTCTCGACGAGCCACCGGAACATCGAAGCCGAGTCATGCTGAACGGTTTCGAACGTATCATTCATGAGATGCGAGGAGTCCGAATTGGCTTAGCGTTAGGCGGTGGTGCGGCCAGAGGCATGGCCCATTTGGGCGTCCTCCAAGTGCTCGAAGAAAACGGCATTTGTGTCGATATGATTGCCGGAACCAGCGCGGGGGCAATGACGGGAATCTTGTACGCTTCGGGAATGAACCCAGCGTACAGTACCGAGTGTTTCGTAAAGGAATTAACCCCTCCCTGGTTGTTTCGAAAAATACCCAACGGTGGTCACTGGTATTTGTTGTACATGTATCGGAGATGCCAATTTGATCCGCTACTGAGAAAGTACCTTAAGGATAGTCGACTAGAACAACTGCCGATTCCCGTTCATTCGGTTACGGTAGATCTGATTAGCGGGCAACCGATCGTGCGCGAGGTGGGAGACTCCGTACACGCCATCCTTGAGAGTATCAATGTACCCGTTTTATCGAAGCCGATTAACCGAGATGGCAGAGCGTTGGTTGATGGCGGCATCATTAACAATGTACCAGCCAACACGCTTGTGGCGAAAGGATGCAATTTTGTGATCGCGGTTAGCGTTACGGCAAAGATAAAACAGGAATTTGCGAAGAATGGACCGGATACACTTACAGCCAAAATGAAGTCAGCGTCCGTGCTCGAAACGATCATGCGGACTTATGTTGTACAAAACGTGAATATGAACTCGGTGGGAGTGCAACCGGCTGACTTTGTGATTCAGCCGGACGTAAGAGAATTTGATATCACCGAGTTTTCGCGAGCCGACGAAATGTCTGCGATAGGTGCACAGACGGCCCAAGAGTCGCTGCCGCAACTAAAGCAATTGTTGTCTCGAGTGGACAGCAAACTGTTTGCAGTCAATTAGTCTTGCTGCTTCGCCTAGATTGAGAAAGATGGAAAAGGGGACTGTTTGTGAAAGTGCTCATCGAGCCAATCTAACTTAGAACGGCGCAGAAGAAGTCCTCATCTGTCAGGGGGCCGATGGGCCGATAGAAAATGCCAATTCGCTTGCGGCTTTACGAGCGAACGAATCAGTAACGAAACAAATTCCTAAAGAGCTACTTCCTGCCCTGTGCGAAAAGTGCGCTCCGACGATATCTAACTTTGACGCGGCTATGGGCCACTGTACTGAACGTACGGCAGTCCGGATTTATGTACAGTACACGGATTGTCTTCGGCGATGATGAGTCCACCTTCGCCTTTGGTCTCCATGAGAGTCTTCTTTTCTCGGCGCTGTGGATCGCAAGCGATCTTGATGTTTCCACCAATCTCGTTGCAGCGAAACAACACATGCCATTGCCTGCAAGCTTTTGAGAGCATTCAGGCAAGCAGACTTGCTTTGCTCGGCTCTTCTCACCGCCCTCCTTCTTACGCCGCTGGCCGCGCTGCACGCTACCGATTTTGATTTTGACTAAGGACGACAAGCGACTTGACTAGAATGGCATTCTAGAATGTTTTTCTAGTCGTATGAAAACCCCAGCCATTCGCCACAAGCAAACTTCTCGTCGGCGTCGGGACATCCTTGACGCATCGCTCCGTTGTTTTGTTCGCCATGGCATCGAAGCAACGACCATTGAACATATTCGCGAAGCATCCGGGGCTAGCTCGGGCAGTATCTATCATCACTTTGGAAGCAAACAAACCCTCGCGGTAGAACTCTACGTCGAAGGGCTCGAAGAACTCCGGTCGCTCTATCTTCAGGCGATGGCGAAGCGCACATCATTGCGAACGGGTGTCCGCGCAATCCTTCGCTCCTACTTCGATTGGATCGACAAAAATCGCGATTGGGCACTGTATCTTCTTCGCGTAGCCGCGGCGGATCTTTCTGCGGATCAGGCCGTCGTCATCGACGAAATCAACCGACGTACACGCGAGGACTTGGCTGGTTGGATGCGGCCGTTTCGCGAGCGTGGCGAGATTGCGGCGATGCCCGATGAGCTTTATGCATCGATCGTATTCGGTATGAGCTCGCATTTCGTTCGGCATTGGTTGGTTGGACGACTAAAGCTAGACTTTGCAACGGCATTTAAGCACCTATCGGACGTCGTATTTGCGGGGCTAACGGGAGTTGGAAGCGTTCGGCAAAACGCCGCCCGCAAAAGCGTGACACGAACTCGTAGGATCGATCCACAACGACGGGCGAAAAAAGTATGACGAGTCGGCACACCCAAGCAGTGGAAACTCGCCACGCTTTCATCAAGACCTCGACTTCCGAAGCACTCCCCGCGTTCATCTTGGGATTCATGTCGCTGACAATGCCGAGACACCTGTGTCCTCGTGCTTCGGTTAGCCAAGGTTAAGCAAAGCAATATCGATATGGATTTATCAAATCGACTCACTCGGCGCTTTCGCAAGTTAGGCCGCTACTGGAATTTCGTTGTCGCTGCCGATGATTCTTTCGCCGACTTCTCGAAAGATATTGGCCGCGCCGGCGGGGCTTGTTTCGGATCGTTGCATCATGGAATCTGGATTCACCTCAAACATGAAAAACACCATTACCCTCTTCACCATCCTACTGCTCGCGCCGCTATACGCGATGAATGCTGCCGAGACGCCGAAGCCAAAACCCAACATCATCCTCATCCTCGCCGATGACCTGGGCTACGGCGGCCTCGGCTGCTACGGCCAGACCCACTACCAGACACCGCACCTCGACCGTATGGCGGCGGAAGGAGCGCGGTTGACGCAGTTTAATTGCCCCGCCCCCTTCTGCGCGCCGACCCGGGCCTCGCTACTCACCGGGCGCTATCCATTCCGCTGCGGGATGACGGCCAATCCAGCGCCCGATGGCGGTGAGATCGCTCACCAGTTGCACCTGCCCGCATCGGAAGTGCTGCTACCGGAACTTTTGAAGGAGGCTGGTTACCGCACGGGCATGTTCGGTAAGTGGCATTTGGGTCATGCGGAGCCGGGCTGGCTGCCGACCCATCGCGGCTTCGAGGAGTATTTCGGCATCCCCTACTCGAACGACATGCGTCCGGTGGCGTTGTTCGAGGGCGATCAGCAGGTGGAGTATCCGGTGATCCAGGCTAACCTCACGAAGCGGTACACCGCACGCGCGCTGGCATTCCTCGAGGAGCACCAAAGCCAGCCATTCTTTCTCTTCCTCGCGCACGCGATGCCGCACAAACCGCTCGCGGTATCAGAGGAGTTTTACCATAAATCCGGCGGTGGACTTTACGGTGATGCGGTCAGCGAACTGGATTGGAGCATCGGTCAGGTGCTGGCCAGACTGAAGGAACTCAATCTCGACGAAAACACGCTCGTAATGTTCACCAGCGACAATGGCGCGACTTTCGGCGGTAGTTGCGGCGGGTTGCGTGGGATGAAGGGTAGCAGTGGGGTGGGCAAGGACCTGAAGCCTGGCGAACGTTACAACGACCCTCGTGGCCCCGACGGGGTTACGATCTTCGCGCCTTTCGAGCAATCGCAGCCTAGCGAGCATCCAGGCTTGCGCACTGGCGAGGCGGGGAAGCCGATGCAGCTTTTCGATCTCGAGACCGATCCCGGCGAACAACGCGATGTGGCTGCGCTACACAGCGACGTCGTGCAGCGGCTCAGAAACACCTTCGACCTCATGACCTCACAACTCCACGAGCAACCGTCCCCGCCTTCGGCCGATCCTAAAAGGCAACCAGGGAAGTAAACTCAATCCAGCCCCATCTATCAACTTCCCCACCAAGCCATGCTTCCATCAGCCCTCCTGATCGCTCTGCTCTCTGCCTTCCTCTGCCGCTTAAGCTTCGCTGCGGAGCGTCCAAGCATCGTTTTCATCCTTGCCGATGACCTAGGCTACATGGATATTGCCGCGAATAATCCGCGGACTTTTTATGAGACGCCGAATCTCGATTACCAACCGGGCCA
Source organism: Pirellula staleyi DSM 6068 (assembly GCA_945875845.1). Taxonomy (GTDB): domain Bacteria; phylum Planctomycetota; class Planctomycetia; order Pirellulales; family Pirellulaceae; genus JBKCUI01. The sequence continues at coordinate 202,287 of CAMCMB010000001.1, forward strand.
AGCGTCTGCCAAGGCAACGAAACGTCCCGCCAGAAAAAAGACACGATGAAACGCATCCTCCTCCTCTACGCGCTGCTCTGTTGCTTCGGCGCTCCAGCCAGAGCCGCCGAACGGCCCAACATCATCCTCATCCTCGCCGACGACATGGGCTGGCATGACCCGGCTTGTTTTGGCGGAAAAGCCGTGCCCACACCGCACATGGATGCGATTGCGGCCTCCGGGATCAAGATGACTCGCTTTTATTCGGCCAGCGCCGTCTGTTCGCCCACGCGCGCCGCCATCCTGAGCGGGCGTTATCCCTTGCGCTTTGATATTCGCGATCATTTCCCGGATGACGAAACCCATCTGCCGCGCGGCATCCTCACGCTACCCTCGCTCTTGAGGCGGAACGGTTACCAAACTGCGCATGTAGGAAAATGGCATCTCGGGGGACTACACCTTGCTCATGCCAAAAACCGTGCCGCGAGCATCCCTGGGCCTCGCGAGCATGGTTTTGATCACTACCTTTGCCAAAACGAGGAACCGCCGCTGCGTCCGCTTTTAGGAAAAGAACGTCGCCTTTACCGGGATGGCGGTACCTGCCTGCTGCGCGACGACCGGCCGGTGCCGAAGAGTGATCCCTATTTCAAAATGCACCTCACCGACATCATCGGCGCGGAGAGCACGCGGCTGGTCGAGCAGTTTCATGCAGCGAAGAAGCCCTTCTTCCTCAACATCTGGCATCTCGTGCCGCATCTGCCGTACGAGCCGGGTAGCGAGCCGCATTGGTCAGCCACCGCCGCGCCGGGCATCAGCGATGACCAGCACCGCTTCCGCTCCATGCTCGCCCATATGGACGCCACCATCGGCGACCTTCTGCGGAAGCTCGATCAGCTCGGTATCCGCGAGCAAACGCTCATCGTGCTTACCAGCGACAACGGCGGCGTCTACGAAGGTGATATCGGTCCGCTCAAAGGCGGCAAGACCGATCTGCACGAGGGCGGTATCCGCGTGAGTTTCATCGCCTCGTGGCCCGGCCAGATCCCGGCAGGCAGCAGCAACGCCAGCGGCCATAGCATCGATCTGTTGCCTACGCTTACCGCCGCCGCTGGCATCCCCGTGCCGGTGGAAGCGAAGCTCGATGGGGGTCAATCTGTTACCCCATTGGCAAAGCGGGGCTGATATTGATCGCAGTGGCCCGCTCCTCTGGCAGCTCGATCTTTACCCAAGGTTACAGCGTCACTATCCCAAGCCCATCCCCTACGCGACCGAAGTAGCGATGGAGGGTAAATGGAAGCTCCTTAGCCGCGATGCCGTGCCGCTGGAACTTTTCGACCTGGAAGCCGATATCGTTGAGGGCGTAAATCAACTCGACAACCAACCGGAGGTCGCAGCGAGGCTTGCTCGCAGCGTCCGTTCCTTCCTCGATGAACCGCGAGATTCCAGCGGCAGCGTTCGCAAGCGTCCGGCCAGGAAATAGCGGGTCAACCCAACTCATGACCGAATCGAGGAAGAGCGCAAGGCATCCGTACTTATCTAGCTGGCCTTGCTAAAACTAGGGTTCCTCGCGCTCTGATGAACGAAGTGGCCAGCATCCATACGGGTCGAACTAGAATCAGAAACAGCATCCTGCATACTGCCTTCAGCAAGGCGATACCAATAAGCATGGCAAACTGGAGCAAGGCGAATGCCCGCTGCGGTGTCCAATCGATACATCCATACCTCAAAATTATGGCTGCATTTTGAAAAAACAGGAATTCCTGGCTAACAATTCGATTGCTCATACGGCATATCAATCATGAGCAATAATCGCGAACCCGAAAGTGAATCAGAAATCCGTGAACGGATGACTCGGCATTGGCTGGAGGCAGAACAAGCTGTCCGTGCCTACATTGCGGGGGCCGTCCGATCTTTTGTGGATCGCGAAGATCTACTGCAACAGGTTGCCTTAACCATCGCCCGGCGTTTTGACGAGTTTGACGAACAACGTCCCTTTCTAGCGTGGGCCCTCTGGCTAGCCAAATCGCGAGTTATCGATTTTTACCGTAGCCAAAATAGACAACAACAGTTTCGGAGCGATTTTCTCTTGGATAAGTATGCCGACACGTTGGTGCAGCGTCAGGAAGTTATTTCTCGCCGCCGTGAGGCGTTAGAACATTGTTTGGAAAAGCTGCCTGATCGATCTCGGGCTTTGATCCGCTTCAAGTATCAAGATGGGCTAAGGATCGAGCAAATCGCCGAGACAATCCGATCTACGTCGGCCTCCGTTCGAGTCGCATTGTATTGGAGAAGGACGGTGGCAGGCACCCGGTGCTCCTCAATCGTGGAGCGGTGTGCGCCAGGCAACTCAGTTTGGCTCGACCGCATTGCAAGGAGAGACATTCACGCCGCGTAGCTCGCAAAGCGAAGATTGCCTCTTCCTCAACATTTGGACTCCATCGGGTGCAACGGCCGAATCGAAGCTGCCGGTGTTGTTCTGGATTCATGGTGGTGCATTCATACAAGGTTCAGGGGGCCAACCGCGATACGACGGTACCGAACTAGCCAAACGTGGCGTAGTCGTGATCACCATTAATTACCGACTTGGGTCGCTCGGTTTATTTGCACATCCTGCGTTGACCGCCGAGAGCAAGCCTGACGAGCCGCTGGGCAACTACTGTTTGCTCGACATGATCGCCGCACTCCGCTGGACTCGCGACAACGTGGCGGCTTTCGGCGGTGACCCGAGCAATGTGACGATTTCCGGTTCCTCTGCGGGTGGCACCAGTTGTTTGTTCTTAATGGGAATTCCGCAGGCCGAGGGGCTGTTCCACAAAGCCATCATCCACAGCAGTGGCGGCATACAAAACATGCAAACCCTCTCCGAAGCGGAAGCAGCAGGTCTACGTTTGACTGAGAGACTGAAGCTAGGAGCTCAAGCAATCAGCACCGAATTGCGTCGGGTTCTTGTTGATGATATCGCGGTCGGAGTAGGAGCGATCCGCGAATTGAGTCTTCCAGTCAAACCGATCATCGATGGTCGCTTGGTAACGGCTGCTCCCGCAGATACTTTTTCGCAGGGCAGGCAAGTGAAGATTCCCGTGTTGATTGGAGCTGCCAACGGCGAGTCGGGAGCGAGACAGTTGGGTGACGAAGTGGCTACGGGAGGCGCGTTCGGATTTCAACGAAAGCTCGCCGACGACATGGTGCGAGCCGGTCAATCGGTATGGATGTTTCAATTGACCTATGTGCCACCTCAGGCTCGTGCAAGTCGCTTTGCTGCCCAGCATGGCGAGAGCGTCGCCTACGCCTTCGGAACCATTGGGCAGTCCATAGCGGCGCAATATGGATTTCGAAATGAGCAGGTTGCCAATAACGCGGCGCGTTCGCGTCGTGGCGGAGGTAACCGCCCGACAGGAGGTGGACGCGAAGACGATTCACAACCCGTCGAGGAATCTGAACAGGGGCGAGAAATCAGTGCAGCCATGATGGAGTATTGGGTAGCCTTCATGCGTGATGGAAAACCGAGCGGTGAAAAGTTGTCCGTATGGCCGCCATACAAGTCCACGGCACCTGAGACGATGGTTTTTGGTAACCAATGCATTTCAGCGAAGTAGACCGACTGGTATTTGATCTGTATAAACAGCTACCAAGGCCCAAACCGAGTACCGGGATGACAAATTGGATTCCAAGACTCGCGATACTTCTGTCCCTGCAGATTTTTGGAAGTTCCTCACAGAACAATATTGAAGAGACGTACCATGACTAGGCCCTTCATTCTCACGTTGTGTTCGATCCTCGCTATGGAATTGTTGGGGATGGCGTTTGCACAGGATTACAGGCAAGAAGGTCGATCACAGCAGAAACCAGCATGGCTTACTCCGCAGGTCGAGAGTCCTCGCGTTGCCTATCATACGTTCGATAGCACAGCGGCTAAGTCCAGGGTGAGTTTCCATCTCTACACTCCCGCAGCCTATGAGCGGGACACCGAAAAGCGGTTTCCGGTTGTTTATTGGCTTCATGGTTCGGGAGGCGGACTCGCAGGCATCCCCAAGGTCGCCGCTCACTTCGATGCTGCTATCGAAGCTGGAAAGACACCGCCATGTTTTATCGTTTTCGTCAATGGACTTGTCGAAGGCATGTACGTTGATTGGAAAGATGGCTCAACGCCTCTGGAAACGGTTATCGTCAAAGAACTCGTGCCGCATATCGACGCGACGTATCGAACGATCGCAACACGGGAAGGCAGATTGCTCGATGGCTATAGCATGGGTGGCTACGGTGCTGCGAGGCTTGGTTTTAAATATCACGATCTCTTTCGATTCGTTTCCATGTTGGGGGGCGGACCACTGCAAGCTGAACTGATTCAGACACCGCGCGCAGGGAGGCAACGCGCAGCTGAAATTTTAAAACAAGTCTACGGAGGCGATCAAGAGTATTTCAAAAGCGTCAGTCCACGGCAACTTGCAGAGAGGAACGCGGAGGCGATTATCCAGAGTTCGCACATTCGCATGGTATGTGGCGATCAGGATGAAACGTTTGCCAATAACCTCGCTTTTCACGAGTACCTCGAAAGACTCGCGATCCCGCATAGTTGGACCGTGCTAAAAGGAATTGACCACAACCCAATGAGGACGCTCGAAGCGCTGGGCGATTCCAACTGGGAGTTTTATCGCCTGGCATTCGAGCTAGCGAAGAGGACCAACACGCCACCTCGCAAATCGGAGATAGAGATTCAGTTCAAGGTCAAGGGGGTGGAGCGTCGCGCTATGATTGTGAACGCCTCGACTGATGGTACGAGCAGGCCGGTGGTCATCGCGCTTCACGGTGGCCAAGGCAGCGCTGAGATCATGCGTAGCAACTCGGGTTTCGACCCTGTGGCCAAGGCGAATGGTTTCATGGTCGTCTATGGTGAAGGTACCGATTTCGGCGGCAAACGTCATGCTTGGAACACCGGCTTTCTTTTGCGGAGACAAGTACGCGATTCAGACGATATCGCCTACTTGGATACACTGATTGATAAACTCATCAGTGAACATAACGGTGATCCAGCGCGAATCTACATGACCGGTGGTTCTAACGGCGGCATGATGACGTTTGTATATGCCGTGGCTCGGTCGGATCGCCTCGCCGCTGTCGCACCCGTGGTTGCGTCGATGTTCACGTTCGACAGAAAGCCATCGAATCCTTTGCCAATCCTGATCATCAATGGAGCAAAAGATGAAGAAGTTCCGTTGGAAGGAGGCATGAGCCGGAACCCGCTTGTCCGTCGAGCGCAGGATGCTCCCTATATGCCTCTGAAAGACGTTGTACAATTCTGGGTTGTGGCGAACAAGTCGCAAAGTCCCCCACATGTCAGCACGAAAGGTACGGTGACAACCTCGGTCTACTCGGCGACTACCGATGGTGCTGTTACAGAGTTCGTCGTCGACTCTGCCGGCGGGCATGGCTGGCCAGGCGCACGTTCCCGACGAGACGGAAATCCCCCCATCCAATCTTTCTCCGGTGCAGAGATAGTTTGGGAGTTCTTCAAAGACAAAAATCGCTAACCAAAGTGCAGCCCTATGTGCATTGCGAAATCATGGCCTGAATTTGCGCTGTCAACAGAATGATGCCCTCAAGAACTTGCCCCGATTGCTTCCCGTCTGGGATATCCTGTTCGTCACCTTCTATATGCCTCAAGAGCGCTGGTATGCATGTTGATTACCCGATAGGTTTACTTCTCTTTTGAAAGCAACTGCAGGGCGTCAACAATGACAAAGCCTACGGTTTGATGGTTGCTTATGGTGATGGTCGTCTCAACTCCGCTTTCTAGTTGCACGTTGCCAACAGATTTGAAATATTGGCCCGAGGGCAGTGGCTGAGTTTGATCCACGGAAAAATGTTTTATTTGAGAACCGCTTGTGACGATTACGGGAACATTTGTCGCGCGGGTCTCGTGTGCCGAGTAGCTCATCAACAAATGATAGGCACCTGATTTCGGTACCGTGATTTGAAATATCGCGGTCGCTCTACCATCGCCTTCTGTTTTTTTGCTTGGCGAGCCGCTGAAGACATAGCCGCTTCCGATGTGCGGTTTGAAATTCGCCGAGTGGGACCACTGGCCCGTCAACTTCGCACTTGCATCATCGAGCACGATTCCCGGCAGCGTTTTTGCGTCAACGAAACCGCTTGCTGATGGCGATTTTGAGAAATCTGGCAAGTCCAGAACCTGCTTCTGCGCCAGTAATCGCTCACGAAGTTTTGGATACGGCAGCCCCTGGACAGGCGCATCGCTACGGGATGCCAATGCTGCAGCGATCCCCGCGCTTTGCCCGACGATCATCCAGGTTCCTTCGATCCGCAGCGACGAAATGCCGACGTGCGTGCACGACAGAGCCACCGGCACAACCAAGTTGTCGCACTGCTCAAGCTTGGGCACGATGGAGCGATACGGGACGTGGTAAGCGTAGCCCTGCTTAGGATTGGCTCGCCTTACTGGGAAGATCGTCCCCTCATTGATAACGCCGCCGCCTTTCAAAGCGATGCGCTGGCAGTCATGGGAGTCGATCGGGAACGATGAGATTGCGATCGGGTCATCTTTTTCCGGCGTGTCGAGAATATCCTTCTGGCTGATGACATACATCCCTTTCATTCTTCGCGACTCGCGGATGTAGAGCGATGGCGAGAAGTGGCCATAACTCGCGAACTCGTCTTTGCACAACCCAAGCTTGGAATACTTGTCGCGAATGCTTGCGGGGACGGACGGATCCGTCTTCAGGAAATGGATCAATTCGAGTGTGTATTGTTTATGTTTTTCCCAGATCTTCTTTCTCCCCTTTTCGTCGGCCGAATGCCATTCGTTTCCTCCGCCGATCAAGCCCATTGAGAATTGCCCGCCAATCGAATTGTTGCCGTCAAGCTTGTTGCCGGGCAAAGGGTAAAGGTCAAAGCCGACACGTTTTTCTCCTGCCGTCAAAGCGCGGCGGAGGATCTCGAACACGGCCGGATCATAGTTGACCGGCTCGGGCATTGGCACGCGGTTGTCTGGAGCCTCGGTCAAACACAGCCGGAAGCTGTAAGTCATAACGTTCTTGTCACCGGCTTCCTCTGGCCCAGCATCATCGGTTGTGAGCAGGGGCAACAGTTCGCCCTCGTCGTCGAAGCCGTTAATATCCATCCTTTTTTTGGGGTACTGCTTTCCGGCCAGCGACTCGCCGTATTCCTCACGGCCTTCACGCCCGATCGTCCAGTCTACACCTGCGGCCGCCATGAGGTCACCTTCATACGTTCCGTCAATAAAGACTCTAGCAGCAAAAGCTCGGTTCTTGGTTAGCAGCGACATGATCCGTGGGCCGTCTTTCGTAACCGCTTGTAGATAGCAATTGGTTAGTACCTTCACACCAGCTTCGTCGAGCATCTGCATCGTCACCCGCATGGCGACATGCGGTTCGAAGGTCCACAGAGCCTGGTCCTTCACCGATGGATCGTAGGGAGCATTAAGTCCACGACTTGTGTAATCTTTGACCACGCGAGTGTGCCATTCATCGAACAGACCCATCACCGTACTGCGGACCATCTGGTTCGAATCGCAGTGGCTCAACCCGCCAGTGCTCATCGCTCCGACGTGATCGCTCGGTTCAAGCAAAATCACCGAAGCCCCTTCGCGAGCAGCGGCAATGGCAGCACAGAATCCGCCGGGCGTTGCCCCATAGACAATGACGTCGGCATCGTTTTCGGCCATTACTTTCTGACCGATGCTCGCGATCAAAGCCATCGTAAACAGGAAGCGTCGAATCCAGGTTGTCATATGTATTTGCATCATCCATCAACAGCGCATTGCTTGCACCAAGACGCTTCCGTCTCTGGGCTTGCGAGCGGCTAGAGTAGGTTCTTTTTGGCCACGGCAGATCAAGCATGAATTGTAGCCTATGTCAGGACCATTTGCTCCCTCTTCAACGAGCGGCTACCTCATACAAAAGCGGGGACAGTTGCTCTGCTACGGACGGATCACCAGATTCGATTTGCGACAGGATTTGCGTGACGTCGGACATAGGTGCATGCGAGAATCACTTCTACAGGGTATCCTATGGGTACGCCCATCTGCGAATTGTTTGGTGGGCGTTCGCACGCGTATCACCCAGGACTCCTGCCCGAAGGGAGCTGCGTGGTGAAGAGCCGTTTCAGTAAGCCTTCGTCCCTTGGCGATTGAGGAACAAGAGGCCGGTTTCAAAGCTCTCGCGAACCAATCCAGAACCAACCCCAGCTCGAAAGATAATAGGATGATGATCAACCCTTTGGTGCGAATCGTGACGCTTCTCGTGATAGCGGCGTTTTCGCATTTCACGAAGGCCACCGGGCACGACCCGGTCATCGTTCCTGACTTCACCAAGGGTGCGAAAATCCCGATGGAACGTCTCGCATATGTGACAGGGTCTGGATGTCCTATTTGACTGGGCCGTACGATGGCAGTGCCAATGGCGAAGGCTTGGGGAGATTGACTACAGGCTTTGGCGCACGCGGAGACCGACCCACTAAAAATGGTGGAAAGATCGGGCCTGAGTTCACCTTCGGTATCACGATGGAGAAAGAGCTAAAGGAACCCATCCTGATCATCAAGACCGCTTGGGGCGGCAGATCACTCAACACCGAATTTCGCCCACCCAGTGCTGGGCCATATAAACTGCCTAAGCAGGTTTAAGACGAGTGGGACAAACATCCGCAGGGTGCTCACGGCATTCCCAAGCTTGAGGATCGGAACAAATGGCAGGAAGACAAGACTGCCGCTTCAGGTGTATTTTACCGCATGATGGTTGAGCACGTGAAAAAGGTGCTCGCAGATCCCTCTCGGGTCTGCCCCGCTTTTGATCCCAATTCGGGCTATGAACTCGCAGGTTTTGTATGGCTTCAAGGTTTCAACGATCTTGTCGACGGCCAGACCTATCCGAATGGCAATTATGACGAGTACTCGCGACTCTTGGCACACTTCATCCGCGACGTGCGCCATGACCTTTCCGCCCCGAAGATGCCATTCGTCATCGGTGTACTCGGTGTCGATGGCGAGAAGAACGTAAACTTCCGAAAAGCCATGGCTGCTCCGGCTGCCATGCCCGAGTTCCAGGGAAATGTGGTTGCTGTCGATACCGCTCCTTTTTGGGATCGTGACATCGAAGCTGCAGAACCCAAGCAGCGTGAGTATAACGATATCGTCGGTACGGCTCACACATTGAAGGCCGATGGTACGCTCGATACTCAGCGGAAATGGGATAAGTTCTGGAAGCCGATTGGTAAGCCTTTACCAGAGGAGCGAAACTGGCACTTCGTCACGGTCGATGCCACCGAATCGAAAGACAAATTGAAAGAGTTCACCGATAGGCGATTCCGCGATATTTCACTGCCCGCCGGACTGGCGAATTGGGTTATGCCTGACTTCGACGACAGTCAATGGACTGTAGGTAAGGCACCCATCGGCAAGGGCGTCTGGAAACACAGCGGAATCACTTTGAACAACTATTCCTCAAATTGGGGAGAGGAAGAGTTCCTGCTAATACGTTCCACTTTTGAAGTAGATAACCTGGACTACGATTCCTACCGCCTCGCGATCTTGGCGAGACAGGGGTTCCATGTTTATTTGAACGGCCAAAAGATTCACACCTACATCTGGTGGCAGGATAAGCCACACTACAGATCGATCGTCCTCGACAAGGAAAAGACTCGGTATTTGAAGATAGGGAAGAACGTCTTGGCGGTTTATGCCAACGACCAATACTCTCCGAAATCCGCAGATCATTTTGCCGCTCTCGATGCCTGGGTTGAAGGAATCACTAAAGTGGATCAGGAGAAGCTAGACCTCGCTTTGGAGGAGGTCCTTTCACCCAAAGACCGAGAAGCACTGAAGGGTGCATCCAATGGAGGCTACCATTACTTCGGCAGTGCAAAAATCTTTGCTCAGATGGGCAAAGCCTTTGCCGAAGCAAACCTTAGGCTCATCAAGAAGTGAGAACTCAGGACACTTCTCGTTGTTCGCCACCGCATGCAGTCTTACCCTACCAGCGAAGCGGCCGTGAGGCTGGGCAATCGAGCCGTCAGCGAGATTGCCGGAGAGGGCTGCTCCTCCCCAAACGCAGCTTGGGGCGGTTGAAGTTGATGGCGATCAGCGAGAAGTCGCGAAATCAGTCTTAGAGATTTCCAATGCGCCGCAAGCTCCGTTGTGAACTGCTGAGATCGACGGTCAACCGAGCAGCGCCGAAAGATAGTTGGCATTGTCCGGACCTGCCTCATCAGGAAACATTGTCCGAAGGACTTGCGTTAAGGTTGCGATTTGGCCCAGCAATAAAACAGGCGGGTGGCATACGGCAGAAGGCCGCGGCAGCTAGAATTGAGCACCGGAAAAGACCCTTTGAGTTCAGTTGTGTTCTCAAGAATGCAGGATATCGGTTGTCCGCTTGTCGCGGACAGTAAGCAGCGTTTTCAGTTCGAAAAATTATTGAGCGAACTTTCCGCAAAATTCATCAATGTTTCCGCCGAGCGGGTCGATTCGCAGATTAAATGGGGCTTGCAGCAGATTGTAGAACTGCTTGGGATCGACCGAAGTGGCCTGGGGCAAGTGTCAGCAGATAGGAAGCAAATCGTGGTGACGCATTCCTATGAACTTCCAGGCATTCCACCATCGGCAGGATTTCTGTTGGATTCGCGGTTCCCCTACTTTGCTAAAATGGTCTATCAAGGGGTGGTCATTCGATTGCCCGATGAATTGCCGCTTGAGGCATCCCGCGAGCGAGAGTATTGCGCTCAAACTGGTCTGAGATCTAACGTGACAATTCCGTTGGTGGTAATGGGCTCGGTTGTTGGCGAGATCGGTTTCACTTCATTTCGTTCGGATCGAAAGTTACCCGACGACCTGATTCCGCGACCTCGAATGATCGGTGATATCTTCACCAACGCATTAGCACGCAAGCGAGCCGACGAAGAATTGCGTGTCAATGAACAATCGCTCAAACAAGCCAGAGTAGACCTTCGGCAGCTAACATCCAAGCTTATTTATTCTCAAGAGGAAGAACGAGCTCGAATCGCTCGTGAGATGCACGATGATTGGACGCAGCGATTGGCTTTGCTGGGAATCGACGCAGCAAAATTGTTGAGTCAACTTGAATCGAATGATGTTGCGTTACCGCTTGTTGTTGCGATGCAAGATAAGGTGAAGGTTTTAGCCGAGGACGTACATGCCCTCTCCCGACAGCTTCATCCATCGATTATCAACGACTTGGGCTTAACCGAAGCATTGCGATCGGAGTGTGCCAGTTTTGCGAATCGAGAGGGGATTGATATTGATTATTCGCCTGCAAATGTACCGATGAAATTGCTCAAGGATGTCGCTCTGTGCATCTACCGAGTCGCTCAAGAAAGTTTGCGAAATGTTGCCAAGCATTCGGCGGTGAACTCGGCATCGGTAATGCTGGTTGCCGACGAGAGTGAGTTGCGGTTGCGCATCGAAGATTGTGGTATCGGATTCGATCCGAAAGATATACGTTCTCAACCAGGTCTCGGACTATCCAGCATGAAGGAATGAGTCAGTCTGATTCAGGGAATCCTTACGATTGACTCCGCACGAGGGAAAGGTACGACCGTCGAGGTACGAGTGCCTTTGGAGGGTGGTAACCGATGAGTCTCTCACGTATTTTGATCGCCGATGACCATAAAATTCTCGCTGAGGGAGTACGAAGCTTGCTCGAACCTGAGTTTGAAGTGGTCGCAGTAGTGTCTGATGGCCGCGAACTTATAGACGCAGCGAAAACCCATTTGCCCGACATTATTGTCTCGGATATTACGATGCCATGTTTGAGCGGCATCGAGGCGGCGGTGCAGCTGCGAGACGCCGGAGTTGCAGCCAAGTTTATATTCCTGACCATGCACAGCGACGTGGCATACGCTCGTCGCGCCCTCGAAGCAGGGGCGGCTGGTTATGTGCTGAAGCATTCGGTTTCGTCGGAATTAGTCACCGCCATCCGCGAAGCGATTCAAGGGCGAACCTATCTCACTCCTCTGATCGCTGGAGGGCTTCTGCAATCCTACCGTGACGGTGATTCGGCATCGCACGAAGCACCGCAGCGGCTTACTGCGCGGCAACGTGAAGTACTACAGCTAGTTGCCGAAGGCCGATCGGCCAAAGAAGTCGCGGCTAAGTTAGGAGTTTCCGTACGGACAGCTGAAGCCCACAAGGCCAACGTCATGACGGCTCTGGAGCTCCGGAGTACCGCTGAGTTGGTTCAATACGCCATCCGCAACGGCCTCATTTCGGTCGATTGAATCGAGCCGTGGCATAGGCATTCAGCCTGTGGTGTTTGATTGACAGCCCTGGATGCTTATGGCTCTTGTTTCCCGCAAGATCCTGGCGAAACGTGTCGCTGCTGCCGTTGGCACTGCGCTTTGCGCAATGTAGTTGTCGTATTTTTGCGAATGGTATCCACTGCCCGCAGACCATACATTTTATCTCGAAATGATGACCCGCAGCACAGACCAGTGGAATCCTGATTATGACGAATGAATTAACCAAGAGCGGCGATGCGACAGCTTGTTCGCCTGGGGATCTATTCAAGGCCATCAAAAGCACGACGTTTGAACTGGATGTCGAAGATACATACGAAGGTATCAAGCATATCGACATGGTGCCCAACCTATCGCCCCAGAACTTAGCCTCGGATGAGATCGGCAAGGAACTTCATGCGGAGCCACGGCTACAGCAAGAACGACTTGGATGTTCATCAGTGGGCCGCACCCGAGTTCGTGGAACAATCGGCGAAAGAACTGATCAATGAGCGTTGGGAAAAGATTACCGGGGACAAGCTGCCGGCGGCTTCTACGGCACGGCTCGGGTAGAAACGGTCAGCGATAGTTCTTCGTGCGATGGTAGCTCGGATTTTTTGAAATGAAACGTTAACAGCCCATGATGCAATTAGTCAACTCTATGCCGCATAGGTGGTTTCCATTTCGCTAACTTTTTAACCATTTAAAAGCAAACTACACTGAAAACCGCTGAAGGAAAGATCATGAAAGTTGTCATCGTTGGTGGTGTCGCGGGCGGGGCATCGTGCGCGGCGAGACTGCGTCGGCTGGATGAGAAGGCCGAGATACTCATGGTCGAGCGGGGGCCTTATGTTTCTTATGCAAACTGTGGCTTATCCTATCACGTTAGTGGCGTGATTGAAAAAGAGTCGAGCTGACCTACATCGGAATCCGCACACAAGTTCCCCTCGGTGCGGACTCCGATAGCTTGGCTGCAGGGCCCTCCCTGCTCTGGTGATCCTCGGTATCGAGAATTGTTAAATGCAGATGCTGGCAGCATCCGCAGCGATCTAGCCAATCCGATCTTCGGAAAGTCGTTCCGTTTCGGACTCGCGAGCGCGACAAAACGGCACGCTTTGGGCGTGCAGGGTCTGACCACGCAGAACCCGTTGTCGATTTGTGCTGATTATTCCTCTTGGTTTCCTTTGAATCGGATACTCCATCCCTATTCGAAGGTGAAATCGTGCATCGGCGCATTAGACTGAAATAGGGTCCGATTCCAGGACATTGCTGATCCGTCCACGGCATGCCTTTTGCACTAAAGTGATGATCACCATGACCATAGAAAAACTCCGACTTGCCGAAGCACGAGACAAAAAAGCACCTTGGACGAAATGGGGCCCTTACCTCAGCGAACGCCAGTGGGGCACCGTACGCGAGGACTATAGCGAGAACGGTGACGCGTGGAATTTCTTTACCCACGATCAAGCCCGCTCGCGTGCCTACCGCTGGGGCGAGGATGGCATCGCGGGTATTTCCGATGATCAGCAGGGCCTCTGCTTCAGCTTGGCTCTTTGGAACGGTAAGGATCCCATTCTCAAGGAGCGACTGTTCGGATTAACGAACAGCGAAGGGAACCATGGCGAAGACGTCAAGGAGTATTACTTCTACCTCGATAGCACGCCAACGCATTCCTACATGAAGTACTTGTACAAGTATCCGCAGGCGGCCTACCCCTACGCTGACTTACTGGAGACGAACCGCAAGCGCAACCGACACGACATGGAGTATGAGCTCCTCGACACGGGCGTTTTCAAGGAGGACCGTTACTTCGATGTCTTCGTGGAATATGCCAAGGGTGGTGCTGAGGACATCTTGGTCAAGATCACTGCGACGAACCGAGGACCAGAGGCGGCTGAGTTGCATCTTCTGCCAACCATGTGGTTCCGTAACGACTGGTCGCGATGGATCGCCGAATCGAATCGAGCCGCACACAAACCAATCCTAAAACAAATGACATCCGCTTCGGGTACGCGCGCTGTCGCGGCCACGCATTCGTTGCTGGGTGAATTTACACTTTTCTGCGATAGCGAAGTACCGTTGCTATTCACCGAGAACGAAACCAATCATGAGCGGCTTTTCCCCGGACAAAATCAAAAGAACGAAAGTCTTCATGTCAAGGATGGAATCAACGACTGCGTGGTTCACGGCGATCAAGGTGCGGTGAACCCCGAAAAGCAGGGGACTAAGGTTGCAGCGTATTACAAGTTCAACGTCGGCGCCGGTCAAACCGAAGTCATTCGGCTGCGGCTATCTAAAACCTCTGCAGACCAAAAGGGCAAACCCTTCGGTAAAAAATTTGATGAAGTCTTCGCCAACAGACTTCGAGAAGCTGATGAGTTTTATAAATCAGTCACGCCACCATCGGTGAGTGCGGATGCGGCCAACGTCATGCGTCAGGCCCTGTCTGGCATGCTTTGGAGTAAACAGTTTTTCTTCTTCGATGGTGATAATTGGCTGGACGAACACAATTCAAACCCCCTCCATTCCGGTTATCACAACTCCCGGAACTCGGAATGGTTCCATATGTTGAATAAGGACATCATCTCGATACCCGACAAGTGGGAATACCCTTGGTACGCGGCATGGGATCTTGCCTTCCACACGATCGCTCTCTCGATCGTTGATCCTGATTTCGCGAAAGATCAGTTAAAGCTCATGCTCAACAACGTCTACCTTCACCCAAGCGGCCAGATGCCTGCTTATGAATGGAACTTCAGCGACGTGAACCCTCCGGTACATGCCTTTGCGACGTTGTTCCTGCACCGCACCGAGCAGGCACAAGGCGGCGAGACGGATCTCGATTTCCTCCGGCAGACGTTCAACAAACTACTCTTAAATTTTACTTGGTGGGTGAACCGCAAGGACCGCTTCGGCAAGAACGTGTTCGAAGGGGGCTTTCTTGGTCTCGACAACATCAGTGTTTTCGACCGCAGCGCCCCGCTGCCTACTGGAGGGAACCTCGAACAGGCGGATGGCACAGCTTGGATGGCGTTATTTAGCCAAAACATGCTGGAACTCGCCATCGAACTTGCCGCCCAAGACTCCAACTATCAGGAAATGGTGGTGAAGTTTATTGAGCATTTCTATTACATCGCGGCGGCCATGAACCGTAACGGGCAAGAGGGCATGTGGGACGAGGAGGACGGCTTCTACTATGACCTGCTGCGACTGCCCGACGGTAGCGCCCAGAGGCTCAAGGTGCGTTCCATGGTGGGACTGCTGCCGCTGTGCGCTACCACCGTCATCGAGAGGTGGCAGAGGGAGAATATGCCGCATGCGATGAATTCAATGCTAAATCGCCTGACCCGTATACCGGAACTAAAGGATACGATGCATCCTACGGGCCCAGGCCACTATGGTGTGGACGATCGCGGCATCTTGGCCATGGTTAACCAAGAAAGGTTGCGACGCATTCTGACAAAGATGCTCGACGAAAACGAGTTTCTTAGCCCTTACGGTATTCGATCACTATCGAAATTCCACGAGCAACATCCATTCGTCTTCCACGTGCAAGGCCAGGAGTATCGGGTTGACTACCTTCCGGCCGAGTCGGACAGCGGCATGTTCGGTGGCAACTCCAACTGGCGTGGCCCGATCTGGATGCCAGTAAATACCATGATCATCCGAGCCCTCTTGAATTTCCATATGTACTACGGTGACAACTTCAAGATCGAATGCCCAACTGGTTCGGGAAAGATGATGAACTTATTCGAGGTCTCTCAAGAGATCGCGGATCGACTTAGCCAAATTTTTTTGCTGGACGGACACGGCAAACGACCAGTCTACGGTGGAGCCGACAAGTTTCAAAACGATCCAAACTGGCATGACCACATCCTGTTTTACGAATACTTCCACGGCGACAACGGCGCAGGTCTGGGGGCAAGTCATCAGACCGGTTGGACGGGATTAGTAGCCAAGTTCATCCAGCTCTATGGCACCCTGGATGCGAAGCAAGCTCTGGAAGGTGGCAAGATGGCGGGTTTTAAAACGCATTACGAGCCCAAAGAGGTAAATTCTACACACTTCGAATCCGCACTTATAGAATAGCGCAAATGGAGTCTCTATGGATATCGAGCCGCTCGATCACATACCACTTTGGTGCTTCTTTGTCGTCGTAATCGTTCTTTCGATCTTGACAGTGGAGTTTGGGTATCGCTTTGGAAGATGGCGACTTGCTCACAAATCCAAAGAACAGGAAACACCCGTGGCGGCGATGGTCGCGTCTATCCTAGGCTTGCTGGCGTTCATACTCGCGTTCACCTTCAGCATGGCGGCAAGCAGATTTGATGCACGCCGCCAAGTCGTACTTGAAGAAGCCAACTCGATCGGAACAACTTATCTACGGAGTCAACTATTGCCTGAACCCCAGCGTTCGGAGATCGCTAAACGGCTTCGCGAGTACACAGCGAATCGTGTGCAACCTCTCAACATAGGCATGATGAAGAAGTTGATGGAGCAGTCGGATGAATTGCTAAAGCAAATCTGGTCGCAAGCCGTGATGGCTGCCGACAAGGATCCAAGGTCCATTACGACAGGTCTGTTTTTGCAGTCGCTGAATGAAACGATCGATATTCATTCCAAGCGTGTGTTCATCGGGCTTCGTAATCGAATCCCATTGAGCATCTGGATAGCACTCTTCAGCCTCACGCTACTGGGCATGATGTCGATTGGATATCAAGCCGGGCTTTCCGGAACACAACGCTCGCCCGAGATCCTCATTATGACGCTCGCCTTTACTCTAGTGCTCTACTTGATTGTCGACCTCGATCGTGGGCAAGAAGGCTTTCTAAAAGTAAGCCAACAGGCAATGATCGATGTGTTGAAAACCATGGAAAACAGCAAGCCTTAAAGAAACACAACGTAGATCTCATCACTTGTTGATCCTATTCCTCACAAGAACTCATCGCTGGAAAACATCACCGATTGGCAATCTGCCAAGTCGCTCAACGGTACGACCTACCGGTGCGGTCCGCGATCGGTCGTCATGCTCTTTGTCGAGAACCACTAGCCACTCGACGCAAGTACACATCGCCGGTCTGGTAAAGACTGTGACGTTAGGAAACAGAAACAAGAGGCGGCAGAGGCATCCGAGATGTTTTTCTCTGTGTCCTCAGTTTTTTACTGTATATTCTCGGTCCGTTTTTGACAGCAAGTAACCACATGAAAGGCAAAAAAAGATGAAGACAAAAGCCATACTGGCCGCTCTCAGCCTTGCGCTGGGCGCAGCTTTCACCCCACAAGGCATAACGCAGACTCGTGAGGTCGACCTCAACCGCGCGCATCTGCCGATGCCCAACACGACTCGTCCAAGGTCGATCGTCTATGACGCGAAGAATCCGGATTCCAAGAATCCGCCCATCAACCAACTGCGTCCGCCGAAGGGCGCGCCCAACGTGCTGGTCATCCTCGTGGATGATGCGGGGTTCGGGTCCACCAGCACTTATGGAGGCCCCTGCCAGACGCCAACCCTCGAGAAACTGGCGGCTGGCGGTCTGAAGTACAATCGTTTCCACACGACCGCCATCTGCTCGCCGACCCGTCAGGCGTTGCTTACCGGGCGCAACCACCATTCCGTCGGCATGGCCGGCATCACCGAGATTGCGACCGGGGCGCCGGGGTACAGCTCGGTTCGGCCCAACTCCATGGCGCCCCTGGCCATGACGCTCAAACTCAATGGCTACGCTACCGCACAGTTTGGAAAGAACCACGAGGTCCCCGTCTGGGAGACCAGCCCCATCGGCCCCTTTGACGCGTGGCCGACCGGCGGCGGCGGCTTCGAGTATTTCTACGGCTTCCTCGGCGGAGAGGCGAACCAGTGGTATCCGACGCTCTACGAGGGCACCACGCCGGTAGAAAACAAGAAGACTCCCGAGCAGGGCTACCACCTCATGACGGACATGACCGACAAGACCATCAAGTGGATTGCACAACAGAAGCTGCTGGCGCCAGACAAACCGTTCTTCATCTACTACGCGCCCGGCGCCACTCATGCACCCCACCATGTCGCGAAAGAATGGGCCGACAAATACAAGGGCAAGTTCGATCAGGGCTGGGACAAAGTGCGCGAGGAGACCTTTTCCCGGCAAAAAAAACTTGGGGTCGTTCCGGCAGACTGCCAGCTCACCGCGCGCCCAAAGGAAGTGCCGGCATGGGACACGATGCCTGAAGCATTCAAGCCTGCGCTGCGTCGCGAGATGGAGGTGTATGCGGGCTACATGGAATTCACAGACCACAACGTGGGCCGCGTCGTGGACACGCTGGAGAAACTGAACATCCTCGACGACACGCTCATTTACTACATCGTCGGCGACAACGGTGCCTCGGCTGAGGGTGGCATCAACGGGAGCTTCAACGAGATGAGCTACTTCAATGGCTTGCAAGGCCTGGAGACGGCCGAATACCTTACGGCGCGGATCGACAAGCTCGGCGGGCCGGAATCCTACAACCACTACGCCGTCGCTTGGGCGCACGCCATGAACACGCCTTTCCAGTGGACCAAGCAGGTCGCCTCCCATTGGGGCGGCACGCGCAATGCCACCGTCGTCCACTGGCCCAACGGCATCAAGGCCAAGGGCGAACTTCGCACGCAATTCACCCATGTGATTGACGTGGCCCCGACCATCCTCGAGGCAGCCCATCTCCCGCAGCCTCAGTCGGTGAATGGCATTCAGCAGGATCGCATCGAGGGCACCAGCATGCTCTACACGTTCGATAACGCCAAAGCTGCCGAGCAGCACGACGTGCAATACTTCGAGATCATGGGCAACCGCGGCATCTACTACAAAGGCTGGTCCGCGGTCACGAAGCACTACACGCCCTGGCTCAACGCGCCGAGGCCGGCATTCGACGATGATGTTTGGGAGCTCTACGACGGCAGTAAGGATTGGAGCCAGGCAAACGACCTCGCCAAGCAGATGCCGGAGAAGCTCCACGAGCTGCAGCGCCAATGGCTGATCGAGGCCGCGCAGTACAAGGTGCTGCCGCTGGACGACCGGCTCTTCGAGAAGCTCAACCCGGATCTCGCCGGCCGGCCAGTTCTAATCCAGGGCAAGACTCAGCTCCTCGTCGGAGGCATGGGACGCCTCTCGGAAAACTGCGTCCTCAACATTAAGAACAAATCCCACTCCATCACCGCGGAAATCGTCGTGCCAGAGAACGGCGCAGAAGGAGTCATCATCTGTCAGGGTGCCAACATAGGCGGGTGGACCCTGTATGCCCACAGGGGCAAGCTCAAGTATTGCTACAACTGGGGCGGTTTCAAAAACTTCATGGTCGAGGCCAAGGATCCTCTCCCGGCAGGCCAGCACCAAGTCCGCATGGAGTTCGCCTATGCTGGCGGCGGTCTCGGCAAGGGTGGCAAGGTGACGCTTTACACCGACGGCAAGAAGGTCGGCGAGGGGAACGTCGAGGCGACACTGGCGACGATCTTCTCCGCCGATGACGGCACGGATGTCGGTGAGGATTCCGGCGCGGCGATTTCGCCGGACTACGGCACGGTCGGCAACCACTTCAACGGCGAGGTCAAGGGCGTGCAGCTCTCGATCACGGATGACCCAAACAACTCGGATCACCTGGTCAAGCCCGAGGACGCCATCCGTGCTGCGATGGGCCGGCAGTAAATGCCAAAGACTCCGTTCGGTAGCGGACGTCAGGCGTCATCAACCGGTACAAACGCCATGAAGGTCCACTGGTAGAAAGTCAGAAAGTGCATGTTGAAGCGGTTGCGAAGCAGCCCTTGCCATTGCTAGACTTGAGTCTCGTAGTCACGAGCCGATCAAATCCGCATTGCTCAGACACGGCAAATCGGCACAGTTCAACGGGTAAATCGATTGTTCCACTACAGGTGGGATAGATTACTATTCGTTATGCACTACACACGAAAGGGATCATGATTTGGATATTTCACGCAACGTCAATTTTTATTTTCTTCTTGGCATTAAGCATGCTCGAACCCAACAAGGTTGGTTGGGCCGATGACCAGAAGCCAGATGCCAAGCCATACCAGCGTACATGGCGTATGGTCGCCGTGACTGTAGACGGCAAAGACCATCTGGATTCGCGTAAAGTAGCTAGCAAGTGAACGGCGATAATTACGCTGCGTCATTGCGTTCTTCCTCGATTAAATTTTTATCCGGAGTTCAATATGCAAGCTTCCATATGGCTGATGCTCTTATTCGTTGCCATCTCTGGCGCCGTTGGCGGTGCCGTAAATGCGTTGATGACAGACAACGGCTTCCTGTTGCCAAAGGCAGACCAAGCAACTAGCGGTAGTACTATTTTGAGACCAGGCTACCTTGGCAACGTCTTGATAGGGTCAGTGGCGTCTGTGATCTCCTGGGGTCTGTACGGTCCTTTGAGTTCCTTTTTTGTTGCCGGAACTGCCGAAGCTCTCAAGGCTAATGCGTCGCCGGAGAACGTAGGTCTATCCCTGGCTTCGCTTGTTGGTGGTTTACTGATTGGGATAGGCGGAGCCCGATGGCTATCAAGTGAAGTCGACAAAAACCTACTCCGGGCAGCCGCCGCAGAAGCCGCCGGGAAGAACTCTTCGCCAAACGCGTCTCAGCAGATTTCCATGGCTTCGCCCGCCCAGGCGTTGAACGTGGCAAGGAGTATGAAGTAGCGATAAAGAGGCCTAACCCCTCGCGCAAGCTGAGCTCCGTTCCTCACCCATACCGAGTGCCGACACTGTCTGTGTTGCGGGAAGGCAAAATGTCCCATTGCGCTATTGGCAAGCGATGGAATGGCTCGGCGGAGTCGAGGAACCTGAGCATGCGTAGAAACTTCAATCGCGAGAACCGGGAGACCCTTCCAGCTTCCAACGATGGCCAGCAACCATCGTCGGAACGATCAGTGAACGCTCAAGGTGGTAATGCTGATATGCACGCTGAACATGGTCACGCATGCGGAGGCTCATTCGCAAGTACCTTCCCCGTCCGAAGATTATCCACCCTTATCCGGAAATCCGTTTTCACGATCGAGTTGCGGCAAGAGCCGTATGAGGTAATTCTTCACGCACGGATCTGTGCGGGGGATGGCCAGCAATGGCCATTCCGTGGGGGCAGTAACTGGAATACCTCCGACAATTGCCGTTCGGCGAACCGTAACAACAATTCGCCTGACAACCACAACGACAACATAGGCTTTCGCCCCGCCCTCCAGCTCAGTCGAGTCAAATTATTTGAAATTGACTGAACCGGTTGTATTCCTGCCGCACAATTGTTGTGCGCAAATGAAGTCATCCATTTCACGTGCTAGTAGTCCAATAAGGATCGAAAGCTCGCGAACTTTTGTATCCATTGGGGAAAGACCAATAGGGACACTGGCCGCGACCGAAGAACCAAATGAATGTGATTCGCCAAAAGACAAAAGAGCATAGTAAGGAAGATCGATCCCAAAGTTCTTGGCAAGATGCTGCGGCTCAAATAGGCAGGACCGAGTGCTCAACATGCAAACTGCAAATGGAGTAGGGGATCGATAAGCCAACCGTCCATCCGCTTGCTCTGATGGCCTTTGCCTACGGAAAACTGCCTAAAGTCAAGACTTGGATTCAAAGCCGAAACGAAGGTCTGATTGTGCAGTAGAGGTTGGCTCGTGCTGAAATTTTTGACCTGTCCAGCGATCGGTCCCAACCCCAACGACCGCAGCGCAGCAAGCGGTCCCTGCCCCAACGACCTTGTGTCGTTGGTCAGCAAGTTTGCTAGGCTAACAACAGCCAAACCGCGAAGCGGTCCCGGCCCCCATGTGCTCGCCACATGGGTGAGGAAAGTTCCCACGGCCCCGCGACGTGCGAAACTTGAGCGACCCACGACACAAGGTCGTGGGGGGGCTTAAAACCGCCTGAGGTCGATTGATTGTTAGCCGACCAGACTTTGCTTCTCATGACACAAGGTCATGAGGGGCGAAACCAGCCTGCTTTGCAGCTGGCTGAGTGGTGCTGTTGACATTCAACGCAAGCGCAGCAAGCGGTCCCAACCCGAACGACCGCAGCGCAGCAAGCGGTCCCTGCCCCAACGACCGCAGCGCAACAAGCGGTCCCTGCCCCAACGACCTTGCGTCGTTGGACAGCAAGTTTGGTCGGCTAACAACAGCCAAACCGCGAAGCGGTCCCGGCCCCCATGTGCTTGCCACATGGGTGAGGAAAGTTCCCACGGCCCCGCGACGTGCGAAACTTGAGCGACCCACGACACAAGGTCGTGGGGGGGCTTAAAACCGCCTGACGGCGATTGTTTGTTAGCCGAACAGACTTTGCTTCTCATGACACAAGGTCATGAGGGGCAAAACCAGCCTGCTTCGCGGCAGGCTATTGTGATCCTGTTCTCAATCGGCATAAGAAGATGGACGGGCACAGTATACAGGCCTTACGGACGATGATGCGATCATTCTAATCATCGTGGCATCTGCCATTTCTATCTTGACGTGAGTTCCCTCACGAGTTGACTTCGAGTGCCCCAGATGCTATACTGCTGTCGTGAGAAACCCGATGTTTCACAATCGAATGGCAGGGCATTTGCTTTTTAGACGATCTTTCGGGGCAAGCTTGACCAACAGGAATGAACAAACCCTTGGTCTCAAGCATGCGATTGACCCCAACGAACTGCCCTGGAAAAATGAACTGCTTCAATCGGGAATTGAGCGCGTCAAAGTTGTCCGCCGCCGATTGCAGTCCCTACCGGCCCAGTAATTTAGGGCCATCTTGAGAGAATTTTTTTCTTGAATAATTTTGAAGATTTTGGGCTGATGCCCTCTTTGATGCGTGCCCTCGTTTCGACAGGTTACGAAACCGCAACCCCGATCCAACAGCTCGCAATCCCTCCGGTTCTTGACGGCTACGACTTAATGGGATGTGCTCAAACGGGCACAGGAAAAACAGCAGCATTCGCACTTCCAACGCTTCAGCGTTTAGCGAACACCGCAGCTGAACCTGCACCAACCACCAACCGAACTCCTAAATCCAGTTCGGAACGAAGCGCACCGAAACCAATTCGTGCACTCGTGCTTGCACCGACACGTGAACTCGCTGCACAGATTGAGCAAAGTTTCGTCACCTACGGCAAGTATTTGAAACTCAGCGTCGCCGTCGTGCACGGCGGTGTTAGCCAAATGCCGCAAGTCCGGGCTCTGCAACGAGGTGTCGATATCTTGGTGGCAACGCCAGGCCGACTGTTGGATCTGATGAATCAACAGGTTGCAGATATCTCGCGCGTTGAAATGCTGGTCATCGACGAAGCGGACCAGATGTTCGATATGGGCTTCTTCCGAGATCTCAAACGCATCGTTTCGCGTGTCCCCTTGGAACGACAAACGTTGATGTTTTCGGCCACAATGCCAGAACCGATTCGCGAAGTTGCCAAACAGTGGTTGTACGAGCCAAAGTACATTAAAGTCGACAAGGTCTCGAGCGCATCCACGCAAGTGGCACACTCCGTATTCCATGTTTCGGTCCAGAACAAAGCCAAGCTTCTGACCAACTACATACGATCGTCCGGAGTCACTCGGTCCATTGTGTTCACACGGACGAAGCATGGTGCCGACGATCTGGTAAAGGTCCTAATGAAAAATGGCATTGAAGCGGTCGCGATCCACGGGAACAAAAGCCAAAACGCGAGAACGCGACACTTGGAGCAGTTCAAATCGAATCGACCACCCATTCTGGTTGCGACGGACATCGCCGCTAGAGGAATCGACGTTCAAGGTATTTCTCACGTGATCAATTACCAATTGCCGGAAGTTCCTGAGATCTATGTGCATCGCATTGGTCGAACGGGCCGCGCCGAAGCGACCGGTACGGCCGTTTCGTTCTGTAGTCCAGAAGAGCGAAGCAGCTTGTACGATATCGAGCGACTTTTAAACTCTCCTATCGAAGTCAATAACGCGTTCCCGGAGTTTACGAGTAACGTTTCGTCAAGCCAAGGGATGGCTCGCGGCAAACGTCCAAGTTCACCTAATAGCCAGCGACTCTCCGGCAGAACCAGCCGCCCGCGAAGTACCACAAAGTCTTCTTCGACGCGTCGCGGACATGCCTATTCGTAGGCGTACTGAATGAGCCGCCAACCAGCCCGTTCTGGTTGGCGGAGCCAGCGTATCCCACCCGAAAACATGCTGTTTCCCTCTGCGTCTTTCCAACGGATACGTCCCTAACGCAAGAAGCCTACAGAAGAACATCTCAAGTCTGGCCGTCCAATAGGTCACGAGCTCGCCTCCAAACCGACGCCAGACAAGATCGATCGTGTCATTGAAGTTCCTGCAATTCCTTGTCCGGACTGCAAATGCGAACTTACCAAAGGGGTCATACATAGCCAGTTTCAGTCTGACTTTCCTCCTATCGTACCGATTGTCACCGAGCTTCGAGTACCCGTAGGCGTTTGTCCATGTTGGAAGGCCCAGATACGTTCCCGTCAAGGAAGCTAGGAACGGATGAGCGAATATGAGCCTGCAGAACTTCGCCGCCTAACGTACTATTCCTGATCTTGATTGCGAAGGATTGCGATGAGCGTCATATCCGTGACAACCTCCACCCCGACTGCTTTGCATTGGTCGACGACATCCTTTGCTCCGATATCTTTGTCGATGCTGCAAAGGTAATCTGCTTTGGTGCGAAGCGCGGTCTCAATAACCGGATCGTCGTCCTTATCTCGCGTAATCCGAAACGATTTTGCGACGTCAACTTCCACGACTATAGCGACCTGCTGAATAGATCGGACGAAGTCTTCGATATCGGGGTCAGAAAGACCATGAACCTTCCGCACTCGCGGGTACCGTAGTACTTGGTCCAATTCCGCTAACATGAAGTTGGACGTGCATAGCAAATTTCCGTCTGAGATCGTCCGGCGCAACAACTCAGAAGCTAGTCCAGATGGTGAAGCGACAGCACGAACGATGATATTTGTGTCGAGTACGATCTTTGCCATTACTCGTCAGTGCTCTGAATAGCTTCGGCGATAGCTGCTTCAATCTCCGTGGGTGCCAAATTTTGCTGATGGGCGTTCTTGTGGGCTTTGGTGAGCAGCTCTTCGATCCGACTTCGAGCAACCGATTTAACAGCTTCGCTGGGTTCTATTCCCGGGCGATAGGCAAGTACGAAGATCCGTTGGTCAGGAGCCAGATCTCCCCCGACAAGCTCCTCAATAGCTAGACGTTGATTGGGAGTAATATCGCTAACGGTTCGGTCAACGGATGTTTGAATGGATTGGGTCATGAGTTTCGCTCCTATCCCCATCATAGCATTTATTGGCATGAAAGGTCACATACAAAGATTAGAGGAAATCCAAAGAAGCTTTAGCCTGCCTGACACAAATTCTGAGGCGATTGGTACAGGTGCTGTAACAATCGGGGGAACGATCGCATCGCGAAGCTGGGGCCCCACGCTTCGCAAAGGTTTGGTGCACTAGAAACACCAACCCGTAGGGACACGCAAAGGGACGCAGGAAATCGCCGGGATAAACCGGATTGGAGTTGGGAATGAAAGAGTCCACCAAAGAAGATTTAGGCAATCACTTTGGCCTCGAGTTGTACGCCGATGGCGGGAACGTCATGGGTGTAGCAACGGCAGTGGGTTACGCAGGCAAGCTATTGAGCTCCGAAATCAGAAGACCCGATTCATTCGGGCCGAATGAGACGGCCCCGTTGGAGACTCCGTTCGGCAGCGGCTGGCAGGCGTTATCAACTGGCGCAAGCGGCATGAGGGTCCACCGGTAGAAAGTCAGGAAGTGCATGTTGATGTGGTTGCGAAGCAGCCCTTGCCTTTGCTAGACTTTAATCTTGCAGCGGTGTGACGATGGAATCCGCATTACTCAGACACGGCAAATCGGCATAGTTCAACGGGTAGTCTATCCCTCGGCTGCGGTTGGGATAGATTACTATTCGTTCGGGCTCATCTATGCCCCAATCTCGAAAGCCCACAATGCAAAACCAGTCGCCCCCAAAGGATCAATACCAATTCTTCGATCAAAATCGGGGGGATGCACCATGGCTTGATAGCCACCTCCTTCCGGAAAACCCGTACCAAGAACAATGGGGGAATCTGGTGGATGGCAAAGTCGAACCCCATGATCTTTCTACCTTATTGGCTCAACTTAAGGCAGGGCCGGGAGCGTTGCAATGGAATGGAAAGCCCGAAAATCCCCCGATTGCCTTCGTCGCTGCCCCTGGTGAAAAACGAATGGTTCCTGTTGCCGAACGTCAGGAATTCAAAGACTTGATTCTCGATTCACATGAAAAATTCTATGGTTCCAAAAAGAAAAAAAACGGGCTGATATTTCTGTTCCTCTTTTGTATTTGCCTTGCAATGGCATATGGAGGCCTTGGCGGAGACGCCTTTTTACCTGCAATATTCGCGGTAATCTCGGGAGGAGCTTACCTTGAATCATGGATAGCTCTTCAAAATCTTCGAAAGAGCCCAGACGAATACCTTGCTTGGGCAGTTATTGATAATGCTGCCCATTTTGGTGGGCTTACATTTGGGGCCCTTTTTGGAGCTTGCGTATTCCGCTCTCCGTTCGGAACGCTTCCAATTAAGAATGGAACTTGGCTAAGCATTTTTGGGTTACTTGCTGAATTCGTTTTCGTTTTGGTGGCGATTGCCACGGCAGTAATCTTGCTTCGCTAATCCCTCCCGCCCTAAACTGTCGTTCAACCGGATGCTGCCTCAACGAGCTAACATCTCCATCATGCAGTCATCCTTCTGATCTCCTCTCGGCGTTCCGCTTCGCTCCAGTTGGGATAGATTGTTGTTCGTTCGTTGCGATAGAATGCGGACATGGATACCGTTTACATCGAAACGTCAATCATCAGTCACGCGACCGCATGGCCGAGCAAAATCCCGGCTATTGCGGTCTTGCAGGACCAAGCGAGACGTTGGCTCGAATCGGAAGCTCAGAAGTACCAATTGGTGACGTCACAATTTGTCATTGATGAAGCATCTCGAGGTGATCCAGATGCGGCCAAACGAAGGCTAAACGCATTGCAAAATGTTGGTCTTTTGTTGCCCGATCCTGAAATTGAGGCTATTGCTGACAAGATTGTTTCTGGATGCATGATGCCGCCGAAAGCCAAATTAGACGCTTTGCATGTAGCCTCTGCTGTACTTTCGGGTGTAGAATATCTTTTGACGCAGAACTGCCGCCATATTGCGAACGCAACCGAACTTCCAAGACTCTATCGACTCTTGGAAGATCTGCAGCTGCCTCGAATTTTGATTTGCACTCCTGCTCAGTTTCTCGGAGACCCAGACGATGACATCTAACCCGATTTTGGACGAGATTCATGCTACGCGCCAAGAGCTCTTGGCGGAACACAATGGTGATCTACATGCCTATGTAGAAGCCGCTCGTAAACGTGCGATTACGTCGGGACGTCCGATCGTTCAACCGAAGCAACGAACAAATCATTGCATCGAAGTCGCCGATCAGCCGCAATCGGATGGTAACCCTGTCCCGTCTACTCGATGAATCTAAACGTTAGCTGGTATTTGCCGAGACGTAAATATTGGCGCCGAAAACATGGTCCATTATCGGAAGTGGTGAACTGGCTACCGCGCGATTCCAAAGCCTGCTGTTTGCGACCCTGCTCAATATCGCCGGCTGCTCCTTATCGAGTGTTCCGGGCTCGCCGGGCGTTCCAGAACCGTTTTGCGTGCTCGAAAATCGAAAGACAGTGGACCTCCTTGAAGCTCGTTTTTCAGGCGGTGCACGACAGGTTAATCATCCTCCCCATTGAGAAATCATGATCCATAAACTAGGAATGTCGGTTGTTCTTGGACTGAGTTTGATTCTGTGCGCAACGTCCGTTGCTGCCGACAAACCCAATATTCTTTGGCTGACGAGCGAAGACCACGGACCGGAAATGGGGTGCTATGGAGACGCCAATGCTCGCACCCCAAATATTGATGCGTTGGCAGCTAAAGGCATGCTTTTCAAACGTGCTTGGTCTGTCGCTCCGGTATGCGCTCCCGCGCGGTCGGTGATCATTTCTGGACTTTACACGTCCAGCAGCGGTGGTCAGCACATGCGATCCCTGGTTCCGTTGCCTGACTCGGTGAGACTCTACCCACAGTATCTTCGCGATGCGGGTTACTATTGCACCAATAATAACAAAGAGGACTTCAATGTCCAAAAACCCAAGCAATTGTGGAACGCCTCTTCGGGCGCTGCGCATTGGCGCAATCGAGCCGACGGACAGCCCTTCTTCGCAATCTTCAATAGCACCAAGAGCCACGAAAGCCAAATTCGAACGCGGCCTCACAAACAGATCGCGGATCCCGCCAAGATGCGCGTGCCTGCCTACCATCCCGATACGCCGGAGGTACGCCAAGACTGGGCTCAGTACTATGACAAAGTAAGCGAAGCCGACGAAGATGCAGGAAAACACCTTAAGGAAATCGAAGCGGCTGGCCTGGCCGCAGACACGATCGTTTTCTACTACGGTGATCATGGTAGCGGGATGCCGCGCAGCAAACGCTGGCCTTGCAACTCGGGACTTCATGTACCGATGGTGGTCTTCTTTCCAGAAAAGTGGAAACACCTCGCGCCGAAAGAGTATCAACCTGGTGGCAAGTCGGATCGGATGGTCAGCTTTGTCGATCTCGCACCGACGCTGCTGAGCATTGTCGGGATTGAACCTCCAGCCTGGATGCAAGGCCACGCTTTTGCAGGTTCGTTTCAGACTGAGCCACCGCTTTTTCTTTTCGGCGAACGGGGGCGAATGGACGAGCGGATGGATCTTGTGCGAAGCGTTACCGACGGGCGTTACGTCTATCTTCGAAACTATTTTCCACAGGTATCTCAAGGCCAACGTGTCGCATACCAATTTGAAACTCCCACGACGCGAGTTTGGCGTTCCTTATTCGACGAAGGCAAGACAAATGAGGCGCAGTCGATTTTCTGGCGTGTCCCGAAGGCGTTCGAAGAGCTTTACGATCTGCAAAACGACCGAGACGAAGTTCGCAACCTCGCCAGTCTGTCGGAGCACAAAGAAACTCTGGAGAGACTTCGTTCGGCTCAACGCAAGCATCTCGTATCGATTCGCGATGTGTGTTTTCTACCGGAGGCAGAACTGCATTCAAGAACCGTCGGCAGTACTCCCTACGAACTAGCCCGCAACGACACAAAGTATCCGATGGATCGAATCGTGGCAGCCGCGGAACTTGCTTCGAATCTCGATCCAGCCGCATTGCCCGAGTTGAAAAAGCTTTTAAACGATTCCGATAGTGCCGTGAGGTGGTGGGCATCCCTCGGCCATCTCATTCGAGGTCAAGCGGCGGTCGCTGCGAATCAAGAAGCCCTCCAAAAGGCACTTCAAGACGAAGCAGCACCGGTGCGAATCGTCGTTGCCCAGGTTTTTGGAATGTTCGGCGACGAGGCAGCCAAGGCCAGGGCCT
This sequence comes from Pirellula staleyi DSM 6068, assembly GCA_945875845.1. Taxonomy (GTDB): domain Bacteria; phylum Planctomycetota; class Planctomycetia; order Pirellulales; family Pirellulaceae; genus JBKCUI01. The sequence goes on from CAMCMB010000001.1 coordinate 231,943, forward strand.
TGAACGTGTTGGAAGAGCTATCGCCACCTCAAAAGAACGGTGTACTGGTTTCGATGTCCGCTCTTGCGGCCATTGAGGCACTTGGCGATCAGGCAAATTCATTGCTACCTTCCGTCGTCAAGCTTGATCCCAAAGGGGACTCGCCCGACGAACGCTACAATAGCTACGTCCCTCGCTTGATTCAAAACATCACGGCAGGAAGCGAATTCAAGGATTTGGTGCCTGTTCAAGGAAAAGCGAGCGCCAGAAAAGCGAATCGCAAAGAAAAATAATCACGGTTCGTGAACCAATTTGCGCAAAGGGTTCACGGAAGTTCTGCGTCGCGTACACCTATTCATAACTCTGGAAATTCTGGGAATCATCATGGTCGGGTCCATCAGTCGTCGCGATTTTGGTTTAACGTTTGGAGCAACTGCGGTTGCTGCGGGTTCCGTCCTGGCTCAAGGGGACGACAAAGCCACTGTACCTGGCGGTCCCGTCGAAGCACCTTTCGAACGCGACTACGATGCTCCATCGTTCAAACCATCCTGGAAGAAGCCGCAAATCAACCGCGCACTGGCTCAAGATTTCGTTATTTACGCTCACTCGGATTTGGAAATGGTGCGCAAGCTCCTCGATCGTGAAGCGGGACTGCTCAATGCCGCAATCGATTGGGGTGGAGGAGACTGGGAAACGGCATTGGGAGGTGCATCCCACATGGGTCGCACGGACATTGTCGAATTATTGCTTTCTCGTGGAGCAAGGATCGATCTCTTTTGCGCTACGATGCTCGGGCAATTGGACGCGGTTAAGGCGTTCTTGACTTTGCAACCGACACTCATCGACGCAAAAGGACCGCATGGTTTCAGTTTGCATTTCCATGCGCAGGTTGGCGGCGACAAGTCTAAAACGACTTTGGAGTACTTGCAATCGATTAAGCCGATTGAGCTCAAGCCGGTCCCGTTCCTGCAAAAGAAAGACAAGCCAACGGAAGCAAAGTAAGGCCGCTGGCAAAAGTAGGAGGCACGCTCCGCCGTGCCGTCCGCAGTCAAGCTATTGCAAGGATTCCAGGTGGACGGCACATGGAATGTGCCTACTACTTTGAGAACCTTTAGCCCTTTCGCATTTCGACTTGATCTTTCATGAACCGGAGGCCTTGCTCGGCTAACTGTAGTTCGGTTGTGAACATCCGACGCCAGATTCGCGTCGCAGCAGCCAATTCTGGCAAGGCCAATCCAAAGGCTTCGATGACCAGCCAACCGTCGTAGCCAATCGATTGCAACGCGTCGAAATTTTCTTTCCAGCGAACGTTTCCATGTCCCGGAGTGCTGCGGTCATTTTCGCTGATGTGCACATGGCAAAGCATATCCTTGATGTCATGGATGGCTTTGGTGACGCTCTTTTCCTCGATATTGCTGTGGAATGTGTCGTACATCATTCTGCACATGGGATGATTCACTTGACGGCAGAATTCAGCCGCGTCCGCTTGTGCGTTCAAGAAATAAACTTCAAAGCGATTCAAGGGCTCGACGCCTAGCATCACCCCTACTTTTCCTGCGTGTTCGGCCGTAGCTCGCATGCTGTCGATGCCCCAATTCCATTCGTCTTGGGTGCGGCCAGCGCCGCTGAAGTGGCCGAGAGCGGAATGGTACGGGCCAACAATCGTTTGGACCCCAGCAGCGGCACAACAGTCGAGTGCTTTCTTGTTGCCATCGACACCTTTTTTGCGAATAGCGGGATCGGAACTGATCGGATTATCGTCAGGAGTACGAACCGTTACGCCGGTTCGGGCCAATCCTAGATTGTCGAATCGCTTGCCCCACGCCGCGTAGTCCAGGTCGAGGTTGAATACCGGGATCTCGACTCCGTCGTAACCCATGGCTTTGAGCTTTTCCAGAGTCGGCAACAAGCTTTCGTTGAGTTCGCCGGTCCAAAGCAAAAGATTCATGCCGTACTTCATAATGTCTCCGTGGATTCGAGAGGGTGAGGATAATGGAGGAACTTGGGTGGGGAATCGCGTTACGATCGGGTAAGCGCGGCTTCAATTCGATTCAAAGCCTTATGTTCACCCGCCGAGATGGCGGCCCAGCCAAGCAAACCGCCGCTCGACGATGCAACCGTGTGGATTTCTTTTACTAGGGTGTTCTTGAGTTCGTCGGCATCCTGTGCTGGGAGTGCCGCCACCAAGGCTTTGGCGTACGTTTCCCATGCCTCGAACATTTCGGAAGTGGGTTTTTTTTCCAGCCATTTTGCGAGCAATTGCCCGGCGGGGCCTTGTTTCGAGATCGACTGGGATGCCGCGAGGGTATTGATCGTGCTTTTCTCAGCTTCCTCAAGCACTCCATCGGCCCAGGCAACGGCAACCAAAGGAAACACACGCAAAGCGGTAAATGATTGAGGCGTCACGCCTATTTTGTAAATCGCTTCGAGGATTTTCACGTCCTTTAGTCCCGAAATGCGAGAAAACTCACCAATAAAATTATCGTGATCTTCTTTGATCTTCAATTCTTCTAATAGTTTGTTGTCAAGTTTGGCAAAGAAATGATTCTCGAGAGCGGAGCCGCGTTCATGCAAAGGATCGGTATTGGACATCGTTTCGACTATCCTGAAATGGGCAATTAGGGAAAATGGATGCTCGGAAACACCAGGATAGCCGGAGGGAAGTAACCTTAACACCCCCGAGCCAAATGTTCTGACCGCCTGTCCATCCATTCGAGTCGCATTCGTCCCTCAACATCCCCTAAAAAAACGCTTTCTATGTCCTCGGCCACAAAAATGCCTCGCACGATGTTCCAAAAAATTTGGGACAACCACACGGTTCTGAGCGAATCAGGCAAGCAAACGATGCTTTATGTCGATCTTCATTTGGTGCATGAGGTGACGAGCGCCCAGGCGTTCGAGGGGCTTCGTCTCGCAGGCCGAACGGTTCGTCGCCCTGAACGAACGGTCGCTACTCCCGACCACAATGTTCCGACCAGCAACCGCGCGTTACCGATTGCGGACTCAATCGCAAGGAAACAAGTCGATACGCTTCGAAACAACTGTAAAGAATCCGGTATTCGGCTCTACGATTTGAATGATGTGAATCAGGGAATCGTGCACATCATTGGCCCCGAACTCGGTTACACTCAGCCTGGCATGACGATCGTCTGCGGCGATTCGCACACTGCCACCCACGGTGCTTTTGGTGCATTGGCTTTTGGGATCGGGACCAGCGAAGTGGAGCATGTGTTGGCAACGCAAACGCTCTTGCAGTACCTGCCGAAAACCTACGAACTACAAGTCGATGGGCAACTTGCTCCAGGCGTCACCGCCAAAGATCTAATCCTCTATTTGATCGGCCAGTTGACAACATCGGGCGGTACCGGATACGTGCTGGAATATACGGGTGAAGTGATTCGCAAGTTGAGCATGGAAGAGCGGATGACCGTCTGCAACATGTCGATCGAGGCCGGCGCCCGGGCAGGCATGATTGCTCCGGATCAAACCACGTTCGACTATTTACGAGGTCGAGAATTCGCACCCAAGGACCGAGTGACTGCGGAAGCAATTTGGAGACAACTTCCGAGCGATCCCGGTGCGAAATACGATCGGGTCAGCGTTTATCGCGGACAGGACATCGAACCCCAAGTGACTTGGGGAACCAATCCAGGACAAGTCGTATCCATCAATTCACCTGTTCCAAGTCCAAACGATTTTGCCGATGAAACAGAACGCAAATCGGCCGCAGGATCCCTGGAATACATGGGGCTCAAAGCGGGAGTGCCTTTGTCCGAAGTTCCTATCAGCCGTGTCTTCATCGGTTCATGTACCAATGCACGCATCGAAGATTTACGTGCAGCGGCGAACGTTGTCAAAGGCTATACGGTGAGCGACAAGGTCTATGCGATGATCGTCCCCGGCAGCGGGCAAGTCAAACGTCAGGCAGAATCCGAAGGTCTTGATCGAATTTTCAAAGAGTCCGGTTTTGATTGGCGTGAGGCGGGTTGCAGCATGTGCTTGGCAATGAACCCAGACCGTTTGGAACCGGGTGAACGATGTGCCTCCACATCCAATCGCAACTTCGAAGGTAGGCAAGGCAAGGGAGGTAGAACGCACTTGGTCTCGCCTGCTATGGCTGCGGCGGCCGCAATCTCAGGACAATTCGTTGACATTCGCCAATGGACCTACAAGAAGTAACGTCGACCGCTGTATATACCATCACACATAACTCACCACCTAAATAGCATGCAACCTTTCACCAAAGTAACCGGCGTCGTCGCCGCCATGGATCGAGCCAATGTCGATACCGATCAAATCATTCCAAAGCAATTTCTCAAGCGAATCGAGCGCAGCGGCTTTGGTCAGTATCTTTTTTTTGATTGGCGCTTCAATGAAGATGGCACGCCAAATCCCGCTTTCGAGTTGAACCTGGCTCGAAACAAGAACGCCTCGATTCTGCTCGCCCGTCGCAACTTTGGCAGCGGCTCGTCGCGCGAGCATGCCGTCTGGGCAATCGACGACTACGGAATTCGGTCCGTGATTGCGCCTTCGTTTGCAGACATTTTCTACAACAATTGTTTCAAAAACGGGACACTGCCGATCCAACTCACCGAGGAGCAAGTGGAAGAATTGTTTCGTCGGGCTGCGGCTCACGAGCAGTACATTCTCACCGTTGATTTGGAGAAGTGCACGGTCACCGATTCGCAAGGGTTTTTGGCATCGTTCGTGGTTGAGCCGTTCCGACGTCATTGCTTGTTGAACGGACTGGATGATATCAGTTTGACGCTCGAACACGAAAAGAAAATCACGGAGTTCGAATTGGCCCATCCTGCACTGACATAGTACCCATCACGCTCCGCGTGATTGTTTGAATTTCAGGGACGCTCGTACTCGTGCTCACTCCGTAGGACGCTAGCGGCTGGTTGATTTAATGGTACGACGGACTTCCAAGTCCGTCGAATTCCCCATTGACGGACTTGGAAGTCCGTCATACCGCCCTTAACCAATAAGGACTTCACTAAATCAACAAGCCCCTAGCGCGTACGGCTGATTAGGGAAGTGGACGATGCCATGGCCAAGTTTTGAGCTCGGCGATGCGTTCGTGGCGATTTTCGATGGGTTTGTAGCCAAGCCGCTCCTTAGCGGCCGAGATATCGAAGTAGTGATCGACTCCCAATTGAGCCGCCACAAAGCGGGTCATCGGAGGCTCGCTTCGAATGCCAGCCAAGCGATAAATCGCTTCGAACACGCTCCCCAATCGATATGCGGCCTTGAGCGAGATGCTTTTCGTTGGCGGGGTCAAATTGGCTGATCGGAGAATCGTCGTCAGCCATTCCCAGCATTCTACGGGCGCTCCATCGGTGATGAAGTAGGGACGGCCCGTTGCATTGCCGTCTTTGTCAAGCATGCGTTCCAATGCAAAACGATGCGCAATCGCCGCATGATCGACATGAACAGTGTCTATCAGGTTCTTCCCATCGCCGACTCGCCGCAATCGACCCGAACGGCAGCGAGAGATGACTCGCGGTATCAAATGGGGATCGCCGACACCCCAAATGAGATGTGGTCGTAATGAGCAAGTTGCCAATCGCGAGTTGTTGGCCTCTAAGACATGTTGTTCTGCAATCGCCTTGGTCCGCGGATAGTGGCACAACCACGTCTTTGGGTAGGGCGTCCGCTCATCGCTATTGCGTTGGGCTGCTCCATCAAACGTAACCGATGGAGAACTGGTGAAAACGAAGGCACCGATGCCCTTGCATTTACAAACACTTAGCAGATTGTCCGTAGCGACAATGTTGGCTTGTTCGTAATGCGAAGCAGGTCCCCACACGCCGGCTAATGCTGCCGTGTGAATGACTGCGTCAACACCCGAGCATGCAAGTTCACATGCGGAATAATTGGTGGCCGAGGCTTGAACGCACTCGACTCCCAAGTTCTCAAGTTCGGTATAGCGATTGCGAGCCAAGCCACGAACGCGATAACCGTTCTGAAGCAGCTCGCGGCAAATCGCTCGCCCGAGAAAGCCGCCGTGACCGGTCACCAAAACTGTCGCCGTCATTGCAGTGCCGAGGTCTTAATCTTCGACCAGCGTTTTTGGTTCGGGTAGAAACATTCCAACGACCAAGGCCAATACGGCCAGTGAGGTCGCTACGTAACCAGCGGCTTGAGCAATGAAAATGGGCGTTACTTTATCCACTCCTCCGGCAAGCATGGGTGCCACGAAATTCGTGGTGACGACTGCCATGCTCGTCCCAATCATGCGTCCCCCTACATTCGTAGCGAAACTACCACCCGTACCACGCAAATGCATGGGGAACACCTTCGGCAAATACTCGCCAAAGTAGCTAAATTGCGCCACCGTCAGCAAGCCGCAAACTCCATAGAGCAACATAAAATTCGTCCCTCCTGACTTGAATAGCACGAAATAAGTCAGGGGTATGATAATGAGGGCTGGAACCTGAAAGAGCTTCAAGGTCAAGACTCGGCTGAGACCGATAATAATGAAGATCGCCAGCAGGATACGGCCAATCAAGCCCCCCATTTCTTGATACAACTGCACGGTGTCGCCAACTTCCGCGACTTGTTTCGTCAATGGATCTTGAAGCTTCTTGTTGGCGATCAATTTGCCGCGAACTTCCTTGCGCTCGGGTGAACCTGGGGCCGTCAAATCGAGTTCTTTGTTGAGGGCTGCCGCTTGCTTGCGCAACGGAGCTAGTTCCTTTGCTTGAGCGGAAAGCTCTGGCAAACCTGGGGCGATACTCTTGGGCGTTAATTGCAACGCTCCAAACGCAATTCCATAGGCACAAGCGGAAAGGAGTGCAGTCACGATGGTGATTCGCCGGAATTCTGGCGCAAAGAGAGCTGAGATATTTGGCCGTTTTAACTTGCCTGCGGCTTTCTTCTCTTTCCAAATTCGCGACTCTGGAACGAACGGCAAAAGAATTGCAATAGGGATGGCTGGGAAAAAGCCTGTCATTAACAAGTAACGCCAAGCAGATGGATCGGTACCATTGGGCGGCAATGGTAATCCAAGATGGTAGAAACTCTTGCTGTTCGCGAGCACGTACACACTCACGAGTGTCACGAGCACACCGCCGAGCGATGCGAACGCTTGTGTGATTCCGAGCCAACGCTCACGTTGTTTCTTGTCTTCGAATACTTCTGCCAACCATGTGATGGCAGCCACAAATTCAACGCAGACACCGATAAAGGTTGTGCTGCGGAAAAAGATGAACATCGGTAAGGAAGTACTGTAGGCAGCAAAGAACGGAGAGAGAGAGTAAACAAAAATGGCGGCAGCCATGACGAATTTGCGTCCAAGTCGATCGGTCATCGCACCCCCGATCAGTCCGAATACACCGCCACAAAGGGCCGCGATCCAAAGCAGACGACCGAACCACAACGCGACCGAGGGATGGTTGAGGGGTACATCCAGCAGTTCCGCAATTGCCGGGGGCGCGGTCAGCGGCGTCATTAGCAGTTCGTAAGTATCGAAAAGAAAGCCGATGCTGGCGATGATGACAATCAACCAAGTGGTGAGCGAGAATTTTGACGTGTCTTGTGTCATAGTTTCCGTAGGACCCTAGGTGGGGAAATAGCAGGTGAGGCGGCTTAATATCTCATGTTCGGGCGGTTTTGGTTAGCCGTTTCGCTCTATTCTGAGCTTTTTTGGGGAGACATTTTGCCGGCGACTGCTCTTTTCGTTTTCATGGGTTCCTAGCGGGATTCCGTTTTTCGCCCAACAACATTTCGTTTGCTTTCCCGGTACACTTACACCACGAGCGACAGACGGAAACGTACCGGGCCCGCAGGCGGCACGCTCGGAAGCTGTGATTTTTTGGAAGAGCCCAAGCAACAATTTGATAGTGAATGAGCTCGATCGTTACCCCCTTTGTCAACCAACTATTCACCGCGATCGAGCGTTCTCGATCGCTGGAACAATTGTTGCAAGAGCCTCTTACCTGGGCGATCAACGCGTGGAACGTCTCTGGTATTGTGCTCATGGTCGCTTCGAAAGGGGCTTGGAAAAGGTCATTGCAGTTGGGCAAGGTTTCCGCCGAACCGCCTGACTGGAACATCGCGAGTGAATGCCTGGACAATCGAACGGTACTGCGATCCACATTATGGACCTACCTGCCGATCCATGCGACAACCAACAAGACCCTCGTGTTGTGTTGTCAACCGGTGCTGAGCGAAACCGCTGCGGAACGCGTTGTTGAGCATCTATCCCTGTTGGCGATGTCCATCGACACGTGGCACCGCCAACAGCAGAAAGCACGCGACGTCGTTCGACTAAATCAGATATTGAATGTTGCCGCCGATTGGCATTCGCACCACGACCTCGATCGCCTGTTGCAAGATATTGCGCAAGCGGCCACACGTTTATTGCACAGTGATCGCGCCAGTATCTTTTTGTGGGATAAATCGGCTCGCGAACTGGTCGGTCACCCCGCTCTCGGCATCGAGGGCAAACCGCTGCGCATCGCCGATGACAAAGGCTTGGCAGGCGCGGTTCTCAAAAGTTTGCAACCACGACGTTGGGATCGGTCCGATCCGCATGATGAAGTCGATCGAAGAGTCGATTCTAGCAGTGGCTATCGAACGGATTCCTTGCTGGCGGTTCCATTGATCGATGCTCGCAACAAGCCGATGGGTGTCTTCGAAGTGATCAACCATGCCGACGGGCGATTCGACACTCAAGATGAAACGGACCTGATTGAACTTGCTCGTCATGCGTCGGCGGCGCTTGCCAACACACAGCAAATGCAACGCTTGGTGCAGACCCGCGATCGATTAACACACGATGCGCAACAGCAAGTTCAGCTGATTGGTAACTCGCCTGAGATGCAAACATTAAAGTCGACCATCACTCGCGTTGGCGACACCGATTTGGCAGTCCTTTTGTTAGGCGAAAACGGAACCGGCAAGGAAGTTGTCTCTCGCCAGATCCATTACCAAAGCAAACGACGCTTTGAACCGTTTATCGCCGTCAACTGCGCTGCAATCACCGAGACCCTGCTGGAGAGCGAACTATTCGGACATGAAAAGGGAGCGTTTACGGACGCACATGAGACCCGCAACGGGAAATTCGAATTGGCATCAGGTGGAACGCTTTTCCTGGATGAAATCGGCGACATGAGTATGGGCGGGCAAGCCAAACTGCTTCGCGTTTTGGAAGAAAAAGTGGTTGTGCGGGTTGGCGGCTCCTCCCCTATTCCTGTCAACGTTCGAGTCATTGCGGCCACCAATCAAAATTTAGTCGAGTTGGTTCAAAAGAAGAAATTTCGTGAGGACTTGTATTTCCGATTAACGGTCGTGACCATGATGCTGCCTCCCCTGCGAAACCGGGGCGAGGACGTCTTGGATCTGGCCGACTTTTTCTTGACGATGTTTTGCACCAAGATCGGTCGTTCTAAACCGACATGGACCCCTGGAGCAAAACGCCGGCTAGCAACGCACGATTGGCCTGGAAACGTCCGGGAGCTTCGCAATATCGTGGAGCGGATTGCGTATCTCACGACAGGCGATACGCTAGATGAATCGCAAGTCGACTTCGTCCGTTCACCGCGTATGACGGGTGAAGGTATGGCGACTTCGACTTTTGATTTGAACAAGACGCTCGGTGACGCGACCGCAGATTTTCAAACTCGGTTTATCGAAGAACAAATCAAAGCTTGCAGTCGCAACGTAACCCAAGCCGCCGAAAAGATGGGCTTACAACGCTCAAACCTTTATCGCAAAATGAAACAGTTAGGTATGAACCAACCAGAGTAATCGTTGCACGACGCTCCGCGTCGTGACTGTTATTTTAGTATTGTAGTCTTTTGCTCCTGGGCTGTGAAAAAATGCTTGGGTCGTCACCGGAGGGCTCGCGCCCCTTCCGCTATCATTTGTTAGCGGAACGGCGCAAGCCGTCCGGTGAGTAAAGCGGAATAAATTCACAGCCCCGTCCTGAAAAATACCTCACCGAGTAAAAACATGATTCGACTTTTGACTTGTATTTCATTTATTACGCTTTTCGCCAGCTCGCTCCAAGCCGATGAAGGCATGTTTCCGATCAGCGAACTGGCCCGGCTCAATCTGCAAAACAAAGGCATGCAACTAACTCTAGGTGAGCTGTTCAACTCGGAACAAGTGAGTCTGGTGGATGGAATCTGCCGCGTGAACGGGTGCACCGGGTCGTTTGTTTCCAGCGATGGGCTCATCATCACGAACCACCATTGCGCTTTCGACGCCATTCAAAAAGCCAGTACTTCGGCAAACGACCTTTTGCAAAATGGATTCATCGCCAAGAATCGTTCCGAGGAAGTGCCTGCGTCGGGTTACAACGTTCGCATTACCGAGGGTTACTCGGATGTCTCCGCGAAAGTCTTGTCGGCAGTCACGGACAACATGACGTTTCTCGAACGCACCAAGGCCATCGAGAAACGCCGCAAACAAATCGAACAGACTGCGGAACAGGAGAACAAAGGCCTGCGAGCGGAAGTGGCAGAAATGTTTGCGGGGAAAACGTATGTCTTGTTTCTGTACACGTATCTCAAAGATGTGCGGTTGGTGTTCGCGCCACCGATCTCGATCGGTGCATTCGGCGGTGAAGCCGACAACTGGGAATGGCCTCGTCATACCGGCGACTTCTCATTCATGCGAGCTTACACGGCGCCAGACGGTTCGTCCGCCGATTACTCCCCAAACAATATTCCCTTTCACCCAAAGCGACCCATCAAGGTTGCACCCCAGGGTGTCAACGAAGAAGACTTCGTTTTCTTATTGGGGTATCCAGGTCGCACCGTCCGGCAAAAGACGGCAAGCTTCTTTCGATTCGAGCAAGAGGTGCGTCTCCCTGCCATCGTTGAGCTCTACGGTTGGCAAATCGGGGAAATGGACCGCTCAGGCGCATCGGACCGCTCGATAGCCATCAAGCATGCGTCCAGATCCAAGTCGTTAGCCAATGTGGAAAAGCGCTCGCGCGGGCAACTGCTCGGCATGGCCCGAACGAGTATCGTCGCAACACGCGAGCAGCAAGAATCGGAGTTGCAAGCGTTCATCCAGGCCGATCCTCAGCGAATGGCCAAATATGGATCGCTGCTCAAAGACATCAGCCTAGTTTATAACGAAATGACCTCGAAAGGCCCGCTGGAAATCCACTTGAAGGAACTCAAGTCCGCCTGTCGAGCCATGTCCTTTGCATTCACGCTTTACGATGCAGCGGTCGAGCGAACCAAAGAAGATATCGATCGCGAAGCGCCTTACATGAATCGCAACTACGACCTGACGATTCAGCAACTCAAGCTCGATATTGCGGACTGGGACACGGCGACGGATGCACAGATGTTGCAAGGCATTTTGACTCGGCTAAGCAAGATACCAGCCTCGAACGAAGTCGAAGCATTGAAAAAACCGCTCGCAAACCTAGACGATGCAGTATCGCTTCTGAAATCCACGCGTCTCGGACAGGTCGCGTTTGTAGACGAGTGCTTAAAGAAGTCACCGGATGAACTCGCTGCGAGCGGCGACAGGCTCCTCTCGTGGATGATTCGGCTCTATCCGACGTACAAACAACTTCGAGACTTGGACAAGGAGCGAGACGGTCGACTTGGTCAACTCTACGGTTCGTTGATGGAAGCCAAGCAAGCGTTTCAACCCTCGGTATTTGTACCGGACGCGAATGCGACACTTCGTATTACTTACGGTCGAGTTCGAGGCTATTCGCCAGCGGATGCCATCCAAAAGACCCCCATTTCGACGCTGCAAGGTGTGATCGAAAAGACCACGGGCGTTGAACCCTACATCACTCCCAAAGAAGTGATCGATCGCTATCAAGCCAAAGACTTTGGGCCATTTGTGCACCCGAAACTTGGGCAAGTTCCGGTCGCAATCCTTTACAACACCGACACAACCGGCGGAAACTCGGGGAGTCCGGTGTTGAACGCAAAAGGCGAACTCGTGGGAGTCAATTTCGACCGCACTTTTGAAGCGACCATCAACGACTTCGCGTGGAATGAAAGCTACAGTCGCTCGATCGGAGTCGACATTCGCTACGTGCTTTGGGTGACAGGTTGGGTCTACAACGCCAAGCATTTGTTAGACGAAATGGGGATTCGGTAAGAATCGCAGGGCTATGCCGCAGCCAGCACGTACCAAAATTTCAAATTTCAAATTTTAAATTTCAAACTTCATATCTGAATCCGATATCCGAGACCCGAGACTTCTTTCAAATCCGAAATCCGAAATCCGAAATTCGCCACCTCGAACCGAAAAGGTTAACCGTTTTCGTCGGGTAGATCCACTGAGTTCTTCGCAGCGGGGCCTGGTTCGTTTTGCAGTGGCATCCTGCCAGCTTCCTTCAGTGCGCGCTGAAGGACCATTTCGATTTGGCTGTTCATGCTTCGAAACTCGTCATCCGCCCAGCGACGAACGGCTTCCAGCGTCGCTGGACTAAGTCGCAACAGAAAGGAGTCTCGCTTTGCCATTTCAACCATTCCCCATAGCGAATCAGGTTAGGAATAGAGCGAACCCACGTTGAGAACCGGATGGGGATTGCGGTCGCTGCACAACACGACCATCAAGTTGGAAACCATCGCAGCCCGACGCTCATCGTCCAATTCAACAATCTTGTCGCGACTCAACTGATTCAAGGCTAACTGGACCATCCCAACGGCTCCCTCGACAATCTTCGCTCGGGCCGCAACGACGGCGTGCGCCTGTTGACGCTGCAACATGGCCGATGCAATTTCCGGCGCGTAGGCGAGATGGCTGATTCGAGCTTCGATGACCTGCATACCTGCATTATCCAAGCGTTCTTGGATATCGTGGCGAAGTTGGTCGCTCACTTCCTGTGTCGAGCCACGCAACGACATTTGATGGTCTTCGCTGTCGTATGGATGACGCGTTGCCAGGTTTCTTAACGCCGCTTCACTCTGTACGGCAACGTAGTCTTCATAGTCATCCACCTGGAACAATGCTTCTGCCGTATTGACCACTTTCCAGACCACCACCGCAGAAATTTCAATTGGATTGCCATCGCGATCATTCACCTTGGACGGTCGGCCGTGGGTGCGAGATTTGGCTTGAATGACTTGCCCCGCCTCGTTCTTCTTTTCGCTCACGTTGGTTGCGCCGGTTTCAAAATTGCGAATCCTGAGCGAGATCTTTTTCTTTGAGAAGAACGGATTCACCCAGTAGAAGCCCGATTTGGTAACAGTACCGCGATAGTCACCAAACAAAAGAAGTACCCGCGCGTCGTTCGGCTGAATCGCCATCAGACCGAACAAACCAATGAAAATCGCCACCGCTATCACCGCAAGGCAAACCCCTACCACGACTCCCAGTGCGTTCGAGAAAAACCCATTCGCCCCCAATCCAATAACAACCGGAATGGTTGCTAGGCCGCACAGCAGCACAAACAGCATCCCCCAACCAGAACTCGGCACCAGTGTCTTCTCATTGCATACTTCGGCCATTTCGAATTCCCCTATTTCAAAAGCAAACCGTCGATACGATATCTAAGTGATATCACTATGATATGAAAATTGTCGGGGTTGGCAAGGTAGGGTGCAAGCAAAAAAGTAGATTTTCGAAGATTGGCTTCCGCTCGCCCCGACGACCCAACATTTTTTCACAGCTAAGCTGGGAAGGTGTCACGGGGAGGCAGAAAGACACAGTCGGAATGCGGACGATCCCGATCGGGCAAAAAGTGCTTATCTCTGTGTCTCTGTGGCAAAAAATAATGCACAGTCAGTGGAAGGCCAAAACATCGTCGCCTTTTGCTCTGCAAAAGGTGCGTGAATGACCCATCTTTCGCTGGTAGGCTGTGAATTTATGGATAGACCACTTTTGGCGGCATTTTGGTAACCCGACGCGTGAGCGCTTGTTGCTTTAATGGTACGACGGACTTCCAAGTCCGTCGAATTTCCCATTGACGGACTAGGAAGTCCGTCGTACCGCCCTTACCCAATTACGACTTCACTAAATCAACAAGCCCGTGAGCGAGGGATTGCGTTGCCAGTCCTCGCTTACGCGTCGGGTTACCAAAGCGTGGCACGAGCGCGCTCGCTCGTGAATCCATGGGCGAGACGCCCATGCCACTTTCGAATACCCCGTGTCACAGCCCATTAAAGCAACAAGCCGTTACGCCTCGGGTTTCCATAACCTATCAGCTTGGCAAATGGATCTGGCGAATCACACGCCCTTCGTACCTCAGGGCGTGCCACCCGTATCGAAATCTGTACCCTGCTGTTCACAGCTGGGTTACTGAGCGTTGCTGCCGCCGTTGAGAACATAAGCCAACAGGTCGAGCACTTCGTCCTTGCTCATCATGTCGATTAGGTTGAGCGGCATCGGCGAAACTTTCGACGGCGCGATACTCACCACTTTCTTGCGATCGAGCGTGACTTTTTCGTTGGGGTTCGTCGGGTCCGTGTTGATCGAAATCGTGTCTCCATTGAGATTGACGACCACTCCGCGGAATCGCTCGTCGTCCTCGGTGACCACATCGATGGGAACGAATTGCTCATTGATCTCTTTGCTCGGAACCATGATCTGTTCGACCAAATCGCGTACCGAATAACGGCGACCAGCGCTTGTTAAGTCAGGACCGTTCATGCCCCCTTGATTGTCAAATCGGTGGCAGGTGAAGCACGCGGCCGCTCCAAACATCTTTCGACCATTCTCAAGATCCCGAGCTTGGATTCCATCGGTCAGCGATCCGTTTTTTTCCAGTTCCTGGCTTGCCAGTTTTGAGATTTGATCGAATGTATATCCATTCTCTTTGCGTCCTGCGAACAGAGCACCCACGTTTTCCAGTGTCGTTTTGGGAACGGGTTTTCTCTCCAGAACGTCTTTAAGCGATTCTTTCTCTGCGTCGCTGAGCGTGAGCAATGCATCGTTGCGAATGAATTCGATGAATTTTTCAAAGCTCGCTCCGCCGCGATAGTTGGAAGCCTTCAAAAGCCATTCCAAGTAAGCGGTACGAGATTGTTTCGTCCAGCCCGTCTTCAGCATCCTGAGCGATCTTGCATACTCAATTTGAGCTTCCTGGCTCGGCGCGTTTTCGATCAACGCCATTCCCTTTTCTGCGACGGTTGGGGATTCTAAAAAAACCAATGTTTCGCAGAGCAACCAGTTGAGTTGAAATGACTTCGCTGGGAACCCACTATCCAGTTTCGCAACCCAACGTTTGGCGACCGATGGCTCGGGAAGTCCAAATCGATTGAAAGCGATCTCGGCAGTTCGGACGAAATTGCGCTGAAGTTCAGGGGACAATCCAAGCCACTCAATACTCTCAAGTGCGTTGAGGATTTTCGCACCGTTGGATGGGTCCGTGGCGGGTGTCTTGTCGGTTCGGAGCATAGGACACACTCCGCCAAGACGCGTTGCTGCGAGCAATGCTTCAATACGCGTTGCTGCATCTTTTTCACCCAACGCACGAGGCAACCAACTGGCAAGCGGTTGATGTTCGAGCACTGTGCGCGCAGCCCATCGAATGAATCGGTCCTCATGCTTGAGGTAGGGCCAAGCGACATCGACGGCGTTCGGATCTTGTTTGCCATGGAACGCTTCGAGTTTGTGCCTCAAGGCTCGCTCTGCGGATCCCTTTGCCGATTCCGGTTGGACTTTCGCAGTGGGTTCCGAGCCTGTGTAGGTGACGCGGTACAAACCTGACTGGACACGTCGACCACCGATCGTGAAATACATGGCGCCATCCGCCGGATTGATAATGGCATCGGTTAGCGGCAGCGGCAATCCCGAGATGAAATCCTCTTTGGTCGCAGAGTAACTAGAGCCGTTCGGCTCCAAATGGACCGCGTAGAGCTTGCCCCAACTCCAGTCGAGAATAAACAGAGCCTTCTGATACTTGGCCGGAAACTTGGCTCCATATCCGAACGTCGTTCCGGTGGGTGAGCCGGGACCAATATTGATCGTTGCAGGCAAGTTGTCGGCATAGAACTCGGGTCGTTTGCCGGCTCCGTTTCGCCAGCCGTATTCCGATCCACTAACGACGTGATTTACACGGGTCGGGCGATACCATGAGGTGTTAAAGTCGTATTCCATGTCCGCATCGTACGTGAACAACTCGCCTGCATCATTGAGCGATGCATCAAAAATGTTTCGATAGCCACTTGAAAAGACCTCAAAGTTCTTTCCATCGGGTGTGACTCGGTAGATGATCCCGCCGGGTCCAACAACATCTCGCATGAAGCCACGGCCGTCCGGCATTCGGGGTAACAAGTGGTCTTCACCCCAAATGGCAGGCACGGGCGAGGTAGGACTGGATTGGGTAAGTTTTGCGCCATTGCCACACACCAAGAAAAGTCCCTTGCCATCAGGCGTGGGAACGACGGCATGCACACCATGGTCGCCGTTAGCGATGATCTCGCGGAGCATTTCCACTTTGTCTAATTCATCATCGCCATCGCTGTCTGAGATGCGATAGAGACCCGAAGGTATCTTTTTCTCGTAGTCGTTGACTCCAATGTACAACGCACCAAAAGCCCAAGCCATTCCGTTGACCGCACGAATATCGAGTGGCATTCTTTGAACGGTGGTCGGATCCAATGGTTTACCAAGCGCCGGTGCTGCGAATCGAAACAAACCACCGTACTGATCGCTTGCAATAATCCGGCCTTTGTTGTCCAAGCAAAGATTCACCCATGAGCCTTGTTCTCCACCGGGCACCGAATAGAGGAGCTCAACTTGAAAGTCCTTGGCAACTTTGACCCGATCGATGGGTGTCGCTTTGTTTTCATTCACGACGGGTCCAACTTCGGCGGATTTCGCTTGTTTGGGCTTGGCCTTGTCGTTTGCCCTTTTCTCCTGGTTCTCTTTCTTGGCTGCGTTGACCATCGGCTCTTTAGCCGCAGGCGGGCCATTCGGGGTTGGAGAAATAGCCGTCGTGTTTTTGGGTGCGTTCTTCTTGGCTTGAGGGCCCGCCTTCTTGGTTGCATCTTTCGGAATCGGGTGTTGTTCCAGGGTTATCAAATCTCCGTCGGGCAGTTCCTTCAGGAAAATGTCCTTGATCTCGACTTTCATGGCTGGACCCGAGTGCACTTGAAACGCGACCAGACCTTCCAATTCGCGTTCCGATTCTTGATGGTCCACTATATCGACAGTGGTTTTGCCGTTGACTTGGTGAACCAGATGATTTCCCCGTGCTATGATCTTGTATTCGTTCCAGTCGGCAACATTCACTTCGGTCGGAGCCTCTTTTTTGACAACCCATTTGTCTCCGGCAGCATCCACGATGATCTGTTCGCCATTGGAGGCAACGATGCCGCGGCCACGTTCGTCGTAGAGCATCGCATTGTTGGCAGCCACGGGATGAATATCGCACTGATAACCACCTATAGACCATTTGCCAACTTCAGGAAGTTCTTTGCTTCGATATTGAACTCCCGAGTTGTTGCCCGATTGACGCACCTTCATTCGCAACTCAAAGTTCTTGACAAGGCCGCCTCGCCAAATCAGAAACTGATTGTAAGGTAACCGAGCATCTGCTTTGGTTATGCCCGTTATGACACCTTCTTGAACACTCCATAATTCCGGATTACCGTCCCAACCGCTCAAGTCCTTTCCGTTGAAGAGCGGTTTTTCTTGCCCAACCAATGCGGGAGAGAAAAGAAGCAACCAACCAAGTGTGATCAGACCGGAGAGTTTGACGTGGAGCATGATGATGGTGGGGTTAGAGACCAAGGGAGGTAGGAAAGATGGAATCTACAGACCCACACTATGGCTTATCCAGCGAAAATTGCAACTTGGGGAAGCCGATTGACACATCGCATGCCCTTTGTTCCTCAGAGCGTGCCCAATCCATTCATTGCCCGGGAGGGTGAGGCAACCCCTCTAAACATGTTTTCCTTGACTTTGCCCAATCCATTCCTTGCTTGGGAGGGTGAGGCTCCTGCCGAACCGTGGCGTATTAAGCTCGGCAGGAGCCTCGCTCTCCCATTTTTAAAAAGACTTGCTGGGTCCAAAACGGCCCCACCGACCTTGCGTCGGTGGGCGGAGTGACTTGTCCGCTATGTTTCCGGAAGATCGTTGGGCGGAAGCTCGCTGCACTCCAAGCCTGCAATCGACAGGAAATTCGCCAGGATGGTATAGCCGACAGCGGTCAAAATCGATTCCGGATGGAATTGCACTCCAAACACCGGATAACGCTCATGCTCGATGGCCATGATCGATCCGTCCGCCGACCATGCCGTCGCCTTGAGGCATGCGGGCAAAGTGTTCGGTTGAATGACCAGGGAATGGTATCGCCCTACCACAAAACGAACGGGAATGTCGGAGAAGAGTCGACTGCCGTCGTGTTCAATCTCACTGCTCTTGCCATGCATGGGGGCGGTTGCTCGACCAATTTTTGCTCCAAAAGCTTGGCCGATGGCCTGATGCCCTAAACACACGCCTAGAATCGGGACGCGATCCGACAATCGACGCACCACTTCCATCGAGCAACCCGCTTCATCGGGTGATTTGGGACCTGGCGAAATGACGATGGCATCCAGTCCTAATCGGCCAATTGCGTCGACCGTAATCGCATCGCTTCGAACAACGAGCGTGGAGTGACCGAGTCGCTGCAGATAACGATCGAGGTTGTAAACGAAGCTATCGTAGTTATCTAGCAACAAAATCATGTTGGAGGCAGTGCTTTGCCGGCGTCGAGTGCTTTGCCGGCGTCGAGTGCTTTGCTGCCAGCTTCGAGGACTTCGACAATACGATCTACATCGTACACGCATCCGCCCCAGGTTCCACCGCTTACTTTTTGAAGAGCGGCCCAAAGTCGCGTGTCGTCTGGCAGCCGTTCATCGGGTCCAAGACCTGGGTGCAGCTTCCTTGCCGCAAGCACCACGGCTCCTTCCACTGGGCCAAATTCTCGACCGTGACAACCGATGAAATTCACGGATGCTTCTAACGTCGATCGATCGATGGAGATGTGGATCAAGTCATCATTTTGAATCTTGCCGATAGGTCCACCGGCGAGAGCCTCTGGTCCGACGTGTCCGATACACGCGCCCGTGCTGACTCCCGAGAACCTGGCATCGGTGATGACGGCCACGTGCTTGCCATATTCAAGGTGTTTCAAAGCGCTGGTCAATTGGTAGGTCTCTTCCATACCGGTCCCCATGGGTCCGCGGCCAATCAAGACCACAATATCGCCAGCCTTGAGCGGACTCGGGTGCTGCCCCTTGGCGGCTGCCACAGCTTCTTTTTCGGTCGTGAAAACGCGAGCCGGTCCTGTCTTGCGATAGACGCCGTCGGCATCGATTACCGATGGATCAATTGCGGTCGATTTAATAACCGAACCGTCGGGGCAGATGTTCCCTTGCGGAAAGCAAACCGTGCTGGTCAATCCCATGGCTCGGGCTTTGGTCGGTGGAAAGATGACATCATCCGCATGCACGCCATCTCGTTCGTACAACATTTCTCGCAAAGCTAGGCGGCGATCCGATTTTTCCCATGCATCGAGGATTTCATGCCAAGTGGAGCCTGTAATTGTTTTGGCATCACAGCGAGCGATACCGAGTTCGCGAAGATGCCACATCATCTCAGGCACGCCACCGGCCAGGAATAAGCGAACGGTCGGATGGTATTTTGGTCCGTTGGGGAGCACATCCACAAAGCGTGTCACTTTGCGATTGATGTCTTTCCACAGCTCGAGTGACGGTCGTGGAACTCCAGCCGCGAAAGCGACGGCTGGTACGTGCAATAATAGATTGGTGGATCCGCCACAGGCAGCATGCACTGCGATCGCATTGTAAAAGGAATCCTCGGTCAAGACGTCTTTTAAGGTGCTTTTGCGCTGGTGCTGGTCCCAAAGGGCAGCCGCCGATTGCCTCGCCATTTCAAGCCAAATGGGCTGACCGCTAGGTGCAAGCGCTGCATGCGGTACCGTCATTCCCAGTGCCTCTGCGATCACTTGACTCGTTGCTGCTGTCCCCAAAAACTGACACCCTCCGCCAGGTGAACCGCACGCGCGGCAACCCGCTTCGGCAGCTTCTTCGAGAGAAATCAATCCGTTGGTGTATCGCGCCCCAATGGTTTGAACTTTGCCCAAGTCCTCTGCTTCTCGGGCAGGCAATGTAACGCCTCCCGGTACAACGACGCTCGGTAGATGCGAACTGCCTGCCAATGCCAGCATCATCGCTGGAAGCCCTTTGTCGCAGGTTGCTATTCCGAGAACACCTCGCCGTGTAGGCAACGAACGAATGAGACGTCGAAATACGATAGCGGCATCGTTGCGATAGGGCAGAGAATCGAACATGCCGACGGTGCCTTGTGTCCTTCCATCGCACGGGTCGCTCACGAAGCCAGCGAACGGCACTCCACCCTGACTGCTCAACCAATCCGCCGCAGCCCGCATCATGAGTCCGACTTCCCAGTGCCCTGTGTGATAACCCAGAGCGATCGGTTGGCCATCTTCGCCACGAATGCCCCCCTGTGTGCTGAGCAACAGAAACTGGGGCCCCATCATTTTTTGGATGTCCCAGCCCATTCCGGCGTTCTGCGTCCAACCAAACAAATCCCCGCTTGACCATGTTCGCAGCATTTCGTCGGTCAGTGGCAATTGACCACGGGGGCCTTCGCCTTGTGTTTCCGTGGAAAGCGATCGTTTGGAAGCACCAAACCAGTTATCTAAGGAGAATGCACTTGCCATGGGAGAAGCGAGAACCTGTTGGAGAAGTCATCAAAACAAAAAAACAAAGGCAGCCTAAAAAGACTGCCTTTGCCAATTTTCTTGCGTGCGATTGTAGTTGTAGATCAGGTGATCCGCATAGACCTATCCGCTTAGCGATTGAGAGCGACGCCGAAAGTAAATCCTGGCATGACCAAGGTCTGATTGTTCAGGTTCGGATTGCCACCTTCTGTGGCGGTCGCACCTCGCCAAATCCCTCCTCCAAAGTATAGCATGGTGAATCCACCTCGGAGATCAAGATACTTCGTTGCCTTGTAAGCACCCTCCACTCTCAAATCAAAGCCAACGGTCGATCCTTCGTCTCGTCGCCCACTAAACGTTGTGCCGGTTCGATCACCCTCGGTCAATGAGATGGAGCCGACTTCGGGCGGGTCGTCATAGGTGGTTGTCGTCACTCGTCGTGAACTTTCCTGATTTTGATAAACATGCCCTCCGAAGACCTTCATGTCGTTCGAAATGGTCCAACGGTTGATGAAGTGGGTGTACCGGAAGCCGGCTTGCCCAAGGACCATATAGTTGTTCGTTTGTACGTGATCTCGCACGATCGTCTCGAACTGCCCTGTGATGTCGGGCGGAATCCCTGGGGTCAAGACGAAGCCCGTGAAGTACGAGTCATTATGAGCACCGTCCCCGAAGAACGCGTACCGCAAGCCTATCATCGGTTCAAGGATACCGCCGTAGCGATAGGGTTCCATTCGCCAGGTTTTGTTGGCTTCGAAGCTGGCAAACGAACCGACGTTCAAGCTGTTTTGTAGGTCGTAAATTCGCTCACCATCCCGGTCATTCTGTTGGAGTCGAGTGATGAAATCGCCACCCTCTGATGGCCCGATCAAACCTGTCCCAGGAGGACCTTGACCGTTCGTTCCCCCGGTCGGCCCGTTACCACCATCTTCCGTCGTCACGAATTGATTTAATCGCTGTTGGCTCACAGTCTCGTATACGTTCGGCCCACCGATATCGATTGCGGAGAACATCCAGCCGGACTCTTTGCTGTTCATCCAGCCGAAGTCGTATCGATTCCCCCATGTGGAATCGATCGCAAAGCTGGCAGCTTCGGACTCTGGCCGATTCAAACCAATACTCATGCGATCGTACGTCACATAGAACCCATTATTCGCACGTTGTCGTGCGGTCAGATCCTGCATGTCTTGCAACTGAACAGGTGCAAAGAATTGCCAATCTGGATCGAACTCCATTGGTTCCGAGAATGGATGGTACCCATCATCGGAAAATCCAATCTGGCTCGACGCGGCCAGAGCCGCTAAAACAAACATTCGAATCGTACGTTGCAATACAGACATAATAATTCTTCCACCGTTCCACTAAGGCTTTGCACGATCCGGCTGGCAAGTCCAGCGACCGTCTGAAATCGGGTTGTGCTGCTAGTATCGGAACTGCGGGCGGTTGAAATTGAATCGGTTTAGGTAAAGCGTAGCGAAAAATCCGATCCTTTCGTGCCGGCGATCGCTAGCAAAGCCAGGGTCTTAGGAGAGCGGCAGACTGAAAACTACCAATCATAACCCGATACGTAAGTGAGGGACCTGCAAAATGGTCCCTTGCTTACGCGTCGGGTTGGGATGCTGCAATCTGCCGCTCGCCTTAATTCTGGGCCGTTTGAAAATGAGCGGATGCAGTATTTCCCTTGTTTGTTATTTGTTGACTAAGGCTTCGCGACAAACAGTGGGTACCGATTCTTCGTCTGGCAATGCGAAGACTGGAACATGGTATGCCATCAACTTGGCGGCCGAGTCTTGCAGACCATCCAGATCATGTTGATTCACGATGGCTGAAACAGCGAAACCCCGGCGGCGAAGAAGCCCCAATGCCAACGCCATCGCTTCATCTACCTGTTGAATCAACACCAGTACCGACAATTGCCTGGAAAAACGGTTTTGCGTTTCCATGATCAAATCGCTCAACTGCATTCCATCGGTTCGCTCGAGCCTGGCCAGTATTCGATGAAGTTCTGCAAAATGCTCTGGGCCACGATTTGCATCGACGACAACAGGTTTCAGTCGGTCGCTCCAGGTTTTCATTTCGACATCGGCCCGCACCGAGTCGCGATCTGAGAAATCCCGTTCAAGGTGCATTTGACGCACACGGTCAGCAGCATCGCGAGCGTTGCTAATGAGGCCAAATGGCTGATTCATCGTGTACAGAGTGTGCGCCAACGACGCTGCCATGGTTACGGCAAGATCCGTGCGAAGCGGCTCATTGCGGTCAGGATTGCTTTTTTTATGCATGTCCAGAACCAGCATGGCGCCTTGGATACATGTCGGTTGGAAGATCCGCGTATGCAGTGTCCCGGTTCGGGCGGTCGCCCGCCAATGAATGCGATTGAGTGAGTCGCCCGCTCGATACTCTCGAATACCAACCATTTGGGTCGGGTCCTCCATGGATCGATCGTTCACGTGTAGGTCCCCCATCGGTCGCCGACTCGTGACGTTGACACCTTGAAGCGGAATGAGTTTGGGCAGAACCAATACATAGTGCGGCTTGGACATGATTCTATAATTGCGATGCAAACCGAGCAGATCACCCGTCTCCAATATTGTTGGACCTAATTGAAAATAGCCTCGCCGGATGGCTCGAATCGAGTAAGTCATCAGCGCGGTTTGTTTAGGCTGAAAGAAATAGAGCTTGGCTGGCTGCCCAGTGACTTCCAAAGCTCGGTGTGGCTGCGAAACAGCGCGTTTGGGTAGAACATCTTCCGCGAACAACCAGGGAATGTAGTAGCCTGAATTGTTTCTGATTTTCAGTCCGACGGAGAAACTATCTCCAATTTCGAGCTCCGAACTGGTTACCGTTCGCTCCACGGTCAGACTCTCGGCCCATCGATTTGCAAAAAAACGCGTCAACTGAAAAACGACGAGAAGCGAACAAGCGCCCAGGGCAAAAAGATTAGCCCCAGTCACGAACCCAACAAGCAATACCAATGCGATGATTGGTAGGATATGCATGAGCGGCGTCTCGGCTGAGCGGGGGAATGTTCGGCAGGCTCAAGTCGCGTGAAGCAGCTTGGCATCGCCAAACCAGTATGACTCTAGGCCTCGAAAAGAAAAGCGGCATCCGCGGTTCGCCGACGGATGGCTTGGCATTTCGCCTAACGCTTCGATTGTGATATAATCGACAGACGCGCGATCGCAGGATCCCGCCCGCGTGCTGGAGCAGGAGACCAGAGTCTAGACGCAGTAAAAAAACCAACACTACTCGGGCAAATCGGTCTGCAAATGGGTGAAACAGCTGGGCGTGGGCACATCGTCGTCGCAGACGGGTGCGAAATAAATCTCAAAAACCGCTATTTGGCGGCGGTTTTGGCATTTCTATTACCAGGTGCCGGACACTTTTATCAAGGCAGACGAAACAAAGCGTATCTGTTTGCTATCTGCATTTTGGGACTTTTCTTTCTAGGAATGTTTGTCGGGCAAGGGCGGGTGGTCTACGCTTCTTGGAGTCCGGATGAGTATCGCATCCAGTTTCCAGCCCAACTTTGCGTGGGGATTCCTGCTTTTCCTGCAGCCGTTCAAGGGTGGTTGCATCGCAACGATAAAAAACAGAACTTTGTCAGGCGGGTTCAAGCAGAAGAGGCAGGGTGGAAGTGGTCCAATTTCATGGCCCCACCCGCGAACCAGGCGGAGTTATCCGCATGGCACAAAGCGACTTCCGCGGGTTTTGAACTCGGGTCACTGTTTACAGCGGTCGCCGGACTGCTGAATTTACTTTCCATCTTTGATGCATTCGCTGGCCCGATGCCGCTGCCAACCTCCGAAGAGCGGCGGAAAAAGAAAACCTAGGTCATGAATTCAAACGATGGCGAAGTTGCAGAACTCGCAAACGCTCTTGTGCACTCGATTGCCCAATTCACTTCGGTTGTAGTCGCGTTTTCGGGCGGGGTCGATAGCGCCGTAGTCGCGGCTGCGGCCCATAAAGCACTTCCAGGTAAAGCGTTTGCCATAACCGGCATCGGCAGTGCTGTCGCGAGTAGTGAACTCGAGTCTGCTCGAAAGGTTGCGGCGTCGGTCGGCATCCAGCATATCGAACTCTTGACTGGCGAAATCGACGATGCCAATTACGTTCGAAACGATGCAAAACGATGCTATTTTTGCAAGTCGAACCTCTATCAAACCTTGCAAACTTGGGCAAACCAAAATGGCATCGAGCGAGTGCTCTCCGGGACGAATCTGGACGATTTGGGCGACTATCGGCCAGGACTTCAGGCTGCGGCGGAACACTTCGTGGTCGCACCGCTGGCCGAATTGAAAATCGATAAATCAATGGTTCGTCGCTTGGCAAGCTATTTCCAACTTGCGATCGCGGAGAAGCCCGCTTCACCATGCTTGGCGAGCCGAATCGCCTACGGTCAGTCGGTCACTTCGGAACGACTCCGAAGTATCGAAAATGCAGAATCTTTTTTGACATCGCTGGGTTTTTCGGACGTTCGGGTTCGGTTGCACGCGGACGCGTTGGTGAGAATCGAACTTAGTATTTCGGACTTGGAGAGAGCCTGCGAGAAAACCGTTCGGAATGCAATCAACTCGCGGATGCAGGAGTTAGGTTTCAAGTTCGTGACACTGGACTTACTGGGTAGACAGTCGGGTTCCTTGAACAGATCCCTCCCAATTCTCGTAGTTTAGTGATTAAGCCTTTCCAAAAGAGTGTTGCAATGAAAGAATTTTGTTACATTGTTGCGAAATTGCGTTGGCGACCGTCCGAGTTGCCTCGCAAGAATCTGGTGTTGATTTGAGTTTGAATTGCAACTTGCAATAGGGGCGTGGTTTATGAAGTGGGAAGGCCGAGAACAATCGTCCAACGTCGAAGATCGACGCGGAATGGGTATGGCGGCGGGTGGACTGGCGGTCGGCGGTGGACTTGGAACGCTTGTCTTAATCTTGATCATGATGTTTCTTGGGGCGAACCCGGCCCAGCTGATGGAACAAGTCGGGGAGCAAAAGCCGAACTCTGCCAAGCAAACGAAAATAGATCCAGCGCAAGATCGAGATGCACCGCTGAAGGAATTCGTGTCCGTTGTGATGCGCGACACGGAAGACGTATGGGGCAAGCTGTTTCGCGAGCAACTCGGCGCTCGCTACCAAGAGCCGAAACTCATTCTGTTCACCGGCGAGGTGCGTTCGGCATGCGGAAGGGCCACTGCATCGGTTGGTCCCTTTTATTGTCCCGGTGATAGCAATGTGTACCTCGATTTCGATTTCTTTCGCGTGCTAAAGAACAAACTCGGTGCGCCAGGGGATTTTGCTATGGCCTATGTGGTTGCGCATGAGATTGGACACCACGTTCAAAACCAACTTGGGCTTTCTGCCAAAGTGCAAAGCATGCAAAACAGAGCAAGTCAAGTCGAGAGCAACCAACTCAGTGTGCGAACTGAACTTCAAGCAGACTACTTAGCGGGTGTTTGGGCCCATCATGCTCAATCCTCTAAAAAAATCTTGCAAGTTGGAGATCTCGAGGAAGCCATCAACGCTGCAAGTAAAATTGGGGATGACGTTTTGCAAAAAGAAGCAACCGGTCGCGTTCGTCCTGATGGGTTCACCCACGGGACAGCCGCGCAGCGGCAAAGGTGGTTTTCGTTAGGCCTGAAGACAGGTGATGTCGAAGGCATGATGAAGCCTTTCGAAATCGAATACGATGCGTTGTAGTTCTCCCCTTCCGATCGCACTCAACTAACTCCGCAATCTTTCACATGGCCGTTCGAATTCCAGTCGTCATTAGTCAACACGAACGCCGATCTGGTTCGGTAGCCGACTATGAGGAGCAGTTGATAACCCGGTTGATCTTTGAAAACGGTTTAGATGCAACGCTCATTGCCGATCTGAACTCAATCGCGATCGATACCACAGATCATCTTTGTATCGAAGGACTCAAAGGTGATTTTGCCTTGGCCTCTTGGTCGTCGGCTGCCTACGTCTGTGAACACTTGCATCGCCTTGGGATGCCGTCGATCGAAATTGTTCCAGTCGACGGTAGTCCCAAGATGCAATCGAATCAGAATGGGGCGATTCCGAAAAAGATCTACTTCGTTTCTTTGGCGACTAACGTCCCAATCGAGAGCACAATTCGCACGCTTCGCGATCTGAGAGAAGCGCGTTCCGTTCCCGTGTTTTCTATTGGTTTATCACCACAGGAAAAAAAAAGCAACGTTGGACTTCCACTGCCAATGGTCTCGCTCGTATCCGCATTGCCTGTTGAGCCTAAAAAAAGTAGTCTCTCGGCTTCCGCTCCGCTTAAAGAGGAGGCCGTTGTCGATGATGAGGAGTTCCCGAACATCGATCAACTCATGGACGACCTCGACAAGTTCGAAATTTAAAAGTGACCGTTGCTCGGGAAGGATGAGGCCAACCCTCTAAACATCTTTACAATGGCGAATGCATTGGAATCCAATGGGAGGGCGAGGCTCCTGCCGAGCTTGCGACGCAATGGTTCGGCAGGAGCCTCGCTCTCCCCGTTGCAAATCAATTCAGTTGCAAATCAATTCAGTTGCAAATCAATGGTAAGCTTTGGCGACAAGCGAGACGTATCGAAATAGTAAGCTTATTTATCAATCATTGCACGATGGCAAATGCCGCGTGTGGTTCAATTCGGAATAGGAATAACGGATTATGAAGCTATGTATGCAGCAGTTGGTAACGAGACTTTGTTTGCCCGTAGGAGTTCTGGCCGGAGTATTGCTCCACGGACCGCTAGGCTGCGCGTATGCCCAGGACGAATCGTCTATTCGATCCGCCAAACTGGCCCCGATCGATGCAGATTTTTACTACGGTTCCTTCCGGTTAAACGAGCAATGGGATCGACTGACGGCAGGGCCTGTTGCCCGTGAGCTTATGGATCAGCCCGTTATGGAAAAGGTCTTAGCTGAGTTTCGCACAGAGTGGCGCGAGCGAGAGGGAATCGGCGGTCAAGCCAGAGTCTTATTGGACAATGGAAATGTAACCGATTTCTTCGCTTTCTTGCAAGAATTGGTTTCGAAGGAGGTCTTTGTCTTTGGCGACAAGAATATGTCGAAGTGGTACGACAGTATTGCCAAGATCGGCGAGGAAACGCAGTCGTTGCTCATGTCGTCGGATGTATCGAGCGAAGAACAAGGGCAGATCATCGCCGGGAAATGGATCGAAGCCATGAAGGGTATGGAAATACCCACGTTCGTATTCGGTGCACGCTGCGATAATGTCGATATCGGACTTGGAAAGATCGACCAGTTGGAGATTCCTGTATTTGCTCTCAAGCAGTATCCAGATGCTGCTCCGTTCGTGCAAAATCTCAAGAGAATCGAGGATAGTCGAGGGGATCGAATGCAATGGGTTCTGAATGGTTCGCAGATTCCTTGGGATTCGATTCCAACGACTGATGTCTTCGACGAACAAATGCGAAGTCAATTTCAAAGTGCTTTCAATGACAAGAGTATCACCGTAAGCATTGGGCTGTTCGACGGAAATTTCATCTTTGCCGTCAGTGCTACGCCAGAGAAGCTGTTGGCGTTGGGCAAGGGGGAATCTATTTTAGAACATCCTGATATGCAACCTGTACGGGACCTTGCCTCTAAGTCGTTGATTTCACTGAGCTATATTTCCGATGCATTTGCCAAGGCGAATTTCAACGTCACTTACAACAACTTCTTCTCTCGAAACGCGTTCTCGGGTGGCTATCAAGCCTTGCAACTGCTGGATGAAAACAGTGAATTTCGAGATTTCTTCGCAGATGTGGTGGGCGATTTGAAATGGATGGATGAGTCGATTGCTAAAGTTGTTCCAGAATTCAAAGGCGCAACATCCGTTGGTTTCCTGACAGAGGATGGTTGGGAGCGACACGATCATCTTAAAACAAAGGACGTTCTCCTAGAGTCGAGTTCTCCGTTGACGGCGCTCGAGCACGTCGGGGGAGAGCCAATGATGATGGTTGCGACCCGACTTCAAGATCACCCCGAGTATTTCCAGATTGCACGGAAAATCGTTCAACGAGCCAAAGCTCGGTTTGACGAAGCCATGAAATTGGATTGGAGTGAGTTAGATATGGAAATGGACAACGATCAAGTGCGTGAAAACGTAGATGCGTTTTGGCCTTTCGTTGTTCAAATAGCAGATTCCTGGGAAAAAAAGTTCCTTCCGGCGATGAGCGGCGAACATGCGGTTGTTTTGAGCGGTGGAAATCTTGCTGCCCAGCAATGGTACAAAGATATGCCACCCTCTGCGGACCCACTGCCATTGCCAGAGATTGCAATGGTGACAGGGCTCAAGAACAAAGATGCGTTCAATAGTGGTGTGGAAGAGTTGCTGTCAATCTGCGACGAACTCGTCGAAAGAATTCGTGAAAAAGAGTTTGCGGCAATACCGCCGAATTACAAAATTCCAAGACCAGTTAAATCGAACTCGGACGTTGGAGAAAAGGTTGGGTATCCAATCCCTTCGGATTGCCCAGTCCCAGAAGAGATGATGCCACAGGCGTTGTTCAGCGGCGACTATGTCATGGGCACCTATTCGGATAAACAAGCCGCATCGCTCTCACGCGTCAAGAAACTTTCCGTCGGCAAAGGCGTCATCGATCCCAATGCTCGACAGTCGAATGCATCCTACATCCATGTCGGTAGGCTTTTCGAATTTGCTCGCCCATGGGTGCGATATGCATTGATGGAGACTCTCGATAAGAGTCTTTTCGAGGAAACCTTGCCCGAAGAATATCAGCAGTATGATATGACTGGTAAGGAAGCTCTTTCCATCTACAGCGTGCTTGGCAAGGTAGGCGATTTTTCGAGTTGCTCGGTCTCCAAACCAACCGGTGGAACATTCATTCGATCTGTTTATCGAATCAATAAATCCGAATGAGCGAACTGATCCGATACGGTGTAACGCGACGATGGTCGGATGCTGTTGTTGTAGGTGGCATCGCCTATTTTGTGGAGGTTCCCGATGACCCTTCGTTGTCGGCAGAAGATCAGTTTGCGCAGATCTTTAAGCAAGTGGATGCACGCCTCGCTCAAGTCGGCAGCGACAAGACGCGTTTGGTGCAAGTGCTTGTTTACTTGCCACATCCTCTTGACTTAGCCTTGTTCAATAGGATGTGGGATGACTGGGTTCCTGAGGGGCATGCACCGTCAAGGGCTTGTACTCACCCAACGCTGGCAGCTCCTGGATACCGCGTCGAGTTAGTCATTACCGCTTCTATTCTGTAACAAACTAACGGAAGAACTTTTGCATCTCCAAAAAGAAAGTAGCCGCACCGATGACAAACAATACCAAGATGCTTGCCCATAATCCTATGTCAAACAACTTGGACGGTTTCAGCTCTGGCAAGCATCGCTTGTAGCGAAAATAAAGTGCTGAAAAGCCGAGCATCGGCAGCATAATGGCTTGTGCAGATCCACTTAGGAACACCAGCCATGCCACTTGCGGGAGGAGCCAGTAGATGAGTAAGCACAACATAGGAAACAGGCCGCTTAACCCGCGAACCCACCTCGACTGTGTGACCTCATCGCCACCGATAAGGCCCACGACATTCAATGCATCGGAAAATGTCCTCGCGTGGCTTGCATTGGCAACGTAAAACGTCGAAAAGAGAACCATGAAGGCACCCAGCAAGAACGTAACCTGAGCCCAACTGCCAAGCACGGGCTTGTACATCACCGAGAGCGTTTGCAGAAGCCTGGAGTCTTGAGGCTGGATACCAGCCCGATGCAGAATACCAGCACCCAAAGCAAAGAAACCAATCGTCGCGGTTGTATAAACGATCATCGAAACCCAGATATCGGTTTTCATGATTCGAAGCCAGCCGCGAGCTCGCTTTCCCCACGCTGCTGTTCCATCATAAGGCCCAGTGCTTTTCGCATATCCCTTTTCAATACACCAATAAGGGTACTGAATTAACTCAGCCGCACCCACTCCGATGATACCTACGGTTGCAAAGGCCATTGCCAAGGACTGTCCGAGTTCGCCTTGCGGCAAACCAAAGCTCAAGCCATCGATCCATGCCTTCATCGGGATTTGCCATGCGGGTAGCATTTGCAAACCGACCACATTTCCCAACGTCACCAAAGTAAAGATAGCGACCATCATGGTTGCAGCGGACTGAATGAAGCTGTATCCACCATAGACGAGCATCAACGACGTGCCAACCGCAACCGGAATCGCCCACACCCGGTCGTCCCAGGGACGCGGCAGTTGAACGGCCTTCCATTCTGCTTCCGTCCAATTCGCCTGTGAGCTGCCGTACTTTTGCAAGTAACTTCTTTGTTTCGCCATAATCGTGTCAAGCGTTGGCATCGCCAGAACCTCCGTCGAAACGGAGGTTGTTTTTCCGGCCGCAGCGTTGTCGGCGTCCACTTTTTCGATCACTTGACCGAGAAGTCGCTGAGATTCTAAGGTTGCTATTTCCTGAAACTCGCGGCCTTGCTGGGTGATCGGCTGAACTAACGCCAGGGTTTGCCCGACACCGCCCACGATGGCTCCCAATTGGCCAATGCTGCAGAACCACATAAAAAACCAATACCAAATCAGCCAGTTTCCACGGCCAGGGATGCGTGGACCTGGGACTTGATTGAGCGCTGAGAGGGTCGGTGTTCCGCTGGCAATGGTAAAACGCCCAATTTCGATCTGAGCAAATACCTTGATGACGCAACCCAGGATGATCAACCACAACAAACTCAAGCCTGCCTTGGCGCCGGTAATCGTAGTCGCGATCAATTCGCCAGAACCCACAATCGACGCAGCGATGATAAGCCCTGGCCCCAAATGCGACAGAATCCCAAGCCAGTGGACGGGAGGTTCGTGAACGGCATCGGCGGACCGCGAATCAATAGGTTTCGGCTGGGACATGGTGGGGAGGATGGTGAGTTGAGAGGTCGGTCAAGTGGTATAAGCACGGATTGTACTTGATACGATCTGACTACGTAGCCATATCGATGAGACAAGCGTCGAAAAAAAGGTACACTTGTACACGAATGCTCGCGAAATGTTCTCCCACCTATCGCGGATTACTCATGCCCCACTTTTTTTGCTGAATGGAGCGCAGACTCGATGATCGTTGGAATTCCTAAAGAAGTCAAAGAAGATGAGTACCGAGTTGCGATGTTACCGGTGGGAGTCGAGGAATTAGTATCCAGAGGCCACGAAGTTTTGGTTCAGACGGGCGCGGGTTTGGGATCGGGACTTGCCGACGATGATTACCTCCAAGCCGGCGCCAAGCTGATATCCGCCGAAGCAGATATTTTTAAGCGAGCGGACCTTATTGTTAAAGTGAAAGAGCCGCTGGAATCGGAGTGGCAGATGATTCGACCCGGCCAAGCGCTGTTTACGTACTTTCACTTTGCGGCCGATCGAAAGCTCACGGAGGCGATGCTCGCAACAGGTGCGAGTTGCCTCGCGTACGAAACGCTTCGCGATCACCAAGGCCGACTCCCACTTCTCACGCCGATGAGCGAAGTCGCTGGACGGATGAGCATTCAAGAGGGCGCTAAATTTCTTGAGCGTCCTCAAATGGGGCGTGGTATTTTGCTTGGTGGCGTGCCTGGCGTCGCGCCGGCCCACATCACCATTCTGGGTGGCGGCGTCGTTGGCAGCAATGCCGCACGCATTGCTGCTGGCTTTCGCGCGGATGTCGCGATTCTCGACGTCAATTTAGATAGGCTCCGTTACTTGGATGATGTGATGCCTCCCAACGTAAATGCGCTATTCAGTGATCGCCATACGATTCGTGATCAATTGCGTCGAGCCGACTTGGTCATCGGTTCGGTGTTGATTCCCGGCGCCAAAGCCCCCTACCTCGTTCGCAAGGAAGACTTGAAATTGATGAAGCAGGGGAGTGTCATCATCGATGTGGCCATCGATCAAGGTGGCTGCGTTGAAACAAGTCGGCCAACAACGCATCGCCACCCAACATATATCGTTGACGACGTCGTTCACTATTGTGTAACCAATATGCCTGGCGCGGTTGGCCGCACAAGCACGTTTGCGCTTTGCAATGTGACATTACCCTGGGTGGTTCAGCTCGCTGAAAACGGTATCGACAAATGTATTGCAAATTCCAAAGCCCTTCGCGACTCCTTGAACGTCCATCAAGGAAAGGTCACCAATCAAGCGGTCGCTCAGACTTTCGACATGGAATATGTCGCCTAGCTGCACCGGAATAGACGGAAAAGTCGAATTGAGCGCCCAAAAGAACGCCGAAAATAGGTGTTATCCAAACGAGTTATGGAACAGTCGAATTGCGTGAGGATAGAATGGACTCGTTTTACGCATTCTGAATTGAGATGCCCCCGTCCATTCCCTGAGTCGTGTATTTTGTGAATCTCACCAAATCGAACAACCCCTGGATCCCAGGCCTTAGCAGTTTTGTGATTCATTTGGCGATTCTGCTGCTTATGGCGATTTGGACGATCGTAGGGATCAGCAAAGGAGAACGCATCGTCATCGATAGCGGGATCTCGACCGATTCGATGGAAGCATTTGAGATCCTGCAAGTCGAAAAATCCGAAGACGCAGCGAGCGAGGGCGGCTTGGGCCCAGACGAAATCAACTCCTCTATCCTTGCATCGAATACGACTCCATCGCTCGTGATCGATGCGGGGGTCGAACCAAAACCGTCCGCCAATCTTTCGGATTCGATCCGGCTATCGGGAAGCAAAGGGGAAGACAGCGCGTTTCTTGGATCGTCTTTGGAAGCCCGAACTCCCAAGAATCGGGTAGTAACTGGAATTCGAAACGGCGCGACGCAAGCCAGCGAAGCCGCTGTCGAAGCGGCATTGGCGTATCTTGCAAGACACCAAAAAAACGATGGATCGTGGACACTCCGCTTTGACGATGTCCCTTGCCAAGGCCAATGTGACCACGGAGGTGCCAATAAATTGGACTCGCACGATATCGCTGCAACAGGTTTGTCATTGTTGTGCTTCATGGGTGCTGGACACACGATGCATGTCGGTGAGTACAGCGAGCAAGTGAGCCGAGGTGTTTACTTCCTAATCCAAAAACTTAGGATTCAAAGTGGGATTGGAACTTGGCTATCCTCGACAGCCAGCGCAGAAATGTACGAGCATGGGATCGCAACTCTCGCTTTGTGCGAAGCCCTACAAATGACGGGAGACGAATCGCTGACGGAATCTTGTCAAGCTGCAATACGGCAAATCATTTACGCTCAGCACAACGATGGCGGCTGGGATTATCATCCCAAGGCTCCCGGCGATCTATCGATTGTGGGCTGGCAAGTGATGGCGTTGAAAAGTGCTGTCAGCGCCAAACTTGTTGTCCCCCCAGACACGATCCGTGGGATCGATTTGTTTGTCCGCCGGGAAAACGTTGGCGGTTTTATGTTTCGATATCGAGCCGGGAAAGGAACTCCGTCCATGACGGCCATAGGCAATTTAATGCGAATTCTACGGGGCGTTTCCAAGACAGATGCAATGCTCATTCGTGCCGTGGACTATCTCGCCGACAAAGGCCCGTCGAACCAGGATGCCTACTATAACTACTACGCAACGCAAGTGCTTTTTCACTACGGCGGCAAACCTTGGGAAAAGTGGAACAAGGCGATGCGGGAATTTTTGATCGCAACCCAAGAACAAAATGGCCACTCGGCAGGCAGTTGGTGGCTTCCCGGAGATCCACACAACGTCACGGCGGGGAGGTTGTATGTAACCGCGATGGCTTGTTTGACGCTCGAAGTCTACTATCGATACCTGCCCGTTTATGAACCTTCCGATACAGAATTCAAGCTTTGATGTTGATTGAACCAGGTATAAGCACATCCGCATATGTTTTTCCTACCAATTAGCCGTTGGGCGCTAGCCCCGGTTTTCCAATTGCTCGACATTCGTCGAGAACCGGGGCTATCGCCCTTCGGCTATCAGTATGTTTCACTCAAAGACTCATACCGATCCGCTCGGATGTGTTCGATCGCCACTATTATTCCCTCAGTTTGGAAACAAGACTATCGAGGCCTACAAGGTTGACTTGGAGTCTTGTTCGCGCGTCTTCGTCCGTATGATTGAGGATCCCAATCGGTCCTTCGTAACCGCTTTTCGCAATCTCCTTGAGCACCTCTAGATCGCGATCCCCTGTTCCAATCGGCAGTATCTTTTTGCCGATCCGTTCTCCATCGGTTTGCATCCCATTGATGTTGATGGCCAAAAGATAGGGCTTTATGAGCTTGAGAACGGAAGGCAAGCGGTCGAGCTGGTCGTGTGCATGATGCAGGTTGAAAACGATTCCAACGTTGGACATGTTGACTCGTCGTATAAGTTCCACTTGGTTCTCGGGTTGGCCAAACCACCCGCCGTGATTATAGAGCCCGACTTTGCATCCAATCGCGTCCGCAGCTTGGGCAATGGATCGGATACGTGTCGCTTCCGACGCTGCAAATTTTTCGGATTCCTCGCCGGACATTTTCGGGTTCCCGCCACCCATCACCCACAATTGCGGATGCACATCGTTCTTCTTCAAGGTTTCTAAAATGAGCTTTGCTTCGTCGTTGAGTGAGGTTGGAAACCACCACGCAAACAGTTCGATATCATGCTTCTTTAACGCAACGATTTCACGTTCAAAAGTTGGGATGTGCTCGGCGCGGTAATCATAAGCGAATCGTGGAATGCCTAATTCCTGCAACATTGCTGCTCGCTCTTCCGGATTGCGCTTCGCGGCATCAAAGGGGACGATACACCAGGCCACCAAATTTTTCTTGCCATACAACTTGTCGACGGATTGGGCTGTCGCGAACGACCCGGTGGTCACAAGAAACCCGGTCGTCACAAGAAATAGGAAAAGAGAAAAACTTCGAAGGGCGAAACAAGTGTTCATGATGGGGTTCAACTTGGCTTTGCGTATCATTGAATTGCGGACCGCGAAAGGGCTTCACCTTTACGCACGTTTCTTCGCCCATGGAATCACGAGCGGGACGCTCGTGCCACAACGTCGATTCTTGAGTCAGCCTCCAAGCCCATGCTTGTCATGGCTGATGCACACCATCTTACCAAAAGTTGCTACTCGTGTGTCCTAATCAGCCGGAACCCGCTTAGTATAGAATGAGGGTTCCTAATTTGGTACGCGACTCTCCAAAGGACTTTTTCCATGATTCGACAATTTCGACTATTGGGTTCAGCAAGCATTTTCGCTGCCTTGAGTTTCTACACATCTTTAATCAGTTTGGCGGCGGATTCGGTGCTCGAATCAGCGGATGCAAAAGTAACGCTCGTGGCTGATGGTTTCAAGTTTACCGAGGGACCTGCGGTGGATTCGGCAGGCAACGTCTTCTTCACAGACCAACCCAACGACCGGATTATGAAGGTCGATCTGGATGGCAAAGTAACCGAGTTTATGAAGCCGGCTGGACGCAGCAATGGGATGTTCTTTGCTCCGGATGGAAAGCTCATTGCATGCGCGGACGAGAAAAATGAAATGTGGGAAATCTCGCCCGACAAGTCATATCGAGTCCTGTTTAAGGACTTCGAAGGAGAACGACTAAACGGTCCGAATGACGTTTGGATGGATTCGAATGGGATGATCTATTTCACCGACCCTTACTATCAACGCCCGTGGTGGGAGCATAAAAAGCAGCCTCAAAAGAAACAAGCACTTTATCGTACCGACCGAGATGGTTCCAACATGATTGTAATGGACGACGCTCTGGTACAACCCAACGGGATTATTGGAGATTCAAAGCGCCGGCTTGTTTTCGTGGCTGACATTCGCGATTCCAAGACGTACCAATACACGATCGCGAGCGATAGCTCGCTGGTCGATCGCAAACTGTTCTGCTCCATGGGCTCCGATGGGATGACCATCGACAGTCAGGGTAATGTCTACTTGACCGGAAAAGGAGTAACGGTATTTGACAAGGACGGCAAGCAGATCGAAGTCATAGCTGTCCCGCAATCTTGGACAGCCAACGTTTGCATCGGAGGCAAGGATCGAAAGACGCTCTACATCACCTCTTCGGATTCACTTTATAGCATTCGACTAAAGGTTGCCGGCTTGTAGAGGTCGGGCGATGCTTATGCGGTTTTCCATAAACCGGACGCTAGGGGCTTGTTGATTTAGTGAAGTCGTTATTAGGTAAGGGCGGTAAGACGGACTTCCAAGTCCGGCAATGGGGAATTCGACGGACTAGGAAGTCCGTCGTACCATTAAATCAACAAACCACTAGCGCGTTCCGGCTGATGAGATGGCACAAGATATCACGGTCATTTTTTGCTATGCAAATTATCCGGCGTGCCTGAAATTTTGGCGTTTTCTTTCGACGTGGGTGGACTTTCTAGGGTCAACAACGCAAAAAGATCCGCAAGCTCCTGCGAGGATACTTGATTCTCTATTCCTTCGGGCATCAAGGATTTCTTGTCTTGCTTGAACTCTTCGATTTCATCGTTGGGGATTGTTTGGTCCTTGCCCCCTTGAACCCGAATCACGGTCCGTTTTTCGTCCCGTTCTACCAGCAAGCCAGTCACGATCGTCCCGTCGACCGTTCGTAGCGTCACTCCCTTGTACGCTTCGCCAATTACCAGACTGGGATTAAAAACACTGACAAGCAGTTGCTCATACGAACCCCGGCCATTGGCGGTGATGTTCGGACCGACTTCGGCGCCTCGTCCATGCATCAAATGGCATTGGCCGCATATGCGATCGTACACGATCCAGCCTCGTTCCGCATTGCCTCTCGCATCCCTACGCAAATCGTTGGTAACACGTTTGATAACTTCTTCTCGTTCCTTGGAGCTTTCGGCGCTAACGTTGCCCCAGATTTTTTTCACTGCGTCGCGAATGCTCTCGCTCGTATCCTTGGCCAACAGCCTCACTCGATTCGGGCTGATCAATTCTTTTCGAAGTTTGCCCGCAACGATTTGTGCGAGCAAGGCTTGCGCGGTTTCGCTTCGTTGACACATTCGTTCGGCGATGGCTGCTTGCATGTCACTTTTGAGCGATGGAAGTGCGATTACGAGACGGGATGTATCGTCTGCCGATGCTCTTGCGATTCCGGCATCCAAGACCGCATCGCGGAAGGCGACATCGACTTTGGAATTTTGACGGAGGTCCTCAATGAGTTGACTCAGTGCGTCGGATGCAACGGTGGGTTGCATTTTGACGACCGCTTGGAACATTTGCTTTCGTAACTCGCCATCCAGTTTGCGTTCTAGCGTCCAGACGCGAGCCGTTGCAATCGCGTCTGCATCGGCACAAAGCAATCGGACGGAGAGCAGGGATTTTTTCCAAGGCGAAACCGCACCGTCGAGGTTTGTGTAATCGGCTTTGAAGTGTGGCTTTCCTGTGTTGAATTTCAGCCACTGTTCGAGTATGGGCCGTAGCGATTCGATTTTGATCTCGCCCGTTCGAGTTTTTGCCAGCAAGCTATCCAGGGTGGATGCGGCGAGTTCCGAATGCTTTTCGCTCAAGCCGCCCGCAATTCTTAAAATGGAGTCGCAGGAACGCTTGCTTGATTCGTCCGAAAGATCGGACTTGACATCGGCGATCAAGCGAGTCGCAATGCGCGGCGTCATTTCTCTGAGCAGATCTTGATCCCGCTCCAATTCGCTCAAGATACTTTCGGAAATCAGGACTTGTTGTTCGACCATGTGAGGCTTGAGGTTTTGCCAAACGACGCGAGGAATAAGCGGATCTTGAACGCTGCCTCTCAATACTGCGATTTGATGCTTCACATTGTCCGCCGAACCCGACTTGGCGGTCGTGAATTTGGGAGCTGCAATCGATACCTGCAAGCGAACCCTTGGATCCGGATCGCTTGCCAGCGTGTGGATGCGGTTCAGCGCGGTCACGTCTCGAGAATTCTGCCGGCCTGCGATGCGAGTTCCCCATGCTCTCAACTCAGGCGAGCCATGATCTAGTAGTTGAATCACAAAATCATCAGGCAGTAGTCCAGACCCGGTCAGTGCCCACAGGGCATGCATGCGATGTTTGGCAGTGCTTTGCGGCGCGAGCACAATCGCCTGAAGTTCCTTTGCCGATTTCGAATCTTGCGAGATGACTTTGCGTTCTTGCAATTTCAATTGAGCGCGTTGACGATTGAAGATGTTGTCGTCCGACAATAACCCAATCAGTTCGGTATTGCTGAGTTTGCTAAAGTCTTTGACTTTGACTGCAGGGCGAGTCCCATGGACGATTCGATACAGCCGACCATGTGCTCGATCGACTCCCTTTGGGTCGGCGTTGGCATCTTGGTAGCAGTGATATCGGTCGTACCAATCCAGAACGACCATGCAACCGTCTGGCCCAACTTTTTGCGCGACAGGCATAAACCAAACATCGTTGGCGGTCAGGAAATCCGGTTCACCAAACCCCTTGTATGTCGCGCCGGATCGCTCCACGCGATCGCAGTTCAAGCAACCGCCGTGGATATTTCCCATGTAGAGCTTGTCGCGATACTTTTCTGGATACGCGGCAGAATCGAAGTACTCGATGCCGCAGTATGCCGCCATTTGGTGTTTGTGTTTGACAATCGAATCCGCATGCCAGGTGTGGGGCGGATAAGGTCCGCCCTGGCGTTGATAATAAGCCGATTCGGTCAAGTGCCAGAGGTGATCGATTACGCATGCACTGATGAACGCACTCCCTTCGGCATCAAATGCGATTCCCCATGGGTTGCTCGTCCCTTCGCAAAACAAATCAAATTTTTTCGTAACTGGGTCGATGCGAAACATGGCACAGGTAAAGTCAAACACTTTGCCATCTTGTTTGATAACAGAGCGATTGAACACTCCATTGAGTCCATACAAGCACCCATCCGGGCCCCAAGTTAAAGCATTGGGCAATTCATGCGTATCATCGCGACCAAAGCCGGTAACAACAACAGTCGTTTTGTCCGCCACATCGTCCCCATCGGTATCTTCGAGGAACAACAGATCGGGCGCATTGGCCACCCAAACACCGCCATGTCCCACTGCGATTCCCGAGGGAATGTTCAGCCCTTCGGCAAAAACTTTGACCGTCTCCGCTTTGCCGTCCCCATCTTTGTCTTCAAGAATCTTGATCTTGTCCCGGCCTGGACCTGGCTCTCGACGGGGGTATTCAAAACTCTCCGTGACATAAATGCGTCCTCGATCATCGAACGCCATGGCAACTGGGTTTTGCAAGGCTGGCTCGGACGCAATCAATTCGACCCGAAATCCGTCCGGGACCGTCATCTTCGCAATGGCTTGGTCGGGCGAGAGAGGAGGGCCCGGTGGTGCCGTCTGCGTACGAGGAATGAAATCGTCGGCCGAGACATGACGTGCAGCAACGAATATCGCAACGAAAAGAACAGATTGGGAAAGGATTTTGCTGACTAGCACTTCGGATTCCTTTTGAGAGGGTCAAACGATCTGGCCTTATTGTAGCTACAATGCGTTGGGTCCAATTCCGCTTTCGCAAACTTTTTCAACTCGGCCATGACTTCCGAAGTAACCCAAGAACACCGTCGCAAAGCTGCCCGCTCCGTCACGGTTTCGATCCTAACGGTGAGTGACACTCGCACCCTCGAAGACGATCTCGGTGGGAAATTGATCGAGGAGTTTATGCTAGCTGCAGGCCATCAAGTATTGCTGCGCAGCATCGTTCCGGATGAATCGCTTCAGATTCATTCGATGGCAAAGGAAATGATCGAGGCTCTCGGATGCGAGGCGTTGTTGGTAACAGGTGGGACCGGCCTAGCGGCACGCGACTGCACACCGGAAGCCATCGAGTCGCTTTACGATGCGGTGATCCCAGGCTACGGCGAGTTGTTTCGAATGTTGTCCTTCGCCGAGATCGGGGCCGCAGCCATGTTGAGCCGAGCCAGCGGCGGCCGTGTTGGAAAAAAAGTCATTTTGACAATGCCGGGCTCCCCGGCCGGTGTTCGGCTTGCCATGGAAAGCCTCATCGTGCCAGAGATCGCTCACCTCGTGCATCATGCGGGAAAGTAATCCGGCGAGTCCGAATCAGCCGCAACGCGTTAGCGGGCTGTTGCTTTAGTGAAGTCGTTATTGGGTAAGGGCGGTACGACGGACTTCCAAGTCCGTCAATGGGGAATTCGACGGACTAGGAAGTCCGTCGTACCATGAAATCAACCGCCGGCGAGTCCGGTATGCGGTGGAACAGTCGTTTAGGTGTCGACGCCGGAAACTCCTGGAGCAATCGGTGCTTTGTTTTCCTTGGTTTCTATT
This sequence comes from Pirellula staleyi DSM 6068, assembly GCA_945875845.1. Lineage (GTDB taxonomy): Bacteria > Planctomycetota > Planctomycetia > Pirellulales > Pirellulaceae > JBKCUI01. Next base: position 272,709 of record CAMCMB010000001.1, read on the forward strand.
TTCTCACGCCAAGGTTTTTTCTCTTGATAGCTCCTCAATTCCCCTTCCAATTGCTCCAATTGCTTGTCTTTGTTTTCCTTTGCAATCGTAACAGCTTTGGAAGACCACTCGATGGCTTTTTCGAAATCGCCGATTTCTGCGTAGGCTGCGGCCAGGGTGCTGAGGATATGTGGTTTGGCGTAATCTGTCAGTTTGCATGCTTCGATCGCATAGTCTAGAGCTCGTTTTCCGTCTCGGACATCATCCAATGGGCTTGTCGACAAAACCCAGGACAAGTTGTTTAGGCTCCCCGAGCGATCCTCTTCATCCTTTGGCGCAAGCTCGATGGCTTTTTCGAAATCAGCGATGGCGTTGGCATGGTCACCGAGAGACAAACGCGTGTCGCCTCGAAATCGATACGCTAGCCAGTTGTCCCCGTCGGCCTTGATCACTTGATCGAAGACTTTGACCGCCTGCGTTGGGCGATTATCTTGCGAGTACAGGAGCCCAAGTTGGATCATCAGTTCAGTATCTTTTTCCTTGGGTTGAGCTTTGATGATAAGTTGTAGGTCTTTAATTGCATCACCAAATCGTTTTTGATCGGCCGCGATGGCAGACCTTAAATAAACGGTTTCAACTCGATTGTTGTCGAGTTCAAATGCAGCATCTACGTCCTTTCGTGCTCCCTCCAAGTCCTTCGATTGTATTTGAAGCTTGGCTCTCATCAGCAAACCCTCGACGTCGGATTCCGAGAGTTTCAATGCAAGGTCCATATCTTGCTTGGCAAGATCAGGCTCTTTATTGACGTTGTGTACTTTGGCTCTCGTCTTGAGTAACTCAGACGACTTTGGTAGCAACTTGATCTTTTCGTTTAGCAAATCCAAAGCGTCGTTGATGTGATCGCTGTCTGCCATCAAGCCAGCGGTGGAACATATGAGCATTTCGTTGTCGGGACTAGATTTCAGAACCGACGAAAAGAACTCGATGGCTTCGTCGAATTTTTTGTCCCCAAGGAGTTTGTTTTGAAGAACTGCAATGCTGGCAACATTGTTTGGGTTGAGCGTGATCGATTTTTTGAGGTCGGAAATGACGCCGTCCACTTCTTCCTCGTTTGAACGCAACCCCGCCCGCATCATCAACAGGCGGCTGAGCTTTCCCTTTGTTTCTGCATCGGCTAGCGGCGATTCCGGAAGCAATTTTTCGATACCTGCGTTCGCTAATTCCAAGGCTTCGTCAATCTCTTTTCGACTGGCATGTATTTCAATTTTCATTAAATACGCGTCAACCAGCAGCGGATTGTATTCGATCGCTCGATCGAGGTCCTCGACCAACTCATTTAAGAGTTTGCTTTGCCGTGCCCGGGACATTTGTTTTGCCCCACTAAGCATCTTCACCGACTCCTGGGTTTTTTGAACGTAGCATGCGGCAATCAAATTCTTGGCTGCATCGGAGTCCGTTTGATCCAGCCCTTTTTTAAGGGCCGATTCCGCGAGCGAAATAATCTCTTTGAGCGTCTCGATCGAATCGGCGTTGAGTCGCAATCTGCACGCTTCTTCGAAATCCGCGTCGCCATCAAAGGATTTGGGGATGATCACTTGGCCCGGCTTGGGTGGACTCGTCGTTTGTTCCTGGGAATGCGCGTAGCTCGCAAAAACAAGCGAACCAGTCGCCAAGCACAAACCGCCAAACCATCGGCGACGGTTCGGCACCGACAGAGTGTTTGAGAAGAATTGTTTTTTGGTATTGGATTCGGTCATTTCGACGCCTTAATCATGGATTGGAAAAGGTAGGGACGCTTACCGGTCTCGTCATTGTAGCGTTTTGCATAGTGCGAACAGAAGTTCGATTCGGATGATTATTCATCGGAAAAACTAGCTGGCACCCTGGCGGAAGAATCGGGCCATGCGGCAACCGTTCGGCCGAATACCTCCAAAAACGGCATGATGGGGCGAGCCATTTTGAGTCGTTTGGCTTGTGCATTCAAGTAGGCAAAAGCTTTGCAAGTCGTCACTTTGTCTCCATCCATCCACTCTGCCACAACAATTTCGCGGACATATTCGTTGTGCGAATCGCGTGCGTCGTACCCTTCTATTTGGTCAAGCACTTGGAGGGTAGCCTCCATGTTTCCAGGTTCAAAGTGCCAGATTTCACCCAGAATCCAGCCGGAACCGTGTACTGCGGCCGGGTAAGGTCCCAAATCGAACAGATCGGCCTGAATGATGGCTGACCGAATCTGCGATGGCTTTCGCGGCCAGAGACCTCCCCGAAGCTGGGATTTTTTCAACGTCCCGTACACAAAAAACGCTCGAGGATCTGTGTTGCTAATGAGACACCTCCTGTCGACCTCGTTTTGAGGTGATCCAATACTAGGTTTTTGTTGTCGTCTTCCAGCCGCAAATCCGAAACGCATTGCCCGACGCTTAGTTTAACGCCTAGAATAAGTTGGATTGAACCGACAAGTAGAAAATTGGAAAGTAATGGGCCTCAACCATGGATGATCCCGAAGAGAAAAACTGGCTCAGCCAAATCCCCAAGGCCGAAAGGTCCCGTTTTCGCCCAAAAACGATCTCGTCGATTTTGGACCGATTGATTGTCCAACGCGGTTATTCCAATGAGCAATCGACACTTCTCCTTCAGGAACAGTGGAAGATTGCCGTCGGAGATGAGTTCTTTTCCCAGACGCGGGTCGGGAAGATCAACCGAGGCGTTCTTCAAGTGCTCGTTTCGAATATGATCGTGCTTTCTGAGTTGGAATATGGCAAGCAAAAGGCTCTGCGACATCTTCAAGTGGCTTTGCCGGATTTCAAGCTCAAGGACATCCGACTTGTATTGTCGAAATAGAATCTTGCGAAGGTTTTTAATTCGTACCGTCGAGCAAGGCTTGTTTTTGAAGCGATTCCAATTGTTGAATGGCTTCCACAGGCGTCATCTTCGTAATATCGAGCGACTTCAGTTTTTCGATCACTGCGTTTTCTTGCCACTGAAAGAGCGTCATTTGAAAGTGATCCGAACGCTTCTTAGGCGGCGCAATTTTCGGATGCCCTTCGCGGTTCAATTGGTTGGCTTCGAGTTGACTCAAAATCTCTTTGGCTCGCTCGTTGACATCGCGAGGCACACCAGCCAGTCTCGCGACGTGGATCCCATAGCTTTTGTCGGCGCCCCCTTGAAGAATTCGATGTAGAAACACTACGTTCTCGTCCCACTCCTTCACCGCAACATTCCAATTGCGAACTCCAGGCAACGATTTTTGCAAATCGATGAGTTCATGATAGTGGGTCGCGAACATCGTTCTGGCACGATTATGATCATGAAGGTGTTCAACGATCGCCCACGCTAAACTCAAGCCGTCGTACGTGCTGGTTCCCCGTCCTATTTCATCCAAAATAACAAGGGATCGCTCGGTTGCAGTGTTGAGAATACGGGCCGTTTCGACCATCTCAACCATGAATGTGCTTTGGCCTCGCGACAACTCGTCGCTTGCACCCACACGAGCAAAAAGCCGATCCGCAATACCAATCGTGGCCTTGCGTGCCGGTACGAAACTGCCGATTTGAGCCAACACCACTAAGAGCGCTGACTGGCGAATATAAGTGCTCTTGCCCGCCATGTTTGGGCCCGTGATAAGCAAAATGCTTCCATGCTCCGAACCGATCATGGCGTCGTTTGGGACGAAAGTCCCTTTGGCCAAAGTTGCGTCCAGAACGGGATGCCTCCCCTCATATATTTCTAATATCGGTTCGTCCGTTATCGTCGGACGTACATAACTTTGTTTGACGGCAAGCTCAGCCAACGATGCAAGCACATCCAGTTCAGCGATGATGGCCGAGTTTGTTTGCAGGATTTGCGTTTGTGTGTGAACGGCCTGTCGCAATTCCATGAACAATTCGTATTCCAGGGATTTAGACTGATCGTCGGCGGTCAGGACCTTTTCTTCGTATTCCTTCAGTTCCGGTGTAATGTAACGCTCAGCGTTTTTGAGCGTCTGTTTGCGAACGTAGTGGAGGGGCACTCGATCGCGGTTGGTGTTGGTAATCTCCAAGTAGTAGCCAAAAACCGATGTGAAGCCAACTTTCAAACTTGGGATGCCGGTCGATTGTATTTGTTCGGCTTGATAGCGAGCAATCCATTCTTTGCCGCCGGTTGCGAGTTGCCTGAAATCGTCCAGTCGTTGATCGTACCCAGGCCGAATGAAACCGCCATCGCGAGCCAATAGCGGGCAGTCGTCTTGCAATGCCACTTCGAGTTGTTCGCGGAGGGTCGAGCACAATTCGAGTCGCTGCTGCAATTGGGAGAGTCGAGCGGACGCTCTTTCCTCGAGGATCGCTTTGATCTTCGGAATTTGAACCAACGATCGACCCACTTGCTTCAAGTCGCGTGGGCTAGCCCGCCCCGTTGCGACGCGGGCGAGAAGCCTTTCCAAATCGTAGACTTCATCGAGCATATCGCGAACCGTCGTTCGCAGCCGCGTGTCGCGCACGAATTCATCGACAGCCCCAAGCCGTAACTCGATCTGATCTTTTAAAACCAAAGGGGAGGCAAGCCATTGGGATAAACGGCGAGCCCCCATCGAGGTCACGGTCCGGTCGAGAACTTCTAACAGTGAGCCCTCGCGCGAGGCGGTACGAATCGTTTGCGTCAATTCTAGCGATCGGCGGGTGGCGGAATCGATTTCGAGCGACCGAACCAGGCGTGCGGGCTGCAATGGATGGATGTGGTCTAGCGATGTTTTTTGCGTCTCTTGCAAGTAAGCCATCGCGGCTCCCGCAGCTCGAATCGCCAATGCGTCCTGAACATGGTTGCTGGCGGATTCCTGGGAGTCCGCCTGAGTGTCCCAACCCATCCCGGAGAGATCGAGGACACCGAAGTGTTCGTGAAGAACGCGTTGCGATTCCTCTATTCCGAATTGCCAAGCGGGCCGACGCGTTAACGGCCAGCGTTCGAGGTCGTTTTTGGTTAGTGTCGCATCATCGTCTCGAATGATCACCTCGGCAGGTTCAAGTCTCGCGATTTGATCCATGAGTTCTTGGGCAGTGTAGGCCCCCGCTTCGAAACGGCCTGTCGAAAGTTCGACCCAGGCGAGGCCCATCCATGTGTTGCGATCCTGCCCCTTTTTTCCCGGATTGGGGTGATAAACCGCAAGTAGCAGATTGCCAGTTCGCGGGTCCAATAGGGCTTCGTCAGTCAGTGTGCCAGCAGTGACGATGCGTTGCACTTCCCGACGAACCAATCCTTTCGCGGTCGCGGGATCCTCGATTTGCTCGCACACCGCCACGCGAAAACCTTGCCGCACGAGTTTAGCCAAATAACCTTCGAGTTGATGGTAAGGGAAACCGGCCATTGGGGTGGGATTTTCTCCTTTGTCGCGGCTGGTTAAGGTCAGGCCCAGCGCGCGGGCAGCCGTCTTGGCGTCCTCATGGAAAAGCTCATAAAAGTCCCCCATTCGGAAAAGCAAAATAGCGTCCCCGCTGGCAGCCTTGGCCTCCTCGTACTGTTTCATCATCGGCGAAAGATTCATGGCCAGATGCTACCAAGTGGCCGCAAAGGAACCAATAGGCCAATATTTTTGTTGTTCGAGGAAAACAAAAGGCGACAACGGGTGTTTTCAGTATTAAACGGCTGGTAACGTAGCTAAAATACACGCATTCCTCTCTCTATTTGTTCGTCCGCGCTGACCTGGAATGATCCTCTGGTCTCCACTCCTCATTCTTTATTCTTTTTGAAGAAATAACATGACCAAAAAAACCTCGTTCTACGCGTTCCTTTTTGGTTCCATGACGGCCGCCGCGATTGCCCAACCCCCCGGGGGGTTTGAAGGCGGCCCTCCTGGTGGGATGTCGTTCGGTGGTGGACCTCCCGGCGGAATGTCCTTTGGCGGACGGGGTGAGCGAATTGGAGGTGATCGGGGTGATCGGGGCGATCGGGGCAGCGGAGGCTTTGACCCGTCCTCGTTCCTGACTCGTATGGATGCAAACGGAAACGGTATGCTCGATCCTGAGGAAGCTCAAGGACCTGCCCGATTTATGCTCGATCGAATGGCCCGCGACAATCCCAATATCGACATAACGAAGCCTATTCCAATGTCGACGCTTACGGAAGCATTCCAACGCATGCGAAGCGGTGGTTCCAGCAGTTCCAGCAGTCCGTGGGGTGGTGGGGGCGGAGACGAAGAGTTCATCATGACTCCTGAAAAGACTAGCCTAGTTCCTGGCTTTTCGACGAAGGTTACGGTAATCCCGGTTCCTGGCTTCGGTGTCGGCGGCGAAACCAAAAATGTTCCCGTTGAGGAATCGGATCTCCGCGAGGCCGAGTCGCGTCTGAGGAGTTACGATAAAAACAACGATAAGATGCTTGATGAAAACGAGCTCAAGGAATGGCGTTCGTCCGACCCACCCTTGAGCTACGATCGCAATAAAGATGGCAAACTTTCGCTTCAAGAATTGGCGGTTCGATACGCTCGACGACGAACCGTCAAACCCGACCCAGAGCAAGCGAGACGAGATCAAGCGAATGCGAGTAGGAAAAGGGACAAGAAGGATGGCGCTGAAGAGAAAAAGGAAAAGCCAAGTCCATTTGAAAAGACCGCAAGTTATCGAACCACCGACAAAGAAGGACACCCATTGCGGCCAACTGGACTGCCTGAATGGTTTATCAGAAACGACATCGATTATGACAATCAGGTGGCGATGAGCGAGTTCAATAAAAAGTGGGATCAAGATACAATCGACGATTTCTTACGTTTTGATAGCAATCGCGACGGCCTCATCACAAGCAAGGAAGCTTTAGCTGCCGTCAAAAAAGGTTATATCCCTGGATCATCGAGCAGTGTAGCGAGCAGTGCAGATACGCCTGCAAGCTCCGCGTCACCAGTGATGGCAAAGCCAGCAGACGCGGGCGGCTCCGGCTCCGCCCCAAAACCTGCCGGTTCCCCATCCCCTGCGAATGATGCCATGCGGAAATTCGCCGAGAGCAGGATGAAAAAATCGGACACGGACCGAAATGGGACTCTTTCCCCTGACGAATTCAAGGAGAGTGACTTCGGTTCGGTGGATACCAACAAGGACGGTCGAATCGACGTCGATGAATACATTGTTTACCGCAATAAACGATAAAAACTTCGACCTCGTGATTCGGCCAGGTTAAATTTTAGGGTAGCTGGAGTCGCCTGACTTCAGTGCCTCAATGAAAAACCGAACTCTGGCGAGTTCAGCTACCATGCCGACCCTGATTTTTAATATTGCCAAAGCACTAGCGTGACGGATTGCAAGTTTTGTGTAAGCGTCCACCAGCACCAGTGGGTGGACGGGCGGCGCGGGGTTGAATCGCGATGTAGGTTCTGGTAGGCGGCCAATGTGGCTGCCAGTCAATCAACCCTACTCGGAGTCCGTCTATGGTTCGCAGCTCTGCCAAGTCGATCGAATGG
>CAMCMB010000002.1 GCA_945875845.1 Pirellula staleyi DSM 6068
CTGATTGAAGTAGTCGATAAATTTTTGAAGCTTCGTCTCCAGATCTTCCAGTCCTGTGAAGTTGCCATTTCGCATCACTCGCCTCGCGATTACTCCAAAAACCATCTCGATTTGATTTAGCCAAGAACTATGTTTGGGTATGAATACGAGTCTGATGTTTGACCTAACTGCGATTTGTCTAGACGTAGTGTTTGCCATTGCAAAATCGGGTAAGATCTGAAGTATGGCTTCGGATAAGAGTAATTTTCGCAGATGTGCCACTCATGACTGTTCCTTTGCTTGAGTTAGTCCTCGGAAAACCAACATTAAGCAATGGAACGGCCTTTTAATGCACTACCCGTTTTGGCAGTTTTGGAATCTACTGATCGCTAGGAATACCTTGCGGCGTGTGTCTCATATGGGATAGAACTTTCAATTCGCGACACTAGCGGCTTGTTGATTTAGTGGTACGACGGACTTCCAAGTCCGTCGAATTCCCCATTGACGGACTTGGAAGTCCGTCGTAGTGCCCTTACCCAATAACGACTTCACTAAATCAACAAGCCCCTAGCGCGTTTCGGCTGATCCATAAACCGGACAACAACGCGTACCAGTTGATGAAGCAAGATGGCCGCAGCCGAGAGGCTGTCAGCCTGCGATAGTCAGTAGGACAGGCTGGCAGCCTGTCCTACTAAATGTAAACTCTCGGTTTGTGAGTTGATGCGATAGCTTCATTTTAAGGCGGATGACATGCTCTCTAAGTTGTTGGTTCGTTTCGTTTGGTGTTGTTGGATTAGTACTCTGGGGCCAGCCTGGGGGCTTTGCCAGCCACCGACCGAGCTTGAATTGAACTCGCCTCGTCCCTATCAGGTGATTCAGCGTCGCGGATTTGTGCCAAAAAGCGCTCACGTGAACAGAGCAGGTGGTGCAACGCGTGGATTTGGCGATGTTCGTGTGTCCATGATCCCACCCAAGGTCAAGTATACGCAACTTCAGGTTCGCACCCTCGACTGGAATCAAGGTGAGGCAAAGGAGTTTCCATCGGATGTTTCTCGCTGGCAATCGATAGAAGCTGTTCCGCTTGACGGGGAAATACAAGGGACGATTCGAATCCCTGCCGGAGGTTGGTATCGATTGGAGGTCCGGCTTGTCGATCGTGAGTCGGTGGTCGCCCAAGGTCAAGTGGGACCGTTCGGCATCGGTGAACTATTCCTCGTTGCAGGGCAATCGTATGCAACCAATTCCAACGATCAGCAGATGCGAGTCGAAGACTCCTTAGGGCGCGTGGTGGCCTACGATTGCGTTCAAAAAACATGGCGCATCGCTCACGACCCACAACCGATGCCCAACGGCGGTGAAGGGGGTTCGATTTGGCCTGTCGTGGGAGACCTATTGATTCCGGTTGCTCAAGTTCCAATTGGATTCGCCAACGTCGCGGTTGGAGGGACCTCCTCAACACAATGGCTTCCCGAGGGGACCCTTTACCCTCGGCTGATCGAGGCGGGTAAGGAGCTTGGCGACTTTCGAGGAGTACTTTGGCAACAGGGAGAATCGGATGTGATTGAAAAAGCAACCAGCGAAGCCTATCGCGATCGCATGATTCGCATTCGCGACACGGCCGCTTCCGCATGGGGGAAATCGCCGGATTGGTTGTTGGCCAAATCGACTCTCCATCCTACCGTTTACAATGAGCCACTGCACGAGCATCGTATTCGTGTCGCGATCGATGAGTTGATCGCTTCGCGCAGATTTGTGGCTGGACCCGACACAGATATTCTCGGTGACGAAAATCGCGGTGGCATAGGAACACGCCGGCACTTCAGCGCGACGGGCCAGCGACATGCTGCGCTCATGTGGTTCGCAACTCTTTGGAATTACGTCAATCGTGAGCGACCCAACCATGAAGCCGTACTTGCTCAGTTGCCTAGTCTTCATTTATTAGAACCCGCTTGGAATTCAAGTTTGGTCTATCGGGAAAGTAGCGTACTCATGCAGGAGGATGTTGCCGAGTCCGCAACGGCTCGATTGGCTTTTCCCGCAGCGGAAATCATCGCCGTCCAATCTGCGGATGGTCGCCATCGTTTTCAGATCGGAAAAGATTTTAGCCTTCTAGAGGACAAGCAGACGTTGGTATTTCGATTGCCCACGGTGATCGAGCCTATTCGTACCAGCCAACTTTTCCCGCCCAAAGATTCTCCCAACAGTTATCGCCATCGCAAGGACCATCCCGAGCAGAATCTGCTGTACGCACCCGGCCGTTGGTTTCATGATCGCGACCTTGAAATCACCTATCAACGTGCCAGCGTCGATGCGTCGCCTAGTTCCACCGGTGATTCCAAAGACATTTTAAAAAAGACAAAGGCACTTCTCAGGGCGGGCAAGGGGCTTAAGATTGCAGTCAGTGGCGACAGTATTTCGACGGGCTTAGATGCTTCCGGGACAACACAAACGTTTCCGAATCAACCTGGGTATCCTGATTTGGTCGCCGCTCAACTGCAGGACTCGTATCGCTGTGATATTTCACTGGTCAATCGATCGGTAGCGGGCTGGAGCGTGACCAATGGCGTAGCGGATTTGGCGACACTTTTGGCGAGCAAGCCGGACTTGCTGATTGTTGCGTACGGCATGAACGACGTGGGCCGCAAAGATCCGGTTTGGTACGGTCAGCAGACCAAACTGATACTCGATCAAGCCAAAGCGAGTTGCCCAGAGATCGAGATCATTTTGGTGGCAACGATGGTTGGCAATTCGGAGTGGATTCACACGCCTCGAGAGATGTTTTCACTCTATCGCGATCAGTTGAGAGAGCTATCAGGTCCCGATGTCGCACTCGCCGACCTTACGGAGGTATGGACGAAACTGCTCGTTCACAAACACGATCTCGATTTGACGGGCAACGGTCTAAACCACCCAAACGATTTCGGTCATCGGTTGTATGCCCAAGCGATATTGCAGTTGTTGGGTGAACCGAAATAGTTGGTGAATGAGTTTACGACTCACGAACAAAGTGATACCACCAATCCGCACCCGGACCATTTGCCCTTGGGACGTACTTCGCAAATCGCTGGATGTTCCCAATTACTGACGCAATTTCGCTGTCCGATATTGAGTTGCTTTCCGCCCAAGCTCTGACAATTTCAGGTGTTCCCAAAACTTTTACGCTGTGTTCCGTTGCAATACGGCGGGCAACCCGATCATCCGTTGCCATTATCCAGGAGCGTGACTTTGCAATTGCTAGGCAAGCCGCTTCACCATCATCAATCTGCACTGCGAACTGCACGTACAACTCAGCTTCGTAGCTTCCCTCAACATCGCAGTAACTTACCAACTTACGATCCACATAGTTGTTCATGTCCAATTCTTTTCGCACCAGTTGGCCGGTTTGATCGTCATCCGGCTGAAGGATGTAGATCGATTCCTTTGCAACAACCTTAGGGACGAAAATCGAGTAACCGGATTGGGTGGAATTCTCGTGGAGGATTTTGCCAGCCGCAACCAAGTTGAGCAGGCAGCAAGCATCTAAAGCAAGGCTGCTCATGCTCAGTGACACTCCTCTTCGGCGAGAAGCGACCTTTCAAAAGGAAGCTCTAGCTGTCTGGATACACCGCTGTCTTCCACGAACGTACTGGTTCGGCATTGCGAGACGATATCTCGTACCGTCAAAGGATCGCATCGCAAAAATCGGCCAAGCTGGCCCTGGCTGATTTTTTCTTGCTCGTAGGCTTGGACAGCGAGGTACTTGTATCTTTCCGGGTAAGGATTGTCAGTAATGGGATGAGTTGGCAAGTCCAGCATCAACTGCGCTTGCTTAGGTGAAAGACCAGACTCCTTGAGCGCTTGCCAAGTTCCCCGTGGCAGTAGGCCAAGTTGCTCCAGTCGTAGTCCCATCGCTTCTACGGATACAAAGTAGAAGTGGCTAAGTCTGCACAGGTCAGCTACCTGGAAATCGCCCGTGATAGAAACGATTTCATGGAATCGTTTGCGCAACGAACTACTTGGCATCAAGAAGCTAAGTGCGAAGTTTTCGGCGAAGCGTTCATTTGGCGGCTTTCTTCCCGGAAAACTAAGATAGTCAATGCCTGGGTCGTATCGATTCACGATCAAGTGTCCGTACTCGTGAACCAGAGATGCACGCCGCTTCTCAGGTGGATGAGAACGGTTGATGAGAATGCAGCAACCAAGGTCTGGCGTATGCGCATACATCCCAGCGATGTTCGGCGGTAAAGCCCAGTAAAAAATACGAAGCCCGACATCCCATTCAAGGATGGTGCGCAGGTTAGTGATCGGCTGATCCCCAAGTCCGAGTCGTTGTCGCTCCTGTATGGATGCGGACTCCGCCAATTGCGAAGGATCGACCCGGTTATTCAACTCAATCGTTGAGGGATAGTTGAACTGGAGCGGTGCATTCATGAGTTGCTCAAGTTCACGATAGTCTTCCGCAAGTCGCTGAAGCTCATCGATACCAGCGAGGAGTAGTTGTTCGTCCTTCTCCTTCAGTTTGCCCGCTACTGCACGCAGGTGTGGCTGAAGCTCAACAATTGGCTCACCCGAACGAACAAGCTCATGGACCTTGCGACCTAAGTAGCTCGCAATCTTCGTTATCTCTTCAGCGCTGGCCTTCCGTTCGCCTTTCTCAATGGCGATGTACGTTGGCCTGCTGCACTCGAGTTGGTCAGCAACTTCCTTTTGGGTCTTTCCTCTTGCCTTGCGAGCCTCCGCAATGCGAAGCCCCAGGGTTCTTGGATCAATCAGGCTAAGCTGAGACATGACTCACCCCTGGCATCGAGTTGGGTTCCGATAGTTCAACAACTGGCTCAGCAGACTCTCCCGCTTGAATCACGTCCGTCCCATATAGATCATTAAGAACGAATGATGGAGTAGCTAATCCGTCTTTCAACTTTCTTAGCTCCGAAAGATCTCGGCAACACGCGTCCAACGCCCCGAATGGGGCATCAACATCAAAGCCCAGGGCAAAGCGAAGCGTCGCCCTGGGTTACCTGGAATGCACGGTTCGTCGCCCTGAAAGGGCAATATGTCTAGTTCATTTTGCCCATTCAAGGAAACGGGCTTTGGTTTGCGGAATCCAGCGGGCAAGTCTGCTGTACAGCCAATTATCGGGCGAAGTTTTTACAAAGTCAAGTCGCAGCAGTAGTTTTGTAATCAAATTGCAAAGTGCGTGACGTTCGCCTTTTCGGGGGCTTTCCAAATTGACTACCCGTCCGTGTTGGCAAGGCTAACGATCTTTGGTAAGGTTTTCATGGTTGGTAGACTGACATCGAAAAATACTTGGTTAGAGAGGCAAACATGGAAAAACTCTCGGATTTTCTACGAATCTCGGATGCTGCTGCGTATTTGGGAGTGTCACCCAACACGCTGCGCAATTGGGTGAACGCCGGGAAAATCAACGCAATTCGCCATCCGTTAAACGACTACCGACTTTTCAAACGTGACGACCTGGATGAAGTGTTGAAGCAAGTTGCGAATGCAAGCAAAGAGGCACCCAAACCATTAGTAGGTAGATAACGTAGCGTGACGCCCGAACAAAAAGCTCGACAGCAGATCGACCGGCAGCTTGAACAAGCGGGCTGGATCGTGCAAGACTATCGGCAGATGCACATCACTGCAGGACTCGGTGTTGCCGTGCGTGAATTTCCGCTCACAACGGGATACGCCGACTACATGCTGTACGCGGATGCAAAAGCAATTGGCAGCGTAGAAGCGAAGCCTGAAGGTTTTGGCCTAATGGGAGTTGCCGAGCAATCGGCAAAATATTCGATTGGTCTGCCAAAATTGCTCCCGAATTGGGAAGTCCCCCTCCCATTCGCCTACGAGTCCACTGGAACGGAGTGTCGATTCACCAATCGCAAGGAGCCTGATGCTCGCAGTCGCCTTGTATTCACCTTTCACCGCCCCGAAGAATTGATCCGTCTCGTCAATCTCGATCAGCAGGTCCGTGGGCTTCTCAAAGCGATGCCGGACTTAAATACGGGCAATCTTTGGAAAGTGCAAATCGAAAGCATCCAGAAGCTTGAAGAGTCACTCGCTGCCAATCGTCCTCGTGCGCTGATTCAAATGGCGACCGGCAGTGGCAAGACATTTACCGCTGTCAACTTTTGCTACCGACTCATCAAGTACGCAGAGGCCAAACGCATCCTTTTCCTCGTGGATCGAAACAACCTCGGCAAACAAACGCTCAACGAGTTTCAACAGTTCGTCAGTCCCGTGAACGGCTACAAGTTCACCGAGGAGTACGGCGTTCAACATTTGAAGAAGAACACGATTGCTCCGGCGTCGAAGGTCTGCATCACGACGATCCAGCGGCTCTACTCGATGCTCAAGGGCGAGGACGACTTCCAGGAAGAGAACGAAGAAGGCTCGCTATTCGAGACCGAGAATTCGCTTTTCAAAGAACCGCTGCCAGTCGTTTACAACCAAAAGATTCCCATCGAAATGTTTGACTTCATCGTGGTCGATGAATGCCACCGCAGCATCTACAACATTTGGCGGCAAGTCCTCGAATACTTCGACGCGTCCCTCATTGGCCTGACGGCCACGCCGACCAAACAGACCATAGGCTTCTTCGGCGGCAATATGGTCCAGGACTACGCCCACGAACAGGCCGTGGTCGATGGCGTCAATGTCGGCTTCGACGTGTATCGCATCGAAACCAAGATCACGAAAGATGGTGCCAAGCTCACCCGTGAGCCGGGCGTCTTTGTTCCGCACCGTGACCGCCGCACCAAAGGCAAGAAGTACAAGGAACTCGATAACGATCTGACTTACACCGCCAATCAACTTGATCGAGACGTGGTGTCAGAGAATCAGATTAGGTTGGTCATTGGCACGTTTCGAGACAAGCTACCAGAAATCTTTCCGGGGCGGACCGAAGTTCCAAAGACGCTCGTTTTTGCCAAAACCGATCTACACGCCGAGGACATCGTGAGGATCATTCGTGAAGAGTTTGGTAAGGGAAACGATTTCTGTCAGAAGATCACATCGAAAAGCACGGGCAAGAAACCGGACGAACTCTTGTCCGAGTTTCGCAACTCGTATTTCCCTCGCATTGCTGTCACGGTGGATATGATTGCAACGGGGACCGACGTGAAGCCGCTCGAATGCCTGATCTTCATGCGGAATATCCGCTCGCTGGGCTACTTTGAACAGATGAAGGGCCGAGGTTGTCGGGTGGTTGATCCTGACGTACTCCAAAGTGTTACACCCGACGCCAAGCACAAGACGCACTTCGTCATTGTCGATGCCGTTGGCGTGTGCGAGGACGAAAAGTCGGCGACCAAGCCGATGGACCGCAAGCCGTCGGTGCCGCTCGACAAGATTCTCAATCTCGTTGCGGCGGGAGCGGCCAGCGATGATGTGGTATCTACGTTGGCGTCACGACTTTCCCGACTAGACCAAGAAGTGGATCCCATCCAACAAGCCGCCATAAAGAAAGCGTCGGGTGGGAAGTCTCTGACGGAGCTCAGCGCAAGTTTGCTCAAGAGTATTGATCCCGATGCGAACACACAGTTGGCAATGGCAAAGTTTGATTTGCCTGAAGACCAAGAGCCAACGGACGAGCAAGTTGACAAGATAGAGCAAGAACAAATGGCGCTGGCATTAAAACCATTTCTCGATCCAAAACTGCGTGGCGCAATCTTAGAGGCGAAGCGGTCGTTGGAACAAATCATCGACGAGCAGACACCAGACCAATTGTTGCGAGCGGGTTTCGATGCAGCAGCGTTGGAAAAAGCCAAGTCAATGTTGACGAGTTTCAGAAAGTTTATCGAAGACAACAAGGACGAGATCGAAGCATTGCAAGTTTTGTACAGCCAACCTTATCGTGCAGGACTCAAGTTCCGGCACGTTAAGGAGCTAGCGAGCAAGCTCAATCATTCACCGTTCTTCGTGGACCCGAATCGGCCCGAATCACTCACCCGGCTTTGGCAAGCGTATGAGGTGGTCGAACCTGAAAAGGTGCGAGGCAAAGGCGGCAAGCAACTTGTGGACGTGATTGCATTGGTGCGTCATGCAATTGATCCAAATACACCATTGGCACCAGTCGGCATGACTGTTGAGGAACGGTATCAGCAGTGGTTGGCGGATAAAAAATCTGCTGGCGTTTCGTTCACACCCGATCAACAAAAATGGCTCGATGCCATCAAGGACCACATCGCCGCCAGCTTGAACATCGAGCAGGACGACCTGGAAGAAGTGCCGTTCAACTCGATTGGTGGTTTGGGCCGAGCATACGAACTCTTCGGAGATAAGCTCATTGCGATCTTGGATGAACTCAACATGAGGTTGGCAGCATGAGCGAGTCAAACGAATTGCCGAAGGGATGGGGGATGGCACGAGTGGATGCACTTGTTGAACTCGTCAATGGTTTTGCATTCAAGCCTACTCAGTGGAAGAGTGAGGGATTGCCAATTATCCGAATCCAAAACCTAAACAATCCTGCTGCGCCCTTCAATTACTGCCCCGAAAACCTTCCAGACAAGATTCGAGTTCGCAATGGCGACCTGCTATTTGCTTGGTCCGGAACACCCGGAACATCATTTGGTGCGCACATCTGGCGAGGGGAAGATGCTTGGCTCAATCAACACATCTTCAAGGTGAATTTTGATCGGGAATACCTAAACGAAAGATACCTTCGTCTGGCGATTAATCAGAACCTTGACAGTTACATTCGCCAAGCTCATGGGGGGGCCGGTTTGGCTCACATCACAAAGGGCCGCTTTGAAGAGTCACGGCTTTCGATCGCTCCACTAAATGAACAAGCCCGCATTGTCGCCAAGATCGAAGAACTGTTCTCCGACCTGGATGCTGGCGTAGCGGCACTGAAGCGTGCCAAGGCGAATCTGAAGCGATACCGTGCCTCCGTTCTCAAAGCCGCCGTCGAAGGCAAGCTCACAGAAGAGTGGCGTGCCAAGCATCCTGCCAAAGAACCCGCTTCGGCTATCCTGGCTCGCATCCTGAAGGAACGCCGTCAAAAGTGGGAAGCCGATCAACTCGCCAAGTTCACCGCCGCTAAAAAGGAACCGCCCAAGAACTGGCGTGATAAGTACGTCGAGCCATCGCCACCTGATACAACGGGGTTGCCGGAATTGCCTAACGGTTGGTGCTGGGCTACCATTCAACAACTTGCATTTGTTGATGTTGGATTCGCGTTCAAAAGTGCAGATTACACCAAGGAAGGTATCAGATTGTTGAGGGGCGAAAATATGGAGCCAGGATCGCTACGATGGAACGACGTGCGATTCTGGCCTGAGGACAAGCTCGCAGGATTGGAGCATCTGCTTGTAAAAGAGGGGCAGATCATTCTTGCGATGGATAGACCATTGGTTTCGGCAGGACTCAAGTTAGCAAGGGTGAAGGCGTGTGATCTTCCGTGCCTCCTCGTTCAGCGAATGGCACGATTACGAATGTTTGACGAAGCCATAACCAGCTTTTTGCACTGTTCGATGCAAACTCATGCGTTCATCTCTTGTTTGCTCGGCGCTCAAACTGGTACTCAGTTACCGCACATTAGCGGATCGGGAATTGAAGAGTTTGTTACTGCATTCCCTCCGCTCATGGAACAAGAGCAAATTGCCGAGGATGTCGCCGAGACACTTTCACAGATCGACGCTGCCGAAATGCAAGTCGAACAAAGCCTACTTCGTGCATCTCGTCTTCGACAAAGCATCCTAAAGCAAGCCTTCGAGGGAAGACTGGTCCCGCAAGACCCGAAGGACGAACCGGCCAGCGTGCTGCTGGAGCGACTGCGGGCGAGTCGGGCGCACGATGTCGCAAACGGCATGGCTGCAACTTCAAAGCGGACTCGTGCTAAAATCAAAGAATCATCGGGCGAACCCCGCACCCGGATTCGTCGCGGTCCGTCAAGCCAAAACCAACAGGAGGAATAACATGACCACTGTGAGTATCGAAGAAGCCCAAGCCAAACTGCCCGAGTTAATTGAGCATCTGGCGAAGGGAGAGGAATTGGTAATTACTCGCAATCAGCAACCCATCGCCCGTTTGCTCGCCGAAGGACGCCCGAAACGACAACCTCGAAAGGCCGGTAGCGCCAAAGGGTTGCTCACCATCCTAGCCGAAGACGATGAACACCTGGAAGATTTCCAGGAGACCAACTGCGTTTCGAACGATCAACGCCGGTCAACTAAAAAGATACTGGAGCAATAGACATGACCATTGTCACTATCGAAGACGCCCAGGCCAACTTGAAGGAACTTATCCATCAGTTGTCACCGGGTGAAGAACTCATCATTACTGAAAATCAACAGACTGTGGCGAAACTTGTGAGCCCAGTTTCGATGAAACCTGGATTGCGTCCCGCTAACGAACTGGATCAAACCGAACTGTGCAACGGCAAAGCAGTCGCGACCAACCCCGCCCTGACGAGTTGGCCTTGTCAGCCTGGAACAGCAAAAGACACCAACCACTGGATGGCCCCTGATTTAGACGCTCCACTCGACGATTTTTCGGAGTATTCGGAATGACTCTTCCCCTGGATAAGCACACATTTTTATGGTTTTGGTGGGCAGATCCGCAAATGAGTGCGAAGGCGATGAGGTAGCATGATGTCGGAAAAAAGCGAAGTCAAAAAGGGAAACGACTACTTCGGTGCATTTGAGCCTCTCGAAGTCTTAATCTGGCTCGATGGTCCTCGGACTTTCACCCTGTTGGATGGAGATGGGCAATTGTGCCTTGCGCATTGGTTGCAGGAAAAAGAGAACCATTGGCACTATGTTGTTGTTCCTATAACCGATCAGATTCTGAAGGAACTGAATAACGGCGAGCAATCGCTTTTGGACGTTTTACATCAGCCTCGAGTTTATGTAGTCTCGGTCGATGCACAGTTTCAAACGCAAAGCGTATCGCTTGTGCAATTCGAACAGTTGCCTCAAGAAGCCCTGCCCGTGCGAGGCACCATGCTTCGCAGAGAACTCGAACCCGTTCTTCGACCGAGATCGATCGGCGCTGAGATAAAGCCAGGTGACATTCCCGAAAGCGTTTTAAAGACAACCGTTGAAAACGCGCGGAAGACCCCAACATGAGCAACAACGACTCCCAACAAATAGTCAACAAGGCCTGGAACTTCGCTCACGTTTTGCGTGACGATGGCCTTTCGTACATGGCCTATACCGAACAGATCACGTTCCTGCTGTTCCTCAAAATGGCTCACGAACAAACGAAGCCTCCGTACAACAAGCCTTCGGTCGTTCCCGCCAAATACAATTGGGAAAGCCTGCTCAAACGTGAAGGGGACGAACTCGAAGCTCACTACCGGCACATCCTCGAGGAACTTGGCAAGCAGCCTGGAATGCTCGGCGAAATCTTCAAAAAGGCTCGTCCAGAAATCCAGAACCCAGCAACGCTTCGCCGATTGATCGTCGATTTGATCGATGTTGAAAAGTGGTCGTCGATGGATGCCGATGTCAAAGGGGATATCTACGAAGGCTTGCTCTCCAAGAGCGCTGCCGAAAGTCCAAAAGGTGCTGGTCAATACTTCACGCCTCGTGAACTTATCAAAGCCATCGTCGATTGTGTCCAACCGACCGTCGATGACACCGTATGCGATCCCGCAGCAGGCACGGGCGGCTTTCTCTTGGCAGCTTACGATTACGTTGCCAAGCATCAGGGCAAGACACTCGACAAGGATCAGAAGAAGCATCTGCGAACGAAGTTCGTGAAGGGCTGGGAGTTGGTCCCCAACACGGCCCGCCTTTGCATCATGAATCTATACTTGCACGGCATCGACGCTGATCCTTGTCCGATCAAATCGGGAGTGGATAGTCTTGCCAGTGATCCGGGTGAACGGTTCAGCGTGGTCATGGCCAATCCACCGTTCGGGAAGAAGAGCAGTATCTCGATCGTCAACGAAGCGGGAGATTTGGAGAAGGATGACAACGCTTACGAACGCCAAGACTTTTGGACAACAACGAAGAACAAGCAACTGAACTTCGTCCAGCACATCAAGACGCTTCTCAAAGTGAATGGACGCTGCGCGATCGTCGTACCAGACAATGTGTTGTTTGAGGGAGGAGCAGGAGAAACGGTTCGTCGCAATCTCATGAAGCAATGCGATGTTCACACACTTCTGCGACTGCCCACCGGCATTTTCTACGCCGGGGGCGTGAAGGCCAACGTGCTGTTCCTCGACGCCAAGCCCGCCCAAGAGAAGCCGTGGACAAAGACGTTGTGGGTTTACGATTTGCGAACGAACATGCACTTTACGCAAAAGACCAATTCGCTACAGCGGTCGGATTTGGATGAGTTCGTTGCGCTCTATCGACCGGGCAAGCGTCACTTGCGCAAATCAGGTTGGAGTGAGACAAACCCTGATGGGCGTTGGCGATCGTACGAATACGACGAGCTGATTAAACGGGACAAAGTAAACCTCGACATCTTCTGGCTACGAGACCAAAGCCTGGAAGACTCCGACGATTTGCCCGCTCCCGATATATTGGCTCAAGAAATTGCCGACGATCTGCAAACCGCACTGGAGCAGTTCACTGCGATTGCAGAAAAGGTGAAGGGTTAGCGAACTTACGAATGCTGCCTCCTGCTTGCCCAATCCCTAGGTGATACACTGGAAGTATTTGAAGCACTACGTTGGAAACAATTCCAAAATGCGACGGAAACAGAACAATGATACGAGTGAAAATGACGACATGACGATCACCGAGAAAGCCCAATCCGCTTTTCTCAACGTGACTGTTTCCGTTGTCGAGCGAGCCAAGCAGACTCACACACCGATCATCATCTTCGAGGATGATCGAATTCTGATATTGGCACCGGACGATTTCGAAAAAATGTCGTTAGACAGCTCCAACGATTCAAAGACGGATATTCAATGGCCGAAAGAATCCGCCTAGAAAGATTCGCTCCAAATGACCAACATTTTCTCAACTTACTCAACCGGCGAAAACCGAGTCACTGCTTCATTCCTTGCGGTGCTTCGGTCTTTGTCGCTTGATCGAATGCAGCGACTCATTGGAAGTTTGCTAGAGCAATCCGAGTTTGAGTTGATTCGATTCGAGAACCAGCCATCCAAGGGTGGCGTTGGTGTTCCTGATGCCATCATTCAAAGTAGTATTCGGCTGCTGCTGGAAACAAAGACTGAACGTGATGCGATTCGATTACCTCAGATCAAGCGGCATCTTGAGCGATTGGACGAAGCAACTGAAGCTGTTGCGATATTGCTGGTACTGACGCCTGATGATGTGCGACCATCGGAACTCGATAAGCTGAACGATTCACGAGTTGTATGGACCTCATTTTCGATCCTGGACCAAGCAATCGATGAAATGCTCGATGACAAATACGAAGTTGTTTCCGAGCGTGAAGCATTTTTGCTGCGTGCGTTGCAGACGATGCTCGCAGAAGAAAAACTGCTTGCCAATCCGAACGATGTGGTGATCGTGGCGGCTCGAAGCGCATGGCCGGAATACAACGAACTACACGCCTATGTTTGTCAACCCAATCGACCATTTCAGCAGGTGACTCGTTTGGGCTTCTATTCCAAGGGAAGCATCTATCCATTGGTCCCGAAGATTCTTGCGACCTATGATGAAGTCGAAATGGTAAAGGATCACTACGACGGCGAACTAGGGGCATTGGTTAACCGGATGTTGAAAGAAGAGAAGCGACCAGAAAACGGAATGTTCAAGGTCTTGATGCTATCTGCACCCGATTCCCCCGAAACGCTGCGTCTTGACCGCCCAATTCCAAACGACAAACTTTCAAAAACCGGCAAGACAACCGCATTCACGATGGGACAGCGATACGTTGCCAGCGAAAGACTGAAACAAGCCAAGACCACATCGGATTTGGATTGATGAACCAAGGGACCATGTTTCAAGGAGGACATCGAACTGTACATCGACCGTTTGCGTTAGAATCGGTATCCATGTTATTTTTTTGCGGGCAAATCGATTCATTGTCGAAAAGGATTGGACGTTGGCAAAACAAGACTTTCTACGGCTTCCAGTCGTCTCAGCGAGTGCCGAATACTTGGTAATGGGATACTTGATGCGCCGGAACATCCTGGCCTACAAGGCACCACCGAACAACGAAGGATACGATCTGATTTGCATACATCCCAACCCACGCCATCAGTCCCAGGGCAATGAATTGTCCCAAGTCCGGGTTCAGGTTAAGAGTCGCTACGCAACCGACTGCGACAGGGGCTTTCCGCTAAAAGAAGTTAGTCTTGACGCATTCGATTTTCTCATTGTTGCTTTCCTGAACATTGGGAAGTTCTTTGGAAAAAACGATGGATCATCTGGGAGTCTCGAACCAGAGTTCTACACGCTCTCTAACGAGTTCATTCGATTACATCACGACCCTAGTTCGTCTTGGCAAAAAGTGAAGCTGAAGAAGCTGCAACATGAGATTGAGCCGTTTAAGAACGATTTGGGATTTGAATTGATCGCCGAGAAACTGGGGGTAACAAGACCCAAGAAGGATCGAACCGCAACCGTAAACGACTTGGGTGAGTAAGGGCCATAGTAAACCAGCATGTCCGATTCGCTAAAGCCGTATCTGACGCCACCAGAAATTGCGAAGTTACTTCGTGTATCTTCTGAGAAGGTACTTGGCTGGATTCGCAAAGCAGAGCTAACGGCAATCAATGTCGGCGACGGAAGCCGTCCACGATACCGAATCCGTCGTGAAGACTTAGATTCATTCCTGCGAAGTCGGGAGGTTCAGCCACCGGCTCCAAGAACTCGATGGAATCATCGAATGGATCGAACTTCAAAGCCACCAGAAGGAGGTCCAATTGATCCGGTGCTTGGTAAAGAACTTGCCAAGAAAGGACAGGCTAGGGAAGTCTTCGGTAAATACTATCGAATCTGGAATGGAGTAACGCAGTTTGTTTGACGAATATGGCTAACTTCCTGTAGTTGATGACCACAAGCTACCAAGATAATTCATGACCTCCAACCTCTTCACTGATCTCCCGTCGAACTTACCCGACAAGCTTTTCACTACATTGCTCGAAGCAACCAAGTTGCGCATCGAACGCATCGTATCAGAGGGGCATTCTTCGTCCCAAGGGTTTTGGTACGATCAAGACCAAAATGAATGGGTTGTGGTACTAAAAGGAGGCGCTCGAATGTCGATTGAAGGTATAGTCAAAGTATTGCGGCCTCTAGTTTGCAATGAAACAGGCGCTTTGGCGGGAGTTCTGGCTACAACCTATGAGTCAAGCGGCGGATCAAGCGACCTTATGAGCGACGAAGCACTCCAGCACACCATACGAGAAATCCTGAGTTCCTATTCCGAATCAGAAGGTGATGGTATTCACACTTTTGTCGGCAACGAACCGGATGAAGTCATTGTGCAAATCAAGGGCAGCAAACTTGCGATTTCAGTCTTTTCAAGGCGTTGGGACGGGCCTAGTTCACTGGTTGTGCATCCGATCCCAATTGCAACCTTGAATTGGCGTCGTATTCCATTCGATTTACTCAAGACGGAATTGACCAGCCTCATCGAAACAGCCCGAAAGATACGTCGCTCTAAATTTCGTAAGTGCTTAAAATGTGGCGACACAAAACCACCTGAATGGATGCATGATGAGCAAACATGCCAATCCTGTTCAGGAGCTATCTACTAGCAAGAATCACACTTTCTTCCCCACCATGCCTAATCCTCAAATCAAAGTAAGACTGTCGATCCTCGAACGACGACAAATCGCCATCCTGCTCCCCGAGTTTGCCAAAAGACTCGAATTAGACGAGCCAAACTCTCGGATGATCCCGTTTTCCCTCGACGAAGCCAAGCGTGTACTGGACGCACTCAAAAGCGACACGAGGAAACACAGGGCGATGGTCCAAAGTGCTCTAGAACGGGCTATGGAGAGCTTTGAGAATGCCATTGAGGATGCGACCGGGATAGGCACCATTAATGCAAACAAGCGTCTCTACCAATTTAGGATTACCCTAAATGAATCCGAGCCGTCGATTTGGCGTCGGATTCAAATCAAGAACTGCACCTTGGAACGGTTCCATGAGCACATTCAGTTGGCTATGGGGTGGGGCAATGAGCATTTGCACCGTTTTCGAATCAAGGATGAAATCTATGGCGATGCGCAGTTGCTCGATGATGGATTCGACGACCAAAACGAGTTCATTGATTCCACCGGCATCAAAATCGGAGATGTCGTTCCCAAGAGTGGAAAACGAATCAGCTTCGAATACGAATACGATTTTGGAGATGGCTGGAAACACGAGGTTCTTTTTGAAGGATGCCTGGCTGCAACCGAGGGGCAAAAATACCCTATCTGTGTTGAGGGCGAACGAGCTTGTCCACCTGAAGATGTTGGTGGAATCTTTGGCTACAATGAGTACCTTAAAATCATCGGCGACCCGAACCACGAACAACACGAGGAAATGTTGGAGTGGAGGGGCAAGTTCGATCCAGAAAAGTTCGATTCCAAAAAGGCATCCAAAAAGATGCAACGTGGAATGGCTAAAGGCAAAGATGCGGATTAGTCATCAACAAAATTACAAATCCATTCTCTCGTTCATTTGGACGGCAAAACATGCAGCCCAGATACCGCTTCAAAAACGACGGGAAGTTGCGGATCGGCACCGATGACGCCGAGAAACTGGCGGGATTTTTGGAAGAGAAGGTGACTTAATGAGCGAAGAAACACCAATCCCGTTCGGTCGCTACCGGCACTACAAGGGCAACGAGTACACCGTCGTCGGCACGGCCCGGCACAGCGAGACGCTGGAAGAACACGTTGTCTACCGGCAGGAATACGGTGAACACGGGCTGTGGGTGCGTCCGAAGCAGATGTTCTCCGAGACGGTGAAGGTTGATGGGCATGAAGTGCTTCGTTTTCAACCCTTGGGGTCGAGCAGTGAGCAGGTCGGCGAGAGTATAAAGAACATCTTCGATGACCTTCCCCAGCATTTGCCCAAGGAAGTCGTCCAGACGCTCATTCGTGCCGCCGACGTGCGCATCGAGCGAATCATCTCCCACGGCCATGCCTCAGCACCAGACTTCTGGTACGACCAACCTCAGCATGAGTGGGTTATCGTCTTGAAGGGAGCGGCCCGGTTGCAGTTCGAGGATAGCATGGTCGAGATGAAGGTAGGCGATTTCGTGAACATCCCGGCATTCAAGAAGCATAGGGTTGATTGGACGACGCCAGACGAGCCGACCGTGTGGCTGGGCGTGCGGTATGGAGAATGCAACCGTGC
This sequence comes from Pirellula staleyi DSM 6068, assembly GCA_945875845.1. Taxonomy (GTDB): domain Bacteria; phylum Planctomycetota; class Planctomycetia; order Pirellulales; family Pirellulaceae; genus JBKCUI01. Next base: position 17,193 of record CAMCMB010000002.1, read on the forward strand.
CGATCTTTGAATGCCCGACATGCGGAAAGCAAGAATTGATTCCGCTCGCCGTGTGCGAGTGGATGCTCAATACCGTTCCTTACTCCCGACACGATTCCAATAGCAATCCCATCTACACGAAACTTTGTCCCGACTGCTCGACGAAAGAGGTCACGACAGATTTACGTTCTCCCGCTGTAGAGATCGTTGAAGGCGATCTGCTCGATCAAGAGGTTGATGTGATCGTCAACACTTGGAATCGCAACATCATTCCGTGGTGGCTGCTTCTACCACAAGGAGTTTCCGGGGCCATCAAGCGGCGAGGCGGCACGACTCCCTTCAAAGAAGTTCGCAGGCATGGTTCGATCCCTCTTGGCGGGGCAGTGCTGACTTCTGCGGCCAAGCTGCCATTCAAAGGCATCATTCATGTCGCCGGGATCAACTTGTTTTGGAGAGCATCAGAGCGGTCGATTCGGGATTCGGTAAAAAATGCCATGCGAGTGGCCCATGAAAAAGGTTTCAAGTCGATTGCCTTCCCGTTGATTGGGGCTGGTTCCGGTGGCTTCAACCAAGAACAGGCGAAGACGTTTATGCTTGATGAACTCAGTAGGCTCGACGTTCAGATGAGGGTAAAGATAGTGGTTTTCAAGAAGTTGACATCGTGAATGATGGTTTTTATTTCCACGCAATCGGTAAAATTAGATCAACGGCTCACAGGTTATATTCAAGCAAAAAGTTTTCTGACCTATGAAATTCGCCACATACAAAGCCCCTTATGAAAAGTGCGTGGAGTTATTCAAGAAAACTCGGAGCAAGTGAAACCAAAAACATGAACGACGGACCAGCGATTCCAAGATACTCCCACACGCAAAAGGCCCCGCTCTGCTTGTTGATCTACGCCCTTGCCGTACTGTTTGTTGCGTTGGGCTGGTTTGTTCAAGATGCACCGCCAATTCCATGGCTGTTCCCGCCTATCGGATTATTGATGTTGGTTCTCGCAGCCTCGATGCATCACCTTTCGGTTGTAGATCAAGGCGATGAATTAACCATCCGCTTTGGTCCTGTCCCATTGCTGCGTACGACGATACCGTATTGCGAAATCAAAAGCGTTGAAACGGGTCGCACATTACTGCTCGATGGATGGGGCATCCACATGAGCATCCGTGGCGGCTGGGTCTGGAACATTTGGGGGCGGGATTGCGTGGTAATCCATCTAAAAAGCGGAGTGATTCGGATCGGTACAGACGATGCCGAAAATCTTGCTAAATTTCTAACGCAGCGGATCGGAAATTGACTTCCAACCTTTTCGTGGCGGCCAAGACCATCGCTTGCCCTATGACCCAACCGGGGAGGGAATCTTCATGTTCGAGGTAGTTTAGAAGTCTGGCGTTTTGTGCTACGGTATGTTTGATTCTTTGTTTGCCATATTGTTGGCCTATTGGTTCGCAACTCGGAAACTTGAGATTAACTCTCCACGAATGAATCTAGGCCAAATTCAACGCATTTTAATTGGAGCAACCCTTTGAAAACACTTTTCTTCGCGTCGATCGTTGTGATTGTCGCCCTATTCTCGTCGTCGCGCCAGGAGTTGTTCGCAGCCGACCCGACACTTCCCAAGTTCGAGGATGGTCAAGCTCAGGTTGTCGATGCGTTTAAAACGGATTGGATTCATCATGACTTGTGGGTCGAAACAACTTTCGATTCGGACGGAGATGGCAAGCTGGATCGCATGCATGTCGCGGTAACCCGGCAGAAGCAGACCGACACCGAACAACTTCGCGTACCGGTAATCTATCAATCGAGTCCGTACTACGCCGGCATGGGCTCGACGAGCCAGAAGCATATGTGGAACCCTCGCCAACAACTTGGCACCAAACCGACAGCATACGAACCCGCTCCTGCCATTCCGCAAAAGAGCCTGCGTCCTATCCTTTCAAGGGAACATCTATCCCAATGGGTTCCGCGTGGATTTGCAGTGGTTCACTCCTCGTCTCCCGGGACCGGATTGTCACAAGGTTGCCCAACGGTGGGCGGTGATAACGAATCGCTGGCCCCAAAAGCCGTAATCGATTGGCTCAACCAACGAGCCAAGGGATTCACAACACCGGATGGTGATGAGCTCGTTCAAGCTTTTTGGAGCACCGGCAAAGTGGGCATGACGGGCACATCCTATAACGGAACGTTGGCCCTGGCGGCAGCCACCACCGGAGTGGACGGATTAGAAGCGATCATCCCAGTAGCTCCCAACACCTCGTATTACCACTACTACCGTTCCAATGGTTTGGTCCGACATCCAGGTGGATACACGGGCGAGGATATCGATGTCCTGTACGACTTCATCAATAGCGGCAACCCCGATCGCCGCGAGTACTGCGACTGCAACGTGCGCGACAAGGAAATGCGACAAGGATTTGACCGATCCAATGGAGACTACAACTCCTTTTGGGAGAATCGAGATTACATCAACGACCTTGGACCGATGAAAGCTGCTTTGCTCATGTCGCATGCCTTCAACGACTGGAACGTAATGCCTGAGCACAGCATTCGCATTTACTCAAGCGTAAAGGCGAAAGGACTGCCGACGCAGCTCTTCATGCATCAGGGTGGCCACGGCGGGCAGCCTCCGATCAAGCAGATGAATCGTTGGTTTACACGATACCTATTTGGAATCCAGAACGATGTCGAATCGGACTCGCAAGCTTGGATCGTTCGAGAAGGAAATCGCATGGGCAAACCGACCGACTATGACAACTATCCCAATCCAGATGCCAGGGAAGTCGTTTTTCGTTTGACGCAAGGAGGAGCGAAAATAGGCGGGCTGATGCCTGATGGTTTGGGTCTCATCCAACCGCAAGGCATAGAATCGCTCGTCGACGACCATTCGGTCAAGGGCTCCGAGCTTGCCAAAGCCAAATCGTCACGTCACCGACTGCTGTTTGCAACCGCCCCATTGAAGGAATCGATCCATATCTCGGGTACAGCTCGCGTTCGCATTCGAATGGCTTGCAACAAACCTGCGGCGTGTCTCTCCGTATGGCTTGTTTCTTTGCCGTGGACGGACAGCGAACGCATTACGGACGATGTGATTACACGAGGCTGGGCGGATCCACAAAATGCCCGTTCGCTCCGAGAAGAAGAGCCTTTGGTGCCTGGCGAGTTTCGAGTCGTGTCGTTTGACTTGCAACCCGACGATCAAGTCATTCACGCTGGGGAGCAAATTGGTCTCATGGTTTTTTCAAGCGATCACGACTTTACACTTTGGCCAGAACCTGGCACGGAACTATCGATTGATTTGGATGCTACGACGTTGACATTGCCAATCGTGGGTGGGGTGCCGCAAATTTCCACTTCACTCGGCACAACTTTACCCTAGCAGATTCGAGGCAGCGGTGCCCCCGATGGTTCGTCCAGTGGTTGCCAAATCCCAAGCAGTCTCTCCACAATCACCGGTGCGGACTGCTTCTTGGCAACCTCCCCGATGATCGTCGCATTCCTTGAAACATCAAGACCCTGTAGCACCTTGAGTGCGCGCGCGACGGCGGACGGTGCCACCGCAGCCACAAACGTACCTTCATTGGCCACATACAGCGGATCCAAACCTAGCAACTCGCATGCGCCACGAATGTCCGGAGCGATGGGAATAAGCGATTCGCGTAGTTTCAACGTATGCGAGGATGCCTCGGACCATTCATGCAAGACTGCCGAAACGCCACCCCGCGTGGCGTCTCGCATTGCATGCAGATCGCGACCAAGTGCGTCGTGCAGGCAACGGCAGGATTCATGTAGGGGTGCGGAATCCGATCTCGGTGGCGGAGTGAGCCCCAGTTGTTCGCGGGCTGCAAGAACGGCTATACCGTGATGGCCTATTGGTCCGCTGACTAGGATCGCATCCCCTTCATGAAGTCGATGACTACCTAGGCTACCGTTGTCTCGCATTCGCCCGACACCCGTCGTGTTGATAAAGATCTTATCGACGACTCCTTTGGGAACGACCTTTGTATCTCCGGCAACGATTGAAACACCGCATTGCTTTGCCGCTATTCCGATGCTGGAAAGAATGCGATCGAGCACTTCAAACGGTAATCCTTCTTCCAAGATCAATCCTAAAGTGAGCCACAACGGATCCGCCCCTGAGACCGCAAGGTCGTTGACTGTTCCAAAGACGGCTAACGATCCGATATCACCCCCCGGAAAGAACAACGGCGAAACAACGTAGCTATCCGTCGTAATCGTCATCTCGCCATCCAAAACTGGAAACGTGGCTGCCTCGTTCTCGAGGATACTCGTCGAACTGGCTGGGTTGCCCAGCGAAATGGCTGGCGCAATTTTCTCGCGGAGCAGTTGTCGCATGAGTCGACCACCTTCGCCGTGAGCAAGCATGACACGATCGTGCTGGACGCTCGCAACGGGGCATGTGGGAAATTCAATTCGATCTGGGGGCATCATTTGGATTGTAGCCACTGATATCTAAAGTACGCTGCACATGCCCCCTCGCTAGATACCATAGGAGCCCCAAGCGGGCTATCCGGAGTACATGCGTTGCCAAAGTGCGGACATTGAGTTGGTTTGATTTGACCGGACAAGACCTGGGAACTTAGACAAGCATTCGCGCTCGCAATCGGATTCACTGCGATGGGTTCAAATCGTTTTTCGGCATCGAAGCGCTCGAATCGATTTCGTAGTCTGAGCCCACCCTTTTGGATGCTTCCAAAGCCTCGCCAATCTCGATCCGCTACTTCATATACCGTTTCCACTATATTTTGTGCGTTGATATTGCCTTGTCGACCAACGCTTCGTGTATAGCAGTTCGACACGGAATGGCTGCCTGATTCCAATTGTTGCACTGCGTCGACGATGCCTTGTAGCAAATCGATGGGTTCAAATCCCGTGACAACAACGGGAACGCGAAAACGATCAACAAAAGCGTCATACTCGGCAAAACCCGTAACTGCGCAGACATGGCCTGCGGCCAAGAATGCTTGAACGCGATTCACGGGGCTCAGCATCAACGCCTCCATCGCAGGCAGAACACGGACATGTGTCACGAGAATGCGAAAATTGTCCAGCCCCAACTGTTCCGCGTGTAGGGCCGCAAGAGCCGTGGCGGGTGCCGTTGTCTCGAAGCCAACCGCGAAAAAAACGACTTTGCAATTGGGATGATTCTTTGCCAACTCAACGGCATCCATCGGAGAGTACACCATTTGGACTCGTCCGCCACGTGCTCGCACATCCAAAAGAGATTCACGGCTACCGGGGACTCGCAACATATCGCCGAAGCTCGCAACGATGACATTCGGGAGCATCGCCAGATGCAGTGCAAAGTCGATCGACTCACAAGAGGTAACGCACACGGGGCAACCGGGCCCATGAATGAGTTCGACACATTCCTCCAAGGCGAGCTCGATTCCGTAACGCAATAGGCTGTGAGTTTGTCCGCCGCAGACGTCCATCAAGACCCATCGTCGTGTCGCCGTTTCGCGTATTTGAGCGACGAGCCGTAGTGCGAGTTCAGGCTCTCGGAACTCATCGACGAATTTCATGGCTTGTCTCGTTTCGACTCGATGGGCGCTGCTCCCGTTGACTCGTCCATTTCCAATTCGGCAAGGAGATTCATTCGGTTCAGCTCGTCGAATACCCGGCGAGCTTCCGCTTGATTGACTAGGCAGACAGCCACCCCTGCGTGAATGATCACATAGTCGCCGATCTCCGCCTCAGGGACACATGCCATGTGGCACTCGCGTTGAATCCCATCAAACTCAATGTTGGCTCGTGCGAACAATGGATCTCGATCAAGCCATACGGACACACGTCCGGGAACGCCTAAACACATTGAGGTCCCACGTTTCGTTGGTAGTTCGCGATGGCCAGTTGTCCAGCAGCAAGTCCTCCATCGTTGGGCGGGATCCATCCAGGCAAACCAACGGATTGCGGATGATGGGATAGTAACGCTGCGACAAGCTCGACCAGGATACGGTTTTGAAACACTCCTCCGCTCAACACAATCGGATACTCACGAAACCTATCTGCGATGTTGGAAATGCAACTCGCCACCGCCCGATGGAAACGCATTGCCATTACGCTTGGAGCCGTTCCCGCCAGCCGATCGGCCACTAACGCACGGATCAACGGTCGCCAGTCCATCTCCAAAAGCGTATCGCCTGATACATCCAAGCGATACGCACCGTCCGAGTTTGTAGAACACAGGGATTCAAGTCGCATGGCAGCTTCACCCTCATAGTCACTCGTGGATGCCCCACACACAATAGACGCCACGCCGTCGAAAAGTCGTCCAACGCTGCTGGTGCATGGAGAAAGAGTAAAATTCCCTAACATTTGCCAAATCGTGGGCAGCCAAGTGTTTTGGATTTTCAACTTTCTCGCGATGGTTTCGGCTTCAGCTCCAAAGGTGTCGTGCAAAAGGGAAAAGGCCAAACGCCAAGGTTGCCTAATGGCGGCTTCTCCTCCTAGCATGGGAAAAGGCCGGAGGCGTGCAACACGACGAAACGAGGTCGCTGTGCAAAGCAGTACTTCACCTCCCCAAATCGTGCCGTCGCTGCCCGCTCCTGTGCCATCGAAGGCAAAGCCCAACACTTGCCGATACAACCAACCATGTTCAAGCATTCCTGCGACCACGTGTGCGTGATGATGTTGAATAGGATGCGATTGCGCGGTACAGGGCTGGCCTGTGAGGCTCTTTCCGAATTCGGTTGTAAAATAGTCCGAATGAAGGTCGTGAGCGACGGAAACAGAATCAACGCGATAAAGATTGCACAGTTCCCGTTGCTGCTCCTTATATCTGTCCCGGTTAGCGAGTGTGTTCAGGTCGCCAATGTGCGGCCCAAGAATGGAACTCTTCCCATTCGAGATAGCCATGGCGGCTTTTTGGTGACCGCCCACTGCGAGGAGAGTGGATTTCGAGTTTGCGTTCCAATCCATCTTTAAACTCAATGGGGAAATGCCGCGAGCCGCTCGCAGTATGACTTGCTGGCCAGCCATGCAACGAACGACACTGTCATCAATTGGCCTAACGATAGCGCGATCATGATGCAAAAAACAATCCGCCACGCTCTTGAGTTGCTCAATCGCTGCATCTTCTTGATAAACGATTGGCTCCCCTTCCAAGTTGCCGCTGGTCACGATGACAGGTCGCCCCACACGTGCCAATAGCAATGCGTGCAACGCAGTCGTCGGTAAAATCAGACCAACATCCGCTAACTCGAAATGAACGCTTTTGGCCAATTGCGATTCGCGAAGCGACCGGACCAAAACAATGGGCCCAGCCATGCTTGTTAGCGCTTGTTCTTCCGCTGGGTCTAAGTGTGCAAACTGACGCGCGGCATCCAACGATTCCACCATTACTGCCAGAGGTTTTTTTCTACGCCCCTTGCGTTCTCGCAATCGCCGGACCGTCACCTCCATGGTCGCGTCACATATCAATTGATAACCGCCGATCCCTTTGGCAGCCAAAATATCGCCGCGTAGAATCGCTTCGCCAGCCGCCCGAATCGCTTCGCTCGCGTTGGAACCACCCGTATTTGAGGAATCAAACCGAACGCTCGGCCCACACGTTGGGCAAGCGTTGGTTTGAGCGTGAAAGCGTCGGTGGAGAATGTTCGTGTACTCCGCGTTGCATTCTGCGCACATGGAAAACGGAGACATACTCGTCCGTTTGCGGTCATAGGGCATCGATCGCAGAATTGAGTAACGTGGACCGCATTCGGTACAACTGTTGAGCGCATAGCCGAAACGACGAGTACCGGGCGTCATGACCTCGTCGAGGCAATCCTTGCAGATAACAAAGTCTAACGGTACGACGAATGCCGCCGGCCCGAGCGTTTGGCTATCCTCGATAGAAAAAATTTCCTTGCTACCGCTCGCGTCAGCTGGATATTTGTAGTTCGGGTCCATTGAGGATTGCTCGATCTGCGCGTCCGGAACGAGTTCTCGCAGGGATCGCACGAATGAATCGATGGAGCTCTTTAAGCCCGTCGCTTCGATCTCAACTCCGCTTTGGCAGTTTCGAACATGCCCCCCCAGCCCATGCTGCGTCGCAAGCCGAGCAATTTTGGGGCGAATGCCGGATCCTTGCACAGCGCCCGTGAGCAACAATCGAACCGAGACTCGATGAGCCGTGAGCCTTACCGCGTTCACAAGCAAACCTCTTGGGATGCGAGCAATTTTTCGCGGCAACCCTCAAGCCAGAGGCACCAGTCTTCGATGCCTTCGTTGCGAATCGCGCACGAATACATGATATGCAAGTTGCCTTGAATACGCAGTGCATCTTCGATCGCTTCCTCAGTGGAGAACGGCACGTAGGACAGCAAGTCCATCTTCGTGATCATCATCGCGTGGCTCGTTCGAAACATCTTAGGATACTTTCCGGGCTTATCATCCCCTTCGGTCGTGCTCAGCAAAACGACCCGAAGATGCTCGGCTAGATCATGGGAAGCAGGACAGACGAGATTACCGATGTTTTCGATAAACAGGAACTCATAATCGTTGGATGGTAGTTGCGCCAAACCCCGTTGCACAAGTTCCAATTCCAAGTGACATGCCCCGCCGGTCGTCAACTGTCGAACGGGAGTGAATGGAGCTAGACGATTAGCGTCCCTCTCGGTTGCGATATCTCCGACCAAGACCGCCATGCGATAACGATCTTTCCAGTATTTGGCTGTCGCTTCGAGCAAGCTCGTCTTGCCCGCTCCCGGCGATGAAACAAGATTGATAACGAGCGTCCCTTTGCGAGTGAACGCGACGCGAGCTTCCGCAGCAGCCTGTTTGCGTTCTGCTTGAATATCGCGGTTGAATTCGATGGTGCGAGTGGATGGATTCATTTCGCAGTCACTTTCCTTGCATAAAGTCATGTGATTCGGATCGTGTCTTTGCAAATCGTGTCGTCGTAAACCCTGTCATTCTAACACTTTCACACGCAACAATCGGAACTCATCACCGGCCGTTACGGTTATTGAACTGGAATTGCAGGTCGGGCATCGAAATACAAAATCTTGTACCGCAAACGAACAGCGACAGGATTCGCAATCCGCCATCAACTCTGTCACTTCGACAAGTAATCGACACCCACCTAGTCCCGCATCCGACTTCAGTTGATCAAAGGCTTGCTCGACCAGCAGTGGCTCGACGCCCGACAATGGGCCCGCAGAAACGACTACTTCTTGTACACTGCATGGCGTATTCGACTCAATCGCGTGGAGAACATGGGAAATAAGTCCTCGCACCAAGGAGTACTCATGCATTTCGCATCTCGTTTTCGATCTGGCGTGCACATTCGGAGACAAGGGATGCGGTACCTGGTCCCATACCGTCATTTTTGTAGGACTGGTCGATGGAAACGGTCCACAATGTGAATTGTCTCGGCAACTTCCCAAGTGTGGAGGCAAGTTGCAACACCGATACAAGGTCCAGTTGATGAGAAGAACTAGATCGAACGTCGGGGAAAGCCATCTCCACGAAATCGGCATTCACGGTTTGTCGTTGAGTGATTTGCAAGGATTGATCGGGTTGTTGGCGAATCGAATAGCGACGAACGCCCGGCTCTGCATCGAGGCTAGCATCCACGATATGCACGTTCAATTCTGAATGCAGCCAATCGAGAATGGCGTGAGGCACGGAGGCTTTGCGGAATGTGAATTCAGGCATCCGGCGATCGGAAAGTTGTTTGACAACCTCCCACCCTGCTTGGTCGTCCCCATGCGGACTACCAATCCCGACGACAAGCGTTGGCAGCGACGGCGGAACTATCGTTGCACGGCCTTCGCTGCCCAAATAAATCGTTTCCGTCAGCTTCATTTACGATTTACCTCCAATTTCAGAAAGTGCGTCGAGCAACTGATGCAAGGGTCGTACGATCGAATCAATCTCTCACAAGCCAACGCCGTTTCCGAATCACCTTCACCCAATACGCTCGGAATATAGTCCGTTAGGTCCAATTCAATCTGACGTTGATTTTGGGATGTCGGCGGTACTATCTTGGCAAATGCGATTTTTCCATCTTCGGTGGTCTTGTAACGATGATAGATGAGTCCACGCGGGGCTTCCGTTGCCCAACATCCTTCGCCTTGTCGTGGTACGTAAGAGACTTTCGCTGGTGAACACCCTTCGTAGTTCTCAATGATTTGCAGAGACTCCTCAAATGCATGGATCACTTCCAAGGCTCGCGCCACGATCGACTTGTAGGGATTGAAACAAGGCCATTCCATGCCAACCTCACTCATGAGTTGCTTTGCCGACAGACTGAGCGTCGATGGGTTTAGATTAACGCGGGCGAGCGGTCCGACGAAGTAAGCCGTGTTTGTAGGAAGGCGCATACACTGTAGGGCCGTGCTGTGGGCGACCTGCCTCTCCTCAAAGTATTGTTCAAACTCATTGGCTGCAATATCAAGCCCCTTCGTTGAAACGATTCTTCCTTCGTTCATCGGATACTCATCTGGATGGTGCATGGCGACCATTTCGTAGTCCCTCTCGAAATCGGGATACTCAAAACGCGAGACCCAACGCGTGACGTCGATGGCGTCTTGTAGGCCTTGCTTGAGCTCGTCCGTTAGCGTTTTGAGTTCCGATTTTCGAGGTGCGCGATAGAATCCGCCGACCGCAGCATTGATGGGATGCACGGCGCGACCTCCGAGCAACTCCAGTAAACGATTGCCAGTCTTCTTCAATCGGAGACCGCGAATGACTTCCTTCGGAAAGCGTTTCGCCAGCTCAATACTGTTTGAGCACCGGAAGAAGTCGGGAATGTGCAACAAGTGCATGTGCACGCCGTGACTTTCGATCCATTCTCCACAATAGAGTAAACGCCGGAGCGCTCGGATTTCCGGTGTGATCGCAATTCCCAAAGCTTGTTCTAGTGCATGAATGGAAGTCATCTGGTAAGCGATCGGGCAGATGCCACAAATACGCGCTGTAATGTCCGGCGTCTCTTCGAGTGGTCGGCCACGCAAGAGAGCCTCAAAAAATCGTGGCGGTTCATAGATCGATAATTGCACGTCTGTCACGCGATTGTCTTCCAAGCAAATCCGTAGTGCTCCTTCCCCTTCGACGCGTGTCAGCGCTGCAACTTGGATCGTGCGAGTCGTTTCATTGGTCATAGCGTACCTCCCGAATCCAAGAGCGGGTCTATTCGATCGCCGCACTCGCGAAATGCAGGTGCATTTGCGTTGAAGTTTCTCATCAACGGTACCAGTTCAACGGGCGTCGCCCGGCCCGCAAGATACCAATCCGCCAGGCTGTCGCAATTCGGTTGTTCCGCTGGCCCAAAACATCCATAGCAGCCTCGCTGGTAAGCTGGGCATATCGCACCGCATCCCGCTTGGGTGATAGGGCCTAAACAGACTGCGTCTTGCGCGACGGCAATGCATACCGTTCCTCGACACTTGCAATCAAGGCACACGCTATGTCGAGGTGTCCGCGGCGCGCGATCGGCCAAGAGTGACTGGATCACATCGATCAATTGCAAGCGATTGATCGGACAGCCCCGAAGCTCGTAGTCCACTTTCACGTGGTCCGCAATCGCGGTCGATGTTGACAGCGTCTCGATGTATTCAGGACGAGCGTAAACGGCTCGCAAGTACTCCGATCGATCGCCCCAGTTTTTCAAAGCCTGAATGCCACCAGCGGTTGCGCAAGCCCCGATGGTCACTAAGTATTTGGAATGCTTTCGAACTTCAAGAATGCGGTCGCGGTCAACGTTGGTCGTAATCGAGCCTTCGACCAGGGCAATATCGTATGGGCCAGGTTCGACGTGACTGGAGGCTTCCAGGAAATGAACAATGTCGATTGCATCGGCAATGCTGAGCAACTCATCTTCGCACGAAAGCAACTGAAGTTGACAGCCATCGCAGGACGCAAATTTGAACACCCCCATTCGCGGTTTTGCCACTTTAAAAATCCTGGACTCCGAGAAGGTCTCGTACTTGATCATATCGAAAAACCGGTCCGTCTTTGCAGATAAACTTTGGTCCAAGTTGACAGTGGCCGCACAATCCAATGGCACAATTCATGTTTCGTTCGAGCGCTAGCCAAACATTTTCAGTTGGAATTTTGCTATTGATCGCTGATTTCGCTACGTAACGCATCATGACTTCTGGGCCGCAAGTCAAGACAAACGTCGACTGCGGTCTCGGTATCGCGATGCGACCGAGCAACAGCGTTACCACCCCAACGTGTCCTCTCCAATTTTGATCTGGCCGATCGACGGTGACGTGGATTTCGACTCCATTCTCGCGCCAACCATGTAATTCGCTTTCGTAGACAACGTCTTCGGGCGAACGTGCCCCAATCAGTAAACTCACCGATCCAACCTTTTCACGATGCTCAATGAGAAAGAGCAAGAGCGACCTAAGCGGCGCCAAGCCGATGCCGCCGGCCACCAAGATCACGTCCCGTTTGACCGAACCATCCGAAAAAGAATCGACCGGCCAACGGGTACCGAAAGGCCCGCGCAAACCGAGCGACATACCGACGCCACCTTTTGCGATTGCTCGCGTAACAATGCCAACCGTTCTGATCGTGTGCTTAAGAAACCGATCCTGGTTTGTTCTCTCGGCAATCGAGATGGCCGCTTCTCCTGCACCAGGTACATAGAGCATATTGAACTGGCCAGGAGCGAAGGCGTATTGCCTCGCATCGGCATGATGGTCGAACTCAAAATCGTACGTCATCACGTTGGGCGCTTCCGCGTACGCACGTCGAATGGTCACGGGAAAAGTGTACCAAGGTTCGGATAATGGACTTGCCTTTTTCTGGTCGGCTGTTGCATTCACGCTTTACTATCCTTGGGGAATGCGCACTCGGCTTTGCAACTTGGCTGAATGACAGGCAACGTTCGGTTCGAGGAAGGCGTATTTCGAATGGCGGCAACCTCTACTGTCAAATCGATACCGACTGGGCACCAGGTAATGCAACGACCGCAACCCACGCAACCGGAGCTCGCAAATTGATCGTGCCAGCTAGCTAGTTTATGGGTCAACCATTGACGATACCGACTTCGAATATCATCGCGAACCGTTCCGCTGGTAGTGTAGCTGAAATCGACGTTGAAACAGGAATCCCATTGTCGCTGACGTTCGATTTCATCACCGGATAAATTCGATACGTCTGTTACCGAACTACAAAAACAGGTGGGACAAACCATCGTGCAGTTAGTGCATGACAAACACCGTTTGGCAACTTCGTCCCAATGAGGATGGTCTAGATTTCCCATAAGTAGATTTAGTATCTCGCTAGTATCCAACCGCTTCGTGATTTGATCGACGGCGCGTTGTTGCAGCAATTGCGAATCGCGAGCGTGTTCGGGATCGAGTTCTCGGGTGGTCAAGTCCGAAATCATGGATCGGCCACGGGCTGTCCCGACTTCCACAACAAAGCCACAGTCAAGCTCGGTGAGAGCTAGGTCGAACGTGCTTTTGCATTTTGGGCCAGTCCCCATCGAGGTGCAAAAACAAGTTGAAGCAGCGACGGTACAGTTGACGGCAACAATGAACGTTGATTCGCGACGAGCCTGGTATACCGGATCCACATAAGGCCCTTCCATGAACACACGATCTTGCACTTGGATGGCTGCCAATTCGCACGCTCGAACCCCGAGGAACGCGAATTTAGGCTGAGAATCAACCTTGGATATGAACTCCCAGCTTTCATTTTTTTTCGTACATGAATTCACCGTTAGCTTCGGTGGAAACAGAAATTGCTTCCAAGAATGGGGACCCAAATTAAATTCGAAATAGTTTTTCTTAAGCAACTTAGCGACCCGGTACTCACCCGGCTCTTGTGTATCTCGATACCCTCGTGGCAGGTCGCGCATCGATTGGATCTCGCGGTACTGAATTGCCGAGTCCTCGACATACGGGCCAACGACGATAAAGCCTTCACACTTCAAACGTTCGATCAATCGATCCAGTTCGCATTTTTCGATGAGACAAGGTTCTTCTAACGTTGAACTTGACATGGCTTGTACCTTTCACTTCGATCCAATGTCATCGTCTAGATCCAATCATTGCAATCTTGTTGCTCCCCGAGAGTGCCACCCGGTGGCCTGTATCCCATCTGTCACTCGCCGATATTCGATGCGTTATTGAACGCCCTCGCGCAGCAACTCGTGACAAGAAATGCAACTGGTGGTCAATTGATTGAATGCCAAAACTGCTCCTTCTGCGTTTTTTCGCTTGGCTTGGCGGATCAGCTCTTTGTTTGCCAGTTCAAAAGTATGCGTCTGACTGACATAATCCGGATTCGAACGGCGTACAAAGCTCTCAAGTTTTCCTATCAAACGCATCTGCTCGGCGTCGGAGGCTACCCTGTCAAATTCCCCTTTGGTCAAGGCCTCCAAAATCGACTTGGAATGCTCTAGTTTTTTCGCCATCCAGAAGCTCGCAGGCTTTTCTGAAGTCACTTTGGGAGCCTTGTCGTCCGCTTGTTCTTGGTTGGGTTGCTGACCATACGCGAACAGAGATGCAAATCCAAGAACAAAAATAACGATGAGAAATCGCATGGCTGTCACCCTTTTATTGGTTTAGATTTAACGCGGTAACGTTGGCACGCCCTGAGGCACGAAGGGCAAAACATAGTCGCCCTTTGCTCCGCAAAAGACGACACTCAGGGATGCAAACTTTGTGCCATATGTGATTGTGTCGCAATTCTTGTCGGTAACCCTATTCCGGCACGGAAACACCGGTGCGATAATGCTCACTTGTGTGCGAGAGTAGAACAATATTGAGCCAAAAGAACTCATGTCTGGCGAGCTTCAGCAGGCCAAGAATTTGCGAAATAGCGGGCAAGCCCGCTTTCGCCGCGGTCGGAAGGAAAAGTCCCCGTGTTTGCTAGGTTTGCCCCTTCCATGGGCCCGATTCAGAACCTTCCCAAAAGCTTGACGTTACAAGGTGAAAAAGTTATCCTTAGCGATTGGCAAATCCCGAATAATCTTAAGATTTTCGTTCCATTGGTCCAGGATGCATACCATTTGCGATGAACGCACGTTCGCTCTGTCTAGCGAGAATTCAACGCAAATCGAGTTCAACGTCGATGTGCACACGACTTCTCGATTTGCCTAGAGACATGTTCGTTTGCCTTGCAACGTTACTGTCCCTATGAATCCATATAAAATTTTGGGCATTAACGAGCAGGCGACCGAAGAAGAGATCAAACGAGCGTATCGCGCAATGGCCGCGAAATATCATCCAGACGTTGGAGGCGATGCTTGGGTTTTTGAACAAGTCCGCGAGGCATACGATCGAATCAACCAAAGTCGACAGGCGGCAAAGGCTGACAAGCCGCCAGCAACCGCTAAACCGACTGCGGCTAAACCGACTGGTGCTAAACCGAAGCAGCCAAAACCAGAGTCGGTTTCGCCCCGCCAGCCCAATGCATCCTCCAAGAACGAATCGCATCCGCAAACCGCTTCCACGAGCCGCCCCGGAACGCTGAGTCAGCCCGCATCCTTTTTCAAACGCGTACTCAACTTACTTTTTTACCGTCAGCTACCTCTGCAATCGGAAACAAGCTACTTCATCTTCATCAACGTGTTAGACCTTATTTTCACGAATGCGTTGTTGCGAAGTGGTGCGATTGAAGCCAACCCTTTGGCAAACTATTTCCTAAAACATGGGGGGTTTCCTGGCATGATTGCATTCAAGCTGGTGCTGGTTGCAGGAACCTGTTTGGTCACACAACTGATCGCGGTGCATCATTTGAATCGAGCGAAACAGGTGCTGTATATCGGCTGTGGAATGGTAGGATTGGTTGTTGGGTATAGCGCGTTATTGCTTATGCGAAAACTCGCTAAGAGTTGCACGACGCTCCGCGTCGTGATTCCTTCCTGCGACGCGGAGCGTCGCACAACGAAGCTCGCACAACGAAGCTCGCACAACGAAGCTCGCACAACGAAGCTCGCACAACGAAGCTCGCACAACGAAGCTCGCACCTGGGAGTTGCATTATCCACTAAAGGGTCTCAGTTTCTCTAACACCTGCTCGTGGATCAAGCCGTTACTGGCTAAGCAATGTCCCGCTCGTATATCGAACTGGCCAGACCAGGATGAAAACGTGCCGCCCGCTTCTTGAATCACGGGAGCGACAGCCGCTACGTCCCACGGATTCACGATCGGGTCGACCATGACTTCGGCTCGCCCAGTGGCAACCAACAAGTAGCCGTATCCGTCGCCCCAGGAACGTGTAACGTAAGCCGCCGACTCCAACTCGTGATAGGCTGACAAGGCACTTCGACGCGAAAAATTGTCCGCTTGCGAAGTAACGAATAGTCCGTCAGAAAGCTGCGATTGTTTTGAAACAAACGTTTGAGCCAGTTCTGCTTTTTTCGAATCACTGGATTGAGACGCCGATTGACCATACCAAGCGCCCAATCCGTTTGATGCAATCACCAACTCACCTAGAGCGGGAATTGCGATTACACCGATGTGCGGTTTGCCGAGAACGGTCATGCTAACCAGCGTCGAGTAGAGTGGTACACCCGAGATGAAACTCTTGGTTCCATCGATCGGATCGATAATCCATTCAAATTCCGACTCCCCCTCGACAAGGCCGAATTCCTCGCCGAGTATCGCATCCATCGGGTACGATTCGCTGACCATTTTTCGAACGAGTTGTTCGGCTTGTTTGTCGGCAAGTGTCACAGGCGAACGATCACTCTTTCGTTCCACTTGAAACTCGCTGGTGCGGAAGTATTTCAAAGTCTCTCGGCTGGCTGCAGTTGCCAGAGCCAACGCAAACGCAACGCGGCCATTCAGTGCGTTCAAAAGCGATGGAGGGAGTTCAAAGTCAGGGAAATGCATGGTTGGATTTTAGTTGAGTAAGCGTCGACATCTGGTTTGTCAAACGAACAAGCGGGTGACAAGGGGCACCCGCTTGATTGTTGGTTGGGTCTAGAAGACGACAGGCTGGAAGCCTATCCCACTTTTGAAGCTGTAGACGACAGGCTGGAAGCCTATCCCACTTTTGAAGCTGTAAACGACAGGCTGGAAGCCTATCCCAGTTTTGAAATCAGTTTAGCGGGCGAAAACCAGTTCGGCTTTGAGTGATACCTCATCGTCGATTTTGCCTTTGCCATAGTTCATGCCCCACTTGGTGCGGTCGATCTTGAAATCGGCGATGACTTTGAGAGACGAGTCTGAAACTTCGGCCTTGATCGGCACTTTCACTTCAACGGTTTTATCCAACATGGTCAGCTTGCCGGTGATCGTACCTTCTTCGCCTTGCATATCGATTTTCGTCGATTCAAACTTGATGGTTGGGTACTTCTTGACGTCGAAGAAGTCTGGGTTCTTGAGGTGAGTCGTCAACTTTTCATCGTCCGAGAATAGACTTTCGGTTTGGATCTCGATCGTGAGGGAACTCTTGTCTGGAGACTCCATGTCGACCTTCGCTTCGGCTTTCATTTCTTTGAATCCGCCAGCGTGTTTTCCATCGGTTTTCTTGCCAACGAATTCAATCTTGGATTTTTCCTTGTCGGCCTTGACTGTCTGGCCAAAGGAGGGAACGGCGAAGGCCAATGACAACGAGAGAAAGCATAAAACGGTCTTGAACATATCGAGAAACCCTATGTGGTCAAAGTGAAAAGGAACGGAATCGGATTCCGAATGCGGGAGCAAATTCAACACAGTTTGAGATTATAGCAATAATGCAACGCGGTTGGGAAAGCTTCTTTTATGTCCGCCGAATAGTGGGCACGAATCGCAGGTTTCAGCCAGAAACCCCTGAAATACCCGTGAGCACTGATACTTTTCGGCGAACGTAATCCTTGATTGGCGTTGGGAGAGCGAGGCTCCTGCCGAGCTTACGCCACCCTGGTTCGGCAGGAGCCTCACCCTCCCTGTACCCTGGTTCGGCAGGAGCCTCACCCTCCCTGTAAAAGCAATGCTGAGCCCAACGATGTCGAAATATTGAGCATTACGAAATCGAGGATCCGCCTTAGAATGCTCGTCACGAGCGTTTTGTGCCAATGATTATTTTTGGAAAGATTTTGAAATGACAAGCGACATATCCTCCGCGAGGCCAGCGCCCGAGCTGTTGGCCCCGGCAGGAAATTGGGAATGCATTCATGCCGCAATCGAAAATGGTGCGGATGCCGTTTACTTTGGTCTGGATGCTGGCTTCAATGCCCGGGCTCGGGCTGTGAATTTTTCGCTCGAGATACTTCCGGAGCTGATGCGTTTGTTGCATCGGCGGGGTGTGCTTGGCTATGTCACGCTCAACACGCTTGTCTTCACCGACGAGCTCCCCCAATTCGAAAAGCATGTTGCTCAGCTTGCAACCGCTGGAGTGGATGCGGTGCTTGTTCAAGACCTTGGAGCGGTCCGATTGATTCACGAGGTATGCCCGCAACTCAGCGTGCATGCAAGCACACAAATGACCATGACTTCGGCCGAGACGATTCATGCCATTGAGTCATTGCGCATCGATCGAGTTGTGCTCGCTCGTGAACTCTCGCTTTCGGAGATCCGTAAGATTACGGCTTCGACAACGATGCCCGTTGAAACATTTGTTCATGGTGCATTGTGCGTTGCCTATAGCGGGCAGTGCTTGACCAGCGAATCGCTGGGTGGTCGCAGTGCCAATCGAGGGCAATGCGCTCAAGCCTGCCGGTTGAACTATGACCTGATTTGTGATGGAGTGCAGCGTGACTTAGAGGACAATCGATATCTTCTGTCCCCTCAAGACCTAGCCGCTTACGAGCTCATTCCGGATTTGATCGATGCAGGGGTTTGTTCGTTGAAGATCGAGGGGAGACTCAAAACACCTGAATATGTTGCCAACATTGTCGGTCACTATCGCAAAGCGATCGATGTGGCAATGGAGGGGCGAAGATTGAACTGGACCGAGCGAACCAAACGCGAAATGGAGATGAGTTTCTCGCGTGGGTTCACCCCCGGATGGCTCGAGGGCTGCAACCACAAACGATTGGTCCCTGGCGTCACCAGCGCGAAGCGAGGTGTTCTGGTCGGCAAGGTAGTCTCATTAGAGGGAGAACGTCTCGTCGTGGATTTGGAATCGACATTGATCAAAGGAGATGGCGTTGTTCTGCAAGGCGATCGGATAGCAGGCTCTGAGATTGGTGGCCGCATCTTTCAAGTCTTCGTCAATGGCAAGCCGACCGACAACCCAGCCAGTGGTCGCGTGGAGTTGGCTTTTCAAAATGGGTTGTTTAGGAATGCAGAGGTGCAGCCTGGTCAAACGCTATGGCAGACCGATTCACCTCAACTGAGCAAAAGACTCCGAGCTAGTTTTGCTTCCGAACATTTTGCACGGAAAATTCCGATCGATGTGGCCTTTCGTGCCGAAGTCGGGACGCCGATTTCCGCAACGATCTATTGGAAAGACGTGCATGGCGAACAACAGACGTTGGAAATCCAAAGCCTGCATAAACCGGAAATGGCACGGAAGCACCCGACGTCTGCAGAAAACCTTCAGCAGCAATTTTCGCGATTGGGGAACACGCCCTACGAGTTGCGATCCCTGACCGCGGAAATCCAAGGTGAGCCCATGATTCCCTTGAGCGTTTTGGGCGAACTTCGAAAACTCATGCTCGGTCAGCTTGATGAGGCTCGGGAGACGGTTGGCCGTCGACAAATCGCTGAGTCGGGTATTTCCTCGCGGATGCTGCCCACATTGGCGACTGAGAACGATAGTGCAAACGTTTGTTTATCGGTCCTTGTCCGAACCATGGAACAGTTGCGTCAGGTTCTCTCGCATGGTCAAAAAGCGGTGTACGTGGACTTTCACGACATTCGCGAATATCGACAAGCGGTCAAAGAGGCACACGAAGCGGGGGCAACAATCCACATCGCAACGCTTCGCATCCAGAAACCCGGTGAAATAGGGTTGTTCAAGGCGATGGCAAAGCACGACGCAGACGGATGGTTAGTGAGAAACTTAGCCGCATTGGATTATGCCAAACAGCACGGCATTCCAACGATTGGCGACTTCTCATTGAACATAACCAATCCGCTCACGGCTGAGTGGTTGGTGTCCCGTGGCTTGAGCCGTCTGACTGCTTCCTACGATTTAAATCGCGATCAACTGACAGAGTTGGTCGCCGGTATGCCGCGCTCTTGGTTAGAGGTTGTTCTACATCAGCACATGCCTATGTTCCATATGGAGCACTGCGTTTTTTGCACGGTGTTGTCGCCGGGGACCAACAAATCCAATTGTGGTCGGCCTTGCGATCGCCATGAAGTGAAATTGAAAGACCGATTGGGTGTTGAGCACGTTCTTCACGCGGACATTGGATGTCGGAACACGCTTTACAACGGACATGCTCAAAGCGGTGCTGAGGCGGCTCCAAAGCTGATTCGGATGGGAATTAGGTACTTTCGAATCGAACTCTTGCGGGACGCCCCCGCAGACGAAACAAAGCGTCTACTTGGTCTCTATCGAGATTTACTCGCGGGGAAAATCGACGGGCCGACCGTCTGGAAATCGTTGAAGGCTGAGAATCGTGTTGGGGTGACTCGCGGCACATTGGAACAACCGCGAAACCCGCTCGCTATTCTGTAGGCGTTGCCTACCTGAGTGGTCCTGACATGGGTGGCGTCTCGAAGAATCGACCGTCGTCGATCATTCTTGGGTCACCCGTTTTCGTTAACTCATCCAGCAATCGCTTCTCAAGCTCTTGCCGCACGGACGCGTATTTGCCATCCCCGGCAACGTTCGACATTTGATGAGGGTCGGTTCGCAAATCATATAATTCTTCGCGAGGCCGTTTTGCATAAGCGCGTTCAAAGAATGGTTTCCATTGGGGATCTTTGCGATTTCCCACCAGCCAAGCCTTAGATGGGCCAGCATCCTCGTCTGGCAGTGTTGTCCTTGTGTTCTCCGTGATTTCTTCCGCCGTCGGTTCCTTGTCGCTATTGAGCCGATAGGGATCGCCCAATGGCCAGCGATCCGGTTTGAAATTGATGATGTACGAGTAATCTCGCGTCCTAATGGATCGTTGAGGATAGGGCATGAAGTCGGCCCTCGCATTCTCGACATGGCGTTCACGTCCGATGAACACCTCGGTGCGCGTGGGGTCTACTTGTCCCGACTTATCGGACGTGAGTTGCTTCACTAGACTGCGCCCGGTCATCGTGGATGGAATCTCAACGCCTGCTAACTCCAGAAACGTTGGGGCTAAGTCCGTGAGACTTACTAAATCGTCCACCACGCGACCACGAGAACGGTTCCCCCAACGCATCGCTAAGGAAACACTAGATCCGAAATCATACAAATTGCATTTGCCATGCGGGAATCCCGGTGGTCCATGGTCGCCACTGATGACGATCAAAGTGCTATCGAGTTCACCAATCTCCTCAAGCTTTTTCAGCAGGATGCCAATCGATGCGTCCAATGCCTGCACTTCTCCGAGGTAGTCCGCAAAATCCTCGCGAATTTCCGGAACATCCGGAAAGAATGGGGGCAGCTTTCCCTTCAACAATTCAGGCTCGATGTTCCAAAGGGCTTTGCCTGATCCTCGGATCCATTTGCGGTGGACATTGGTTGGACCAAACCAATAGCAGAAGGGTTGTGACGTAGTTCGATTGTTCAAAAAGGTGTCGAAGTTCGTTTTGATTTCGGAATAGAGTTCTTGCTTGGCCGACTCGATGGTCTTTCCGTTGGCCACCATCTTGGTTGCGTTTTCAGAGAATTGATTGAATCGGCGTCCCTTTTCATATGCGTACTTTCCTCCACCGTAGGGTGCATCCGCAGGAGTTCCGGGACTCCACACTTTGTAGGACTCACCCATGTGGTATCCTGACTTTTGCAATAGCATCGGATAAGCGGGGATGGCATCATCCCAAACGGCCCCTTGCAAAATCGCCCCACGGCCTGTCCGCCAAAAGTGTTGCCCGGACAACAATGCGCTCCGGCAAGGTGTGCAGCTTGGCGCCGAGACAAAAGCCCGCCGGAACAAGACACCTTCGGCTGCTACTCGATCAAAGTTCGGGGTTTGAACGACGTCGTTGAACGTACCTGCTCCATCCAGTTTGGAATAAGCACTCGCGCAACGCCCCCAGTCGTCGGCAAAGATGAACAAAATATTCGGACGCACCGGTTCCGCTCCGCACAAACTGGAACCAAGTGACAAAAGCAAAATTAGTGCAGTCCATTTACGCCTAGGTTGTTTCATATTGTCTTTCTGTGGGGCAAAAGGTTTCTCACTTGGAGGAAACGGCAGTCTCTACCAACTCGCGAATCAACGTTCGGCAGCGAACTGCATCAAAGGATCTCGCGATCTCCAGTGTACTCTGCTGCGCATCGAGCACGCTCGCTTGTGGTGGGATCTGCAAATTGAGGGAAAGCAATTGGCTCAATTCGGCGAGGTTTGCCTGAATGGCTTGTCGCGGCACGACACCATGATCCGCAAGTTCCGTGACTGCGATCGTGACCATCCACGCCGTCTGTTTGGCCAACCAGTAGTCCGTGAGTTTTTCCTCGCGATCGGCAAGCAATACCTGTAGCCATTGCTTGACATCTGCTTCCGACATGATTTGCCGCTCCATTCGAATTCGATCTCGAAGTCGATCGGTCAGAGATGCGAGGTGTGGGTTCGAAAGGGCTGCCAGTTTCTTTGCATCGCCAAACGGGACCGAATTGAATGCTGCGAACATCTCATTCGTCAACCGATCATGATTCGATGCGTTGGTTTTATGGATCGATGCGTTTTCGAGCGAGAGCCAATTCGAAGGGAACGCCCGGCCTGGAATTCTTGACTCGGGTCGCCATCGTATTCTGCTCTTCGATAATTCCTGGTGGCATCCCATGCAATCGTACATTGCAAAATCACCCCATTGATTCGGCTCGCGTTGGGCTTGTGCGGCCGCAGCATGAATCAACTTGATCCCGTTGTCGTTCGCGACGAGTCCGCCGATCATGCTGCGTTGGGTTCGATGGTAACTCGATTGGATGGCTTGTTCGATTTTGTCCATCGGACCAAGCGATTTTAGGTCGTAGTGCGCCGAGTAATACTCGTTTTGCAAGGCGAACTCGCGTGTTTCGCGCTTGCTTGTTGCGGCCTGGTAAGGTTTGTCTTGAATGGTTTTCCAGTGGGGCGGCATTGCATCCAGAAATGTTTGCAGATCAAAGGGGGGCAATGGAGGATGCCCTGCTGCAACCATGTCGTGAGAAACAAAACGACCTTGTGTTATGCTTCCAAGATGGCAACTCAAACATACGTCGGCGCACGTCGACGGGGACGCAAGATCCCACATTCCTAGCTCTGATTTTTCTGCTGGAGTCTTCGACCGCCAAGCTACTTGCTGGTGCTGATGCGTCTTGGTGTACTCGGAGCCAGGCCCATGACATGCTTCGCATTGAACTCCGAACTGCAAATTGGTTTGGCGGACTTCTTGGGACGGGGAGGGCAAACTCAAGTCGACACCTGTATGACAAGTCAAACACTTGGCTTGGAACATTGCGTCGCCCTCTTGTCCTTCCGGCCACTTCAGGCGTTTACGAATCTCGACGGATAGTTTGTTCGACTTGTTTTCTGGACGCTCGAGTTCTGTTTCCGTCAAATCCTGTCGAACCAAATGATAGGCGTACGCGTGTTTGTCTCTTTCAAACCATTCTTTGGCTTCGACCAGCCTGATAAAGCGAGTGACTTGGAGTTGCTCGTAGATTGGGCTGGGAGCACTGTGACAGGCTGCACATTCCTTGACGCCGATCTCACTCAGTCCATCGGTTTGCCTCTCCGAAACTTGTCTTTCCAAAACATGGTCAGTTGAAAGGTCATCGGCTCGAGTTGTCCCCAAGGTTTGGAACCAAAAACAAAAGCACACTAGAACGCCAGTCCCTCGACGGATCATTTGTGAGTGCTTTCTGAGAGTTCCGTCGTTGCTTTTCGCAAAGCGGAATGCCACTGTTCTAGGTTCGGGGGATTTGTTGATTTTGCTGTTCTTGGGAATTTCGGTGATTGTGTGTCTGCCGGAAATAAGAGTGCATGGCGAATCGTTTGCATCGCCTGATCCAGTTCGGTAGAACGCATTGCATACGATGATGCCCAGGCAGATAGGTACGAGCCAGAGGCATACTCCCATTTGCTCATGCGACTCGCATTTTGAAATCGCGATGCGCTAAAGTTGATCTGCCTTGCGTTCGTCCATTGATCAAGTGAAAGGTCTCCGGTGGAGTAAAGACTTTGGTGAATTAAGTTCCTCAAACTGGACGCTTGTTCGGAAATCTTGGAAACGCTTGGATTGGGAGCTTCCATGGTCGAACGAAGTATTTCAGCACGATTATCCAGTTCGGGTACGGACTGATGGAGATAAGTGGAAAGGGCTTCGACTCCGCCGAGATTCCATTCGCGACTCGGAGCCCGGCCTCTTGCCAATAAGAGACGATCGATCGAAGGGACTGGTTTTGGGATTCCGCTCAGCGAAGCGTGGCAGCTTGTGCATTCGTAGTTCGACAATTCAGGCCATGTTGAGACTGGGAGCGATTTCAATGCTCGCGCCTGCAGCAATTCCAGCTCCGAATCGGCCATGGCTATTTGGCCAGCCAGCCAAAGCCTCGAACGAAAGTTGGGGTCGATTTGTTCTGCGTCGCGCCAGTGCTTAGGATACGACTCGTAATAGACTGCCAAATCAAAATAGAGTGCAGGATGGCCAGCAGCGATTATGTCGTGATTCATATCCCGATCTCTTCCGCCAACGTGACAAAGAGTGCAGACTTTCGCGCGTTGGACAAGCGCATCGGTATCGGCAAGTCCGAGGCTTGAGACCGCCAACTGTTTGGCTTCGGGGCTTTGAAAGTGTCGATCGTACCATCGCTCCGATGCGCCATGACACGCTTCGCATCCAACTCCTTCTACAATTCGGGGTGTGATGTTGTCCGCTGCGACTTGTCGGTCTGAGTTGTGGCACGCGAGGCAGTTTTGATATTCATCTGCCTTGAACACTTTTCCATCTCGCAAGATGCCAAGTTTCGACAGGATCTTTGCGGACTCGTCGGAACAGAGGGTCCGCCATGATTGAGCATGAGGATCTTCTTCGAGCCAAAGAGAATATTCCGATCCTCGAAATGTTTTTTCCGTCGAAACGCCGGCTTTGGGCCCGCTGTGGCAACTTGTGGTGGCGCACGAGGCAGAACCGCGAAGCCCCTGCTCTGGGTGATAAAGCGTCTCCAAACCCCAATGCTTCGGGCTCGTCAACGAGGATGAAGCGTCGGTGAACGAGAGCACGATTCCGGGCGGCTGAGCATTTGCAAAACCAGAACAAAACAACAAAACCCCCACACCAAGAGCTAATTCAAGGCTTATCCAATGGGTCAGTTTTTTAAGCGGTAAATTCCACATGAGGTAGGGTTTTAACAGATCCCGATTGCCATTGGGCGCGAGCCTAACGAAACATCGACGGTTGCCATCAGATTCTAGCTTTAAAAGTGGTTCAAAATAACACTTAAAGCTGAAAATCCTACGCATAGGCGGCATGGATACAGTTCAAATAAGCTTCAATGGTGCCCGCGTAACCCATTTCCAATGCATCGCTGATGAGGGCATGGCCGATGGAAACCTCTCGTACGCTTGGCACAGCCCTTAAAAAAGGCGTCAAGTTTTCCAAGTTCAAATCGTGGCCTGCATTGACCCCCAGGTCGGATTGGATTGCCGCTTCTGCGGATTCGACAAACGAGCCCAGCGTGGAAACGTGAGTTGGGTTTTGAAAAGCCCTTGCCCAGGATTCCGTATAGAGTTCTACGCGATCCGCCCCAAGTTCTTTGGCGAGCGGCATCTGAGCTGCAAGCGGGTCCATGAACAAACTGACTCGAACGCCAAGCGATCTGCATTCTTCGATTACGGGCCTTAGTTTGTCGGCGTCGGCGACAAGATCCCAGCCGTGATCCGAGGTGCTCTGCGAAACGCTATCTGGAACGAACGTCGCTTGATCTGGCCGGACAGAGCGAATCAACTCCATTAAGTTATGAAACGGGTTGCCCTCGATATTGAACTCCGCGTTGGGCCAATTTTGGAGAAGCTCTGCAATCTCGTAGACGTCTTTCGAACGTACGTGCCGTTCATCTGGGCGCGGGTGAACGGTAATGCCATGGGCCCCTGCCTCCAAGCATATCTTAGAGGCTCTCACGACACATGGAATTCCAAGGTGCCTCGTGTTTCGCAATAAAGCAACTTTATTGACATTCACGGAGAGCGCGGTTTTGATCGGGTCGTTCATAGAACAGTGCAACTATCGCAAGTGAGCTTGGATCCAACCGTCATCCACCTGGACCGATGCGAGTTGCAAACCTTGCAATTCGCCAGGTAAGCGGTCCGTTACTCGCAGCGGAGTGTCAAGTAACTGTTCCTTGAAGACATCTAAGAACTGCTTCTTGAGCAAGTTTCGAAGCGAAGCCGCACGATAGCCACGCTGCTGTTTGCCGGTGAAGTCGATCTTAACGTCTCCTTGTCGTTCCAGTTGGATGGCGCCGTCGGTCAACGTAACGCGATACGATGCTTCGATGGATGCGGATTGGTCAACGACTTGGTCTCCTCGATCCAGTTTGGTCGTTCGAATTCGGAACGTAACCAACGAGTCATCCAATTGGACTTCGATTGGATGATAGTTTTCAAAGGTAAGTGCCCAAGGCTGATCGTCTTGTGGCTTGAGAACTGGCTTGCTACCTAAAACGTCTGAGAACTGGCCGGCAAAAGATTCCATTTCGGTGTTGCGAAGAATGCGACCTGCAAGGATCGGATCGGTGATGTTGGTAATAACCGACTCGTGCAACTGGACGGTGATTCCGCTCGGATCCACTACAAGTGGACAGGAAAAGGGAGCAGCCAATTGGGGCCCGTCCTGTAATTTCCAAAGCAATGCCAGATATTGAGGCGAACTCCAAGTTGTTCGCGCGGGTTGCTGAAGTCCAAGTCGCTTTAACACAGGCAAATCTGGTGTCTTGATCTTTTCATTGGCTTGCGAAATTTGCTTGCTGAGTTGCGAGTGGAATTGATCGCGCAAGCGAGTCTCAAGTCTCCCCTCTGCAATTGCATCTGCTTCCGGCTTTTGTTTAGCGGCTTGCTTCGCGGCAATCTTACGCACGATTCGCAGTTTCGCTTCGATACTGTCAATCTGACTGGAAAGGTCAGCATCAACGCCCGTGTCGTTGAGCGTAACGAGTCCGTTATCCGTCAAAGCGATCGTCTCGCAGGCGGCAACTGCGCCGTATCCTCGCGTGTGCAATTTTACCGAACGGTTGTAGCCAATATTTTGGCTGGAAAAGTTTCCGCTCAGGTGCAAGCGAAGAGCGGCGTGGGAGGAACTGTCGAGTAGTTGCGGAGTCACAAACCCCTGCATCACGCTTTGCCCGAACAGCTGTGTACCAAGAATCACTTCATTGACGGGATTCGGCTCGTACACCGGCCTTGAAAATTTCTGAGTCACAAATTCGGACGAAAGGAGAACTCGGACATTGGCTCTTGCATAATTACTGCGAACCGCATTTGCTAAATCCGAGGATTGATTCGACTGCGAAAGATTTGCGATCATTTGTCCGATGTCTCGCGTGTTCGCAAAGTCTTGCGAGAACTGAGGCATCTGCAATTGCTCAGATAATTTCGCCAACCGATCCTTAAGAATCGCGATCGTTTGTGGACGGTCTGAACTGAACCGCAAAGCATGCGCGTAACGCTTCAACGCGTCGCGAACATTCGTAAATTTACTCATCTCAAGCCCGGAATAATTCTGGCGAAAATTCTTTTCGATCGGAACTAGCTTTTTTGGGTCAGGAGTAGGACTGCTGATTTGTTCGCGAAGCTCATTCCAGTTCAAGAATGCCAGCCAGTTGGCCTGATGCTGAGGTGACGTAGCCAAGAAACTCTCAAGCTCGATCATGGCCTGATCAAGCGACTGACGCGCGACTCCAATATCTGGCAATCGATCGCTGTTGAGATTCATCTGAGCATTGGCGACCTCCAAGGCCCAATCCCTTGTGCTCGGCGCAGAAACGCTTGACGTCGAATTGTAAGCGACGCTTACTTGTGGCTGCTCCGTTGGCGCTTGCGCCAAGCTCGAACCTAGATGACACATGCCAAAGGAAAGAGTGAAAGCGACAAAGAAGCCCATGCTCTTGCATCGATATGCCAACGAGCTATCCGGTCTCAACCGAAAAATCAGTTTGGCTGATTCTTGATTTATCCTGTTGTTCATTTTCAAACCTTCTTTAGCGAAACCTAGTTGTTGACAAAATCAACTGTCGAAAGCCGAAGATGGCATCTTTTCGGCAGCCCAATTTCGTTGAACCCTTGGCCTTAGGGGATCGTGTGAGTACCGACATCGCCATACTCAGACGGTAAAACAGAAATGGACTAGTACTTTACGTCAACGCGAACGGAAATCATTTCACGTCTTGATTGTAGTGAGCGGCAAATCTTCCTCATAGGTCCCATCCCCCCAAGCTTTCCAAGGAGGGTTGCAGGAATATCGGGTTTTATCCATCGATCCCAACGTGTTCGCCCGAAAAACCGGCCTCATCGCCATTGCACAATTGCCAGCATTCGTGAATCCATGCATTCTGCTCCCTTCCGTTCAATTGGATGCCACGCAGATTCGAAAACTCTTTCGGTGAGTTTGTTTTCCATCCGACCCCGAGGTTTGCGATCATGGCAATACGACGATTCCTAGCAGTGCTTTCGGTAGGCGCAATGGCATTTGCCTTGTGTGCCACTTGCTTTAGCGGCGACCATCTTTCCGGAACGTATTTGGATCCAGCGCTTCAACGAGAAGACATTTTTTCACACCATATTTGGAGATCGACTCCTGAATATCGCCAAGTTTACAATCGTCCGCGATACGTTTCTGGCTACATTGCTTACAAGATTGAGCCATCGAGCCAGGAGGCCATGGCATGGAAAACCAACTACTGCAACGGTAATTATGCGAACCATAGTGGGCCAAGTGTACCGTACTACTATTATCCCAAACCTTGGGAAGTCTTGAACACGAGAGCACGTCCGGATTTTGTTAAGCACGAAACGAAGTAAGCGTCCGTCCATAGGGCGAGCGGGGCAACACCGGACGGTTTGGTTGCCAAGCCTAGTCCCAAGGACTACAATCAGGGGTGTATTTCACGCCCCCCGACTCCCCTTCCTACGCTTGCTTTGCAGGCTCCCTCCCAATGCGCTCTACCGCAAATAGGTTGACTGTATTTTTTCGTAACGTGGCAATACTCGCGTTGCTCGTACCCTTCGTTTTGCGAATGGGTATCGAAAGCAATTCTTTTGCAGAGGATGCGGGTATGGAGTTCTTTGAAAGTCGCATTCGCCCGATTCTCGTTCAGCATTGCTATGAGTGTCACTCTGCTGCCTCAGAGGAAGCAGCAGGAGGACTGCTGCTCGACACCCAAGCGGGAATCAGGATCGGCGGAGATTCTGGGCCCGCGTTGGATTTAGAAAATGCGGGCAAGAGCCTGCTGCTGAACGCACTTCGACACCAAGACCTGAAGATGCCCCCTTCGAATAAACTTCCAAAAGAGGTTGCGGAAGCGTTTTTAAAGTGGATTGAGATGGGCGCACCAGACCCTCGCGATGGACCCTCGCAGAAAACGAAGCTCGAAAAGATCGATTGGTCCACGGCAAAGCAGCATTGGTCGTTTCGTCCTAGGCAGCCAGTTTCGACACCCGAAACGTCATCTTCATGGTGTCGCAATCCGATCGATGCATTTATTTTGGAAAAGCACGTCGCGAACGGATTGCAGTCCGTGTCGGAAGCCGATCGATCGACTTGGCTTCGAAGAGTATACATCGATCTTGTTGGTATTCCTCCCACAGGGGAGGAGGTCGATGCGTTTGTTAACCATCCAGCCGAGGATGCCTTCGAACAGGTTGTCGATCGATTGTTGGCGTCCTCGACTTACGGACAACGCTGGGGCCGTTATTGGCTTGACTTGGCTCGTTACTCGGACTCAAACGGAGCGGATGAAAACCATCGTTATCCTGTCGCTTGGCGGTTCCGAGACTACGTAGTGGAAGCATTTAACCGAGATGTGCCTTATGACCAATTTATCAGGGAACAACTTGCTGGCGACTTACTTTGCGCGGCAAACGGTTCCAACGAAGAGGAGCAACGCAGACTGATAACGGCAACTGGCTTTCTCGTGATTGGCCCCAAGATGCTTGCAGAGCAAGACAAGCCAAAGTTGGTTGCGGACTTGGTCGACGAACAAATTGATACCGTCGGCAAAGTCTTCTTAGGTCTGACACTTGGATGCGCTCGATGCCACGATCACAAATTCGACCCGATCCTTGCCAGCGACTACTACTCTTTGGCTGGTATTATGCATAGCACCAAGTCAATGGAGCATCTCAATTTCGTTTCGCAGTGGAACGAGCGACCACTGCCGGACGAAGTGCAAGCCAAGAAGATCGCTGCTTACCAGCAAGTCCTCGACCAAGCGCAAGCCGAACTGAAATCGACGCAACGTCGCTTTCAAGAACGCTCGTTTACCAAACAATTGCATCTGCTGTTGGCAGCCATGCACTATCAAGTTTCCGAGGTCGCTCCCAACCCGGAATTGGCGAAGAGCGATGCATCGATCGGCAAGTGGCTGACGCTACTCCAGAGTGATGTGGCGAGCAAGAAGGACGAGGATGTTTTCGCGCTTTGGCGGAAACTCAATGCAGCTACCCCTGAGACTTTTGCCAACGCAGCGGATGCTCTGTGGCGTGAACTTGCGGCGGATGTTGCCAAAACAAAAGCATGGAACTCGAGAGTTATCGCTCTTCCCGTTCCAAAAACGAAGCTTGAACTGATCGGTCACTACGGCTTGCTGCTCAACCAATCGTTCGTGGAAATTCTCGACGCACCGAGAGCGGCCGATGGGAAGATCCAATCGCAAGAGACGTTGAAACTCCACAAGCAGCTTTTCAACGCGAGCGAGTCTTTTCTTGCTCCAGAAAAGTTTGAGGAGACACTCACGGACTCGGAGAAAGTGAGTTTTTCGGCACTCAAATCCAAGGTCGGGGACATGGACAAAGCCAAGCCGGTTGCGGCCCGTGCGATGGCCGTCCAAGAGGGGGACGTTCGGTTGGTGGCTGTCAACGTCCGAGGAAATCATTTGCAGACGGTAGGGAGCCCATTGACTAGAACCGTCCCCAGGGTCTTTCGCGAAGGGTCAGATGCATCTGAGTTGAGGATTCCAGAAGGTGTTTCAGGGCGATTGGAATTCGCAAATTGGATCTCAGACAAGTCGAACCCATTGACGGCACGAGTGATCGTGAATCGCATTTGGCAAGGTCACTTTGGCCAAGGATTGGTGTCCACGTCTTCCAATTTTGGATTTCGCGGTGAGACACCATCTCATCCCGAACTGCTCGATTCGTTGACAGAGGACTTTGTCGCTCACGATTGGTCCATCAAGTGGCTTCATCGTGAGATCGTTTTATCCGCCGTCTATCGTTTGAGCTCCCATGGGGACGCGTTAGCGGAAGCCACCGATCCTGAGAACAAATGGCTTTGGAGGCAAAACAAACACCGAATGGAAGCGGAAGTTTTGCGAGACTCATTGCTATCGATTGGTGATCTACTAAGTCTTAATCTCGGCGGGGAATCGCAGAATATGTCCATTCCTACTAGCCCAAGCATCGAGGGTGCGCAGAGCATCGGCAACATGCGACGCACTATCTACCTCGATGTCAATCGAGCGGCCATGTCGGACTATTTGACGACTTTTGACTACGTGGAACCAGGTGTCTCGGTTGACCGCAGATCGAATACGATCGTTCCTCACCAAGCGTTGTTCTTGATGAATAATCCACTGCCACTGGAGATCGGAAAGCAGTTTGCATCTAAGCTGCATGCGACGACTCAAAACGACGCCGAAAGACTTGCGATTGCGACCAAATCTTTGTTGGGACGCCTGCCGACTCAGTCCGAATGCGACTCGCTTGCACAGGTTTTGGCAATGGGCGCAGCACCTACATCCACCGCACAAGTTGCGAATACCCGAGCGCCGAGCCTATCGAGCATGAACTCATCTGCGGAACAATGGGTCCGCGTGTGTCGCTCTCTGCTACTTACCAACGAGTTCTTTTATGTTGAATAGAATTTCACGCAGACGGATGTTGCAAAACGCTGGAAACGGTTTTGGCGGATTGTTTCTCGCGTCGTTCCTCGAACAACAATTGCTGCAGGCCAAAACGCTCGAGGGTTTGCATTTTCCTGCTCGCGCCAAACGTGTCATCTTTCTTTTTATGCATGGCGGCCCATCGCATGTGGACACCTTTGACTATAAACCCAAATTGATTGCCGACGCGGGGAAACCGCTGCCCTTTGACAAACCGAGAGTGCAGTTTTCCCAAACGGGCAATTTGCTCGCAAGTCCATGGAAATTTAAACAGTATGGTGAATCAGGAGCTTGGGTGAGCGACCTGTTTCCAGAGGTGGGTTCTTGCGCAGATGACATCACGTTCATCCATTCGATGCATGGATCGAATGAAGCGCACGGTGGTGCACTGCTTAAGATTCATACGGGCAGCGACACTTTTGTTCGGCCGAGTATGGGAGCATGGGTCAGTTATGGTTTGGGAAGCGAAAATGAAAACTTACCAAGCTTCATTACGATCAACCCAACGCTCGGGCACGGCGGAGTTCAAAACTTTGGTTCCGCATTCTTGCCCGCACAGCATCAGGCAACGCGAATCGGTAGTAGCCGCGAATCGATGAAGACGGCAAAAATTAGCAACCTTGGTAATTCAACTCTTTCGCAAACCGAGGTCCGGGCACAACTTGATTTGGCCCAGCAATGGAATCGGCAGCAACTCGAACGCGATGGAGCGGATTCCAATCTGGAGGCAAGAATTCAATCGATGGAACTTGCCTTTCGCATGCAGACCGAAACACCCGGTGTCATGGATTTGATCGGTGAGACGGACGCGACGATGAAACTCTATGGAATCGATAAACCCAATACCGAGAATTTTGGGCGTCAGTGTTTGCTGGCAAGACGAATGAGCGAAGCGGGCGTTCGCTTTGTTCAGGTAAGTCACAGCTATTGGGATCAACATGATGCATTGAAAGAGAAGCATACGGAGTTGGCGGCCGAAGTCGATCGCCCAATCGCAGGGCTGCTAAAGGACTTGAAGGCGCGAGGCTTGCTGGATGAAACGCTCGTGATTTGGGGTGCGGAATTTGGTCGAACACCCACTGCGCAAGGAAAAAATGGTCGCGACCACAATCCTCATGCGTTTACGTACTGGCTCGCAGGCGGCGGAGTCAAAAAAGGTATTTCCTACGGTTCCACAGACGAATATGGATTCTACGCGCAGCAAGATCGGGTTCATGTGCATGACTTTCACGCAACGCTTTTGCATTTGCTCGGAATCGATCACGAGAAGCTGACCTATAGCTACGGCGGTCGCGATTTTCGTCTAACCGATGTCGCCGGTAGGGTCGTGACCGAAATTTTCGCTTGAGATGGTTTTCCAGTGCGATAGGGGCCGTAGTTCCTTGCTCGGTGGGGTGAGGCTCCTGCCGAACCATGGCGCCGTAAGCTCGGCAGGAGCCTCGCTCTCCCATGGATTTTCATTCCCTTCGACACTACAAAGATGTTTGAGGGATGGCCTCCTAGTCCTTAACGCTCCCAGGACGCCGTCGCCACCATGAGGCTAGCATCGATCCGGAAACACTCATCCAGGGACCAAAGATAGCACCCGCCAACGCTGCTTGCGGACTATGAAGCACATTCATCGCCAAGGCAGTTGCCATACCACCATTTTGCATTCCCACCTCGATGGAAATGGTTCGGCTCGTTGTCTCGTCTAATCGGCACGCTTTCGCCCCAAAGTACCCAAGTAGATACCCAATCGCGTTGTGAGCGATAGCGACAAGAACCAGTGCTGGCCCCACCTTGAACAGGTCGTCACGCGATTGGGCCACGATGATCCCAATCACCACGCAGATCGCAACCATGGCGATGACGGACAAGCAACGATCGAGCCAAGGGCCACGCAGTTTGAACCACTGAAATAGGTAACTCACGACGAGTCCCGCGACGACCGGTACAATCGTGAGCTTGAGAATGGACCACATCATATCGTTGAATGGAACGTTGACTTCGCTGCCGGCCAACATTCCCATTGCAAGCGGCGTCATAATGGGCGACGCGAGGGTGGAACAAGCCGTCATGGTTACCGACAGGGCTACGTCGCCGCGAGCAAGGTACGCGATGACATTGGAGGCAACACCGCCCGGACATGCACCGATCAAAACGACGCCAGCCGCGATCTCCGGCGGAAACCCCATGGCCTTGGCTAGAGCCCAGCCCGTTAGTGGCATAACCGTAAACTGAAGCACCATTCCAATGGCGATGCTCTTTGGAATCAAAAGGACGCGTGCAAAGTCATTTAAGCTGAGAGTCGTTCCCATTCCGAACATGATGACTTGGATCAAAGGCGAAACGTAATACTTCGAAGGCCCGATTGGCCAATCCAGAAACAACTGCGGAAAGGTGAATGCTTGTAGGACGAACGCAAGGACCCATAGGGCAAATGCAAACGAGTTCCACTGAGGACTACATTGGATCCGCATCGCCATCAAGACCATACCGATCACAAAGAGTTGGCCCGCCACAGCCCCATAATTCAAGTAGGCCGACAAAACTCCGGCGAAACCAACAACGAGTGCAGCAATGCTCAAAAAGGAAGCCAAAGGTTTTGAAGTCGCATTCATGCGTGGTATCATCTTATTCTTCGCAAAGGACGGAATTTTTGCCTCGACCGAAATAAAGGGCAGATCAGGCGGCAATCGCTGAAATAGTGTACCATTGGAATTCGGTCCCAAAATTCGAATTCAGAGAAACAACATGATCCAATCGCTCCTTTTGTACTTCTTGTTAGGTGTACTTACCGACTTGGAAAATAGCACCTTCGCCGAAGGTTTTGTCGTAGAGCATCCGACTTTATTGAATCTTGGTTTCGAATGGTCCATTCGCGGTGATGCGAATCGAAATGCGTCCGTCACGGTCCAATTTCGGGCTGTTGGTGATTTGCAGTGGCGAGAGGCACTCCCGCTCGTGCGAATGGGAGGGGAAAACGTTTACCGCCGTCGGGAGAATCTCGACTACACGGTTCCTGATGGATTTGCGGGCAGCATTCTCAATGTTCAGCCGGGGACGGAATATGAGTGTCGCTTTCAGCTAACCGACCCAGACGGAGCGACTGGCGAGACAACGCGAACCGTTCGAGTCCGAACGCGAACTGAGCCGCAGCCTTTTGAGGCGGGTCGAAAGTTGCACGTCTACCCAGTCGACTATACCGGACCGCGCCAAGAGCCAAGCTTTACGAGTTTGTTGCAAGCTTACTATGGCTCCGGCTTGGGTGACTGGAGTGTCGTTTGGGAACGAAGAGCTCAACCCGGCGATACCATTCTCATGCACGCCGGATTGTACAAGTCCGAGCGACTCAACTACGTCGATCCGATGATGACCCCTTTTGATGGTTCCATGTCTCTTACATCGAAAGGAACCGTAGACAAACCGATTACGATCAAGTCCGCAGGCGATGGCGAAGTTGTCTTCGATGGAGCTGGTAATCACCGATTGTTCGATGTCATGGCTTCCACGCACCACATCTTCGATGGCATCACGATTCGCAACACGGACGTCGGTATTTTCGCAGGTCAAAAGGAAGTCCTCGGCGCAGTGGGCTTAACGGTTAAAAATTGCCGATTTGAAAACATTGGGTTCGGTGTTTGGACCGAATACGCGGGTTCGAGCGATTTCTATATTGCCAACAATTTGTTTCTGGGTCGCGATGATCGCTTTCGTTTGGTCGGCTGGACAGGACCGCTTTGGGCCAGTGCCGGTCCCTACGGATCGCATTTGCTTACTAGCTACTACGCAGTAAAAGTCTATGGGCCAGGACACGTCATCGCCCACAATGCAATCGCTTACTTTCACGATGGCATTGGCATTTCAACGTATGGCACCCCTCCGACGGATCCTGAAAAACAGGCCTCATCGATCGACATCTACAACAATGATATGCATATGCTCAACGATGATTTCGTCGAGACGGATGGAGCGGTGCATAATGTACGTGTGATGAACAATCGCGGTGTCAATGCAGCACACGGCGGCTACAGTGCACAGCCCGCGTTCGGTGGTCCAGTCTATTTTATTGGAAACCTACTTTATCACGTGCCGAGTGTTTCCGCTTTCAAATTCTCAGGTAAGCCCGCAGGGCTGTTCGTCTACCATAACACGATCATCGGTGAACAAGGAGCCGAAGACCCGACATCCAATGTGCACTTTCGGAACAATCTATTCTTAGGTCGCGACACGCCAGGCCGTGGCGTCATGACATGGTCCAACGCAACGGAGGCGTTTAGTTCCGACTACAACGGTTTTCGTCCCAACAAGGGAGTCGAGACTCAGTACAAATGGCTCAGCCCCAAAACTGGGCAGCGCATCTACGAGCCTCAAGCCGGGGATTGGAAGGGTTTTAATACGTTCGCCGCTTTCCAACAAGCCACGCGACAAGAAACACACGGTATCGAAGTCGATTTCGATATCTTTGAGAAATTGAGTCCGCCCGATCCAGCCAAGCGTCATGCCGTGTACCACGCTATGGATTTGAATTTTCGGCTCAAAGCTGGCAGTCAAGCTGTCGATGCAGGTGTGGTCATTCCAACCGTGAATGATGGATACGCTGGGCGAGCCCCTGACTTAGGAGCAATTGAAATTGGCAAGCCAGCCCCCACATATGGGCCTAGTTGGCTCACCTGGCAACCGTTCTATCGATGATAGGATCGAGCGGATAAATGGGGCGTCGAATCCGCTGATAGTCGAATCGCGTTAAGTCGGATTGGCAAGGTCCTGGGGAATCGACCCAAATCTGCCGTGTCGCGATGGGGTCGTATGCTTGTCGATGAGCCACGGCCGCTTTGACGCCGATGACAGACAGATTCGATGGATCGATACCGACGTGAAACCATTGCCCCAAGTCCATGGGGGGCGTTCGATTTGTGGTTAGCAAAACGGATACACCCTGGACTCGTACAAAAGCACATCGCCCCATATCAAATCGATTGCCACTCATACTCGCGAGGTGGCTTTGTTTGTCTCGCAATTCAAAATTGCCATCGCATAAAAGGTTCACTTCGCACTTGATCGTGACTGGCTCGCCTGAGTATTTGCTGCCTCGACCGCCGACGGTCAATGTCCGAGTGCTTCCGGGCTCAGCATTGGAAAGCTCTCTTACTGCGAGGGGATCCCACAAACAGACGGCTGCATTTTGAATTCCGAATCGCAAAAGCCCTTGAAGCAAGGTGGTTCCGTCCCCCGGCGCACCAGCACCTATGTTCTCGGCAGGTTCGACTAAGACGGTTAAGCCATGATGTCCATCTGTGTTCTGTTGTCTCGCAATATTTTCGAGAGTAGGTAACAGCGGCGACTCGACCACGCTGGACTCGGACGCGTAGCGGGTGGCAAGTTCAACCAATTGATCTAACGCAGCCCTCGCAGTCGATTCTTCCCCTAAGGTTGCGATCGTGAAACTGGTGCCAGTATCGGGTGTATCCGAAAAGGCAAAGCCAGCGTTCACGTTCACAACCAAAAACTCAGGATGGTCTGCTTCCAGTTGGCGTGCAAGCGACAAAAGACGGCGCATTGGATTGAGTTGGGAACCGGTATGGATGGGAGCCCATACCGCGGGTGCTGGGGCATGGAATTGTTTCGCAAATGCTCCGACTTGCTTTCCATGATTCTGAAACATTCGCTGCATCAGGTCGACCGCCCGTCGGGTCGCTTCGCAAGCGTCCGTATGCGGATTCTCACGATAGGCTACTAGGCAATTCGAAAGGGCCGCCATCGCAGGTGAATAGTTTGAGTGGAGATCATACACGCCATAGATGGGCAAATGGCTAGCGCCAGGCAAAGCGCGTATGCGAGCCAGAAGTTCCCCTTCGACATCGAGGGCTGTCTGGCATACACACGAAGAATGCAATACCAAAAAGATGCCGTCGATCCCTTGCTCGATAGCTGGATTCGCGATCTGCAAAAAACGATTCCAAACGATCTCAAGCACTTCGTCTGCGACCACCGCGCCGGGAACTGCCGTGGCAAAGATCGTTGGTACAAATTCCCAGCCATGTTGCAACCCAGTCTTAACTGCAGTACCCAAAGGTGATGGTTGGTCCCGTTGATCGAGAATTGCTTTCCCTTCAAAGCACTGAAAATCGCTCCATCGAGTGAGACCGTCGAGAAAGGTGTGAGTCTCATGGAAAAGCCCACCAAGGATCACGCGAGGTCGATGCATATGCGTAATGAAATCTCGTTGAGCTAGGGCAAGAATTTTGGAAAGTGATTAGAGCGGGCTGCTTGGGTCGCGTCAATCGGACGGTTTCGTCTCTGCCATTTCCAGGTCGGGTGAGAAAGCATTTCCTTGGAAATGCCAGAATTCGGGACTAGGACGCATGCTTGGAATGGAGCTAGAATGTTTGGCGCTCTAGGCTTGAGATCAACAAGATAGTGGTCCGTTGGCTGACGCCCAATGGCACTCACTTTGTAAGAGGGACAGCGCAAGCTGTCGGGTGACCTTAGGAACATCACTTGGATATTCACTGGGCGGCTCGCGCTGCTACGCTGCAAAAACATTGGTTCGAGCCCAAAAAACTACCTTTAAACAACAAGAGTCTTCGCATGAACTGCCGAGTGAATCTGATTGAGCTGGTGATCCTTTGGATTGCATGTGGATTGCAGGCGGTCGCCCAAACAGCCACACCCGTCCTTGCCACACCAGCGGCTACGTCCAACCTCTCTTTTATCGATACGAGCATTGAAAATGCTTCGCCCCTGTATTGGGAGTTAGACGAAGCGGGCGAAACGCAAGTTTACCTACTGTATGATCATGAACGGGACTCCCCGAATCGGGCTGCGGGTCATTGGCATTTTCGTGTCGAAGGAAAACCGAAAGCGAACGTCCGTTTGGTTCTCAACAACTTTCGCAATGTCTGGAACGGGAAGACCGGTGTGCCTGTCTCAGAAAAATCCATCGCGTACATTTCGACGGACGGTAAAAACTGGCAAGTGGTCAACGCGAAACTACTCCCCCCAGGCGATCGTGTTGAACTCAATTTGGAGTTGCCGGATTCCGGATCCCTTTTCGTGGCCCGTTTACCGCCGTACCGGTTGTCGGATTTGGAGCAATTTCAGAATGAGATTCGGGAGCATCCCCTTGTTCGATTCGAAGAGATCGGAAAGACAGTTCAGGGGCGTTCGCTTGAAATCATTAGCATCGGCAAACCGACAGCACCTCATCGCGTGTTTCTGCGAGGACGAGCTCATCCGTGGGAGCCCGGTGGCAATTGGGTGATTGAAGGACTTGTAAGACGGCTGCTTGCGGGTGACGCGGATAGTCTGAGATTCCTAACCCGATTTAACGTCGCAATCTTGCCGCTGGCCAACAAGGATGGCGTTGCCGCAGGTCGAACACGCTTCAATATGCTCGGCAAAGATTTAAATCGGAATTGGGATCTGCCAGCGAATGAACACCTTTGTCCCGAAAACTATGCCTTAGAAAAGTGGCTGGAACGAGCCATTGCGGAAGGCCGAAAACCGCACATGGCGCTCGAACTTCATAACGACGAGAGCGGCAAGTTACATGTCTCGAGGCCAGAAGGGATGGATCATCAAACCTATTTGGGTCGAATGGCTCGTTTTGAGGAACTTCTCCGCGAAAAAACTTGGTTTCGCGAGGGCTCGACCAATGCTTCCTTTAAAAATGCAGGGACTTTGGGCGAAGGCTGGCTGGTGCGATACGGAATCCCTGCCGCTGTTCACGAACTCAACTGCAATTGGATCGAAGGACTTCAAGACTATCCGTCCTCCAAGAACTGGAAACTTTATGGCAGCCAACTCTGTGAAGTACTAGAAACGTATTTCGACGAGAACAA
Organism: Pirellula staleyi DSM 6068; assembly: GCA_945875845.1. Taxonomy (GTDB): domain Bacteria; phylum Planctomycetota; class Planctomycetia; order Pirellulales; family Pirellulaceae; genus JBKCUI01. The sequence goes on from CAMCMB010000002.1 coordinate 57,055, forward strand.
GTAGCTAGTTGGGTTGAAAAACAACGCTGGGGGTAGACATTTGCGATACGAATAGAGTAAACCATAGAAGTTCCTTGGATTGTTACGGATACCTTGGCATTGCAGGTGTCTTGCAAGTCACACATCTCTTCATCTATTCTTCATCTTTTAACCGGACTGCCATGAAAACGAACCTTCGCTTCCATCTTGGGCTGACAGCTATTCTACTTTCAGTCCTCAGTGCACTCGATGTCCGTGCCCTTGCCCTTGCCACGGACAACCTGAATGGCACTCCTCCCTCAATTGGCGAAAAGCTTGCTAGCTTTCAATTGACGGACTACCAGGGCAAGGAGTGGACGTTGGACGAGTTTCGGTCCAAGAAAGCGATTGTCTTTGCCTTTGTTGGGACGCAATGCCCGTTGGCCAAACTGTATTCGACCAAGCTTGCCGAATTGGACAAAGAGTATGGCAAGCAAGGGGTCGCCTTTGTGGCGGTTGACTCCAACGTGCAAGACAGCTTAGCCGAGATGGCTGCTCACGCTCGCAAATTTGGCTTCGACTTTGCCTTTTTGAAAGACCCCGCTCAGGATCTTGCGAATCGATTGGGAGTCACTCGTACACCCGAAGTTTGTGTGGTCGATAGCGAAAGTCGGATTCGCTACCGAGGCCGCATCGATGACCAGTACGGGATCGGCTATACCAAGAAAACAGCAACAAAAACGGAATTGATTGCAGCGTTGGATTCTATTTTGAACAATCAAGACGTTGCGACGACCACTTCGTCTGCTTCCGGTTGCTTGATCGGAAGGGGACCTCGTGAGATTGGTAAACCAGACGCGGATGTGGTGGTCACCTACGCGGACCAAGTGAGTCGTATCCTGCAAGCGCGTTGCGTCAGTTGCCATCGATCCGGGGAAATCGGGCCAATGGATTTGAGCAACTACGAAGACGCGTCGGCCTGGGCTGACATGATCGTCGAAGTCATTGACGAGAAACGCATGCCGCCATGGCATGCCAGTCCTGAACACGGCACCTTTATTAATGATCGCCGTTTGCCACCACAAGACATAGCCACGATCAAGCAATGGGTGCGAACCGGTACTCCTCGCGGCGACTCGGCCCAAGAGCCCGCCCCGCTGAAGTTTGTGGAGGGTTGGCTGTTGCCACGCGAACCAGACTTGGTTGTCCCAATGTCCGACAAGCCTTTCGATGTGCCGGCCCGAGGCGACGTTCGTTACCAATACTTTGTGGCGGACCCGAAATTCACCGAAGACACATGGGTCAATGGAATGGAGATTGTGCCGGGCAATCGCGCCATCGTCCACCATATCTTGGTTTTTGCGAGAGAGAAAGCGACAGCAGAAAATGGAAATAGAAGGCGTGGTGGAGTCGAGGGTGAACGCGGATTTCTTGTTGGATACGTTCCAGGTACTCGCGCTCAAATGATGCCTTTGGGGTTGGCCAAGCGACTCCCTGCGAACAGCGAATTGGTTTTTCAAATTCACTATACTCCGAATGGAACCGCGCAAACGGACTTGAGCAAGGTCGGATTCTGGATTGCAGATCCCAAGACCATCACTCATGAAGTGCAAACAACCAGCGCCGTTCAAACGGCATTTCGCATTCCACCCAAGGATGGCAACTACAAAACCGAAGCGATGCAGCCGGAGGAATTGCTGGACTGCGAATTGCTTTCCATGAGTCCGCACATGCATGTGCGAGGCAAGTCGTTTCGATACACGGCAGTTTATCCCGATAAGACCCGTGAAGTCTTGATGGATGTTCCAAACTACGACTTCAATTGGCAAACCGAGTACCGCTTGAGCGAACCCAAAAAGCTGCCCAAGGGAACACGTATCTTTTGCGAGGCTGCCTTTGACAATTCGCCGGACAATATGAATAATCCGAATCCCAACGCCTGGGTCTCGTGGGGCGACCAAACTTACGAAGAAATGATGATTGGGTACTTTCATATCTCAGTCCCCATCGATCCGAAACTTGGGCGAGCTCCCGAGGTTAAGAAGGCTCCGCCACCGCGTCCAACTCCTGATCAGATTTTCAGTGCTTTGGATAGCGACAAAGACGACAAAATTTTGAAGGACGAAATACCAACGCAACTCTTGCCGATGTTTCTGCGTTTGGACAAGAACAAGGATGGGGTTCTGGAAAGATCGGAATTGCCAAAGTAGTGCATGCGAGATATTGAAAAAATCATACAAGCGATTGCGCAAGCGGGCGGGGTCGCTTACCAAGTCGGGGGATGCGTCCGCGACCAGATCCTGAATCAGCCCAACAACGACTTTGACATCGAAGTCTTTCACATCGACGCGCAATCGTTAATCAAACTTCTATCGCGTTTTGGAAGGGTCAACGAGGTAGGCGTTTCGTTTGGCGTCATCAAACTGCACACGTCTCGCTTGGATGATATCGACTTCACGTTGCCTCGCCGCGAGAGCAAGACAGGTCGTGGCCACCGAGGATTCCAGGTGGAAGTGGACCACACGATGACGGTTGCCGAAGCTGCCTTGCGTCGCGACTTCACCATCAACGCCATTTACCGCAACGCCCACAATCAATCGCTGCTCGATCCGCACGGCGGAATTGCCGATCTGCAAAACAGGATACTTCGAGCCACGAGTGACCATTTCGTCGAAGATCCGTTACGCGTCCTCCGCGGCATGCAATTCGCTGCAAGATTCGACGCGAATTTGACGCCGGAAACGTCGGAGATGTGCAGAGCGTTAAGTCATGAGTATTCGACGCTTGCACTGGAACGGATATGGAATGAGTGGTCGAAATGGGCAATCCAAGGACGGCGTCCAAGCCAAGGTTTGCGTGTGCTCAACGATTGCGGTTGGATCGCACACTACCCAGAATTGTTAGCGTTGCAGGGTGTCCAACAAGACAACCAATGGCATCCAGAAGGAGACGTCTGGACGCACACCCTGCTTGTCTGCGATGTAGCTGCGGAAATCGCCGAACGGGAGGATCTACCCGAGCATGAACGCATGGTCCTTCTGTTTGCGGCTTTGTGTCATGATCTTGGCAAACCTGCGACCACCCAATGCGTCGATGGTCGATGGCGTTCACCGCGACATTCGGAGGTTGGCGTACCGATTGCAGAGTCGTTTTTAAAGCGGATCGGATGTCCGTTGGCGATCGTTGAGGTGGTGTTGCCGCTGGTGGCAGAACATCTGATACACATTCACTCGGAGGTGTCGCCCAGAAACGTGCGCCGACTAGCGGTTCGGTTGGGAAAGGCTTCGATTGTCCAACTGGGGCGGCTGGTAGAATCCGACATGGGGGGGAGACCGCCGTTGCCACGTGGGCTTTCCGCGCAGATGAAACAGATGTTGCAGTTGGCTGAATCGATCGACGTCTTGCATACGAAACCGGAGCGGCTCATACAGGGTCGTCATTTGATTGAGCTTGGCTATGCACCCGCCCGTTGGTTCGGCGAAAAATTAGATGCATGTTACGAAGCTCAATTGGATGGTCGCTTTGAAAGCGAATTGGATGGAATCGTTTATCTTAAAGAACTGCTTAAGTTGTACGACAAATAGTGGTAATTAGCAGACCGCGGGTGGCACGCCCTGAGGTACGAAGGGCGTGTGATTCGCCAGAACTATGTACCAAACTCTCCACGCTCATAGCTAACGCACTGAGATGCTGTGATTGTATTGAATCGCTGGGAAAGTAGCAGGCACACTCCGTGTGCCGTAGCCTCAAAAACCAGAGGTTTTTGCATTGCGGACGGCACATGGAATGTGCCTGCTACGATAGATTCACTGCCTATCCGCAAAAGTGCGCTTCGATAACGCACCTTTTGCGGAGCAAAAGGCGACAAGGTTTCGTTATACTGCGGTGGATCGCTCGCAGTTGTTTTTTGATGCTCAAGTTCTGTTACGCGTTCATAAGGAAAACCCTCGAATGTCACTCTCAAATAGGCTCCCAAAACTACTGATCTTAGGAATTGCTTGGAGTACATCCAACATCGGGTATGGGCAGCACACTAGTCAGCCCAGCCAACAGACCTCAACACACTCACGATTGATTCGAATGCATATGGAAAATCCTTTTCTTTCGCCAAGCAAACTTGCACTTTTCGCGCCGGATTTCGGCAGCATCAAAAATGAGCATTACCAGTCCGCTTTTGAAGCGGGCATGAAAGAGCAACTCGACCAAGCTCGCGCCATTGCGGAACAAGCCGATGCACCTACCTTTGAGAACACGTTGGTTGCACTGGAAAAGTCAGGCGAAATATTAAAGCGTGTGCAAGCCGTCTTTTTCAACATGTCCTCTGCGAACACCGATGAGATCATTCAAGGCATCGAAGAAAAGATTGCCCCGAAACTGGCATCGCATTCCGACGATATTTTTTTCAATAAAAAGCTTTTCGCACGCGTCGAGTTGCTATGGGCACAAAAAGAGAAACAGTCGTGGAATGAGGAGCAGCGACGACTGCTGAAAGAATACCATGAGACTTTCGTGCGCGCAGGAGCGCGTTTAACGGCCGATCAACAAATGCGAGTGCGAGCGATCAACGAAGAGCTTTCGACGCTCACAACTCAGTTCCAGAACAATCTGCTTACGATTACCAAGGAACGCGGAGTTGTGGTTGATAATGTCGCACAGCTCGACGGCATGTCGGCTGCCGATATCGCCGCAGCCAAGGAAGCGGCACAGGCAAAAGGTCTAGAGGGCAAGTATCTTTTAGCAATTACCAACACAACCCGGCAGCCGGTGCTGCTTTCGTTGAGCAACCGCGACGTTCGAATGCGTGTTTGGCTCGCATCGGCCAATCGAGGTCTGGGTGAAAATGGGGGGCTCGACAATCGACCGCTCGTCTTGAGTATCGCTAAACTGCGAGCCGAACGGGCGAAGTTGCTCGGGTATAGCAGCCACGCAGCCTACACGCTCGAAAACCAAATGGCTTCGAATCCTGTGGCTGCCTTTAAGATGTTGCAGGATCTCGTGCCTGGAGTACTTGCCAAGGCAAAATCCGAATCCGTCGATATTCAACGATTGATGAAACAAGATGGTTTCGACGGTGAACCGAAGGCATGGGACTGGGAATATTATTCCGAGAAAGTGAGAGCCGAAAAATACAAAATCGATGAGAACTTGGTTAAGCCCTACTTTGAGCTGGAAAGCGTTCTCAACAACGGTGTTTTCTACACTTTTGGAAAACTCTACGGTATCCGATTCAAGGAACGCAAGGATTTGCCGGTGTACCATCCGACGGTCCGCGTTTTTGACGTCCTCAGTTTGGATGGCAAGCAGATAGGGCTGTTCTACGCCGACTATTATCAACGCGATTCGAAGCGTGGCGGGGCGTGGATGGACGCATACGTCTCTCAGTCCCGGTTGCTGAACCAATTGCCAGTGGTTGTCAATGTCATGAGCATTCCCACGCCGGCGGCGGGTGAGCCAACTTTGTTGAGTTTAGATCATGTGACGACCATGTTTCATGAGCTTGGCCACGGGGTTCATGGATTGTTTTCGTCGGTTGAGTACCCGACCCTTTCGGGGACCTCGGTTCCTCGCGATTTTGTAGAGTTTCCGTCTACCTTTCACGAAGACTGGGCAATCCATCCCGAAGTCCTTGCCAACTACGCGCGTCATCATAAAACGGGCCAGACTATTCCCAAAGATCTGCTGGACAAAAGCATTGCGGCCAACAAATTTAACAAGGGTTATGAAACGCTCGAATACGTGTCCGCAGCTCTTTTGGATTTGGGATGGCATTCCATTTCTGCATCGCAAGCGATAGGCGATGTGGAGGCATTCGAGACCGAAATGCTCAAAAAGTTCGGTGTCGACTTCGCGCCTGTTCCGCCTCGCTATCGCACTTCCTATTTCGCGCACGTTTGGTCGGGTGGGTATTCCTCGAGCTACTACGCCTACTTATGGAGCGAAGTACTGGCGGCAGATGCCTTTGCCTACATGCAAACGCTTGGCGGATTAACCGCTGCGAATGGGCAGGCTTTTCGGCAGAAAATTCTCTCCAAGGGCGGAACACGTGAAGTCATGCAGCAATATAAAGATTTCCGCGGTCAAGAACCGACCGTCGACGCGTTGCTGGTACGACGTGGGCTAAAGTAGGTACCTCGCTGCGAACCGGTTGCCACTCCTGTCAACATGTTTTCCTCGACTTTGCCCAATCCATTCCTTGCTTGGGAGGGTGAGGCTCCTGCCGAACCATGGCGTCGTAAGCTCGGCAGGAGCCTCGCCCTCCCTTGGGTATTCACTCCCTTGGGTATTCACTCCCTTGGGTATTCACTCCCCTTGGGTATTCACTCCCCTTGGGTATTCACTCCCCTTGGGTATTTACTCCCTTGGATATTCAAGTGTACTGGCATTGCCTAGGCTCAACCAGGAAGGGTTCGCACGCGGTCCTCTTGCCCATTCGAAAGATTGGGCTTGATCGGTAGCACGAATTCGAAGATTGTCCCTGAGCCCACCTCGGATCGCAATTCGATCGTCCCACCATGCTCCTTGGCGATCTTCAAGCTGACAGGCAATCCCAGGCCGGTACCGCGATTTCCTTTGTTGGACTCAAACATTGAGAAGATTCGATTCAAATCGTTTTCTGCGATCCCGATTCCGTTATCCCGTACTTCGACGCGTATCTGATCCGAGGTGGTGGTCAAACCAATTTCAACGACACCGTTGGATTTGTCAGCACATGCATCGATGGCATTTCCAATCAGATTGAGGATCGCGCGATGGATCGCTTCTCCATCCAACATAAGTTCTGGAAACGCTGTGGGCCGTTGCCAATTGAGAGAAACTGATTTTTCATTGGCGTGGGTGGCCGAAATTTCAACCACTTCGTCGATGATTGTGCGTAAATCGACTGCCGCTCGATTGGGTCTTCGATCTTTACTCATGGTCAACATGTCCATCACGAACGTTTCGATACGTTCCTGATTGCGTTCGCAGATTCGCCATCCGTTTTTAACAACAGCCAAATCGTTGGTTTTTATCCCCTGATCGATGAGATAGCCCCCTCCTCGAAGCCCCTGCACAATGTTCTTGATATGATGCGACAGGGTTGCGATGGTCTGCCCCATTGCAGCCAACCGTTCCGCCTGAACCATGCTTTGATAGTAATTCGTGTCTTCGATGGCGAGTGCAGCTTGGTGGCCGATTGCGACGAGCATCTTGAGGTGCTCTTCGTTAAAGACGCGTTCGGAGGCCAGAGCATGTTTACCGGCTGAGATGCTCGTATCGATATAGATGACGCCGACGTTACCATATCGGCCTTTCATAGGAACACAGATGGCTTCGCGAATACCACCTGCCGAGATACTTGCGCTGTTGGTCCAGCGGTCGTCATCACAAGCGTCGCTCGTGAGTACCCCTTCTTCTTTCTTGCATACATATTCCAGAATCGTTTTGCTAATACTCATCCGGGCGGATGGTTGATTGGCCACACGATTGCGTCGACAACTGGGACGAAGCTCCCCGCTCTCAAAATCGGTTAACATGATGCAACCGCGATCGCACCGGACCCATTGAAAAATCAAATCCAAAATTTGGTGCAACAATTGATCGATGTCGAGCGTACGGCTGACTGCAAGGGCTGTTCGATACATGATTTCCCAATGGCTTTTGGCTTGCGAAGAAGCTTTTTGGGATTTTACTTTCGCAGTCCAGTCGTCCGTTTCCGCCAGCAACTGTTGTTCGATATCGACTCGTCCAATAATTTGAGACGACTCGTTGTTTTGCGTTGGAACAATATCGACATCGTTGTCCTCGGGACCGAAGGGGCGAACCGCGATCTGAAACAGCATTAGTTGCCGGCCAATTTGGACCCGATCACCGACGGCAAGCAAGTGCTGATCGACGCGCTTTCCATTCACAAACGTTCCGTTGCTACTGTCCAGGTCGCGCAAAAAGTACTGTCCGTCGAGACATTCGAGTTCGGCATGAACGCGAGAAGTCTCCGAGTCATCAAGATGGATTTCGCAGTGATTGTCCCGACCAATTTTCTGTTTGGTTTTTCGGACCAGGTGGTGGGTGCCAATACCGGCACCTCGAACGACATACAGTGACGCCATGGATCAGGCTAGATTCGTGCAACGAGTGAAAACGTGAGAGTATCAGAAAAGGATATCATACCCACAATCGGGCTCGCTATACATTAGGCTTCTTTCGATGGCCCATCGGCCTCGATTTATCGCAAAATCGCAAAATGGTTGCCAGCGTGACCTAACGTGTCCCGTGGCTCGACGATACTTCTTCTGTCAAGCTCACGAGCCACAACATCCAAGCTTGACTCTCCTGAATGCGGCCCGGCCCGCTGCTTGTTTCCTCCCTCCAGGAACAGGCAACGGGTGGGCACTTCAAAAAATGATCGCAGTATTGACGCTCCATCGCATTTTCAATCTAGGAAGATATCACCATGGCCAAATTTTACGTACAAAGCGGCACGCTCCGAGCCATCGTCGATAGTGCCGACGCCGAACGAGCAGCCCTTTGGGCCGTCCATTCCGCCATGGAACAAGTGATTCCATTGGATTCGGTCGACGAAGTGGTTTTGCGTGACAGCGGCCCAGCAAATATGATTGCACTCGCAGAAACGATTGAACTGAGCGAAGTTGGATTTGATCGCGATGATTGTTTGCAGATTGATACGTTCGAAGCGTTTCAGCATTGGAGCGAACTCGTCCGAGCAATGGAAAAGCTACAACGCATTTTTCCTGATTGAATCAACCTTTTAGTACCCTTCGTTTCAACTATTCCGGATAATGCTCAGGAACCCTACGATTGGGGTATTCCTGCACCGCAAAGTGGGAATAGCTTTCCAAGGAAAAAAACTATTTGCTTGCAGAGAACTCGCTTTCCGTTGTAGGATTAGATCTGTCTTGGAAAGCGATTGAAATCGCCCAAGTCAACTTTTTTCTCATCAAATGCTTTTTCCTCTTCGAATGCATACGCAACCAAAAGGGAGCCAAGAATCTTGATCCACTATTCATGTGATCGATGCAAGCGAGAAATCGACACAAGCACGGATCTTCGCTACACCGTGACGATCGAAATTGAGGCGGCTCTGGATGGTCCTGAGCACGAACTCGTAGACGACCCGGACCATCTGGACGAAATCCAAGATATGTTGGAGTCTGCAGACGACCTTTGCAGTTCTGTATTTGATGACGATGTTTACCAACGCAAACAGTTTGATCTTTGTAAGGATTGCTTTCGCAACTACATCAAGAACCCGCTTTCACGAGAGACAAACACGCCGCTGGGATTTAGCAAGAATTAGGTTTTGTGAGTGCCGCCCCCATGGGCAACGCTTTGAATCATTTCCGATGGTCGCACCCGACAGGTGCGAACTAAGCAGGTCACTCTTGCCGAATCGCCCTAGCGGGCTGTTGATTTAGTGAAGTCGTTATTGGGTAAGGGCGGTACGACGGACTTCCAAGTTCGTCAAGGGGGAATTCGACGGACTAGGAAGTCCGTCGTACCATTAAGCCAATAGCCCGCTAGCAAAGTACAACGATTGCAACACAACACGCTTCGAAACGCCCTGCATCAATCCACATCTATCGATAAAAACACTCTGGCAGCCTTTCCTACTGCCTTCGGCGCGGTAGTTTATGAGTGTGCAACGCCTAGTGAGGCCAACGACACGAAGAAGAACAACACCTCTAGCTGAATCAATATCGAATGTATCAGAATCATCTTCGCACCCAGACTAGGGCGTTTTGCTGCTTACTCACCGCTTTCCTCGCAGCAATACCCTTTTGTTTCTTGCAAAACACATTTGCCACCGAGTCCGAAGCCGGTGCGCCCAAAAGCTTTCGAGCCGGCGCTGCCACCGTGGACATAACGCCCACAAGCGAACGGTCGATTGTTGCGGGCGGGTTTCTCGAAGCGCAGGCGTCTAAGATCCAGGATCGATTGTTCGTACGGAGTATTGTTCTTGACGATGGCTCAACCACGATCTCGCTGACGGTGGTGGACACTTGCATGATGACACAATCGTTGATCGACGATGCCAAGCAGTTAGCGAGCAAGCAATGTGGAATCGCCATCGACAAGATGATGGTTTCTGCGACTCACACTCATTCAGCACCCGCTGCCATGGCCTGCTTGGGAACAAGACTCGACAAGGCTTATGCCGAGTGGTTGCCTGGCAAAATCGCGGAAGCCATCGTGGCCGCTCATACCAAACTTGAGCCCGCTCGCATTGGTTGGGGATCCATTGATGATTGGGAACACACCCACAATCGGCGGTGGATCCGAAAACCGGAAAGCAAAGTGGTCGATCCGTTTGGCCAAGCGACCGGTTTAGCTCATATGCATCCCGGCTATCAAAGCAAAGACGTGATTGGTCCCTCGGGGCCCGTCGATCCTGAACTTTCGATTCTCTCGGTTCAGAGCCTGGATGGTCGACCGCTCGCAGTCTTGGCAAACTACTCGCAACACTATTTTGGCGCGGCGGCGATTTCTTCAGACTATTACGGGTTGTTTTGCAAACACATAGCGCAATTGCTGAACGAGCCCGGAGAGGGAAACGGCCCTTTTGTTTGCGCGATGTCTCAAGGCACAAGCGGCGATCAAATGTGGATGGACTACGGTTCCCCTGCAAAGTCCCGGACCATCGATTCGTATGCCGAGTCAGTTGCTCGTTATGCAGAACAAGTCCTCGATGCAATGCAGTACCATGACTTCGCGCCGCTTGCCATGGTCGAAAAAAATCTCGCGCTGAAGTATCGAGTCCCGGATGAAGCCCGTCTTGCTTGGGCCACGCCAATCGCCGCTCGCATTGAGAATGGACTGGCAAAGAATGTTCCCGAGGTTTATGCAAACGAGGCTCTCATACTGCACGAACGTCAGTCCACCCAACTCAAGCTTCAAGCCATTCAAATCGGTGATTTGACGATTGCAACGCTGCCCAACGAAGTCTACGCACTTACGGGCCTGAAGTTAAAAGGCCGCTCCCCATCGCCGTCGAGTTTCAATATCGAACTTGCCAATGGCGCTGAAGGTTACATTCCTCCGCCCGAACAGCATGCCTTGGGTGGCTACACGACATGGCCGGCCCGAACCGCCGGACTTGAGGTCGCTGCGGAATCGCAAATTGTCAGCACTCTGGTAGATGCTCTCGAAGAAGCAACCGGAAAAAAGCAGCGAACCATGAACGATGAACATGGTCCCTACGCGTTAGCGATTCTGCAAGCCAAGCCAACTTCCTATTGGCGACTCAACGATGCGGACGGATTTGTCGCTCGCAATGCAGTCTCAAGCGGTAAGCCCGCGAGGCTCAGTCCCGGATTCGCATGGTACCTACCTGGCGTGGGAAGCGGAACAGGAATCGGCTCGCATGAGGAACTAACCGCATCTTCGTTTTCCGGCGTCGATCAAATCAATCGCGCTGTTCATATGGCCGGTGGGGAATTGACGTGCGACATCGAGCCAGTTGGCAGTGCTTTTTCTTTTTCCTTTTGGTTCTGGCTAGGCGAACGCAGTGGTGCAAGCGATCGAATGGGTACGCTGTGCCTCGGACCTGCCTCCGAGAAATTGGTTGCGAAACAATCGAAGGACCATTTTGTCCAACTGGAACTCAATGGGATTACCTCTACGGAGAAATGGCCCGCCGACTTGTGGCATTTTGTAACCGTGGTTCGGGACGGAGGATTTTCTAAGCTTTACGTGGACGGCGTGACTGAGCCCGTCGTGGAAACGCGCGTCTCCGCAATCGATCTCACAAAAAAGATTGTTTTTGGGAGCGGCTTGCAAGGGAAATTAGATGAAATTGCTGTCTTCGATCATGCCCTTGTGTCGACCGAAATAACCTCGCTGTGGCATGCCTCAGGCATCGAACAGCAACGCGAACTCGACGCGGCTCAGCGCAAGCGACACGAGGAGAACGCGAGTGCCAAGTCGAAAGCTCCTGACTTTCCGAGCAACTACCGCCAAGCGATTGCGGGCCTGAAACCGGTCGTTCTGGAATCCTTGGCAGCGTCTCCCGTGGGCATGACCCATTCGGGGGCAGTCACGTTTCAAGCGGACTCGTACGCGGCTTTCCGCTCAGGACGCATCGCAATTCCATCCGAGAAGCTTAGTGACACGTATAGCGTCTCGCTTTGGTTTCTCAATCAATTGCCCAACGAGTCGAGACCCGTCACGGCCTATCTTTTCTCACGAGGGCCTGACATGGACTTGAAAGCCCCCGGCGATCACATCGGTATCGGCGGAACCTATCAATCGGCTTTGACAGGCAAGCTGATGTTATTCAATGGAAACGCTCGAGACCAAGTTGGTTCCGGACGTACCACGATTCCTCCGCAAACTTGGAATCACTTCGTCGCCATTCGAAACAAGAGTCATGTTCGTGTGTTTCTCAACGGTGAACCCACGCCTGAGTTGGATGCGGATATCGAAGACACGACCCGTGGAAGTCGCGAGTTATTCTTAGGGGCTCGAAGTGATCTCTTTGCACCCTTGGAAGGGCAACTCGCATATTTTGCGTTGTTCGATCGCGAATTGACCAGCGATGAAGCCAAACTTTTGCACACGGCCTCTGGTCAACAAGTGGGGACTCCAAAAGCTCCGCCCATTCAACATTCGAATCCCGCTAGCAAACCGCTCTCTGCGGAGAAATCGCTTGCCAAAATTCATGTCCCACCTGGCTTTCGCGTCGAGTTGGTTGCATCTGAGCCCCATGTGATCGATCCGGTGGCTTTCGATTGGGATGCATCAGGCCGCTTGTGGGTTGTCGAAATGTCCGACTACCCACTTGGAATGGACGGTCAGGGAAAACCCGGCGGGAGGGTCCGGATCTTGGAAGACCGCGATGGAGACGGGCGATACGAACAAAGCACGCTCTTTGCGGATGGACTCAATTTCCCCAATGGTATTCTGACTTGGCGAGATGGAGTTCTCATCACTGCGGCTCCGCAAATCCTATTTCTTCGCGACACAGACGGAGACGGCAAAGCCGACACACGGGAAGTCTTGTTCGAAGGATTTAACGAGGGGAATCAACAACTGAGAATGAATGGCCTGCGTTGGGGGCTCGACAACTGGGTCTACTGCGCCAATGGAGGACACCACGCCAATCATGGACTTGGCACGAAAGTTTCCTCCCTGCGCAATGGTCAATCCTATGAAATTGGAAGTCGAGATTTTCGAATTGAGCCCGATACGGGTGCGTTGGTCGTCGAGTCAGGGCCTTCGCAATACGGACGCAACCGAGACGCTTGGGGACATTGGTTTGGAACTCAGAATGCCAAGCCACTGTGGAACTATGTGATTGCGGATCGCTATTTGGCACGTAATCCTTTTGTCCCAGCACCGAATCCAATCCAGTTCGTATTGCCACCGAACAGTCCGGAGGTTTTTCCAGCTAGCCGACCTGAAAAACGCTTCCACAGTTTCAAAGAGGCTGGCCACTTTACATCCGCTTGTGGTGGCATGATCTATGGTGATCAACGATTGTTTGGAGAAGACGGCAATCTGCATGCTTTTACGTGCGAACCCTTTCACAATCTCGTTCAGCACAACTTGGTTACCGATAGTGGAGTCAGCTTCACTTCGACTCGGCCGACAGGCGAAGGACGCTTTGATTTCTTTGCAAGTGAAGATCGTTGGTGCCGTCCCGTCATGGTGCGCACAGGTCCAGATGGAGCTCTTTGGGTTGCCGATATGTATCGCTACATGATTGAGCATCCACAATGGTTGCCGCCCGAAGGCAAACAAGAACTGCTGCCCCATTACCGGCTCGGTGACGATCGAGGCAGAATCTATCGCGTCGTCCGCAGCGACACACAAACCAGCTCGCCATGGAACCTCACGTCGAGCAAAACAGAGTCGCTTGTCCGCGCGTTGGATACATCCAACGATTGGCAACGCGACAAAGCCCAACAGTTGTTGGTCTGGGCGAAAGACAGCTCGGCCATACCATTGCTCGAAGAACTTGTGCGAACTTGCTCGCGGCCACAAACCCGCCTTCAAGCATTGGCAACATTGGATGGCATTGGCGGACTGTCATCGGCGATGATCGTAGCGGGGCTGCAGGACAAGCACCCGCGAGTCCGCGAAAATGCCATACTGTTGGCCGAACGCCATCGGGATGGCGAAGTGGTATCCGCCGCAGTCAAGCTAGCGCGTGATCCTGATCCCAAAGTCTGTTTGCAACTTGCACTGACGCTAGGCGAATGGCCAGATGAACGTGCAGGAACCGCCTTGGTTGAACTTGCCCAACGATTCCAAGCGGAACCTTTCATCAAGTCCGCGATCATGAGTTCCGCGTTACCGCATGCCAAAGAATTTGCGGCAGGAATTGCCAAATCGGGACCGGTTGTACTGGCTGCATTCCGCGATCCAATCGTTCGCCAGTCTGTCGGGCGCAAAGATTACACTGTGATCCGCCTTCTATTGGCCGATGCTTTATCCACCCAAGACCCAGATCGCATCGTGAAACTAGATGAACTTCTTTATACGTTCCAGCAAGTCGGCACCGACATTGACGAACTTACCGCCGTGGATTTGCAAGATGGATTCTCGGCGCAGGGGAAGCAAGTGGACGAAATGATGGTGGCGATGGTTGAGGCATCCAAAAATGAACGATTGGAGTTAGCCACAAGAATTGAGTCAGCCCGATTATTATGCCGCACCAACAAGCATCGAGAATCTGGGATTAAGATCCTGTCGCAATGGCTCAATCCAATGATTGCACCCGAATCCCAGCATCGCGTTTTGCAAACGTTCGAGCAAAGTGGCCACGAAAGTGTACCAAGTGTTCTTGCGACTGCTTGGCCAGAGCTTTCACCCGAATTTCGAATCAGCGCGATAAACGTTTGGCTGTCCAGAGCAGCCTGGACGAATGATTTGCTCAATCGAATTGAGAACGGGCAAATCAACCGTGGTAGTCTTGATGTGTCCCAGAAGGACAGACTGATTCGGTATCCCAACGGCTCGATTGCCGAACGCGCAAAGCTTTTGCTTCAAGATGCCGGGATTTCTTCGCGTAAACAAATCGTGGATACTTATAGGGGCACACTTGAAGGGAAAGGGGACGCTTCGAGCGGCAACCTAGTGTATCTTCGCGCTTGTGCAAGTTGCCATCGCCGCGAGACGGCAGGCTATGAAGTGGGCCCCAACCTTGCGACGGTGGTGAACCACTCCAGCGAAAAACTACTCATCAACATCTTAGACCCGAACGCGGATATTCAGCCTGGCTATCAAGCGTACAACGTTTTGCTGGAGAGCGATGAAGTACTTTCTGGACTGCTGACCGGAGAAACAGCCAACAGTATTACGCTCAAACAAGCCAACGGTACGACGCGAACCATTTCGCGACTTGAGATCGAAAAACTTCGCAACACCAACTTGTCCTTCATGCCTGAAGGTATGGAAGCCGTTCTTTCCCAAAAAGACGTTGCAGACCTGATCGCGTTTCTTCAAAGCCCCATTCCGGTAAATCTAGAACCATGAACTTTCCTTTGAAACGCAGCCTCTTCGCAATGGCTGCACTGTTGCTCGTTCCAATGTTAGCGCGCGCGAACGACGCGCCCAAGCCGATCCAAGTTTTTATCTTGGCAGGACAGTCGAACATGGAGGGGCACGGCTTTATTGCTGCCGATTCGAAACGCAATACAGGGAAGGGAAGTCTCGAATTCTTGGTAAAAGATTCAGCCACGTCGTCGCGATTCAAGCATCTTGCGGACAGCAGCGGTAAATGGGTCGTGCGCGATGACGTTTGGATTTCGTACCTTGACCGAAAAGGCCCATTGACGGTGGGGTACGGCGCAAGGTCGGAGTTGATCGGTCCGGAGTTAGGTTTTGGAAACGTGATCGGAGATGCCTCGGAAGAGCCCGTTTTGCTCATCAAGTGTGCTTGGGGTGGTAAGAGCTTGGCGGTTGATTTCCGTCCCCCGAGCGCAGGTGTGGTCCCTTATTCGCTTGGCGAGAAGATGGATGCTGCCGTTGCGGAAAACCCAGCCATCGTCGGCAAGTATTACCGCGAGACTCTCTCGCTCACGAAAGCGGCACTGGCGAACCTCAAGGATTTGGTGCCAGGGTCGGAGGGTCGCAGCTATGTGCTCGCTGGCTTTGGTTGGCACCAAGGCTGGAATGATCGCATCAATGACAAGCACAATGCGGAGTACGAGAGCAATATGGCCCACTTCATTCGCGACATGCGCAAGGACCTTGGAGTTGAAAAACTTCCGTTCGTCATCGCCGAGACAGGCATGAGCGGATTCGAAGAAAAACATCCGCGGGCTCTATCACTGATGAAGGCACAAGCGGCAGTCGCCGAGCATACTGAGTTCAAGGGCAACGTTGCTTTCGTCGGCACGCGAGCCTTTTGGCGTGCCCAAGATCAATCACCATCCGGACAAGCTTATCACTGGAACACCAATGCTGAGACCTATTATCTCATCGGCCAAGCCATGGGGAAAGCGATGCTAGGCCAAAGGAATTGAGTCAAGGCAGTGCTGACTAAGCTAAGCTAAGCTAAGCTAAGTGACATTGCCAAATTTTTCGAGCATCCGGTAGAGGCTTCTGCGAGCGATTCCAAGCTCTCTTGCGGCTTTGGCTTTGTTGCCGTGATTGCGACGCAAAACTTCAGTAATGTGCATTTTGGAGATAGATTCCATCGGAATAGCATCCCCTATTCCCGCAACATGCGTGAGCTCCTGTTCAACGCTTGGCTGGAGAAGTCCGTTGCGAAGTCCGTTGCGAAGTTCTGGAGGCAAATTGTGAAGCTCAATGGTGGAGCCCTCTGACAAAATCTTAGCCCGTTCCAGTGCATTGACGAGTTGCCGAATATTGCCAGGCCAGGTACTGGATTGAAAAAGTTCTTGAACACCTGGTCCAAGTTTCCACTGGTCACCCAACATATGTTTCACCAAGATAGGTATGTCATCGACACGCTCCCGGAGCGGTGGAATCAAAATGGAAAGAACGTTGACACGATAATAGAGGTCCTCACGAAATCGACCCTCTGCAACTTCTTTTGCCAAGTCGCGGTTGGTGGCTGCAATCAGTCGAACCTTGACCTTGCGTTCTTTGATGGATCCGATCCTCCTCATCGAGCCATCTTCTAAGACGCGCAGCAGTTTGGCTTGAAGCCCACCCGCTAATTCGCCGAACTCATCGATGAACACGGTTCCACCGTCCGCAACTTCGAATAGCCCAGGCTTGGAATCGACCGCCCCGGTAAAGGCACCTTTTTCATGCCCAAACAGCTCGCTTTCAAGCAGTGCCTCCGGCAGTGCGGCGCAATTGATCACGACCAACGGTCGATGAGCAAGTGGGCTTTGAGCATGGATGGCGCGTGCGACCAATTCCTTGCCTGTTCCGCTTTCGCCGAGGATTAAAACCGGTTTGTCGCTGGCGGCGATACGTTCGATGAGTCGCTTTACTTCTACGATTCCAGCGGAGTTTCCAACCAGCGGCTTGTTCGACTGACTTTGCGCTAGTTGTCGTTTGAGATGTTTGTTTTCACGCTCGAGGGATTGAGAATGCGACGCAAGTCGAATGAGAAGATCAAGGTCATCTAAACCAAAAGGCTTGGAAAGGTAGTCGATTGCGCCTCGCTTCATCGCTTCCACAGCCGACGAAATGTTGCCACCACCGGTCAACATGATGACTTTGAGGTCCTCGTCTTCATCGCGCAGTCGTCCCAGCAAATCCAGCCCATTCATACCAGGCATGTTTTGGTCGATGACGGCAATATGAAAATGCTGCTTGGATTGAACGGCTAGAGCCTGTTCTGCATTTGCGGCCGCGACGACGCGATAGCCCTGTCGTTGAAAGAAACGACATGCGGGCTCCAGAAAGTCCGGTTCGTCATCAACAATGAGCAAGTCTATTGGCTCGACAAGGGGTGTGGCGACCATATCTTAAAACTTCTTATCTTAAAACTTCTTAGCGTAGTGGCTTGTGCCGATGATGAAAAACCTTGTGCTCCATCCAGAGGAATAATTTGGGTTTGTCCACGGAAGAGCGAGGCTTCTGCCGAGCTTGCGGTGCACGAGTTCGGCAGGAGCCTCACCCCGCCCAAAAAAGGAAAGGATTGCGCAAAGTCGATGAAAACAGAATTCCATGGTTGCTTCGACGTTCCTGCCCAAAATCGAATGTGGAGGATGCATTGACTCCCCGTATGCAAACCTGATGCCGAATTATCCAATCAATGGGAGTGCGAGGCTCCTGCCGAGCTTGCGGTGCATGGTTCGGCAGGAGCCACACCCTCCCAAGCAATGAATTGGTGAGGCAAAGCCGATGAAAACATGTTTGCATGGATACCGTCGCGCTCCCAAAGTCGTCTATTTTCAATTCCCAGGCTTCCAAAAGCGTGCTATTATGGCACATTAGCATTAGGTTGGCACACGCCGCACACCGTGCGTATCGTTCCTGAAATTCGATTTCGAGGCATGCGACAATTTAGTTCTGTTTCTGGATTTGCCGACAGGGCGTTCCGTTCGCAGCTTTAGTCACCATCTGAATTCTGGGAAGTCCGAAACACAGCAGCGCTACGGCGATTGGCACGTCTATTGCTTTACAACATTTCAGTAGCCCATCACGACGCGGGGATTGCAACAATTTCCGGTCAGCTCCTACAACAATTAGACAGTTCCAAGATGAGTGACGTATCCAGTGGCCGCACGCAGGTAAACGTAAGCCAACACGGAGACCTAGAAAAAACGCCACAGTCCGACCATTCATCGACAATGGAGACATTTAGTTACGACGACGGGATCGTTCGGATGTTTTTGACGGCAACCATCATTTGGGGGCTTGTTGCCACCGTGATTGGCTTGTTGGTTGCTTTTTTGCTCGTTATGCCGTCAATGGTATCCGTGTTGGATTTTCGGATTGGCTCGATGCTTAGCTTTGGTCGGCTGCGACCTCTTCATACCAACGCGGCCATCTTTGCGTTTGCTGGCAATGGCATTTTCGCGGCAATTTACTACAGCACCCAGCGCTTGTGCAAATGCCGCATGTGGAGCGATCTGTTGGGAAGGCTTCATTTTTGGGGCTGGCAGGCCATCATTGTTGCGGCAGTCGTTACCTTGCCGCTCGGCATCACGCAAAGCAAAGAATATGCAGAGTTAGAATGGCCGATCGATTTGGCGATTGCGGTGGTTTGGCTTGTATTCTTTGGCGGAAATTTTTTGATGACGCTTTGGCACCGGCGTGAACGTCATATGTATGTTGCGTTGTGGTTTTACATTGCAACCATCGTCACGGTGACGATCCTGCATGTTTTCAACAATCTTGTCGTTCCTGTTGGCTGGTTCAAAAGCTATTCCATCTACGCTGGCGTCCAGGATGCGTTGATGCAGTGGTGGTACGGGCACAATGCCGTGGCGTTCTTTCTAACGACTCCCTTCCTTGGGCTCATGTATTACTTTTTGCCAAAGGCGGCAGAGCGTCCGGTTTTTAGCTACAAGCTCAGCATAATCCACTTTTGGTCGTTGGTTTTCATTTACATTTGGGCGGGGCCGCACCACTTGCATTACACGGCGCTTCCCGAGTGGGCGAGTACGTTTGGCATGCTTTTCAGCGTGATGTTGTGGATGCCATCTTGGGGTGGAATGATCAATGGTCTGCTAACTTTGCGCGGTGCTTGGAGCAAAGTGACTTCGGATCCGGTGCTCAAGTTTTTTGTGGTCGGTATTACTTTTTACGGTATGGCGACTTTCGAGGGACCGTTGTTATCGATTAAAAGCGTGAATGCTTTGTCGCATTACACGGACTGGACGATCGCACACGTTCATTCCGGTGCGTTGGGGTGGAACGGGTTCATGCTATTTGGAATGGCGTATTGGCTATTGCCTAGGTTGTATCAGACCAAACTTTGGAGCAAGTCGATGGCCGACTGGCATTTTTGGATCGCAACCATTGGAATTCTGCTCTACATTGTCCCGATCTATGCTGCAGGCATTACGCAAGGATTGATGTGGCGCGGGATGGACGAACTCGGGCGTTTGCAATATCCAGACTTTATCGACACGGTGCAAGCGATTGTTCCGTTGTGGTGGGCAAGGATCTTAGGAGGGGGGCTCTACATTATTGGAGTCCTCCTGCTTTGCTTGAATGCGACCATGACTTGGCTCAACCGCCCCACTCGATACGAGATACCAGTCTATTCCGCTCCCAAACTTTCCCAAAACTACCGCGATGTGGCCATCCCGCGGAGCAAATTGGAAGGAATGCCTGTTTTAGAATCCGCAGCCACGCTCTCGCAATTCTCGGCCATGGACTGGCACCGACGCTGGGAGCGATTGCCGATTCGTTTTACGTTGCTGACAACGCTGGCTGTTATCGTCGCCAGTTTGTTCGAGATCATTCCGACATTCCTGATTCGAAGCAATATCCCAACGATAGCGAGTGTCAAACCGTACACGCCGCTTGAATTGGCCGGGCGAGACATCTATGTCAGTGAAGGATGCTACAACTGTCATTCGCAAATGATTCGTCCAATGATCGCCGAGACGCAACGTTACGGCGAATACAGCAAGGCCGGGGAGTCAATCTATGACCGCCCATTCCAATGGGGATCGCGCCGCATTGGCCCGGATTTGGCCCGCGAAGGCGGCAAGCAAAGTAGCTCTTGGCACTGGACACACTTTGAGAACCCCAGCAAGTTCTCAGGTGGATCGGTGATGCCGAGCTACGTTCATTTGTTGGAAGAAAAACTGCACTTTGGTGAGATTCAAAAGCGAGTAGAAGCCGCTCATTTTCTAGGTGCACCGTACGACCGAGAGCTGACGGAGGCCGAGTCGATGGCTCAACTGCAAGCGGCTGCAATCGCATCAGAAATCATTGCACAAGGTGGCCCAGTGTCATTTAGTGGGCATTTGATTAAGGACTCGACTGCAATCGCGTTGATAGCGTACCTGCAACGCTTGGGCAAGGATTTGTATCGTGTTGAAACACCTCCCACCAAGGTGGAAGCACCTCCCACCCAGACCGCAGAACCCGAACCGCCGGTCGCACAGCCAAACCCCGTAGCGGTGGCCCCTATTCCGCGCCCCGAATGAGGGCAAAAGAGAAAAACAACCCATGTTAAAAGACGTTATTTGCAAACTTGACTATTCCAACTTCGAAGAGATTGCTTTGGTCCTATTCGGCCTTTGCTTTCTCGCGGTATGTTGGCAAGCATGGTGTCTCAAGAGCGACGCCTGTAGTCGCTTTGGGAGTATTCCTATCGACGATTTAGTTCCCGCCGTTGAAGCCGCGAGAAACATTCAATCCGCCACAACGGACAAGGTCAGGCAATCCGCGCAGAAAGAAGCTGGAGAATGAGCAAGGAGTTCCAATCCCATGAGGTGCCGGTTCTACATAATTACGACGGCATCCAAGAGTACGATAATCCGCTTCCAGGCTGGTGGAAATGGTGCTTTTGGATCACGATTGCCTTCGCGCCCTTCTACTTGATGTATTTTCACTCCAATGCGCCTGGTCGATCTGTCGAGGAACAATATCAAACTAGCGCCACCGAAAACACGAGGAAACAATACGCGGAAATCGGTGAATTGACCGGCGATCAAGATACGATGGTCCGGTTCCTCAAGGAACCGAAATGGGTAGGCGTGGGCCAATCCATTTTCAAAGCGAATTGCGTCTCATGCCACGCAGCCGACGGTGGTGGAAACGTCGGCCCGAATTTATGCGATGAGAGTTTCAAGCACATCAAGCAGTTGCCTGACATCCTCAAAGTCATCAACGAAGGGGTAGCGGGAGGAGCGATGCCCGCCTGGGCAACCCGTTTCTCTCACAAGAACGACGTCATCCTTGTGTCTGTCTATGTTGCAAGCCTGAGGAACTCCAAGCCCGCGAACCCAAAAGCCCCTGACGGTAGCCCAATTCCTGCGTGGCCGAGCGAGTAAAACCCAACATGTCTCTTGAGTTACCCGTTATTCCTAAAGACAAAGAAACGCCGAAGGTGCCTTGCAAAAACGCTTGCGCGGGCTGCACGGGAAATGGGGGATGCGGCAATGGGGCAGACGAGCATGACCATGAACATGAGCACGCGCATGAGCACGTGGTGAACGATATGCAGCTTTCTCAAAGCTCCGTGCTGGCTGCTGAGGAACAAGTCCTACCGACGCTCAGGCGAGACGGCAGCCGCAATTGGATTTGCCCCTCCCTTTCTCAAGGATTCTACTGGCATCGACGACGATGGTTGGCGTACGGACTGATCGCATTTTTCGTAACATTGCCCCACTTGAGAATCGCGGGTAAACCCTATGTCTTGATGGACATTGCCAAGCGTGAGTTCACATTTTTGGGACATACCTTTTATCCAACGGACACACCGCTATTGGCATGTTTGATGTTGATGGCGTTTTTCTCCATCATGTTGGTGACGGCTTTGGCTGGCAGAGTTTGGTGTGGGTGGGGTTGCCCACAGACGGTGTATTTGGAATTCCTATTTCGACCCATTGATCGGTTCTTCAATAACACAACGGGCCGCGGTGGCAAGTCTCGAAGTGTCCCGAGTGGCGTATGGATGGTTGCCAAATTCCTTGTGTATTTGATTTGCTGTTTGTTTCTTGCTCATACTTTCCTGAGCTACTTTGTCGGCACCGATCGACTGGCCGCTTGGATGCGATTGTCCCCGACGCAGCATCCTGTGGCCTTTCTCGTGATGGGAGGTGCGACGATTGGACTCCTGTTCAACTTTCTTTATTTTCGTGAGCAGTTTTGTATGATCGCTTGCCCATATGGGAGGTTTCAATCGGTCATGCTGGACCGTAAATCCTTCATTGTGGCCTACGATTCGAAGCGTGGCGAACCTCGCAAACGAGGCAAGCGAATCGAAACGCAATCGGAAAAGGTTTCAACCCCCTACTCGCTCGATCACATCCTTGCTGAACCAAGAGGTGACTGTATCGAATGCGGTCGCTGCACGGCTGTTTGTCCGACCGGAATTGACATCCGCGATGGACTCCAGCTCGAATGTATCCACTGCGCTCAATGCGTCGATGCGTGCGATGATGTCATGGGCAAGATTGGCAAGCCGACCGGGCTCATCCGCTATACCAGTCAAGATGGTTTGGCAGGAGTACCAACACGTTTGATTCGAGCTAGAACCGTCATCTATCCGACGATCATCTCAATCGCAGCGATTCTGTTTTTGGTCATTCTCTCCAGTAAGTTTACGTTTGATGCGAGAATACTAAGAATGCCGGGCGCACCGTTTTCGGTCACCCCAGATCGATACGTGCAAAACAACTTTCGCGTACGGCTCGTGAACCGAAGCCAATCGGAACAAGAATACTCGATTCGAAGTACGAACAACGAAGCTATCGCACGCTGGAGCAACGAGGGGCTGATTCGACTCTTGCCTGGTGAGTCCACGTTGTCTCCTTTGGACGTTCGGTTCCCTATGCAAATAACGTCTGGCGATGGGTTTAAAGACACGCATTTGGAGATTGCCGATACCAGTGGTCAAACACGTGACATTCCAGTTCGATTGGTGGGGCCGCGATGATGGCGAACCTAACGCAAACGGAACAATACACGAAGAAAACGGAACGAAACTCAAGAGCTTTCTGGATCTTGATGATCCTCGGTTTCTTCGCAATCGATTTGGCGATAGCAGCCATCGCGATCACGATGGCCGCGGGGGACCCTTCGTTTCGCTCCATACCTGGCTATGGTGAGCGTGCCGTCGCTTGGGATGAGCGACAAGCGTTGCGGGATGCATGGCAGAACAGGCAATGGCACATCGCGATTCAACGCGTTGGCAATCCCTCGGATGCGATCGAAATTGCCATAACCGACAGGAACCACGAGCCTGTCTCGGGGTGCGTCGGTTCCGCCCGATTGTTTCATTACACTCGAGTGGCTCAACAAGTGTCAGCAACTTTATCGGAAATTGCCCCGGGACGGTATCAGGCAAAAGTGGATGTCGCAAAGCTAGGTCTTTGGAGTTTTGAATTAACGCTAACGAGCCCTGACGGGCAACGCTGTTCGTACGAGCAGGCTATGGAATGGAATGAGCCCCCTGCGGCCGCACCACGCGGCCATCGAGTATTGGAATGATCGCCTTCGAGCTTTTGGGAGCAACTTTGTTTTCATCCATCGTGGGGTCGTTGCACTGCGTGGGAATGTGCAGTCCGTTCGCTATGCTTGCAATGGGTCCAACGAATAACCAATCAAGCCGAACTGATCGCCTAACGCGACTGGCGTCGTATCATTTGGGGCGATTGACGACGTATTTAATAATGGGTGGTTGCGTTGCCTTGCTCAACTCGACGGTCATTCGACTCAGCGGTAACGCATCGCTTGCACAGACCGTCGGATGGTGCGTTGGGATATTGATGGT
The DNA here is from genome assembly GCA_945875845.1 of Pirellula staleyi DSM 6068. Classification (GTDB taxonomy): domain Bacteria; phylum Planctomycetota; class Planctomycetia; order Pirellulales; family Pirellulaceae; genus JBKCUI01. Next base: position 81,338 of record CAMCMB010000002.1, read on the forward strand.
TGGGTTGGGGACCATGCGGTTGGTAGCCAGCATAACCATGCAAAACGAAGCGGTTAGCCATTCCGCTTGGACGCACTTTTGGACGAAACAAGTAATCTCAATGCGCAAGTATTATGCGGGGTGGAACGTCCCCACTGCCGCTTTTTCATGGGGATTGACCAGTACGCTTTTGCCTTGTGGATGGTTGTATTTGTTTGTCTTGGCAGCAGCCGCTGCGCCATCCTCCTCTATGACTATTGCGATCATGTTCGCCTTCTGGCTGGGGACACTACCCCTGCTGTCGTTCGCGGCTTGGAGTTGGACATCGATGAGCCCGCGATGGAAAGGTTTATCACAACCCATTGCGGCGATCTGCATTATCGGTTTTGGTGCATACACGTTGATGTGCCGAAGCAACATTGACCTCAGTTCGATAGCAGTACCTGTCACTTCCTCGTCCACTGCCTCGGAGGTCTCCTTCGACATGATCCGGAAATCATTGCAGGCAGAGTTGCCATGCTGTATCGGCGAGCGTGATCCCGAAAGCGATTTGATAATTGCGACACAGGGTTCGCCCGTGACGCTTCGAGACTACGGGGAAATCTCCAATGCTCGAAACCCTTGAGCCCAAATCAGCCAAACAGCGAACCATGCGACCGTGCTCGCATTGTGGATTGCCAACCCACACTGTGGATCCACGCGAGCACGTGTTCTGTTGTCATGGCTGCATGGGTGCGTATGCTCTGATCCATGAGTTAGGGCTCGAAGATTTTTACGCCATGCGATCGAACACTCAACTTGCACCAGGGAGGGGGGGTGGAAATGCGCAGGAGTCCGTCTTAGACGACCTTTCCGCGGCTGGAGTTGAGGTACATCCGATGTCGGATGGGTTATGCTCAGTTAGGTTATCGATCGATGGATTGCATTGCGCTGCGTGTTCATGGCTGATTGAACGGATGCAGCCGACCATTCCAGGGCTCCAAAGCGCCCGAGTAAGAATGAGCGATCAGACGGTCGAGTTGATCTACGATCCGAGTTTGACGCATCCCTCGTATGTTTCGCGTAAGCTTGCAAAGCTCGGCTACGTTTTATCCCCATCGATCGCCGACCACAACGATGACCAATGGTACCTTCAACAGCAGCGTGAACATTGGGTGGGAATTGCGTTGGCCGCTTTTTTTGCAGCGAATGCAATGTGGATAGGCGTAGCGCTTTACGCGGGCGAATCAACGGGTATGTCTGGCTCGCACGCGACCTTTTTGCGTTGGGTCGGAACGATTCTGGCTGCGCTCGCAGTCGCATTGCCGGGACGTATTTTCATTGAGACTGCTTGGCAGGCCATTCGAACGAGAACGCCGCATATCGATGTTCCTGTCGCGGTTTCGTTGTTGATTGGAATCGGTGGCTCAGTGGCAGGGGCCGCCATTGGAGTCGGCCATGTCTATTTTGACTCGTTGGCTTCCTTGATCCTATTGTTGCGAATTGGGCGTTACATCCAATTTCGAGCACAGCACCGGACCAGTCTTTGGGTTAGTCAACTGTTGCGATTAAACTCGGTGGTGGCAACTCGCATCGAGGCGGATGGTACCCACAAGATCGTTCCGTCGCATCGATTGCAAATTGGCGATCATGTGCTTGTTCAACCTGGAGGAACGATCCCTGCCGACGGGACCGTACTTGCGGAATCCACCACTCTCACTCCAGCTGGCTCAACGGCCATTAGCTCGATCGACATGTCGTTGTTAAATGGAGAAAGCGATCCCGTTTCGGTCAAAGCGGGCGATGCGGTTGTTGGAGGTACAACCAATCTGAGTGCTCGCTTGTTGTTTTCTGTTACTGCTGTGGGTGAAGCCAGTCGGGTTGGACGTTTAATGGAGGTTGTTCGAAATGCAACAACCCACCGAACCCCTTGGATCATGGCTGCAGATCGTGTGAGTAAGTGGTTCATCTTGGTTGTCCTGTTGTTGGCTGCAGGCACTTGGGGAGTTTGGGCAACGATTGCCGGTCACGCAATAGCTACCCGGCATACAGTAGCACTTTTGACCATTTCTTGCCCTTGTGCATTGGCATTGGCCGCTCCGTTGGTGTTGACGGTTGCCCTCGGAAGGGCGGCAAGAAAGCAAATTTGGATTCGGGATGGCAATTGCCTAGAGCGTCTTGCAACGCCAGGTATTATTTGGTTGGATAAAACTGGGACCCTTACGTATGGACGCATGGTCGTTTCGGATTGGCACGGCGAGGATGCATGGCTTGCGTACGCAGCAGCACTCGAAAAATCACTTTCGACTCCTATTGCAACGGCCATTCATGATTTTGCGATTGCCGAGTTGAACGACTCCGGAGACATGGAGCTAACTGAGGCAACGGGCATCGTTTATTTCAATGGCAAAGGGGTTGTAGGCTTGGTGGACAGCTCCCAAGTTTTTTTGGGAAATGAAGCATTGTTGACGGCGAACTCCATCGTTCTTTCGCCTGAATGGTTGCGGTTGCAGTCGGAGTATCTGGAGGATGGCCGAACCGTCGTTTGGCTGGCGGTACAGAAGTCGGTTGTTGGAATGTTTGGCATTGGCGATTCACTTCGCAGCGACGCCATTGAAACGCTCAGGGCGATTTCGGACCGAGGCTGGAGGCTTGGTATCTTGTCTGGGGATCGCCAAGAGATTGTGGATCGTTTGGAACTCGAGCTGCAGAATGCTGGGATCGAATTGGTCGCTGCTTTGGGGAACCAATCTCCGGAACGGAAGCTCGAAGTGATACGAAGCAGCCGACAGTCCTATCGCGGCACATGTGTGATGGTGGGAGATGGTGTCAACGATGCTGCGGCGATGGCGTCGGCAGATGTTGGGATCGCTATTCGAGGCGGGAGTGACCACGCGTTGCGTGCTGCTCCCATTTTTTTGGCGAATCAGCAACTTTCATGCGTCGTTGAATTGATCGACGCATCGAAAAATGTTGTTCGGGGCATTCGTCGATGTTTTGCAGCCTCGTTGATCTACAATTCGATTGCGATCTCATTGGCTATCACTGGCTGGATACATCCGTTGGTTGCTGCGATCTTGATGCCACTGAGTGGCCTGAGCGTTCTTGCGATGGCAACCGCAACACGCAGCTTTGGAAAACAAAAACAACTTGGGATATAGGATCAATACTATGAGCGTACTTTACGTAGCACTTCCAGTAGCTTTGTTGCTAGGTGGATCCGCATTGGTGGCTTGCCTGCTATGCATCCGAAGCGGTCAATATGACGACTTAGAAACGCCTGCTTACAGGATCCTCAATGAAGAGCTGAAAAAATGAAATACTCAAACGTGTTTCCAATGAACGCCCCGAAGGGCATATGTTTCGTCGTAGGACTTTGCTCGTTGGCATCGACATTGCAGGCCGACGATGATTTTGAGCATCCGCCGATTTCGTACCAAGACAGTCCTTCTAAGGATCCAGTTGCTCGACTCTTCGAACGCATTCGGAGTGGTGACGAATCGCTCGTTCCTGATTCCAATGGAAATTATCTTAAGTCGTTGTTGCATGCGTTGAACATCCCTGAGTCTTCCCAGTGCTTGGTTTTCTCGAAGACGAGCATGCAAATACTCCACATAGGTCCCCGCACACCGCGGGCCATCTATTTCAATGATTCGACGTACGTTGGGATGGTTGTCGGCAGTCCAATCTTAGAACTTGCCGCCATTGATCCGCAACTTGGAAGTGTATTTTATACGTTGGAGCGAGACGAGAAATCGTTTCAAATCATTCGAGATCGAGGTCAATGTCTTTCCTGTCACGCTACATCGCGAACGGAACGCGTTCCTGGCGTTCTAGTACGATCGATTTATTCTGACAGATCGGGTCGGCCGCGATCTGGTTCCTCGACGTACATTACCGACCATCGCAGTCCCTTTGTTCAGCGGTGGGGCGGATGGTACGTGACGGGGCAACATGGGACCATGCGACATCTTGGGAATCTCTTTGCCGACGATCGCGACGACCCTCAAAAAGTAGACATGGAAGCAGGCGCGAATTGTGATCAGCTGCCGAAAACAATTGCGATATCAAGCTATTTGCAAAACACCAGCGACATTGTGGCTCTGATGGTGCTCGAGCATCAGACGCGAGTGCACAATCTGGTCACTCGGGCGAACTACGAGTCTCGGCAAGCGACGTACCTCGACGGGTCGATGAACGTTGCACTTGGACGCCCATCCGAATTTGAGAGCGAATCGACCCAGCGGCGTGTCGCAAGTGTCGGCGAAGCGCTAGTGGGCGGACTGTTGTTTGCAGACGAAGTTGAATTGAGTTCGCCCGTCGAAGGTTCCAGTGACTTCGTTCAGGAATTCCAGACCCGAGGTCCAGTGGACGCGAAAGGCAGGTCCTTTTATCAGTTGGATTTGAAACGGCGAATGTTTCGATATCCCTGCAGTTTTCTCATTTTGTCTGAGCACTTCGAGGGATTGCCTGAGCCCGTAGCCCACTATGTTCGCAATAGGTTTAGGGACATTTTGGCTGGAAAAAGCAAACCACCGCCGGGCGTGCGGTTGAGCAAATCAGAAATGGAAACGATTCGAATAATGCTGAGCGAGTTCAAGCCAGGTTGGCTTGCGGAAGATCCCTTGCATGAGGCCAAATCGCCATGATGTCCGAAGAAGCATCTGATAATTCCATCGATCTAGCTGCCATCGATACTGCGTTGTTAGCATCCGTTTTGAACACTGCAGTCGACGCGATTATTATGATTGACGAACGGGGAACTATTTTGAACGCGAATCGCGCGTTGCAAAAACTGTTTGGATATTTACCGAGTGAGCTTATTGGAAAAAACATCTCGTGTTTGATGCCGGAGCCCGATCGATCGTCTCACGATGGGTATCTTGCCAAGTATCACGAAACAGGTAAGGCTGCGATCATTGGTATCGGACGACAGGTGCTCGGACAATGCCGAGATGGGTCGTTGATTCCGGTCGATCTCGCCGTAAGTGAAATCCGGATCGGAAATCGCAAGATGTACACGGGCATCATGCGGGACATGACGGAGCGGCATCAAGTTGAATCCGATCTGCGAATCGCTCAGCAGCGTCTGATTCAAAGCGAGAGGCTGGCCGCCATTGGACAAATGATGACCGGCTTAGCGCACGAAAGCCGAAATGCCCTGCAACGTTCGAGAGCCTGCCTGGACATGCTCGAACTGGATTTGCACTCTGCGCCCGATCAACGTGATCTCGTCAAACGAACACGTTCGGCTTTGGTCGAATTGCAAGTTTTGTATGAAGAGGTACGCAGCTATGCGGCTCCTATTCAGCTTGAGCGATCGAGGCAGTACATCCGAGAACTGTGTGAGGAGACTTGGCTAAATCTAAAAGAACAATGGCAAAATCGCGATATCGACTTAGTTGCAAGCTGCGACGCATGCCCGCCTGTATCCTGCGATAAGCAAAGAATCTGCCAAGTGCTACGGAATATTTTCGAAAACTCGTTTGCGGTCATCCCAGACGGCAGTAGCATTTTCATCGATTGCCGAACCATTCAGCGTGACCAGTCTTTGTTTGCTCACATCCGTATCACCGACCAAGGGCCTGGGCTCAGCGATGAACAGCGACTGAGAATCTTCGAACCCTTCTATACGACCAAAACCAAAGGGACTGGATTGGGGATGGCGATTTGCCATCGGATTATTGATTCGCACGGCGGTCGAATTTTTGTGGGCACAGCCAATGAGAGCGACAAGGAGAAAACCGGAGCCGTGATCGCGCTTGAACTCCCGGTAGGTTCGACATAGCATGTTTGCGTTTTCAATGTAAGGGCAATTAAGACCTTTTTCCCTATCTTTTCCGGGGTATTCTTACGTTTCCAGTTCGAATTTCGCCTTGCCAAAGGACGCATGGATCGACGACACTACTGAACTTGGCTTTCGCGGACTTTAAACACTGGATGGGGCAACACGGAATGACAGACTTGGCACAACTGGACCCTCCCAAGGCGACCGGATTGATTGTCCATATTCTTCAAGCGATTGCACAATTAGAGAAAAAAATTCGACCTCAGCAGCTTTTGATGGCTCGCTATTACACTACGCAGGATCAGCCCAGACTCAAAAAGGGTGAAAGCAGCTTGCAATGGGACTTCGAATTGCAAGGTGTTGCGCCAGTCCGTGGACAATTCAATACCAGCATCGTATTCGAATTAGATACCAAACAACTCGGCAGCTTGATGGACCCGAATGCAGGTCGGGTCATTCGGCAGCTTAATGCCCAATGTAGTTGCACGGAGACCATCAAGCCTTGTGTGCATCAAATCCACTGCTTGCATTTCATTCGGCGACAACTAAGCCAAAGATCTGCCGAAGATGCAATTCAATGGATGGAAAGCTGTGTGACCGATGGGCGATACGCTGGGCGAAAGCTAGTCGAATCGCTCGGCTATTTACGCGACGCCCCCTCCGCTCCAGATACGCCACCGGAAGAGATGGAACGCGATCGATTGATGCGCATTCAATGGCGACTCTCGTTTTCGCATTCGACGGTCAAAGTCAACGCTTATCTCCAAACAATGCGCAAAAAGGGTGGCTGGAACAAAGGTCGCCATTTGAAAGACGGGCTAGATACGGTTGAGGAAGCGGCTCTGGTTCACCCGTCGGATCGCTTGCTAATCTTGTTATTGCAATCCGCAGAGGAGTCCTATCGAGGCCAAACGCCTCGCATTGTTCGAGAGTGCTTAAACCTACTCAAAGACCATCCGCACTTGACACTGGATGACGAGTTGCAAACGCCGATTCGAGTATTGGAAAGTCCGCTCGAAGTCCGAGTGGAAGAGCATGCGGACATCTACAAGCCGAGCGTTTACCAGGGTGAATTCCACATCGTGTCGCTCCGCGACAACCCAAACTATTTCATGGGAACGATCAACAATCAAGAGACGATGATGCTCCGATTGGATCGCGATCAGAGATGCATTTGGATCAGCAGCATCGACAATCGGATGAAACGGCTCATTGAAGACTTGCACGCTGCCGAACGTCGTGAAGCGGTCTTTGATCAAGAATCGGCAGAGCAGTTTGCTGACTTGGTGGCGGCTGCCGCCGATCCTCGTTGGATACAGATCAATCTTCCGGAACGATTGGCTGGCCCTGAGCAACCCTTGGAGCCTATCGTCGAAGTGCATCTTTCGCCGTTTGGCAAAGAAGGCCTACTCGTGGGCCTGCGAGTCGCTTGCGATGCAGTCGCCGATCAACCCGTTCCAGGGATGGAACCGGATCGGTTGCGAGTTGCGACCCCGGCTGGTCGCTTCCAATTGTTGAGGTCCCTGGACGAGGAATCGATACGTGCCGACGTGATCGCGGGCGTGTTAGAACTGGGCCAGTTGCTTTACGAAAGCGCTTACACTTGGATTGCGGAAAATCCAGACATTGCATTAGATTTGCTTCAACGAATCAAATCGATGGGGGACGACGCGCCTACGGTATGTTGGCCCAAGAGTCAGCCGATGAAAATCATCGGGGAGATCACACCTCAGCGATTGCAAGTAAGATTGACAAGCCAACGCGATTGGTTCGGCGTTGAGGGGGTTGCGAAACTCGAAGGACTTGAGATTCCGTTGGCCGAATTGCTGGCTGCGCTTCGAGGAGGCCGCCGGTTCATTCCGCTCGGGGATGGGCAGTTTGCCATGATCTCGGACCAGCTTCGTCAACGCCTCAACAGCATTCAAGATGTTTCGCAGACCGATTCCGGGGCGATCCGAGTTTCGAGAGCCGCTACGGCGGTCGTCGAAGAAGCCCTTGGCAGCGATATCAGTTACGAATCCGACATGTCATGGCGCGATGCTCTCACCCGTTTGGCTGGTGCTCGCAGTTTGACACCCGTGATACCATCGAACTTAAACGCAGACCTGCGCGATTATCAAAAGACAGGCTACGCTTGGCTTGCCAAGCTTGCGCACTGGGGAATAGGCGGTTGTTTGGCGGACGACATGGGTCTGGGCAAAACCGTTCAGGCGCTCGGAGTCTTACTCGATCGAGCCAACAAGGGTGCGGCGCTCATCATTGCACCGACGAGCGTTGGCTCCAACTGGCAACGAGAAACAGAGAAGTTTGCTCCGTCGCTCAAGGCAAAGCTATACCGCGAGCACGATCGACAAACGCTGGTTGATTCTGCTGGCCCGGGTGACTTGATCATCACAAGTTATCAGTTGCTACAGCGAGACGTCGATCGATTCACGGCTCGTGCATGGCATACACTGGTGCTCGACGAAGCACAATTCATCAAGAACTTTCAAACCAAGACTGCTCAAGCAGTTCGGCAACTGGATGCGGACTGGCGATTGGCACTGTCGGGTACTCCTCTGGAAAATCACTTGGGTGAATTGTGGAGTTTGATGCGAACGATCAGTCCTGGCTTGCTCGGCTCGTGGGATCGGTTCCGAAAGAGCTTTGCTGAGCCGATTGAACGCCAGGGAGATCGCGACCGACTACTGGCCCTGGGCAGGGTCGTTCGTCCCTTTATCCTTCGCAGAACAAAGAAGGAAGTGCTTTCGGAATTGCCCGAACGAACGGAAGTCATTCGTCATGCGGAGTTGTCCGAGGAGGAACGCAAGAAGTACGATGCCGCGCGCATGGCCGCTCTGTCCGAATTGACAAAAACGGGTGACGGCGAACCAGATAGTCAAATGCGCATTCGTGTCCTAGCGTGGCTAACAAGGTTGCGACAACTTGCTTGCCATCCTGCATTGGTGGACAAGCGATGGGACAAATCCTCGGCAAAGCTCGATTTGTTTATGGAGATTGTTGCCGAATTGCGAGAAGGGGAGCACCGAGCTTTGGTCTTCAGCCAATTTGTGCAGCATCTTTCGTTGTTGCGGGAAGCGCTAGACAAGATCGGGGTTAAATACCAGTACTTGGACGGTTCCACTCCAGCGGCAAAGCGACAAGAAGCAGTTGATCGATTCCAAGCTGGCGAAGGGGAGCTGTTCTTGATTTCGCTCAAAGCGGGAGGAACCGGCTTGAACTTGACCGCAGCGGACTACGTGATCCATATGGATCCATGGTGGAACCCAGCCGTAGAGGATCAAGCGACCGACCGTGCGCACCGCATCGGTCAAACGCGTGCGGTTACGGTCTACCGACTGGTAGCCAAGGACACGATCGAACAACAAATTCTAGCTCTGCATGCCGACAAACGCGAACTGATCAGCGGTGTCTTAGATGGTGCAGATCGTGCTGGCAAGATGAGTACGGATGAACTCGTGTCTCTGATTCGCCTGAGTCAAATCGAGACGTAGACGCAATTGCGTTCTATTGTTGCTCCGCAAAAGTAAGCGTTAATGACGCGTACTTTTGCGACGAGGCTGTGAATTGGCAGCCCGACGCGGGACGGCTTGTTGCCTTCATGGTACGACGGACTTCCAAGTCCGTCGAATTCCCCATTGACGGACTTGGAAGTCCGTCGTACCCCCTTCCCCAATAACGACTTCCCTAAATCAACAAGCCGTTGAGCGAGGGATTGCAGTCGGCCACTCGCTCACGCGTCGGGTGGTCAAACTGCCGCCAAAACGTGGTCCATCCAAGGCGTTTTCACTTCAGGTCTAATGGCAAACCTTGAATGGCATTGATGCCGTCGATTTTCGTTTCCCAGAATACGAATGCCGGCCCATCCCCGCTCCGATTCGAGATCACCATTGGATCGATCGCCGATGCAACCATCTTGCTTGGTTCATCGCTTTTCGGCAGTTGGAGGTACAGAGATCGTTCGTTCGGGTTCGTCCACACAGCGACTGGTCCCTTTTTGGTGGATGCCACCCATGGTTGACCACCGCGACCGAGCAACTGTTCTTCCGCCGTTTGCTGGTTTGTCATGAAAACAGAGCCCTTGCGAGTCCAAACCGTGAGGGGATTTTTATCAACATCGAGCGCCACCATTCCGCCGTCCATCGGACATGCATTGAGCTTCCATTCTCCATTCCCAAGTTTCTCAGCGTTTGGGAAAGTGGCTCCTCCATCGGTTGAAGTGGTAAGGTACATGTCACGATTCCCATTGAGCGAATTTCGAAACATGACCGTTACTTGGTTGCCGCAGACAGCCACAGAGGGATGGCAACACTCGCATACGTTGCGATCGGGTGATCGATAGACCAGTTGGTTCGGTTGCCATGTTGTGCCCGCGTCGGATGAATTCGATGCAAAGATCTCGGTTCGTTTGTTTCGCAAATCGAGCCAGACGCACCAGAGCGTACCATCCTCGCCGCTGCACATTGCGTGTAGCCCTTCGCGAGCCGACCCCGTTTGGTCGTTCACCAAGAAGGGTCCTGCCCAACTCTTTCCTCCATCTTTCGAGTTCCAAGCTTGAATGTCTCCGTCTCTACCCTTTCCTTGCGCACCACCGATGGCCGATACGGTGATTGTCCCGCTGCACAACGCAATTCGCGGCCCACGACGCATTCCCAGCGACATGTTGGGAACCTCAAAGGCGGCGTTTGGAACGGAAAAGGACTTACCACCGTCCGAAGAATGGCAGTACTTTACTGTGTCTCCATCGCCGAAAATCAGATGGACCGTTCCGTCCGAATCGATAGCGGCTTGGGGTTGTTTTGGGGTGCTCATTGCACTCCCGGTAGCGATAGAAACCGGTTCCATGCTAAACGTGGGCATCGCGGTCGCAATGAAAACAGCAAGTGTAAGAGAAGTGATTTTCCAGTCGAACATTATTATTCCTGAGGATTTGATTTGTCTTAAAATTCTAATCAACGCCTGCCATGAGCCCTATTGCTTCATATGAATTTTTAAGTCCCACTGCGGTTATGCGGCGGTCGTGACTGAGCCAACTCGCCGAGAAACCTTTGTTTGGCGATTCGATCCACTGGACATCTTGGTTTCCAAACTTCGTGTTCTGCGCCAGGAGACTTCCAAAGGAAACGCCTTGTGATTTGCAGTGTTCCAAGACTACGAATTCCGTTCCGTCGGTTCGCTTGCACAGACTGGCGGCGCAGTTGCAACCGTTTGGTCCGCAAGTGCATTCTCCGTGTGCGCATTGGCATTCTGGTAATTTCAGCACTCTTGTGGAGACCAATTCGACTCCAGCGGGCAATGCCTTGCTTACCGATGGCATATAGCCCAGACGCTCTTTCGCAGTTTCTAACGTCACCTCTTCGCCTTCGTACTTTGTCGAAAAGGAATCCATTGCGGATCTGGCGTGGTCTGATACGCTTGAAACAAGTTCCGAATAATCGATCGAGGTAGCCACGGAATCGGAATCGGAATGGGCATGGGAAGGGTCCGAGTTGCCATCGAAACCGTTTCTAAAGCCAAATACGACCAGCAAAGTGGCAGCAAGCGCCAAAATACCAGCGATCATCCAACCACCCTCTCGGCTTGGAAGTCCGGGTTTTAGAACAGAGGATGACGGCGCATTCAATTTTGCATTCAAACGATCCCAAGCCCCAGGACCTGAATCTGCGGGAACCGACAGGTGAACAAGATCACTCAGCTTTGAAAATTCCTTGAGTGCCAAAGCGCATTTCTCGCAAACTGCGAAATGGCGAGCGAACTCGTCGGCGTTCGATGGAGGGAGTTCGCCATCGAAATAGTCGGACAGGCGATCCATTACATGATGACATTCCATTTTTATCCCTCCCATCCCAAAGCAGTAAGTTGATCATGCAATTCGCGACGGGCTCGATTCAATCGCGACCCAACGGTTCCTATCGGCACGCCGACGATATCCGCAATTTCTAAGTAAGACAATTTCTGTCCATCCTTCAATTCCAAGATCGACCGCAGTTCTGGATCAATCCTCGCAAATGCCAAGTCCACGATTTCCTTTAGTTCCATTTGGTCCGAAAGCAATTTCTCGTTCGTAACGGCTGACTCGATGCCAACCGAAGTCGCGTATCGTCGTCGCCGTAGGTGTTGGAGCGCATCGTTGACTGCTAACCGATGCACCCAGGTGGTGAATTTCGAATCATGCCTGAAGGAGCTTAATTTGGCAAACACGTTGATAAAAATATCCTGCGTTACGTCGTCAACATCGGAATTCCCAACGATGCGACCAACCAAACGATGAACGCGTTCGATGAGCAGGTCGTAGATTTCTCGCTGCGCTTCACGATCGCCATCCTTCGCAAGCTTAATAATTTCGTCATGAACCGACACCCGAGGCTCCTTCGTCAGACCAATGAGATGCTTTTGAGGATCGTGTTCTTCACGGATTTTTGATAAAATCGACAATAGACGGCGAGGGGTACTGCGGAATGAGTTCCCAACGGGAAACGAACGGTTATTCTACTCAAAAGTGAGTTGGCTAGGGCTTTGCCACGATAGAGAGCTTGCATTCTGCGATACTCCCTCAGGAATGGTGTGGCAATTTCAGCTATGCTAGGCAGTCTCGGCGGTTACCACCTTCCTCTTTCGAAGTAGCACCCTTATGAATCCCTACCCTATCTTTTTTGCAATCGCTTTAGCCTTTTCTTGTGCAGCATCTAATGTTATCGCTGCCCAGCCAAACATTCTTTTTATCTTCTCCGACGACCATGCACAGCATGCGATCTCCGCTTATGGATCGAAGGTAAATCAGACGCCACATCTGGATCGCATCGCGAAAGAGGGTGCTCGATTCACCAACTCCTTTGTCACAAATTCCATTTGCACGCCAAGCCGCGCGACATTGCTCACCGGCCAGTATTCCCATCTCAATGGCGTACCTGTTTTCAATCGATTCGACGGCTCACGCGACACGGTCGCCAAGCAGATGCGAGCGGGTGGATATCACACTGGCATCATCGGCAAGTGGCACCTAGGTTCGGATCCCACCGGTTTCGATCGATGGATCGTTCTACCGGGTCAAGGCGCCTACTGGAACCCAGTCTTTCTAGTCGCTGGTCGGAAACTCACGATCCAAGGGCACTGCACCGACATTACCACCGATTTGGGAATCGAGTTTATCAAAACGCGTCCCCAAGATCAGCCATTCTTTCTCATGTTGCATCAAAAGGCCCCCCATCGCGGCTGGGAACCCGATGAGCGGAACAAGGCTAAATTCAAGGATCAAGTGATCCCAGAACCGGATACGCTATGGGACGACTATGCAACTCGTCCAACGGCCTTGCCGGCTAACGAACAGACTGTCGCTCGCGATCTGACCCGCCGCGATCTCAAGCTTGTCGCACCGTCGGATCTCAAAGGCCCCGATCTCAACCGATGGAACAATCAAAAGCCAATGGAACTGACTGTCGATGGCAAGACTCTTGTCGGCAAGGAGCTCGTCAAGTGGAAGTACCAACGTTACATGCAGGATTACCTAGCCTGTGTTCAAGGTGTGGATGATGGTGTGGGTAAAGTGCTCGATTACCTTGACCAAACTGGCTTGGCAAAGAACACGATCGTCATCTACTCGGCGGACAATGGTTGGTACCTTGGCGACCTAGGACTATACGACAAACGCTTCATGTACGAACCGGGACTTCATGTGCCGCTACTCGTTCGTGGCCCTGGCATTAAGCCCAACACAGTCCCCACACAGTTCGTCTCGAACATCGACCTTGCACCTACTTTCCTTGACCTTGCTGGGCTTCCCATCCCCGCATCGATGCAAGGACGATCGCTTGCACCGCTATTACGAGGCGAATCACCCTCGGACTGGCGAACCAGCTTTTACTACCGTTACTATCACGACCCAGGTCATCACAACACCGCAGCACATTTGGGTGTTCGCACTGCCACTCACAAGCTCATTCATTACTGGAAAGCGAACGTGTATGAAATGTTCGACATCGCAAAGGATCCAACGGAACAACACAACCTCCTCTTCCTGGAAACCGAGTCCAGGAAGCCCGAAGTTGCCGCAAAGTTTGCCGAACTGAAAGCCGAACTCGTTCGCTTGCAAAAAGAATACAAAGACGATGAACAGTATGCTGATCCGGCGACATGGCCGAAGGGTGGCTCGGATGGCCCATTCGACGACAAGCAACCGATGGGCATAAAAACCGTCGCCGAAGCCATCAACGCATCGACAGCCGCGCGTTAGTTGTCTTGCCCCTGTAGGCAACATGGGCGTGATCCTGTGGGGTGCAAGTCCCCATCGATCGAGATGATTTCGCCGCCAAACCGGTATTCGCCAACCGTTAGCCGCCCCAGCCAAACCGGAAATCTGGCCTAATCCCCCACCGGAATCGACACATGATCAAAAGGTCATGGCCGCAGGTAGGCAATGCGGAGATTTCCATGATCGAAAATCATGGCGTTATTGAAACGCAACCTCTAACCTCTAGCGGCTTGTTGATTTAATGGTACGACGGACTTCCTAGTCCGTCGAATTCCCTATAGACGGACTTGGAAGTCCGTCTTACCGCCTTTACCCAATAACGACTTCACTAAAGCAACAAGCCTCTAGCCTCTAGCCTCTAGCTGATCGCGACGCGACTGCCTAGGTCTGTGCTCTTCTTTGCCAAATCCAAAATATGCAATGCTCGGCATGTGTCTTCCAGATCGTTCGATTTGCGAACGAGCGATGTGATCGAACGGTGGAATTGGCCGAGCATCTGTTGGCCGATCGAAAGCTCCGTGTCGAGTGTTTCTTGGTGCCGGCCGGCTTCGTCAAACCAGACCAAGCTCGTCGGTAAGTCAATGAATGCTACCCCTTTCTCACAGCAAACTTGGATCGCTGCGGGTGGTCGAAACGCGATCGCTTCGTGCCAAACTTCAGGTATATAAGCACCGCAGCTGATCTGTGCGAGGATCGCTTTCGAGTCGTGTTCCGGTGAACCAAACCCCAAACTCAAAATCTGGTAGTCTGAGTAGCTTGGCAACTGACTGCTCGTGTGTTTGATCGCTTGAATCCAACTGGGGGAATCGGCAACGATGTAGTTGCACCAGTCGATCAACTCAAGAAGTTCTCGCTCGGACCGCGAATCGAGCGATCGTGCCTTTCGTAAGTCTTTGCTTTCACAGGCGAGTCGTCGATGACAAAACAGCAATCTCGGCCGGCCGAGCCGAGTTGCAATCAATTCTTTCAGCCGAAGCGTGGCGGGCGCAAATCGCCTCGGGAATTCGGTCATGAACGCTATGCCGGAGGACTGAATCTGATTTCGAATTCGCTTCGCAGTTTTTGGATCGAAATTCAATTCGGCACCGCAAAAGACCGCTTTGCCGTAATCGCAAGCAGCAAACAGCGGCATCATTTGATACCAGTCGTCCTCTAACACGAGGACGGCGTCGAGACTAGGGATCTCCATGACAGCTCGGAAACTGTCAAAACGCTCCGCATCCAGCTCGCGCGCAATGGCCTCAGCGAGCATCGAAACGCTGTTGTAGATTCCAACGACCTGAAATCGATCTCGCATCGAGCGCAGTGCAGGCAGGTACCTCGACTGCCAATCGCGACCTTGCCCGATAACTCCGATTCTTAGTTTCATAACGGAAACCGATGCGAAAGGCTACCTATCGCTCAGTCTATCGTTTACGACGCTTGCTCTTTGCGCCACCTTGACGGACTTTGTAACGCGGATTGCTCTTGCAAATTACGTAGATGCGACCTCTGCGGCGAACCACTTGGCAGTCGGGATGACGGTATTTAAGCGCCCCAATGGACGAAACAACTTTCATTTTCACAAACTCCAACGAACAATGCGGATGAACCCCAAAACGGACCGTTGCCCACCGGGATGGCCGGTTTCGATCTGTTCAGACTGACTTCCTACTGCGCAAACAGTGGAGCTGCCTAGCATGATCTTCAACGCGTTTTCGACTATCTTGTATGTCTCGGGATTCGCGTAGTATATCGTTGGCCGCCATGGTGGCAACGCCAAATACGCTGGAATAGTGTATCCAAAGACGCTCCCGCGAGAAAAAACATAGACACGAGCCGACACCATGCAAATTGCGTATTTTGATTGTTTTAGCGGAATCAGCGGCGATATGACCTTGGCGGCTCTGATCGATGCGGGAGCGGACCTGCCAGTCATCCAAGAAACCATTGCATCCATGGGGTTGGGTGACGTAAGGCTTTCTGTTTCCAACACCAGTCGCCGAGGGTTTCGGGGAAAGCTGCTTTGCATTGACCATCCTCGCGAGCATGCGCATCGCTACTTGAGAGACGTCCACCTTTTGATACGTCATGCGAAAATGTCGTCGCAAGCCAAAGATTTGGCCATGCGGTTCTTTGAGAGAATTGCCAGAGCCGAAGCGAAAGTGCATGGAACAACCATGGATCGCGTTCAATTTCATGAGGTCGGTGCAATCGATTCGATCGTCGACATGGTGGGTGTAGCGGTGGCTTGGGACATGCTCGAAATCGAAAAGGCGTATGCTTCCCCTGTGCCGACCGGAGCTGGCCAAATACGCATCGCGCACGGCACGGTCAGCGTTCCTGCCCCGGCTACCGCAGAACTTTTGGTTGGAGTTCCGATTGCCCCTTCGCAGGTTCCTATGGAGATGACCACTCCGACAGGTGCTGCTATTCTCACCGAACTTGCAGCCGAGTTTGGCCCAATGCCAGCCATGCAAGTCGGGAGAATTGGCTACGGTTCTGGCAACAAAGACATGCCCGACCGGCCCAATCTGTTGCGAATTCTCATCGGCAGCGCTTTGAAAGCGAAACCGCCCCAAACAGACTCTGTTCTCGTGATCGAATGCAACCTGGACGATGTGTCGGGGGAGCAAATCGGTTTTGCAATTGAGCGACTTTGGAAAGTGGGTGCGTTGGATGTTTTCACCATGCCGATCCAGATGAAGAAAAATCGCCCCGGCACGTTGCTGACTGTTTTGGCTAGGCCGGAAGATCGACAAGCCATGGAATCGATTTTGTTTCAACAAACGGGAACTCTTGGCTTACGATATCGAAGGCAAGCACGCACCATTTTGCCGCGAGCCATCGTCGACGTTTCAAGTCCCTGGGGAATTGTTGCTGGGAAGGTCTCAAAGCTACCCAGCGGCGAAGTAGACTTCTCCCCGGAATATGACGATTGTAGCCGCATCGCGATCAAGCATGGTTTACGCTTGAACGACGTCGTAGCCGAAATTCGCGAGTGTTATTACAGTGCGGAGAACGCGAGAGAATTGCAAAATGCAGAGGAGATCGCTCGCAAAGAGAGTTTCGACCTTGAGCCAGACCCCAACCGCATTGAAAACGTGAACGCAGTCTTCCGTGAGGCTGCTTTCGAAAATGAGTATGCTTCGGAGGATTCGAGCAAAGGATCTGCTGAGCTGCCGGCCGACGAACCGATGGACCCTCCCACTGTGCTTTCCATCGAATTTCCAATCGAAACGGAGCAAACGCAAGACAGGAATGAGTATTATCGTTGGGATAGTTCTCCTTGGTCCGTTTCTCCGAAGGAACCTCAGCAGCCTTCGCAAGCTCCACGGCAGTTTCCCATGCGTGGTGAACCGGATTCCTGATCGAGCATCTTTTCAGGGAGGATTCTCCGCTATAATTAGGTTCCTTCAGCAGTTTGGCGTTCGTTTCGCCATTTTCGCTTGCCCTTCGTGAACCAAGCCTTTCTCTCTTCCTCGACGCTTTTTCATGACATCTTCTGCCAACCAAACAAGACACTCGTTTCTTATCGCAGGTCCAATGAAAACTCATTTTCGTACTTGGAAGAATCGGGACAATGGTCCCATCCTGCCCTCGGCTTGGTCAGGTATCTTTCAAATTGTCGCTCGCCGAATAACGCTCATCGCGATTGCAGTTAGTGTCCCATTCGCGGGATCGCTGCAGGCAGAGGAACCGGTAAAGAAGTTTCTTGCACGCCTCCGCGACGAAGGACTTTCCGAGACGGGCATAAAGTACCTTGATCTCTGTGCAGCCCGGGATCGATTGCCCGCCAGCATGAAGGAGGACTTGCCTCTCGAGCGAAACATTTTGTTGCAAGACTCGATTAGGAACGCCAAAACACCGCAGCAACGCGACGAACGCATCGCATTGATCGAAAAAGGATACAAGCAATTCCTCGATGCTTCGCCAACGCACCCCAGACGCAGCGAAGCCCAAACAAAGCTTGGGGACCTACTGCTTGAGCGAGCTCAGACCTTTTTGGCCGACAGCAAAAAGGACGAGAACCAAGCATCTGCCGCCAATCTTCGGTCCAAAGCTCGCGATGTCTACACCGAAGCCTTGGAGCTTTACAGCAAAATTACCGAAGAGTTAAAGCCCATTCTTGAATCCATGAAGGGAGACAAGATCAAGGCCAACGATGCGGAGGGAAAAGAGCGTAGAGAGCAGTATCAGAAAGATTACCGAGGGGCCCAAATCCTGAGTGCAAAAATGATGGAGTTCATGAGCCAAACCTACGACCCCCAGTCTGCTGAATGGAGAAATTGGCTCGAGAAATCGGAGGCCTCGCTTTCTCAAATCATCGAAAAAACGACCGGCCCAACCGAAGCCGGACGAAGAATGTTGAGCTTGCTGTATCGCGGTGAAGTTCAGCGACAGCTCGGGAAAGTCGATGATTCCCGCGAAAGCTTCACTCGCGTCTCTGAGAATGAAGGACCGGGCATATTTCGCACTTGGAAAGTGCAGTCTATCGCAAACATCGTACGATTGGATTCGACCGAAAAGTCTGCCAAATTCGAGGTGGCAATCGACCGCGGCGAATCAACGCTCAAGCAAGCCACTGCCAACGATCGCAACGAGCCGGAATGGATTGATTTGCAGCTTGCCGTTGCCGAAGCTCGCATGGCATTTTCGAAAACAATCGACGAAAAAAAAGAGGAAAACAAGTTCAGAAACAATCGAAAAGCCGCTCGCGAAATGCTGCAAGCCATTGTTAAAAAACAAGGGGCGCGCGACGTTGCAATCGTTGAGACCGTTCGCAAAGCGAAAAAATTGTTGAGCGAACTCGGAATTGAAATCGCCGAAAAAGTAGATGTGAAGCTTCCGGAAACGCGTACGTTTGCCGAAGCGTTCAAAGCTGGGCGAGAACGGTTGGATCGCGCCGAATCCACCGATGCAACCTTGCCCATTCTGGAACAACAACTCGCCAAGGCGGACGCTCAAACCAAACAAGAATTGAGTGATCAAGTCAAAAAGATCAAGGAGGATTCGCTGCGGGATCGGATGCAAGCCATTGAACTCTACGAACGCGCGTTGAAACTGTTTCGGGAAACGGACGATCGCAGTGAGTTGCTCGAAGCCAAATACCTGCTGTCCTATATGTTTTTGCGAACCGACCAATATTGGGAAGCCGTCGCAATCGCTCAAGAATTGGTTGTACCCGCAAGTGGAGAGGGGAAAGCCGAAAATGCGGGCGGGTTTGCTTTGCTTGGACTGAACAAACTAATCGTCGAAGCTCCGGCCGAGCGGCAAATGGCTTTGGTTCCCCCCCTCGAAAGGTTAGCCGGACAGCTTTTTGAAATATCGCCGGACTCCGACAACGCTCAAGGTGCTGTGGAACTGCTGGTTAAATTAGCACTCATTCATAAACGGATGGATGCGGCGGAGAAGTATATCGCGACGTGGCAAAGCAAAGGAGGCTCGAGCGTAAGCATTCTTGGGAAAATTCTTTGGAGCGAGTACCGTTCGAACGCGACCAAACATCGCACCGAAAAAACGGAGGAAACGGCAGACGATGCAAGCTTGAAGCAACGGGCCGAAAAACTACTAGTGTCGTCCTGGGAAAACTTGGTCCCAGCCAAAGCAGACAAGAACCTGATCGCAGGTGTGAATACTCTTGCAAGTATTTATCTTTCTACCGATCGAGACGACGAAGCCTTGGCCATACTCAACGATCCACAAAAAGGCGCGATCGTTCTAATCGAAACCAAGTCGGAGTTAGAGCCATTGCTCAAGCTCGAAGCGTACCGGCTCAAACTGCAAGCCATGGTTCAAGCGGCTGGTCGAGGCAAGGGGACGCTCTCAAGCGATGAGGTCACAAATGTTGTTCAAAAAATGAAGGAGCTATCGGCGTCCGACGATTCCTTGCTAACAAGTTCGCTTCGTAATTTGGCGGTCGAAATAAAATCCAAATTGGAAGCGACCAAGAACATCGAGGATCAATCCAAACTGGGAGTCGCCTTTGGTGTCCTCATCCAACAGCTGATTTCGTTCAGTTCGGATGTCGGTACACTCGATTCCGCCGGGACTTCGATTCTAAATCTGGCAACCGATATGGTGAAGGTGCCCGCTTTGGCAACGAATGGAAAGCAATTGATGTTGATCGCAGAAGAAGCCTTTAGCAAAATCGCTAGCAAGTCGGAAGCGGATTTAGTCGCTGCCGGTCGCAAGCCCGAAGAATTTCAGTTCCGATTGGCTCAATCGAAAAGCGGTGCAGGCAAACATGAGGAAGCCCACAAACTCTTTGTGAAAGCATTGACCAAATCCGAAACAGTTTTGCAGATTCAAGTCGAAGCAGCCCGAAACCTGCAAGAATGGTCCGCAGGGAAGGATGCAGAGTTGCTTAAAATGGCACTTCTCGGCACAGAGCCAAATGACAAGAAGGCCAAGATCGTGTGGGGCTGGGGGAAAATCAGCGAGAAAACGTTGGCCCGCGTCAATGATTTCAAGGATACGTTTTTCGAAGCGCGTCTCAATATTGCAAAGTGCCGACGCTTGATCGCTCTCACCGAAAGCGGAGAGCCAAGAAAGAAAGCCCTTGAACGATCCGTCGCAGATATACGGCAGACTATGCTAAACTTCCCAGAACTGGGCGGACCCGACCATGAGCCCAAATTTTCAAAACTGCTGCTGGAACTTCAGCAGGAACTGGGCAAGCCCACCATCGGTCTCGCCGAATTCAAACAGCCCTAGTACTCCACAGCCCGACAGCACCTGCTTGCTACCGATGCCGCAAGGCTTCGAATTACTACCAATTCTCCTTCCTCGCGAAAAAAATGAAATCCTCGACTCCCCTCCGTATAGCCGCCTCGCTCGTTTGTCTCACTCTCACAACAGCATTTGGCTCAACCTGCGCCCTCGCGCAGCAAGAGGGTCGGGTTTTCCCGCTCAAAGGGGGCGCAGCGGTGAAAGGAATAATTATCGAACGAACGCGAGATAAAGTGGTCATCGAAGTCCGAGGAGCAAATCAGAGCTTTCCATCTAACGAAATTGCACGCGTTGTTTTCGAAGGAGAGCCGCAGCAATTGACCCGCGCAAAAGACTTCATCGGTCAAGGAAATTTGGACCAGGCGATTGATGAGTTCAAGAAAATTGACGTGCCATCGATCAAGATCGACGATATCAAAAAGGACTATGAGTTCTATCGAGGCTATTTGGCTGCGGTAAATGCGCTGCGAGCCAAGGGGGATGCCGCAGGGGCAAAGACTCTGCTTCTTAATTGGGCAAAAGAAAACGCGAACTCGAACCTGTTTTATTCCGCCTCGGAAAAACTCGGGGAACTGGCTATGGCAACGGGCGCTCCAAGTGAAGCCGCAAAGTACTTTGGTGTACTCGCAGCATCCCCATTCCCCGACCTTAAAGTAAAGGGTGGCTACCTCGCAGGCAAGGCGCTCTTAGCGCTCAACCAAACAGCCGAGGCCAGAGCCAAGTTTGCGGCCGTCACCCAAGCCCAAGTATCCGATCCGGCATCCCTCAAATTAAAGAAGTTAGCAAACGTTGCGTCCATAAGCTGCGATGCAGCCGAAGGAAAAGCGGATCAAGCCTTGCAAGCACTCGAGAAAGTGGTCGACGAGAGCGATTCCGCCGACGCCGAATTGTTTTCTGCTTTGTACAACACAATGGGTGGTATCTTGCAGACGTCAGGTAAGCACGAAGAGGCCATTCTGGCCTTTCTGAAAACAGATCTGTTGTATGCGAGCGAAGTCGACGCTCATGCTGAGGCTTTGCATTGGTTGTCGCAGCTTTGGCCCAAGGTTGGAGAGAGTCAACGTGCAACCGAAGCGAAATCGAAGTTGGCCAAACTCTATCCCACTTCACAGTGGTTGACGAAGTAGGCTTGTCCAGGACAGCAACCGCAGCTTCCAAATCCATGAACCACGAAAGGCACGAAAAGCACGAAAGAATTTGACTTAAAAAAATCCATGCTGTTCGTGTCTTTCGTGCCTTTCGTGTTTTCCGTGGTTAAGAAAGGACCCCCGTGCGCGAAACAATCCTGTTCAAAGACGAAAGCTACGCGATTCAAGGCGCAATCTTCGAAGTCTATCGAGAAATGGGTTGTGGTTTTCTCGAATCAGTTTACCAGGAGTGTCTGGAAATAGAGTTGCATAGTCGAGGAATTCCCCTCGTCGCTCAACAGGAGTTGTTGCTTCACTACAAATCCAAACCGCTGAAAACCAAGTTTATCCCAGATTTTGCTTGCTACGGGAAAATAGTTGTTGAATTGAAGGCCGTCAAAGACATTGCTCCTGAGCACAAAGCACAAGTGATCAACTACTTGAAAGCAACCGGAATGAAACTTGGCTTACTTGTCAACTTTGGTGCATACCCGAAAGCAACTATCATCCGACTGGTACTGTGAGTTTCTAGAACCACGAAAGGCACGAAAAGCACGAAAGAAATAGGGCATGAGAAAAAAAGTCTTAAGACGCAAGGTACGAATCGGGAGGGTCCTTCTTCCGTTCGTGTCTTTCGTGTTTTTCGTGGTTAAAAAAGTGCGCTATTTTGATCGACTGGCACTTTAAGTTTCTAGAACCACGAAGGGCACGAAAAGCACGAAAGAATTAGGGCATGAGAAAAAAAGTCGAAAGACGCAAGGTACGAATCGGGAGGGTCCTTCTTCCGTTCGTGTCTTTCGTGTTTTCCGTGGTTAAAAAAGGGCGCTATATGATCGAATACAACCCCATCGCGGAATCCAATAACTTCATCATCCTGGAAAGATATAACCGGGAATGGACGGTGGCAGCAAGCTACCAGAGCGAAGGCGACCTGGAACGAGAGCTTAATGCCGATTTGCAGAACCAAAGAAGATCAAATGGCGGGCATCGGGTGCTTGCGGCCTCCATAGAAGGCAAGTGGCAATCTCCACCCGGCGAGGAGTAATTTCGATCGGCTTTATTTCGTGTACGCATTCAATGCAGTTTCCAGCGGACTAAAATCAGGACCGCTAAACCCAAGATGCCAGTGTTTTCGCCAACCCTCGGCGTAGCTGCAATTCATCCCTGCCAAACTGCTGGCTTGCTGGCCCAGTTCCAACATGGCTTGCAAATAGGAATTCATCTTCTGTGACGATTGAAGCCATGCTTGCTGCGATCGATGACACTCCAGCATCTCGAGCTTTCTGTTCATTACCGAATCGATGTTGAAAGCAAACTGAGGATAGACTAGTTCGCCCATCGGCGTGCGATTGCCATGTGGCTGAGCGTGGTAGATTGCAACTTCGCCATCGAAACTGCTGCATGGTGGATCGGAAACAAAATTCGGAATTCCTTTTGAAAACGTTGCTGTGACGGCAAGCCTGCATGTTTCGGTGTGGTCCTCCATGTAGTCCACGGGCGCGTGCGTCAAGACGATCGACGGCTTGGCCATTCGCACGATCGAAGCAACCTTGGCTAAGTTCCCCGAGTTGTAGAAGACATCGAGATCATCGCAGATGGGAGGGTAGAACGAAGCATCGAGAAGTTTCGCTGAAAGTTGCGATTCCTGGAGTCGGATTGCTGCGGTTTCCTGGCGATTCGTATTTTTCGAACCGCCGTAGCCGTTGGCAATGTTGCAATAGTGGATCTGCCATCCTAGGTCCTTTAACAAGATCAAGGTTCCGGCTGCCACGAATTCGATATCATCGGGATGTGCGAACAAAGCCAGAACGGAGGGTCGCGGTATTTGCGATTGCATGAGGAGTCTCACGATAGGAACACTTGTCACGCCACTGGCATTCGCCATTGCGTTTTACTATTTGGGAAGGACACCCATTCGGATATGGGTTGGATGCCTTGCCGATCGAAGGATTCGGTGGGTTGCTTTCTGAAAATCTTCGGGCTTGGCCAGATAAATGTTGGGAACAAATGTCTGTGGGTTGCGATCGATGAGTGGAAACCATGTGCTTTGCACTTGGATCATGATGCGATGCCCTTTCTTGAATCGGTGTAAAATGTCCAACAACTCAATGTGTACCTCGGCCGGTACGCCAGGCTCGAAAGCCTTAGGATGCTCAAAGGAATCGCGAAATCGCCCTCGAATCACTTCGCTTCGAACCATCATTTGGTAGTTCGGCAGTGTAGCGGGATTCGTTCCGTCCGGTTGAACATCGATCAGCTTCACGATGAAATCCGCATCCGTACCGGTTGTGGAAACCCAAAGGTTGACGTCGAGCGGACCCGCGATAACCATATCCGATTCGAGTGGCTCGGTTTGATAGACCATGACGTCTCCACGTCTTGCTGCGAAACGTTGATCCTCAACCATGTATTCCACGGTCATACGATTGGTAATCGCTTCGGTATACGGAACGGGTTTTGCCGGATCGCTCACGAATTCGTCAAAGGATTTGTCATCGGTACCAATCGGAGCCTCAGAGGAGAGAATTCCTCGTTCCCGTACAAAGTACTGTTGGACAGATATTTCGCGAGGTGGCCAATGATCAAAGGATCGCCAGGAGTTGGAGCCGGTTTCGAATACGGTTGCTTCTGCCGGAGCGGAATGGTCAGCGTCCTTCAGATACTTCTCAAAGAAGGGAAACTCAATTTCGGCCCGATAGAAAGTGCCCGTTTTTGAGCCAAACGGAACGGCGCCCAGCTTGTCACCATCCCCTGAAGCCCAGCCTCCGTGAATCCAAGGGCCGACGACGAGCACATTGTTGACACCTGGATTCTGACGTTCAATCGTTTGATAGGTTTTAAACGAACCATAAAGGTCTTCTGCATCGTACCATCCTGTTACGACCATGACGGCCGGGGCAACATTCTTCAAGTGAGGCAGGATCTCGCGTTTCTTCCAAAATTCATCCCGATTGGGATGTGCCATCATCTCGCTCCAGAACGGAACTTTACCCTTGAGATGACGACGATTGATTTCGTCGATGGTCATCGCGTCGAGAAATAAATTGTATCCGTCGTTGGAGGGTAAAACCTCAGGGGTGGGCCGTTCGGTTGTGGGGCCCGTTCGTTCGTGTGCATTGTTATTGAGCCAACGGTATGCATGCGCCAGAAAAAAGGCCCCGTTATGCAGGAAGTCGTCAAAGTACCAATCTCCGACCGGCGCTTGTGGGGAAACGGCCCGCAAGGCGGGGTGTGCATCGATCATCCCGGCGGAACAGTAGAAGCCTGGGTAAGAAATCCCAAACATACCGACCCTGCCATTGTGATTGGGACTATTCTTGAGCAACCATGCAATAGTGTCGTAGGTATCGGAACTTTCATCGACATCCGTGGGCGATTTTTTGTTTGCAATATGCGGGGTTACTTGTTGAAACGTTCCTTCGGACATGAATCGTCCACGAACATCTTGGTTGACGAAGATGTATCCCGCTTTCACAAAGTGCTCGCTTGGGCCGAGCGATGCAGGATAGGAATCGGCTCCATAGGGTGCGCATGCGTAAGGCGTCCGCTTCATCAGAATAGGATACTTGCGAGTGGTATCGCGAGGACTGAAAACTGTGGTGTGAAGCTTGGTCCCATCCCGCATCGGGATCATGGTTTCCGTTTTTTGGTATCGCAATCGGATTGTGCTTTCCGGGCTAACGGACTCTTGAGCACACAATGGCAGAGTGGGCATTTCCAAGATCAATAACCCAAGAACGACCTGTGCCAAGGGAGCGCAAATCCGTGAGTTCATCCATCGCAATAAAAAGCTATTCATGGCATTCCTGATTGAGTCTCAAAAAACGTTACATGGGACCGGAAACGATTGTAACGCAATGTCACTAACGGCTAACCCGGGGGTCCTCTATTACGAATAAATTCTTGCTCCCTTCTCCTCGGTACTCCGGGGATGAGGGGGGCCCCCCGAAAGTCTGTCCTCCCCCTCGCCATGGTACCCCCGGTACCAGGGAGTATCGGCTCGAGGGGGAGAACTTACTCACGGGTTGCCGCTAACCGATGGCAAGCTGGAAGCTTACCCCACACAACGGTTTTAGAGTAGAATTATGTTCCCGTTCCTTGATATGCGGTGGCCCACCTACGCAGTCCCACTCTCCTTCCTCTTGAGGATTCGACCGAAATGATTTTGCTTCCATTTACGTTTTCGAGGAAAAACTGTGCGATTGTTTTGATTCTCTTGGCGCAGATGATCATGGTACCGTTATCGGTTTCTTGCAGCGCAACGGGTGGCAGCAACCATCCGTCCGAAGATGCCTTACCCAATATTGTTTTGATTTTTGCTGACGACTTGGGAATAAACGATCTTGGCTGCTATGGTCGGCGCGACCACAACACTCCCAATCTGGATCGACTTGCAAGCGAGGGGATGCGATATACGAGTGCTTACTGCGGTCTATCGATTTGTTCCGCGTCTCGCGCTGCCCTATTGACGAGCAAGACACCGGCTAGACTGCACTTAACGACTTTTCTTTCAGGAAGATCCGATGCGGACTCGCAGTTGGTATTGCATCCGCGCATCCAGTCCTTTCTGCCCGTCGAAGAAACGACGATGGCAGAAGTCCTACAGCGAGCCGGATATCGTACCGGTCATTTTGGAAAATGGCACTTAGGCGGCGGTGGGCCAACCAAGCAAGGCTTCGATGTGGCGGTCGAACCCAATGGAAACGGCAAACTCAACGATCGAGAGGGTGGCAAGAACGAATTCGCGATCGTCAACGCGGCGATCGATTTTCTGAAATCGAATGATGACAAGCCAAAATTTTGCTATGTGCCTCATCACTCTCCTCACGTTGCTCACGCGGCACCGAAGGACTTGATCGAAAAGAATTCGGCTGCCTTTAATCCGCTCTATGCGGCAACGATTGAGTCGCTGGATATTGCGACTGGAAAACTGATCGATGCCGTTAATGCGATGTCGCGACCAACGATTGTTATCTTTTCCAGCGATAATGGAGGCTTGCATGTCCCCGAAGTCCACGCTGTGCCAGCAACGCACAACACACCTTTTCGCGCGGGGAAAGGATACCTTTATGAAGGAGGGGTGCGCATTCCGCTAATCGTTCGTTGGCCTAACGTGATCAAAGCGGGGCAGACGATCAACACACCGGTTTCGCTCATGGACTTGATGCCCACTCTCATGCAAGTGGCCGGTGTGGAACCAGCCAAAAGCGTGGGGCCATTGGATGGTGTGAGCTTGAAACAAAATTGGCTCGATGGCGGCGAAAAAGGATTGCAGCCGGAGAGGGCATTCTATTGGCACTTTCCTCACTACACCAATCAAGGTGGTAGGCCAGCGGCGGCTGTACGCAAGGGTAAATGGAAGCGGATCGAGTATCTTGATACTGCGTCGGTCGAATTGTTTGATTTGGATGCGGATATCAGTGAACAGACGAATGTGGCCGACAAGTTTGCTGAGGAAACTAAATTGCTCGGTGAAATGCTTCATCAATGGCAGATGGCAAGCGGAGCGCAATTCGGCAAACCCAACCCCAACGCAGATCGCGCTGCGTTTCAGAGACTCTACGTCGATTTCGATCCAACACGTCTTGTGGCAGATACAAGTGCGCTTGCCATTGGCGAGAAGTGGCGAGACTGGCGTACCGAGATGAATAAAGTGGTTGCAGGCAAAAAACCGCAACTGAAGCAAGCTTCGAATGAAATCAAGTTGCTAGCCAAAGACGGACAGCCTCACGGAAAAAAACTGCGTTACGAACCGGAATCCTACAAGAATGTGCTTGGGTATTGGACTGAAGTTGACGACTGGGCAGATTGGGAATTGAATGTTCCGAGCGATGGCAAGTACGAAATAGAGGTTCACTATGGTTGCGGAGCCAAGAACGGTGGCTCGATCGTGTCGCTTGATGTCGCGGATTCTTCGCTGAAATGGACGGTTCGAGATACCGGCCATTTTCAGAACATCATCATTGAGAATGTCGGTTCGCTGAATTTAAAAGAGGGAAAGACTCGCTTGGCGGTCCATCCAAAGTCCAAGGCCGCTGCCGCTGTGATGGATATTCGATCCATTGTGCTGCGCCCGGTTACGGATTAATCAACGTTGCCGCTATCCTAATAAGTCGAGCGTGGAAGTGGGCGACCCGTCGATCGCGGGCAACGACAAAAGCGATTCGTCTTGGACTAGCGGCATTGCATTCGGTGGCGAGGAGACATTCCTCTGGTCCGGTTGTGGGCCATCGTAACGCTCGTTTGCGTCTCGATCCGAGGTTTTGCCGCTTTGTTCAAGCGGATTCACGGCACGATTGGCTGCCGGGCGATGGGTGCTTGCATGGGCATGCTTTGCATCGCTCGCCGCATGTTGACTGGCTGCCGCTGCATTTGTCCAGCCTCCGCCACTAGGCATGATTTGCATATTCAAAGTATCCTTTTATGCCGCTCTACCTCCGTGTATCGACACTATTTGCCGCTGGCCTTAAAACTTTTGCTTATGGGGATTGTTCTCCATCACTTGCGGGAGATGTTTTTTCAAAGGTAGTGATGAGAGGCATTGGACGCCGGATCTGTGGATTGGCTGTTGTGCCGTTGACCTCGATTTGCCATAACTTGGCGGCGCCCGAGTTTGAGATCGGGTGAAAGATCGCGCCGACGATACCTCGGCGGCCTACGTTTGCAAACATATCTAGGTGCAACTCGCGACGCATATTGACCCATCCTGAACCTCGCATCGAAACGATGTCGCCGTCAAGAAGCAATTCATGAATGGGAATTCGTTCGCCATCCACTCCAAACTGCACATCCGCAGAATCAAATGCGCCCTGCCCAGGGGTGACGGACAACATTCGAAAGAGGCGAATCATGGCTGGTAGCTCGTACAAATTTGCTTGACGAAGCCAACCTTGCCCCTGTCCCTCTAAGGCGGAGGTGTTGGTCAATGCCCCTTGCAAATCGCATTGAATCGAAAGCCGACCTGAGGCGCCTGTATTCGATTCCCCTAGGTCCAATAGAAAACCCTGAAGGTCCGAATCCACCAATCGCAAGCGATATTTGGCCCTCTGTTGAGCGTCTAAGGGTTCCACTCCGCTTACAAAAATGGTGCCGCTGAGGGTCCTTGCTCGGATGTCGTTCTCTTTGATGTCCAATGTCGGAACATTTTCGCTCGATCGAATCGCATTCGGATCCTCGATGGGTTGCGGGGAATTGCGATAAAGTAACCCGGGACGATTCGAAAGAGCGTCGCGCATTTCGCTTCGGTACGATGCTTGAGAAGCGGATGTGTCGGAATTGCGAGGCACCACGTAATTGGCGTTGACGACCGAATCGTTCGGCGTGCCTTGATAGAAGCTGGGCGGCCGAAGGTTGTTCTTGATTTGCCAAGCCGACGCATCGCGACCGAATAATACCTCTTGGCGGCTGAATGCAAACGGTCCAGATACACCCGTGACTGCAACGTTCTTGATCGCCAACCTATCGAGTACTAAGTTTCCAAAAGCCATCGGCCCCAAAGCCGTGTTCTCACCCACGAGGCTTATCGACCCGCAAATGCCAGATGCAATTCCTCCACCTCCAAGTCGGCCGTCTTCCAATTGCAGTTCGACGTCCCACTCACGGACAATGGACTCCGCGGGTGATGGTGGCGAAGAAACACGGGTCTTGCCCGTGATGCTTACTGGGCCCCGGAAATCCACACGAACCAAGGGGTCTCTCAAGTAACTCGGCAAACAGTTTAAGAGACTCTGATCCACTAGCAAACGTGTCGCAGGCAACCAAGTTAGCATTCCGTCCCAAGTTCCATCGGAATGAAGTCGGCATTGACCTTCCGTTTGAAGACGGCTGGCATCATGGTTCCCGGACAATGAGTTGATATCGATTCGGCCTGGGCGATAAACAATATTACAGGCCACGTCATTGACTTGATAAGGCAGTGACGTTGGACGCACCGAGACCGCCCGGGCAGCATGGGATTCCAATTCTCTGGCTTCGGTAATTTCCACGCTAAGATCAATGGGTGAGCTCGAATCCTTGCGACGAATGAGCACTGCAACCTGATCGAGGACACCACTCGGTTGGATTTGATCCCACAGTCCGCGAACGTTCTTTGGCAATGCCTGTTGGAGCTCTTCGTCTAGCCCGACATCGCGCCCTTCGAAGAACAAGTCCAGCGTTTCGAGATTGGAGTTACGGCATTGACAAACACCATATCCCGCAATTCGGGCTCCATCATTACGTCCAACGAAGTCCTTCAGCAGAAGCCGCTCATTGTCCAACGTCACCGCGCCGTGGACGTCGACAATCGGGTACCGGAAATTATCGTACTTGATGGAGCACTCTGAGAACGTCAACTCCAGGCTCCGCGACACCTCGCCTGGCCGTTCGGCCGTCCGCCTAAAATGACCTTGTTTGAGCATCACCGTGCCGCTGGGATGGAGTGACAGAACGAACTTATGGATACTACTCTCAGCGGTATTGCGAGGTGTCAACGCCTTCAGCAACGCTTCATCGATTGCAATCGGTCCATCTGCTGCTAGTTTCAAGTCCATCAACCAACGCGGATGGGCCTTTGTCATCGTCAACGCTCCTCGAATCGTTTGATCGCCCGCTGTTCCGATGAGCTCGTTGGCAAGAATCGAATCATTTTCGTAAACGATGTCGCCCGAGATGTTTTGGACAGGATAGGGAAAGAATTCTGTTTCGAGACCGGCATTTTTTGCATGCACAACCACTTTGGGTATCCATTTGTTTCCATCGAAAAACAGTCTCGCTTGAGCATCGACCAACCCATTCAAGTTCAACTTATGCCAAATTTCTTGCATTCCGACTGGAATAGCCTGGTAGAGTCGTTGGTCGAGCGACAGATTTTGTAGGTTGATGGATACTTGCATTGGTGAGCCGATCGAATACCCAAACACGTCGCATGCAAATGCGATACTGGTTTGTCCACTGAATGCTCGAACGTTACTCAGTTGCAATAGCCCGTTCTTGCAATGGACGTCACCCGATAGCGACTCCAGTGGATAGGGAACCTTTGGATGGAGCAAGCGGCCGTTTTTGATGGTCGACTTGGTGTCGAACGTCACTCGTCCGGAATCGGATCTTGCGGCGAATTCCGAGTTCAACTCACCGCTAAAACCCGCAATTTGGCTGAGATAAGGCTGAAACATGTTCGGCAGTTGATTGGCCAATCGCTTGGAATAATCAAGCTTGACGATTCTTCCCTGTGCAATCCAAGACGTTTTGTCTTCGCTCACCGATGCGCTCAGTGATGCACTATTGAAATAGCTACTGGACACACTTGCCAAAATCCGTGCCGACAAAGGCATAACATGCCCATCCTTCCAACGCGGTGCCAAGCCAACCTTGGCTCGTAAGTCATGGCATATAATCTCCTGCTGGGCTTTACCCGATTCGTTTCCTATACGTACAAGACCGGATCTCACCTCAATCGATGGTAGATTCGGGCTGATCGGTTTTCGACTCGACAGTTCTTCGACACTCAATTTGCCGTCGCCTAATGGCCAAACGCAGACCTCCACGTCATCTGCGACCACTTTGTGAACAGGAAGTTGCCCTTGAGCTAACCCAATCAGTTCAAGTGGACCAAAGCAAACAACACGTCCACAACGTAAAACGTCTCGCAATCCTTGGCTAGTCGGCTTGGCAATGCGAATACCCTCGATGGTGATCGACTGCCGGGCTTGCAGATGAGCCCGATCGATGAACACAAGGTGAGTTGGGAACTCCTTTTGCATTCGCGCTTGGATTTCGGACGTTAGCTTGCTGTCCACCTTTCCAATGAGAGAGAAACAGCCCCAGAGTCCCAGAATTGCAAAAAGCAGTAGCCAAACAAATCGATGCTCCCAAACGCGATCCCTGCTCTGCCGAATGGACTCGGTAGAGTTATTCACAAGGGTTTCCGTTGGTGCTGTTGTCGACCGTGACATTGTTTGAGACTATCGATCCATCAAAATTCGTTTTATCCCGCACGAAATAAATGCCTATCCATTTTACGAGCTCGCCGCAACCAATGCCCCCCAATACGCAGAGTACCAACACGGCAGGCTGCCGATATCGCACCGAACCGATAAAGAACATGTGCAACACGGCAAAGTATAGGCATGGCATCGCATACAACCACGAACCCGGCAAATGTCGGCAATGCCAAACACCAACCGAGGCGAAGCACACGATCGCCACATAGCCGATCGCTTCTAGCCACCTCACCGCGCTGCTGCCAAGTTCGCGTGCAACCGGGAGAGGAGACCACGTCTTTATCAACTTTACCAATCCGAGCTTTCTGGCGTCAGATGAGTTTTCGCACGCCCATTGAATAGCAGCATTCTTCATTCTTCGATCGAGTCGCCACTCATACGATCCGTCCAGGGGTGCGCTCTGGCTTTCCATCTGATGATCTTCGGCTCTTTGTTCGATTTCGAAGGCGTTTACGAAATGCATGTCCTCGTCGCTACTGCCGGACGCGCCCGCATGCCAACCGTCATACAGGCTCGCCCCAACTTGTAGCGTCGTCGGCACAAATTTGCGGGTAATACTGTAGTTGCGAATCCACCACGGGCTCATAACAAGACAGATCCCAACGCAATACAAAACGCAACATGTCACCCATTTTCGCAGTTTTCGCAAATCGATCCTTGGGACGAACGGGACCATCACCAAGAACAAATACGGAAAAAGAACGACGGGCCAAAGGCTCCAACTCGGCCTAGTCAGACAGCCAGCACCGCTCCAGACTCCGGCCAGGACAAAGCAAATGAATGACCCTCTTCGATTCTCGTCGTTGTTCGATCCGATTGCTAAAACCGTCGAAAAAAGGGACAGAATCATGAAGGGGCAAAAAAGAGATTCGCTCAACACGAAGATACTCATGCCAATCGCGCCGGGATACAGCATGGCTAGCAATCCAGCCCACAAACCAAATGCCATTGAGTCCGAATTGAGGGGAGCGGCATTCCCTCCCGGAACAACGCTTGTTGCCGCGCGCGTTCGATGGGAGGCCAGACGCATTACCAGTCCAATGCAAACGGCCCCAAGCACACAGCCAGCCAAGCGAGCGGCCATGATCGCCGTCCAAGAGCCCTTTTCACCTGCCGGCAGGAGCATTGTCCATGGGGAAAGAAACCAAGGATACAAGGGTGCGCGGAATATTTTGGAATCTGGGCTGCCATACTGATACGGCGTCCCATTCGCGATCGTTCTCGCCAACGACCAATACGTGTCGCTGTCTCCCCACTTAAAGTGGGAGTCGTCCGTGATACTCGATTGCCAAACCAACGCTGCCGACGCACGGACGAAGAATCCCAACACAACAATAATCGCACAAACGATCGTGTACCTCTTCGATGACCAACGCGAGCAGGCAGTATCCATTGGACTCCCGGGATTCGACTACAAATTCAGGAAAAATGACTACTGAGGCAGGACGCTAATCTCAAGTTCAGCCATCGTTTTATAGACCTTGAGAATATCCAAGTACGGGTTCGGGTTTGTGAAATTCGACTCAAGCACCTTGATTCGATCGAGGGAAGTTGGAAATGGTTTGTCGCTTGAATCGCAGGGTACCCAGCGTTCGCCGTCGTGGAATTCGATCCAAGCATGAAACTTCATTTCAGGCTCTACCGTGTTGCGGTTAAAAATCATTCCGAGAGCAATTCGTGCTGGAATATCCATTGCCTTACATACGGATGCGAAAAGGAGAGCGTGTTCGACGCAGTCGGCTTGTTTGCTTCTTGTGGTTTCCTGCACAGTACCGATTCGATTATCGAAGTCCTTGAGTTCAATTCGCTTGTGCAACTCTTCGCTACAAAATTTCATTTTTTCAAAAACAGACAATTTGCCATCTTCGAGCTTTGGTTCGGATGCCTCCACTGCTCTAGCGAGCTTTTGGATAATGGGGCTTTTGAATGGGATGAACGCGGTATCGGCTTCCAAATTGAAATTGGGGAGCGGTTCAACTGCCACACCAATCATTTCTATCGGATTCAATCCTACCTGAAAAACAGTTAGGTCCACGGTACTTGCGTTTTGGGAGGTTAAGCGTTGACTGGTTCGATACGAAAAGAGCTTAAACGGATCTTCGTTCCTGTTTCGGATGCGATACGTGCGGGAAACGGGGTCGGTGTCTTGGCTTATCAGTCGATCCACTTGACCAGATAATTGGATCGTCTTGGATGGAATCGTGCGCAGGTCAAAGATAGAAGAGAGAATTTGGGCATCCACCGGCTCGGTTCGAAACGAACGAATATTTGCGGACTGCATATACGATTTATAGCCCTCGCCTCTTTCGTCTACCCATAACAGGGCCTGCATCCCATCGTCGCCAGAGGTGCCTATGTTGCTAACTTCCAAAAGTTCACGAGAGCCACCGAACATGGTCGGCGTTTTAAAATAATTGTCGGCTGCCTTTAATTTCCCCTCGACAACTTTGCCTAAAATCGGGTCAAAATACTTAAGCTTGCGAGTTTCCTTTGGTACGAGCGGTCGACGCAACATGGACTGATCGACGGCAAATGGACCTCGGTATTCCGGCTTCCATTCGATGATCATTTGGGGAGTTGCTTGACCATTGTTCATGACGTTCAAGGTCAACTTGCCTTCCCTGCTGTTGACAGTGCCTTCGAAAGTCTGCTTGTTGTCGCCGATCTCAAGCAATCCGTCGATTTTGCGTAATGCTCCGGTTTCGGTTTCAGTGGTATGGACCTTCAATCGTTGGACCAATAGCTCACCCTTGAGCGAAACGGTTGTTCGACTCTCGGCTTCGATCTCAATTCCTGAGCTTTTGGAAACACTTACTTTTCGGTGCAGGTATCCAATTGGGTTGTTGCCAATATACTGCACCTCCCAGTTCTCTCGTGGCAATTGATCTGCGGAGATCCAAGGCTTGGTCACATCATCGACAAATGACGATGGCTGGAAATCGGCCCGCTTATCGGCCCTTGTTTGATCCGCATCCAACTTGGTCGAAGTTCTTTCCCCGGCAGCCGACGTGTTTTCTGGTACAGAACGGGTAGGCGGGTCGTCTGGCTCCACCGGTTCAAGTTTCGGTACAACGCCCAGTTCTTGCAGGATTTCCTCCGTTCTCTTGTCAGAGGGTTCTGGTGCTCCCCTATCGCAGCCAGGCACACAAGTCAGTAACAAGAAAAGAAGCGAAAGTGGAATGAGTGTCGATGGCATTGTCGTAACATTTTTCGATGAGAGATTGCGTTGGACCACGTCCCATTTTAACCGCAAATTCGCGGGGCTCGATCGGCTGCATCGAGAGTTTTCAGGTTGTGACGATTGTACTAGCAAAAATTCGATTGGAAAAATGGCGAAATTGGGATGTTAGGTGGCATGGTGACCTACTCTTGCGTGTTCTTCAGCGGATCTGAGGCAACGCAAACAACCTATCTTACTAGTCGCTCCCATTTACCCTAGAAAAGCACGAGCTATTCCAATGGGCAACGCTCCCGGATTCCAAACCAGCACAACCGCTTTAGCAACAGACGCAAACTCACGCTCCAATCCGACCTCTAGCTTTCAAAGGCTTAACAACGAGGAACTTGAAGCGCACATGGGTGTGTTCCGGTACGGCGCGTTTGATCTCACCGATGCAGTGCGTCCTTCGTACGATCTTCAAGTCGTTCCACGACAAGGATTTCGTCACGATTCGTACACGGATCCAAAAAACAATTCGCAAGTTCCAGTCATCATGGCAGCCGCTTCGAAAGAACGGCTATTCGAGCTATTCATGGATCTCGTCGATTGCCTCGGCAATGAGGTAGATGTCGTCCTCGAAACCAGCCATTACGGAGAATCCGGTGAACACGAAGATCTTTACCGCGAGCACATTGATGTACCGGTGCTCAAGAGCATTTTTTACGACTTCGAAGACCTGATTCTCAACGACGGCTGTACGGGAATCGCCGTCCTCAACCCTCGTAAGCAACAGGAAGTGCAATTTGATGAGCACAAAATGTTGATCTGCTACGGCTCCCCACTTGAAGCGTTTGAGCGTGTACTCATCAAACACGATGTCTATCCGGACGAACAAATTCGATTCATCACCGAAGCCGAACACGTGCACAGCAGCACCGACACATTTGTACGCGAGTTTCCACGTCTTCGTTCCCAACTTGGGATCGACGTAGGTTGTTCGATGGACGATGACGGAATGTCATTTGAGTGCTAACTCAGCAATCGAGGCAAGTCCAAATGGATCAGTGGAAACGCGAATGGCAATCGCAGATCGAACCGTGGGTAAGCGGTCAAATGAGCTTGGCGGACTCAGGCCACGGGATCGATCACGTTCGTCGAGTCGTCGAGAACGCAATTCGGATCGGAGTCGCAGAAAACGCTGACCATGAGGTCTATCTTCCCGCCGCTTGGTTGCATGATTGCGTCATCGTTCCCAAGAATTCACCTGATCGCAATATGGCTTCCTGGATCTCGGCAACAAGCGCTGAGGGTTTTCTAACGTCCATCGGATACCCAGAAAAACTTCGTGTATCCATTGCGGCATGCATTCGATCGCACAGCTTTTCTGCGAATATTCCATGCGATAGCATCGAATCCAAAGTCGTCCAGGATGCGGATCGACTAGAAGCAGTCGGAGCGATCGGACTGGCCCGTTGTTTCATGACCGGAGGTTCGATGAGACAACGCCTGTATCATCCGGACCAGCCTTTTCCGATCGATCGACTCCCCAACGATTCCGAACAATCCGTCGACCATTTCTTTGCCAAATTGCTCGGACTCCACAAGACCATGCAGACTCCGACGGGACGGGAAGAAGCGAGGCGTCGCACTCAATTCCTTGTCGATTTCCTTCGACAATTATGCTGTGAAATTGGCTGGTCTCGGATCGAGCTTGACCGCGCGATCGATCAAGCCATTGGGGGCTAGCGGTTCAACAAATGGATCGCATGCCCAACCGACTCAACGAACCGACTGACCTCTTCTGGTGTATTATACAAGTAGAAACTAGCGCGGCACGTGACCGACACTCCCAATCGAGAGTGCAATGGCATCGCGCAGTGATGCCCAACTCGAATCGCGATTCCTCGATTATCGAGTACCCGAGCAATCTCCTCTCCATGAATGCCATCCACCGAGAACGAAATCACTCCACTCTTGTTCTCCAATGCCGGCGAGTACAACCGAACTCGGTCTAGCTTCGCAAGCCCTGCCATCGCTTGCCCTACCAAAAGCCGCTCGTGCTCCATCAAACGATCGTGGCCAATCGCTTCCAAGTATTCGATTGCGGGCTTTATCGAAATAATCTCTGCGATCGGAGGCGTTCCCGCCTCGAATTTATGCGGTAGGTCTGCAGGCGAATAACCGTCGAACGTGACCGACTTAATCATGCTGCCTCCCCCTTGCCACGGCGGCATGGATTCAAGCAAGGAGCGTTTTCCGTAACATACGCCCACGCCTGTGGAAGCCAACATCTTATGACCACTAAACACGACGAAATCGGCATCCCACTCGCGAACATCGATCGATCCGTGCGGCGTCGCTTGAGCGGCGTCCACGACGACGGTTGCACCGAAGGAACGGGCCGCTGCCACAATTTGCTTTATGGGATTGACCGTTCCCAGAACGTTGGAAACGGCTGTCATCGCAACCAACTTGGTTTTGTTCGAAAGCATGGACTCGAATCGCTCGAAATCCAGCGTGTAGTCGGCTCGCAGTGGCACCCATCGAATCGCACATCCTTTGCGTTGGCACAATTGCTGCCAGGGCACGATGTTCGAGTGATGCTCCATCTCGGACAGCAATATTTCATCGCCACTTTTCAGGTTTGCATCTCCCCAGGCGTTCGCGATCAAGTTGATCGATGCAGTCGCCCCAGCGGTAAAAATGATTTCTTCGCATTTCGAAGCATGGATAAAACGGCGGACTGCTTCGCGGCTCGCTTCTAGCTTTTCCGTGGTCGCAACAGCCCACTCGTGCCCGGAACGATGGACGTTGGCAAAGTGCTCGGAGAAGACATCTGAGATGGAATCCATTACGGATTGTGGTCGCTGCGATGAAGCAGCGTTATCCAAGTAAGCGATCGATACCCCCGACGCATTCTGGATTTTCAATATGGGAAAGTCCGCTCGAATCGATTCGATTCGCAGAAGCAACGGACCTAAGTCTTGCGAACGGTCTCGCTGCAAACCCCTCGTTGACAAGAAGTGCGGATCCGACGCCAATTGCTTGGACTCTGCATATTGGCGAATTTCGCGAATCATTGAGTGCAAACCATTGCTTCTCAGTGGGGACAAAAAAGACTTCAAATGCAGTTTTTCGAGAAAGGACTCGATGGGAAATGCAGAGATGACCTCCGGTTCCTTTCCCGAGTAGATAGACAGTAAAAGCGCCACGAGTCCTCGCACCATCGGAGCATCGCTCGAGGCCAGGAAATGAAATTGCTTACCATCCCAGTGGGGAACGATCCAAACCATGCTTTGACAACCAACCACACGAAACTCCTCGGTGCAGAATTTGTCTGGAAAGGCTGGTAAGGTCTGCCCGAGCTCAATCAAAAACTGGATTCGCTCGTCTGCCGTATCCAATTCGCTAAACTCGTCTTGAAGCTCAGACAGATCGGCATATGTTACATGGGATTCCATGCAATTCATACTTTCTTGTACAAATGATTGGGGGCAATAAGCCATCATCACGCGAAGCGTGATGGGTACCTTGATCCGTCGGAAAACTAGTAGGATAGGCTATCAGGCTATCAGGCTATCAGGCAGAAAATGACAGGCTAGAAGCCTATCCCACTAGAAAATGCCTAATTGATCTCGCGCGTCTTCCGTCATGCAATCTTGTGTCCACGGGGGATCCATCACGACTTTGATGTCCACCGCACCGACGCCATCGAGCGATTCGATAACTTGTCTACTGTTAGCAACCAATTGCGGACCGGCAGGGCACATCGGACTGGTCAACGTCATTTCGACATTGATGTTTTGCTTGTCATCTTCGCCAGGAAGGATGTCAACAACATAGATTAAACCTAAGTCGACGATGTTGACAAACAACTCAGGATCGATCACTAGTTTCAATTGATCGCGAACTTGGTCTTCGGAAATAGGCATTTTGCAATGGATTGGATTGAGGCAGTGAAAAGGAACATCCCAGGTGAGCAAGTCACCTACCGTACTAAACTATACCGCATCGCGAAGCCGCACATACACCTCATCACCACGAACATCGACTTCGTGAGACAAAGTTGGTTCGGTCGCAGGCATGCACATGGCCTCACCGGTTCGAACATCAAACTTGGCTCCATGCCTTGGACAGACCAAGCAGTTACCATCCATTTCGCCGTCCCCCAGCGTTCCACCGTCGTGAGTGCATAGATCCTCAAGGCAAAAAACTTGAGCGTTGAGGAGTACAACCACAACAAACCGATCGTCAATCTCGACCGTGTTCGGTTGATTTGGTCGGAGGTCGCTAAGCTTGCAGGCGAGCTGAAATTCTTTTATTTGTGAAGCCATTGTCGTTAGGAAAAAACTTTCTATTCGTATTGGCGAACTTGCCGAGCGATTGCAACACCTAGAGCTTCTCGCACGCTTTCGATGGTAACGCGGTCAAAGATTTGCTGGAAGAATCCCGTTACGATCAAACGCACAGCCTCGACTCTCGTGAATCCTCGCGACTGCGCGTAAAAAATCAACTCTTCGTCCACGCGTCCGCTGGTGCTACCATGAGTGCAGCGCACGTCATCTGCTTTGATTTCAAGACCAGGGATGGAGTCAGCTCTAGCGTTGTCGCTTAACAGCAAATTGTCATTGCGTTGGTATCCGTCGGTCTTGTCCGCCCCGACATCCACCTTGATCATTCCCCGCCAAACGGTTCGGGATCGATCTTGCAACACCGCTTTGTAGAGGAAGTCACTCGTGCAATGAGGCGCCGAATGCTGTTGAATCGTATTGTAAGTAAGATGTTGTTTATCCCGCGTAAACATGACTCCATTGACGTGACTGCTAGCGCCAGGTCCAACAAGCGCAACTTGTTGGTCCACTTGGGCAAACCGCGATCCCATGGCAGCAATCGTCCATTGGAGATTCGCATCTTGACCAACGCGTGCACGCTTGTGAGCGAAATGCCAAGCGCCGCATCCCCAGTCTTGCAGACCTACAAATCGCAGGTTGGAACGGGCATTTAAGACAAGTTCCAAACCGCCACAATGGAATCCGCCAGCATCATCGCTCGGGCTGCTCGATTCAAAGAGGATGGTGGTTTCTGCACCCTCCTCTAAGACGACGAGCATGTGCGTCAAGTCAACCTTTCCGTCGCCCATGGCCGCGTGAATATGAAGCGGTTTGTCTACCACCACATTTTTTGGTACGTAAAGAAAATAGCCATCCGTCCACATGGCTGCTTGCAAAGCCGCGAACCGGTCGACATGGATATCGATCTGTGAATGAAGATGCTTTTTCACCAGTTCCGAGTGTTCTCGTGCGCAACGACTCAAGGAACCAAAGATAACTCCTTGTGCTGCATACTTCGGATCGAGTGACTCCAAAGTGACCAAGCCATTCTCGGACCGCAACGAACCGCCAACATCAACCCCTTGCAGGAGCCGAACAGGTGCATTCTCAACCGATTGCGTCTCCGTTTCGTCGATGGGTTGGTATCGATCCAGCTTGAAACCACGTAGATCGGAACGCATCCAATTTTCATCGCGAGGATTGGGCCACCCCATCGATTCGAATGCCGACCAGGCATCTTTTCGTGCTTGCGTGATCCAGACCGGGTCAATGCGTCTGTCCAGCATTTGGTCGAAACCAGCTTGATTGAAACCTGCAAGGTCATTGCGAGAAATTGTCGTTGACATACGCTTAACCCACCGACCCTTCCATTTGCAACTGAATCAAGCGATTCATTTCTACTGCGTACTCCATCGGTAATTCCTTGACGAGTGGCTCAATGAAACCATTGACGATCATGGTGCTGGCCTCAGCATTCGAAAGGCCCCGGCTCATTAGGTAGAACATTTGTTCTTCTCCGATGCGCGAGACGCTGGCTTCGTGCCCGACGCTAACATCTTGTTCCAAGATCTCAATGTAGGGATAGGTATCGCTTCGACTTTTGGAATCCAGGATCAACGCATCGCAAACCACATTGCACTTCGATTTCTTGGCGCCCTTCTCGACTTTGACCAAGCCGCGATAGCTGCTGCGCCCGCCACCTTTAGAAATGGATTTGCTAATGATTTGACCGGTCGTGTGAGGAGCACAGTGAACGAGTTTGGCACCCGCATCTTGATGTTGACCTTTCGAAGCGAAGGCGATGGACAAAATCTCACCCCTAGCGCCTGGCTCGAGCATGTATACAGCTGGATACTTCATTGTCAGCTTACTGCCGAGATTGCCGTCCACCCATTCCATGGTGGCATCTGCGTAAGCAACTGCCCGTTTCGTCACAAGATTGTAAATGTTGTTTGCCCAGTTCTGGATGGTCGTATAACGGCATCGGCTACCCCGTTTGCAAATGATTTCGACCACTGCCGAATGAAGCGATTCAGACGTATACATCGGAGCAGTGCAGCCCTCGACATAATGCACTGATGCACCTTCGTCGACGATGATCAAAGTTCGTTCGAATTGCCCCATATTTTCTGCGTTGATGCGAAAATAGGCTTGAAGAGGGAATTCGATTTTGACTCCCTTTGGCACGTAAATGAACGAACCGCCAGACCAGACGGCCGAGTTGAGAGCTGCAAACTTGTTGTCCGTCGACGGAATGATCGTACCGAAGTACTCGCGAACCAGGTCAGGATAGTCTCGGATGGCCGAGTCTGTGTCGGTGAAGATCACGCCTTGGTCGGCAAGATCTTGCTTGAGCGATCCGTAAACCACTTCGCTCTCGAATTGAGCTTTCACACCCGAAAGGAATTTCTTTTCCGCTTCCGGAATCCCAAGCTTGTCAAAAGTGTCCTTGATTTCTTGGGGAACTTCGTCCCAAGTTTTCCCCTGCTTATCCGTGGGCTTAAGGTAGTAATAAATGTCTTGGAAATTGATATCGATGGCTCCGCCCCAGCTCGGCATCGGCTTGGAATTGAAGATCTCCAACGCCTTGAGGCGATAGGTCCGCATCCACTCCGGTTCATTCTTCATTTCGGAAATCTGGTTCACGATCTCCGCATCGACCCCTTTGCGAGCCTTGAAAAACGCTTTGCTTTCGGTGCGGAAATCATACTTGTTGATTTCACCAATCGACTCCGACGATGCGATATCTGTAGACATGGGATTATTTCTATGGTTGGTAGGCCGCAATGGATTGCGGCATTTTTTGAGACGGTTTTTTGAGACAGTTGGTTCTGACGTTTGAATCTAGCCAGATCGTTTAGACTACGACAGCTTCCTCTTTCGCAAGCATTTCTTGGTTTGCAGCTTCCGCGTCTGGATAGGTCTTGCGAATCCGTTCGTAACCATGGTCATGTAATTCGCGGGCAAGTTCGGCACCGCCCGTTTCGACGATTCGACCACCCAGCATCACGTGAGTGAACTGCGGTGGATTGTGCTCCAGGAGCTTGTCGTGGTGAGTGATGATCAGGAGCCCCATTTTGTCGCGACCGATTTCTGCGATCGAGGCGCTCGCAAGCTTGACCGCGTCGGCGTCGAGCCCGCTATCGGTTTCATCGAGGATCGAAAATTTTGGCGACAGCATCGCCATCGTGAGGATCTCAGCCCGTTTCATTTCGCCACCGGAGAAACCGTCGTTGACGTAACGGCGAGCAAACTCCGTATCGATTTTGAGCTGGGACATCTTCGCCTTAAGTTCTTTGCGAAAGTCTCGCATCGGAATTAAGTCCTCGCCTTCCTTGCGGTCCGGTCGTCGCACATTGGTCGCTGCATGTCGCAAAAAGTCTGCGGTCTTTACTCCCGGAATGGCCACTGGCCTCTGAAAGGCCATAAAGATTCCGGCGCGTGCACGTTGGTCGGCTTCCCAGGCGGTAATGTCCTCACCATCAAGAGTGATGGTCCCTTCCGTGATCACGTAGTTGGGATGTCCCGCGATCGCCAATCCAAGGGTGCTTTTTCCGGAGCCGTTCGGCCCCATCATCGCATGGGTTTCGCCAAACTTCATTTCTAAATTGACGCCACGTAAGATTGCTTTCCCATCGACAGCGACATGCAAATTTTCAATTCGAAGAATATGGGACATCAGTATTTTTGATCCAAAAGTCAGTTTGAAAAAGAAGGTTAATAGGTTAAAAGGTTAATGGATAGGATTGCAATGGTTTTCAGCGAATAGATCCTGGACTTTAGTTGGCAACGACTTCCGTGGTAACCGCAGGTTTGAACTGGCAGCAACTGTGCCCATCAAGTCGACATTGCGACAACTCCATATCGTGTCCCAACGCAGCGCTCATCACCTTGGTTTCAAGATTGCATACGCTTCTGTCATGCCCATCTCCGACAAGATCGGGATAAGGACACGCTTG
Source organism: Pirellula staleyi DSM 6068 (assembly GCA_945875845.1). GTDB lineage: Bacteria > Planctomycetota > Planctomycetia > Pirellulales > Pirellulaceae > JBKCUI01. Next base: position 124,600 of record CAMCMB010000002.1, read on the forward strand.
AACCTCCAAAACAGGCAAACCAAAGCCGTTCGTTATGCAAGTAGGTATCTTTCGATTCGAAAGTACGCTAGCCATGACCCGCATTCGCTCCTCGAGCGGAGCGTCTGGCAACATATCTCGAAAGGCTCCTCCCATTCGCTGGGAAACGCGATCGATCAAGCTAGCCTTGAAAACCTCGTTGTCTAGCTTGCTAATCTCACCCCAAATAGCAATGGCTAAATCGCTATAGGTCACACCCGCCTGCCGCCATCCGAGACCAGTCAAAAAATAGCTGAAGGAAGGACGCCCTCGACCGACGCTCTGTTTGCGACGCTCGATAAAGCCACATTCTTCAAGGCGATCCAGCCTCTGGCGAATGGCAGTTGCTGTTACTTCAAGCCGCTCCATGAGATCGGTAACCGACAGCCCCTCTTTTTTACGGAGTAAATCGAGAACCAGTTGATCCACCGGACGGACCGGGGATTCGCTTTGCTTTTCTGGTAAATCCATGTAAATTTGGCGATCGATACTCTAGGATAGGGGTGCTTCCCCAAGCGCTCTGAATAACAGGAACTCGTCGAATTCTATCGCTATGCCTATTTTTGACAAGCTGCGATGCGAAAAAAGATCAACGATGCGAAAAAGGATCTGGGGAGCACATAGTTCTTCGACCCGCGCGACGAGAACAACCCCCCGCACCAAACCCACATTTTAGGGACAGAAAACTGCGGTTTCTTAGTTTCGTTCCATCTCAAAGCCATTGTGCTTTAGCCTGCCAGCTAGGTCACAACAACTGCAGTTAATGAAGAGAGTTTCGTCGCGAGTCAACGTTCCGTAGTTGTGAAATGCCTTTTCATCGTGAATGTGACCAAAAGCGTGGATTGTCGGCTTGATACGCTCCAAAACGTGTCGAAAAAGAGATTTGGAGCCGACATGGACTGGCTCGCGAGAGTCTAAATCGCGAGTCACATCCAGGATTCCTTTGGGCGGTCCGTGTGTGATCAATATGTCGATATCGTCAGGAATCGACTGCCATACGAGGTCGAGATCCTTGCGTTCTTTCATGTATGCCCAATCGAAGAACTTCGGAGTGTAGGGCGAGCCGAAGATTTTGATCCCGTTCCATTCCATCTGTGCGTGAATGAGAAATTTGATTTTCGGGTAATCGTCTTCCCGAATCAAACCTTGTTCGATTGCAGTCGAATGGTTTCCAGGTACGAAGATTTTGGTTGGGATATCAAGTGCAGAGTACCATTCGAGGAATCGTCGTGATTCAGGCTCATTCAGCCAAGCATTTCCGGATTCGGATTCGTCTCCGCAATGAATGACCAAATCCACTTCGGGCGGCTTGAGACTCTCGTGTTTGTTGTGCGTATCCGAGATGAACCAGATTTTCATGGAAATGGATGACCGATCGCAGGAACACAATGAATCACGTTTGCTAGCTGGATCTTATTGCCGATTTGAGGTGGATGCAAACCCAATCTCTACCGTAGTAAAAGGGACAGCTCTCACGCCGATTCATGGTAATCGCTTCCCTCTTTCCCGGCTTGAATTCCAAAGCGCTAAGAGATTCAGCTAAACTATATGTAGGCGAGCGGCAGATTGCAGGCGAGCGGCAGATTGGAAACGACCAGATGACGCGGTTGGCATGCTCAGAGGCGACGATTTTTTATCGTCGCCTTTCGCCCCTGGGCTGTGAAAACATGCTTGGGTCATCACCGGAGGGCTCGCGCCCTGCCGCTACCATTTTTGTTGGCAGAACGGCGCGAGCCGTCCGGTGAGTCCATCAGAATACATTCACATTTTTAGAATCGATCCGCAATGTTCAAGTCGCTGCAACAAGATCAACGCGAATGTTGGCAGCGAGGTGATCGAGTTACCGTCCAAAGCTATCTCGCCAAGTACCCAGCTCTTGCTTCGGACGACTTGGCACTCACGGATTTGGTTTGCAGCGAAATCGCTTTACGTCAAGCGCACGGGGAATCCCCAAGCCTGGATGATTATAGGGACTATCCTCAGTGCGCCGAAGCGCTTCGCAAGCAGTTCACGCTGATTCCAAACGATCCACTGGAGACCGTTCGAATCCCTGAAGTGCCGTTGCCCTCACTCAACACGGACTTCGCAACCATCAACGCCGACTTCGCAACGATTCAAGTCGAGTCGCAAGGTGAACTGCTAGTCACGCATCAAGCTGAAATGACTGGTTATCCCAAGATCCCTGGTTTTGAGATCTTGGGGGAATTGGGGCGAGGTGGGATGGGACTCGTTTACCGTGCCAAACAAATCTCCGCGAATCGCATCGTCGCCTTAAAAGTCGTTCGCAACGAACTCCTCGACGCGATGCCTATGGATACGCGTGCGAGCACTTTAGAGCGCTTTCGGACGGAAGCTCAAGCGGCCGCTCATTTGCAGCACGACAACCTCGTCTCCGTGTATGAGATCGGCGAAGTGCCTTCGGGGACTCCGGGTGCATGTCCATTGCGATACTACGCGATGCGATTCGTCCAAGGGAACAGTTTATTCGAAATCGTACGCGACGGGCCGTTAGAAAATAAACGTGCTGCCACTTACATGGCACCCGTCGCTCGTGCGCTTCAGGCAGCCCATGAGCAAGGGATTTTGCATCGCGATCTCAAGCCTCACAATATCATGGTCGATGAGAAATCCGACCGCCCGTTGGTCACGGACTTTGGGTTAGCGAAATTCGTCGAGGGGCAAGACGCTCTGACATATGCTGGAGAAGTCATGGGTACCCCATCCTACATGTCTCCAGAGCAAGCCCAGGACGCAGGCAAAGTCACCGCCTCAGCCGATCTCTATTCGCTCGGGGCAACGCTGTACCATCTCCTCACTGGCCGTGCTCCGTTTCAAGCATCGAACATTGCTGAGACGATACGCCAGATCATCGACAAAGAGCCCGTCGGTCTTCGGCAGCTCAACGCATCGATTGATCGCGATCTGGAAACGATTTGCCTCAAGTGTTTGCGCAAGAACCCGTCTGGGCGGTACGCGTCCTGCGCAGCGTTAGCAGAAGACTTGGAGCTCTATCTAAGTGGGCGTCCCATCATCGCTCGCCCGGTGGGTACGATAGAACGAGTCTGGAGATGGTGCCATCGCAATCCCATACCAGCGGCTCTCACCGGCACCGCCATCGCCCTTGCATTCGCGACGATGATGTCGATCGTGATTGGGTACCGAAATACTACAGCAGCCCTGGCCGCTTCCGAGTCGCGATTGCAGCAAGCTCTCCAAGTCGTGGACGAACTGTTCACGCGTGTAAGCGAGGACGAACTGCTTAACGAACCAGGAATGCAGCCGCTTCGCAAAGATCTGCTGGGGAAAGCCCTCAAACACTATCAATACTTTTTGACGGAGAGCGGTGGAAAAGAGGCATTGAGGGAAGAAGTTGCTTCGAGCCATTTTCGGGTTGGATTGATCTCGCAAACATTGGGAGAAATCGAAACCGCCTTGTCTGAACTCTCGATGGCGAGGAATATCCAGGAGAAACTCCTCAACGCTCACCCGGATGACCTACGTCGGCTGAAGGCACTAGCGGACACATTCAATGCCTTAGGCAGTCTCTACAACTCAAAAAACCAATTCGACTTGTCCTCGAAAATGTTTCACGAGTCGACAACGGTCCGAGAGCGATTGGTTGCCCTCCAATCAAACAACATTGAATTCAAACGACTGCTCGCCAATTCGATTATGAACCTAGGTTTGGCCAAAGTGGAAGATGGTAATACCGAGGAGGGAATACTGGATATGCGAGAAGCCCAATCGAGTCGACAAGCTATCTTGAAAGACAATCCGGAAATGGAAAGAATTCATCGCGACTTAGCGATGGGCTGGTATATGCTTGGGAAAACAGAGGTGTCTCAAAAAAGTTTTGAAGCTGCCATCGATCATTTTGACGACGCAATTTTGGAATTCCAAGCTCTCGTGAAACGCGATCCTCGTTCGATGAGCATCCGGTATTATCTTGGGGTCTCGTACCGATTGAAGGGAAGCGTTTTGGCCGAAATCGAGGAAACAGCATCGGCATTGGAAGCGTTTGAAGCGGCCACCCATACCATACAGTCCCTTGCAACTGCTAATCCCGACGTGGTTGCATATCAAGCGGAATTAGCAGTTCTGGCTATGAATCGAGGGACTGGCTATTTAGATATCAATGATCCTGTTAGCTCCAAGCAGGCTTGGCTGGAAGCCCGAACTCTGAATCAGCAGCTTCTGAAACAAGATCCATCGAATCCAGGTCATAAAGGCGACCTGGCTGCAAGTCTAGGAGCTCTTGGCGATATCGAACAGCTTGCGGAGAATAGGGATGAGGCTCGGGTTCTTTTTGAAGAAGCACAAACTTACTTAGGCGAACTTTTGAAAGCCTACCCTCAAAATGAGTGGTACAAGAGCCAACTGGAGCAAAACAAACAGGACCTTGAGGATTTGGTAAAGCCAGCATTGCTAAACCTGCAGGAAAAGGAATCTGAATTACCAAACGCAATGTAGAGTTTGTTGCGGATATGACGATGAAAAAAGCTGGTGCATTGGGCGAATGGCGTTGTCTCCACTCCATCCGCCCTTGATTCCCAATTGGGAGTGCGAGGCTCCTGCCGAGCTTGAGATGCAATCGTTCGGCAGGAGCCTCACCCTCTCGAGAGAGCGATCCATTGGGCAAGTCGATGGATGTACGTTTCAAGAGGCGGTTCGAGTCCCAGCTGGTTTTGTGGAGCGTTAGCAGATGCAAAAAAATCGATCGATAGTCACTTCCGTCGTTCTGTTGACGCTGATCCTCGTTGACTCTTCGCGAACTTTTGCGCAAGTGGTGCCCAATGCCTCAGGGCAGCCAAGCAGCGATGGCCAGGCGCGCAATCCAGACCCATCCCAATCTGGAACCGCGGATACACCGCCGCGATCCACGGCCCGTCCCGGAAGAAAAAGTGCTCGGGATTCTTATGTTCGACTTGCACGCGCTCCGAACATGTTTGGCGATTCGCTTCGTCCCACCGGATCCCTTGTATTCAGGGATCAAACGGGCCAACTTGGATCGGATCTCAACTTGATGCTGGCGGGTGGTAGAAGCTACAACGTCGCCGAGAATAACAAGGCTCTGCCGATGGATAGAGTCTATTTTCAGTACAACGGATTTGCCAATGCACTCCCTTCTAATCCAGGAGGCCAGACGAGTTTGCACATGTACTCGTTAGGCTTCGAAAAAACATTCTTTGACGGGCTCTGGTCGGTTGACATGCGAATGCCTTTTAACAGTGGCTTGGCATTCAACAGCAATTCGCTTTCGAGCGACTCTGGAAATGTTGGCAATCTGTCCATGTTTCTCAAGGGGCTGCTATACAAAGACGAAAGCCTGGCCATTTCAAGCGGTCTTGGTATTGGTCTACCTACAGGCAGCGATTCCGTCACAACGACCCAGTTCGATCAATTGACGGTGCAAAACCAAGCGATACATCTAATGCCCTTTCTCGCCTTCACAGCGGCTCCCAATGAAGATTGGTTTTTTCAGGCATTTACGCAAATCGATTTCGCAGCGTCGGGTAATGATGTCGTGTCGTCTCAGAGTGCATCGGGAGTGTATACCGAACAAAACATTCTTCATCTCGACACGACGATTGGGCGTTGGTTCGCTCAGAATCTGGGATACCGCCATTTGAGTGGTATCGCAGGCGTACTTGAGTTGCACTACGCGAGCTCCATTCAGGATTCAGACAGCGTGCCTGTTTCGGGAGGCTCTCTTTTTGGAAAGATCAATGTTCCAGACAATCGATTCGATCTCCTGAATCTGACCTCCGGTCTTCATTTTCAGTTAACACCCTTGTCCAACCTTCGAGTTGGTGCGGTGGTTCCATTGCGAGCTTCTCCGGACCGCGTTTTTGACTCGGAAATTCAAGTTTCCTTCAATCGTTATTTCTAGCCCGCGAAACTACTTCCCACTGAGATTCCATACGGGATCGAAGGATGTTGCCGAGCTCACAGCCATCGACAAACGCTCTAACAATCTCTGCGTTGGGAGATCGTCAGGATGACGCTGGATGATGTCCGATAGAGTTTTCTCAGCCGCCATAAACTCTTGTCGTTCGAAATCGGCGAGTGCCTTTTCATAGTTGAGCTTGAGCGAATCCCAATCGGGACTTGGTACTTCGCATAGTTCATAAACATCGACGGGCTCAGCGATGTTGATCGTACGAATCGTGCACATGCGGCGAGCGTCAAACGATCGATTCGTACTAGACATGGTCGAGCCGGATACGAGCACGGAACCGCCCACGAATTTGGTTGCCCCCTGAATTCGGCTGGTAAGGTTGACTGTTGTGCCCAGCGCACCATACTTGAATTTCCGCCGTGAACCTATGTTGCCAACTTTGGCAGTCCCGGTGTGAATTCCGATGGAGATATCTGTCAACTCTCCTAAACGAGCTTGCCAGCGAAGGTTGATCGCGGGCAGCGTCTGGCGCATTTGCAGTGCAGCCCTGCAGGCCATGATAGCATGGTCGCGTGTGGGCAACGGAGCTCCCCAAAGTGCTTCCAGTGCGTCCCCTGCATAGTCAACCAATACTCCTTGAAAGGCCGCCACGCAATCCGACAATTCGCTGAGCACGTCGCATACCCACTCGATGGCGAGCGAAGCACCGCATTCCGCACTGATTCGGCTGAAGCCTTTGATGTCGCAGAAGAGAACGGTAATCTCCGCATCGCGGGCGGAGAGCATAGCGTCCCCCTCGATTGACAGCAACCGCGCCAACTCAGGCGTAAAGAACTGCTCAAACCGGACTCGCTCGGCAACCAATAAGCGTTCCTGCTCAATCCTTGCTATGCCGGACGCGACTCCATAAGCTAAAAGTTCGACGAGCTTGGCATCGAGTTCACGGATGGCGGTTTTGGTTTGGTTGTCTAAACCAGAACGCCGTTCGCCATACAGAACGCCTAGCACTTCACCATTTCGGTCTAGAAAAGGAGCTGCCACTAGGGATTGTACATCGACGAGGCTGGCTGCGATGTTCTCGTCATGAACAGGTACATTAAAAAAGGTTCGGCGTTGCTCAAGAACTCGCGATAACATGGTTTGGCTTGCGGTCCAGTTTTCGCGAACAACATCACCTTCGCGGACTTCCCTAGCTGCAACATTCCATTGGCCCTTGCTGTAGAGCAAAACAGTGGCGCTGTTCAATCCAACAAGCTCGACTGCGGCCCGAGCCGCTTTGGACAAAAAATCCACTGAGTTCGCAGCACTTTGAAACACGTCCATCGATGCCTGCAACCAATCAAACAAAAAGGATTCTTCTTCTTTATCAAAAAGAGAAGTAACCATCCGGTGTTTTGAGGATAGCGGACTTTCAGAACGACCTGGCGCATGAGTCGCTGCGTTCAATGTGCGGAACTGCAACTCTTCGCGTGGTACCATGTAAACGCGCACAACCCGATTTCCAATTTCGCAGGCGATCGGAAGCTCAAGCGTCAGTTTTTCACCCGGGGCGAGCCGAATATTGCCCAATAAGGGAACGCTATTTTTCGAACTGTGATTGGTGACGCCCACCGTACCGTTAGGTAGGATTTCAAAGGTCAAGTGCTTGCGCGAAACAGCCGTTTCCTCGAGTTCGGCAACGATGATACGGTCACATTCGGCCAAGGTTGTTTTTACGTAGGGCGCAGGTTCACTGGCTTGCCGCCGACCAATTTCTGTCGAGCGAATGAGTTCAAATTTTGCTACCTGTCGGTGGTTTTCGTAAATACCCAGCGTAACCGTGCCGGGTGCAGTGGATTCAGACATTTTGGTAGACTCTTCTGGATAGTTAAATAAGTGTCCGACTGTCGCCTTTTGCGGATAGCCTTTGGGGTTTTTGGACGGACCACTTTTGGCGGCAGTTTGACAACCCGTCGCGTAAGCGAGGAGATTGACTGCAATCCCTCGCTCACCGGCTTGTTGATTTAGTGAAGTCGTTATTGGTTACGGGAGGTATGACGGACTTCCAAGTCCGTCAATGGGGAATTCGACGGACTAGGAAGTCCGTCGTACCATTAAATCAACAAGCCGTCACGCGTCGGGTTGTCAAATCACGGTTTCGAATGGTGTTACCACCGCAGTTCCATCTGATCGATGATGTGATCTGCGAGTCGTTCGACGACGCGTTGGTTCGCCGTCGAGATGGACTGTCCTGCTTCCGGAACCAAGGAGACATTTTCGGCAAAGTAATACGTGGTTTCACCAGGTGGCAAAAATCGGTTGTCGAACAAGGGCTGACCGCGTCGATCGTTCCAACTCAATTCGACCGTGATCACAGACTGCAAGATACGAGGTTCGCTTGTATTTGTTTGGCTGACAACCCTCTTGGAGTCGGATGTTAGCCGGCATGTCATGATCGAATCAGCGGTTTCGATATTGGCAAGTTTGTACGGCGTACGGTGTTCAATCTCCTTTTGAACTGCTTCCGTCAGCATCACACCAAGCTCAGGCCGAAACGAATCGGACTTGATGATCGGCACATGAATGGTGCGAACGTTATTGCGGTAGAGGCTACGAGTACCGATTTGGTAACCGGCGCATCCGGTCATCGAGGCGAAGACCAAGAAAACCGCAAATAGGCGTGCGATTTTCGACACTATCATCGTTTGCTCGAGCTGCCGTTGCCTGCGTTGGGCGTGCCGCTTGGAAAGGATCCACCTTGAGGCGTTGCGTTCGGATTTGAGGCGGTCCGTTCGTAGACGCTTCGCAAATTTTCTTCTTCGTCGACATTCGGCAACGGTTTTAGCAATGGCGCTATCTTGTCGCGAGTTGGGAACAGATCTGCGAGCCAGCTCATATGCTGTATGGGTTCGGCAGGCATACCTCCGGTCTTTTCCATCATCGCTTTTGCTTGGTCGGCGAATGGCGTGTCGCTGTACTCCGCGAGCAATTGCGTACAATGCATTCTTGCCGCACGCGCTTCGCTCTTGTTGAAGCGGTAGGTGGCGTTGGTAAAGAGTCGTTCGGCTCGCCGGTACCGGACTTCTTTGAATGCATCCTGAATTTGGTCCTGTTCGTCTTTCGCCTTTTGAGGGAATTGACGCACCATCTGTTTGATCATCTTCTCAGCTTTGTCCAATGATTCGCCCGAGTAATCCGCACCCTGATAGGACATGAGTGCGGATTTGACGCCGAGGAAGTGAGCATCAAACTGGTGCTCGCTGTCCGGGTAGGTTGTGATCAAGTCCTGATAAGTATCGAGCGCTTCGTTCCAGGTTCCCTTTTGGAAAGAAATATTGGCCAACTCCATGGTAATATCGTCTGCCAGTCGACCCGTCGGATTGTCCAATCGCATCTTTTCAAGAACTCGCTTGCCATGATTGTGCGTATCATTCCAAGGCCGCTTGTTGTCCGTGAGGTTGACGTGATAGAACGGGTCCTTAAATTCGAGCCAGTAAAGGCCAATCTCCATGCGGCGTTGGTCTACTTTGTCTTGGTAACGAGTTCGAGGATAGTCTTTTAGGAGTTTAATGTAGTAGTTCTCGGCCTTTGGAAAATCTTCGGCAAAGAAGTAGCTTTCCGCAGACATCAAAAATGCGTCTTGCTCAAGGGCACTGCTCGTCCAGTTTTTTCCTGCCTCGATATATTTCTTTGCGGCTGCCCGAAATTGAACTTTTCGTTCGTCCCCTTCAAGCTTTGCGGCTTTCTTGAACAACTCGTCTGCTTGACTGTAGCTTTCGCGTGCAAGATCCTTGTTGACAGCTTTGGGTCCCATGCCAGGGATGCCCTGAAGAAATTTGGGAGTATTGCTTTCTCGCATTTTGTCGGCCCGAATGCCTTCGGGACGAATCCAGTTGCCTTCTTTGTCTTCGTAGCCTTCGATCGAGTTGCGCGCGCGGACGTATTCGTCATCATCCTTCTTGGAAAGGCCGAGCGAAGCGCACCCTAGCTCGAAGCTCAGACCGGCAACTAGCCATACGCGAATAGCGTTTGAAAACGCTTGCCGGCTCCTATGGGCGGTGCCGATACCTTGTTGTTTGGTCAGGCTGGTCAACGCTGCAGTTCCTCTAAAAATTCCGTAAGTCGCAATCGTCGATCTGCTAAATTGGAGACGAATCTCTCCATCACAAATCTCACTTCGCCACGATACTCGCTGTCGATCGGTTCTGGCTCTTGGGCCCAGTCTGCGGTCGCGTACGAGATCAAGTATCCAAGTGTTGGATTCCTGATTCGAAGCACGAAGCGTTGGCCGGGCAAACAATTTGGACATAGCACACCACCCGCAGCGATGCCGAGCCGCGTCCCATCTCCATTCCGCTCGGACTCTACAGCATTTCCGCAGCTCGCGCATAGATGAAAAGTTGGTAAATGTCCCAGCAACTTCAGCAATTGTATTTCGAACCGCAAAACCACTTCCGGTGGGCTTTTTCCCGCATCAAGGTCCATCAGTGTTCGATCGGTCATTTCAAAGAGATCGGCCACTTTTTGATGCTCTTCGGTCACTGTCAGCAACAACTCCGCCACGTAATACCCGCAGTAAAGCGGCAATAAGGAAATTTGAGCGGATCGAAACCGCCGAATCAGTTTGGATTCCGTTAATAGGTCGAGTGTGTCGTTGCTCTTCTGAATAAAGACAATCTGCGACTTCGCTAGCAAATCTAGAGACGACTCAAATGGACTGCGCAATCTGCGAGCCCCTTTGGCCACCGCCGAGACTTTGCCAAAATGGCGAGTAAAGAGCGTGACAACAAAACTGGTTTCACTCCAGGGGACCGCTCTGAGAACGATCGCTTCACTTTTTTCCGATGACATCGAATCCCTGAACGATTTTGGAAAGTTCCGTCAGTCGACCCACATTCCATAGCTTATGCGACCCGCAACAGCGAGCAAAGCCTAGCGGCAATCCGGTGCGTCCTTTCCTATTGCCAAAGTGGCGTAAGCTTCCAGCCTGCGAGGAATCACGGATGGCAAGCTGGAAGCTTACCCCACTTTTAAGCCCTGGCCGCATTCACTCGAATTGGGGATGAATTTTTCGGAGTTGCGAATATATTGGGGAAAATTTGATTTCTCCCCGTTCAATCTACGTTGGAAAGCTTTGCCCTGCATGCCGCAGATTACAATTCAAGAATTGACCATTAGCTATCGCGGTCCAAGTTTATTATCTGCCGTTTCTTGTAGGATTGAGCCCGGAGAACACATCGGATTGCTCGGCCGAAACGGGAGTGGCAAGACAACCTTTATGCGGTTGATTTCCGGTCAAGAGCAACCGGAATCGGGCAAGATCGAGCTCAGCGACGGCACGCGAATTGCCATCCTACCTCAAGACGTCCCCCTCGACATCGCTGGCAAAGTTGCAGACGTTATTGCGAAAGGACTACCTGAAGGCCTACACGATCTGGAACACCACTGGGAACGCGATCAGTTGGTCGATCGAACATTGTCCCAAATGGAACTGGATGGAACAGCTGATTTTCAACGGCTTTCCACAGGTATGAAGCGCCGAGTCTTGTTAGCGCAAGCCATCGTCAGTAAGCCAGATGTTTTGTTGCTGGACGAGCCCACAAACCATTTGGATATCGACGCGATCACTTGGCTCGAAGGTTTTTTGGGGTCCTTGTCGTCGACGTTGCTCTTCGTAACGCACGACCGCGCCTTCTTGACGAAACTCGCCGAACGCATTCTGGAGATCGACCGGGGCAAACTCTTTGACTGGGCGTGTGACTACCCTACATTTTTGAAGCGAAAAGAACTCGCATTGCTGGCGGAGGAAAAGCAAAATGCGTTGTTCGACAAGAAACTGGCGGAAGAGGAAGTTTGGATACGAACGGGCGTTAAGGCGCGTCGAACTCGCAATGAAGGTCGCGTACGAGCCTTGGAAGCACTGCGTCTAACACATGCGGCACGTCGCAAGACCGATGGAAATGTTCGCTTGCAAATCGATTCCGGCGAACGCAGTGGAATGCTTGTTTGCGATCTCAAAGGGGCTTCGTTTGGTTATGATCAAAAGACGATCATACCACCGCTTAGCATGACGATTATGCGAGGTGACAAGCTGGGCATCATCGGACGGAACGGCGCGGGTAAATCCACTTTGCTCAAAGGCTTGCTCGGTCGACTCGCACCCATGCAAGGAACCGTCAAATTGGGTACGAAATTGGAGATCGCCTACTTCGATCAAACCCGTGAGATTTTAGACTTAGACAAGACGGCCGAAGAGAACGTAGGCCAGGGCAAGACGAATATCATGATCAATGGCCGATCGAAACACATCATCGGCTATCTTCAAGACTTTCTCTTTACGCCGGAGCAAGCTAGATCGCCCATCCGTTTTTTCTCGGGCGGCCAACGAAACCGACTACTGCTTGCCAAGCTATTTGCAAGACCCGCAAACATGCTGGTGATGGATGAACCGACGAATGATTTAGACACCGAATCGCTGGAGTTGCTGGAAGAACGTTTGGTCGAATATGAGGGTACTGTCCTAATCGTCAGTCACGATAGAGCCTTTCTGAACAATGTTGTTACGAGCACCGTCGTGTTCGAAGAGACGGGGATCAAAGAGTACGTGGGAGGGTACGATGACTGGCTTCGTCAACGCAAAGCAGCCAAGAAAAAGGGTGAAAAAACGACTGAAGAGAATCGCCCACCCGTCACGGCACCCAAACAGCGAACGATGGGGGCCAACGATTCGGTGGCTATCGCAAAAAAGCTGAGCTTCAAAGAGCGAAGTGAGTTGGAGAAGATCCCCAGTTTGATCGAGCAATACGAAGCGGAACAACGAGCGACCCATGCCAGAATGCAGGAACCGGAATACTTCAAGCAACCGCAATCGAAGATAACCCAAGACCAAGCACGCCTCGGCACATTGGACGACATGTTGGTTGCTGCTTACGCCCGTTGGGATGAGTTGGTGGCCCGCGAGTCGTAAGTTAGGCTGCTAGAGATTTATGCCCGTCGCGGCATGCAATAGCCAAGCGGTCACGTCGCGCATCGGACCGGTCAGTCCTGCCGTAATAACCAAAACGACCCCACCGAGAATTGGATCGCTAGAGACGGATGCATAGGGTCCTTTATCCAGTCGATTGATCAAACCAATTTGCTGGTTCAGTTTTTGCATGCAATCGTTGAACTTTTCGCGAGCTGGCGATTCCATATCGGAACTATTTGCGAGCAAATCGCTTTGCTGTTTCTCGATCAAACTCGTGACCTCGTATCGAAACCGCCGTGCCTCGGAGCGCATGACAAAGGCCGCGAGAATGGATAGCAGCATAGGTGTCATGAGCGCCGCATACCATATTTGCGGTGTGCCCCAGGAATCCAACAAGGGAAGGCGTGCCAGCGCGAGAACGATGGAGAGAGCGGCGGGTGCCATCAACGTGTAACTTGAGCTCTCGCCGATCGCCATCGCGCGAGCGAGCTCTCGTCGATAGGCTCCGCATTGTTGCAACATGTTCTGGATCTTGAGAACTGGGTCTGCTGAATTATCCGTATCGTCCCACTCCTTGATAGTCTTTGCTTGGTCCGAAATCTCCTTGCGTGCCCTAAGGATACTGATGGTGGACATAGATGCCAGTAAAAAAAGCGAGATGGCAGCCAACCATAGTGCAATCGTGGCGGTAAAGCGAGTGATTGCCCCTCGTGCTGGCGGCTCATCCACCCAAGTGAAACCAAGGGCTGCAAAGATCCCCAAAAACAACAGACCCGCTAAGAGAACTCCTTTGGTGAATAAGTCGGTATCCGACTCGCATTTGCTCCATTCAAGCCAGCGTCGCAGGACCATCGCACTACTCAGAACTGTTACCAAGTAGAACATAGCAACCGATGGCCAGATGCTGGTGGATTCAAGGAAAGTAATTTTCTCACCATCCACGGAATAGTCGCTGACCCACGCCACAATGAGTCCGAAGAGGGTAAAAACGGTTATGCAAACGAACCAAATAGGAAATGCGTCCTGATCGGCGATCCGTCCACCTGTGGTGATTTTAGGCTCTGGAGCCACCGGATCTCCGGACGGTTGCGTCAATCTTTTGCCAAGGCAAATGAGCTTGTTGATTGTTTCTATAAAAAAGTCTCGCACGGATTTCATCATATGGTACGCATCAAGGTGTACCTTGGTCAAACCGTTAGAAAACGAACGCATCACGAAGGTGATTCCGACAACGATCAAGCCAAACAAAACAATCGATAGAAACGATGTGCTTTGAGTCAGGGACTTTCGAACGCTGGATTGGCGTATAACGAAAGAGCTGGGCAAGCTATCGTTCGACAACTGAATGGGCCCTGAGTTACCGATTTCAAACAATAGCGGCTTGAGGGCTTTTTTGTTGTTGGGATCGGATCGACCACAGATATCAAATAGGTCTTGCTGCTCAAGGTTGCCCTCCCCATCAAAAAAATTCGAGTCATCGAAATACTGTTTCGTGTCATCGAAACATCGAATCGCGATTAAGGTTGCCAGATACGTCGACGTTTGGTATCCATCGCGGAAGCTAGGCATATCGTTGGTTACCCAAGTGCAATCGCATCGCAATCCGTAGTGACTTGCCACCAACAGATTGCGACATGTTCGTAGGTGTTTTGGCTCGGAAAATCGCGAATTCAATTCCGTTGTGAAAAAGGCAGCGGTCGGAAAGACACTCCGAGCCGCTTCAAATATTCTTAACTTGTCTCGATCGTCGGAACCAAGAACACCAACAGCCACGACGTTTTCCGGGTTGTTTTTCCTGAGATCGGCTAGTGTGCGGTCCAGATAATCGGTGATCAGGTTTTCTCCGCTCACCGTGTCTGCCACACCACGTAAGTAGGATATGACGGCGAGGTCATTACCCTTGGCTTGGAACTCCGATTTCAATCCTTCGATGTATTTTTGGGAGCTCGCTTCCACAAACAGGACCGTTTTTTTTGAACCCAAACGGTCCAGGCTTCGGCCGCGTAATTCCAGTTCCGCGAGAAGCATTTTGGTCAAGTCGGAATCCACGCCGATCGTGTGCACCAAACGAATCTTGACGCTTTCATCTTTGGTCTCGCGTGAGTCGGGAGTCTTAGTATCTTTTCGAAACTCGAGAAATAACTGATTGGGCTTAAGACTCGTATTCGAAGCCGTGCATACGCTGTTAAATAGTGCCGTGCCGAATTTCCATTCCTTGAAAAATGCGATGGTCTCTTTGTGCAATGAGCCATCTTCGGAATTCCTTGCGCTCTCGGCCTCCTCAGCCATACGACTCAAGGTGTTCGATGAACTTGGCCCGCAAATGACCAAGCCTTTGCGATTAGAAACAGGATTCTTCGTATCGATAATTCGATTGCATAGCTGCGCGATAGTATGCAAGGGATAATGTCCAAGGTGCTCGTCGCGAATCCAAACGACTAAAACTGCGTTGCCTGTAGAATTGCTGTACAGTTTGAGGGGTACGTCGATTTCCGACTGCGTATGTGTAGAATTGGCATGATAGTAATCGTATTTCCCCTCAACGTAGGTCATGCGATCTGGAAAACGCATCGAATACCCGCTTACCGCTAACGCAAGTTCAACGGCATGTCGATGTCTTCGTCGCGATTCACCACCCTCGTACGAATCCGATCCACCTAGCACTTTCACGAACACAAGCAACTTCCCATCTTTTCCGGTCTGGTCGCGAATGGTATCCAGGATCGATGGTGAAGACTCAGGTAGGAACTTTTCGAACTTGAGCTTGCTCTTAATCTTGTCAAATGGATCGCACCAATTGTTGAGCGATTTACTGATAGAGTCCGGCGTGGTTGGATACATCACATCCGATTGGTCCGCTTGAGCGGAAGCATCTTTTGATTTGGACGGATCACTCACCCTATCTGGCAAGAACGTAGTGGTTGCAAGTCCAAACATGCCTAAAACAACCGTTGCCATAACCAACTGATTTTTATTGAGGCGAAGATCCATGGTGCGAGCCTTTTGTGAACGACCGAACTCAACATGAATCCTCATTGTATTTCAAAGGATTTGAAAAGAGGGGGAAACCGGTAAAAAAGGCTCTTCGCCCATTTTCCTGGGGGGCGAACCATCGGTGATTGCCAGGGCTAGATCCTCCCGCCTTGCAGTTTGAATTAGAATCTCAAGTCATAAGGTAGGAATTGTCCGCATTGCGATTGGGGCGGGCACTACCCACTACAGTTTTCTTGCAATTAACGGTACAACAGTGGCTGAAGAATCACGGTCGGGGTCATTGGCAAAGGTTTGCACAGGTAGAGTGTTGTTCTATGAAAATCGTTACGAATCGAGAGAAATTTCTGGCTGCATTTCAGATCGCTGCAGGAATAGCACCTTCCAGAAGTCCGAAGGAAGTCTTGAACAATGTCAAGATCGACGCAACCGATGGGCGGGTTGTGCTCATGGCCACCGACTTGGAAGCTGGGATTCGATTAGTGGTCGAAGACGTCCAAATCATTGTGCCCGGCCGGGCGTTGCTGAACGTCCAACGGGTGGGCAATATTCTTCGCGAAGCCAGCGACGAAACTCTGTCGCTGGAAACGAGTGAAAACACGTTGGACATTCAGGGGGGGCATTCCGAATTTCATTTGCCGCTCGCCAATCCAGATGAGTTTCCTAGCGTAGTCGAATTCGCGGAGGACAGTTACTTTGAAGTTTCCGCTCGATTGTTCAAGGAATTGGTCAAGCGAACCATATTTGCAACCGACAACGAGAGCACCCGATACCAACTTGGAGGTGTCCTCTTTGAAATGGACGGAGACCAAATCACGACGGTTGCGACCGATGGGCGAAGACTTGCCTGCATGAACGGCAAAGGCACCTCGATCGGGGGATTCAAAAACTCGGGAATGTCGACGATTGTGCCAACGAAAACTCTGAACTTGATGGACAGGTCCATCAGTGAGAAGGATGAGTTGGTTCACATCGCAGCACGCAGCAACGACATCTTGATCCGAACGAACCGATGCACGATCTATTCGAGACTTGTCGAAGGTCGATATCCCAATTGGCGTCAAGTTATTCCCAGTCGCGAAAACAAAACACGAATCGAGGGAATGGTTGGGCCCTTTTTGACTGCGATTCGGCAGGCGTCCATTGTTGCGGACCCGGAAAGTCGTGGCGTTGAGTTTGTCTTCGGCAATGGTACGCTCGTTGTTGCTGCCAAAACGGCGGACGTAGGACAATCTCGAATTGAAATGCCAATCGATTACACAGGCGAAGAAGTCAAAATTACAATGGACTACCGATTCGTTTCAGACTTCTTCAAGGCCCTAGACCTGGAAAAGCCATTTGCAATCGATGTCCGCAGCAATGCGGAACCAGCCATGTTTTCCACGGATGATGGTTATACGTATGTTGTCATGCCGATGGCCAGACAATAGCGTCGAACGAAAGACGTTTTAGGACAAATAAACGTGGTTCCAACCTCGGTTCAACTTTGGGAGAGAATTCAGGCAGCCGGGCTTGCAACAGCCGAACAATGCCGCCAATGGGTCATCGATATTTCGCGGGCTGGGGCACCCGATAAACTTCAGGATCCGACGAGCTTGGCCTCCGAATTGATTCGACTCGGAAAGATCACTCCGTTTCAGGCAAACGTCCTTTTTCATGGTTTGGCCATCCCTCTTTCGATTGGTCCTTATCGACTTGAAAGATCTCTAGAACAGGAACTCGGCAAGAATTGGTTTGAGGTTGACGAAACGAAACGCTCAAAGTCAGTTCACCGCTGGATGTACCTGATCGTTCCAGAGTCATTCCGCGAACCCGAAAAACGCGAATGCCCACCCAGTCTGGGCTTAGCCGAAAAGCATGTCAATGTTTCACATCCTTCGTTAGACGAATGGTCTTTTGCAGGCTTGTCCGACATCAATGTCGTCGCGGTTTGTACTCCGATAGGGGGCCGACCCTTGGCGTCGTCGTTGACGCATAAACCGATGAGCTGGAACGAAACCGCCGTCATGGTGGAGCAGATCGCAGCGGGGCTTCAAAAGTTGCATGACGCTGGACTCGTGCATGGTCGAATTAGCGCTGAATCGGTTTGGCGCGTTGAGGATGGCGTTTTCGTTTTGAGACGCGATCCGCTCTTTCCGGTTTCAAACCCCTACGTCGGCAAAGGAGCTTCGGTCCTTGGTGACATTGACGAGGAGTTGCTCTCGGTATCTGCTCCAGAGCTGACGCTACCGGGCACCAAGCATACCGTTCAAACTGATTTGTATGCGTTAGGATGTTTGTGGTATCGAGCCCTTACCGCAAGGAAGCTTTTCGAAGATAAAGTGGATGGTTCTTCGC
This sequence comes from Pirellula staleyi DSM 6068, assembly GCA_945875845.1. Lineage (GTDB taxonomy): Bacteria > Planctomycetota > Planctomycetia > Pirellulales > Pirellulaceae > JBKCUI01. The sequence continues at coordinate 142,791 of CAMCMB010000002.1, forward strand.
AATCTTGGGCGCGCGCCCACTCACTTGAAAGGTTTGATTCGTTTTTATCGGAATCGAAGCAGAATACACTTCAGCGATGCCTTGCTCACTTGCTCGCGAAGAATCCAAAATCACGATTTGCAACGGCGAGTGATGTTATCAGAGCAATTGAGTTTGCGCTCACCGTTCCTGCGGTCGTTTTACAACCAGAACAAGACGATGCGCCGGTTGTCGCGTTTTTGGTTGGCGAACCCGCGACGGAAGTGACTGCAAAGGCAGTTAGGAACTCGCCGAAGGATGATGCCCGGCCAGTGCCCGAACAGGCCCGGCCAGTGCCCGAACAGGCCCGGCCAGTGCCCGGTGTTGCGCAATCGTTGCCCAAGGTCGTCGAAAAGTCCGCCTCGGCCAAAAACCCTGAGGCCAAAAACCCTGAGGCCAAAAAACCTGAGGCCAGAAAACCTGAGGGCAAAAAACCTGAGGGCAGAAACGGTGGGGCCAAGACAACGAAGAAGAAGAAATCGAAGAAGTCCCGACCTGTTTGGCTGTTGCCATCCATGATTGGCGTAGCATGTCTTTTTTTAGGGGTGCTTATTTTCACGCTTACCCAAAATGGACGCTCGACAATACCAGTCAAGGGACAAACGAGTGCTGTCGTTGATAACATTGGGAATCCTGAGAAAACAGGTGATGGCTCAAAATCGCAACCGTCCAATAGTGCATCCGTCGGGAAAAATACGACAACCCAGGGAACCAAACCCATCGATCCGATCGCTGAGTATTTTTCGGTCGTTACCGACGATGGGAAAGTGCTTTGGGCGCCACCGCATGCGGGCTCCCCTTATTCATTAGAGCTATTGCCTGCGGGCCTTGAAGGGATCGTATTTGTTTCCGGAAAGGTGTGGCACATGCAGGGAGAATTAGCCAATGTGGGTAAGTGGTGGCTGGCTTCCCAGCCTGCCTTAGCGAAAGGTTTTGAGGCCTATCCTATGTTGAGTGACGAACGCATCGAGTCCGTTGCGATCGCGTTGTATCCAAGCAAGCAGTCAGGAATTCCGCAGGCACTCTTTCGACTTAATCTCAAGGCAACGACGAGCATCGATTCTATCGCCAACGCATTGCCGAACTTCTCCATGCAATTGTTTGATTCAAAAGGGGGGCGAAAGCAGGGACTGTGGAGCAATGAAGCAAATTCGGATGCGGTCGCAGTCGCCATGGAAGAGCTTCAAACAGACCGTTCCGCCATGATCAAACGGATAACAATAGGTCCACAGGAATTGGTGGCTACGCTGTCCGAGCTGAACGGAGGCGCCGCGCCGCTTCGTCGCCAGCTCGAAACGTTATTGCTGTCTACCGATAGCCGGGCGGATATTTCTCTTTTGTTTGCTCCAAGTTTCTTGGTCGGAGATGCACGGGAATTACTTGCCGCTGTTCCGTCCGGACAAGCTCTTATGAAGGCGAGTATCGATGAAACAATGCAAGCGGTGTTGCTCACGACAACCTTGGAGCCGCGTTGGTATACGGAGTTGCGAATGATTGGATCAGAAACGCGCGATGCGGGTAAGTTCGCTTTATCGCTCAAGCAAAAGCTCGAGAAGCTACCTGATGAGATCGAAAGTGGAATGCTCAACGCGACCGTTCATCCCTATTGGCGAGCTCTGGCGATGCGATACCCGCAGATGCTCCGCAGCTTGAACAAGTACGGGCGATTTGGCATTGAGGACGGCCAAGTGGTTGCTAACCTTTACTTGCCGTCGGATGCAATTAGCAATCTGGCAGTCACAAGTTGGATGGCGATGAAGTTTCCGGTGGGGACAAGCAATCCTTCCGTGACGACGACGATCAAACCAGCAGTGAAACCGCAATCCAAAACGATCGATGAAATACTTGATTCCAAGATCAGTGTCGCGTTTGAGCAAGAGTCACTTGAGTCCGCGTTGCAATTGATTGCTGGCGAGGTCACCGACTCGGTGCTCTCCGGAGCGCCGATCTCAATGGCAATCAACGGGACAGCCTTTCAAAAGGGAGGAATCACTCGCAATCAGCAAATTCGCGCATTCAAGCAGACTGCGATTCCGTTGCGGACGATACTTACGGATCTGGTACGTCGTGCCAATCCTGTTACGACCGTTCAATCGCCCACCGAGCCGGATCAGAAGGTTGTATGGGTCGTTCTTGACGATGCGGCGAGTGCTGTCAAGAAGAAGATCGAGCTAACAACTAGGCTTTGGACAGAAGAGAATCAAGTTGCGTTGCCAAGTGAATTCATTGCCAAGTGAATTCATTGCCAAGTAGGCCATGAGTTTATCATCGTCGCCTTTCGCTGCGCGAAAGACGCGTTCTCCGTCGGATAGGTTATCGTAACCCGACGCATGACGGCTTGTTGATTTAGTGAAGTCATTATTGGTTGAGGGAGATATGACGGACTTCCAAGTCCGTCAATGGGGAATTCGACGGACTTGGAAGTCCGTCGTACCATTAAATCAACAAGCCGGTGAGCGAGGGATTGCAGTCGGCTCCTCGCTGCAGTCGGCTCCTCGCTTACGGGCACGGGTTACCATCGCGTGGCACGAGGGTGCTCGTGAATCCATGGGCGAGACCCTCATGTTTACCCACATCTTTTGATCTTGTTCCCCTCGCCCTTCGCCCTAGCATGAAGGCAACGATCCCCTGGGGTTAACCGGCGAGACCCCATGCCACTTTCGAATACCCCCTTGTTCACAGCCTAGGCGTAGAAGGCGACTGAAGTGAATTGTCGCTTTAGCGCGAGATAATGAACTGGAGAACACCGGCTAGGCCGAATAGCGAGAGGCATGCGAAAGCGAGTGCGATCCAATACAAGAAGCGTCCCGGATAGGTGAGCCCGGTCTCTTCTGCAAGTTGAAAAACACTTTGCTCCGCTTGTTGCATCGAAAGCCCAAGCTCGTCGCGATAAAGGTGCACGGCCTCTGCCCAATGCCCTTGTTGGATCAAATGTGTTGCCAATGAATCTAAGTTGGACATGCTTTGTTTGTGGACTGCCATCCCTGTTAATTTGAGTGATTTGGGATGGCTAGTACGTTTGCGTAAATGAGGAGCTGAAAAGTTGTCAAAACGCGGTTACCTCAGCGAGGTTTATTGGCATCGGCACCTTGGAATTGCAGACTTAAGTCAAACCTTCGTCTTGAGACGATTTTTTTGAAGTCCTATACTCCCGTGGCGTAACAAGCATTCCTGTACGAAACATTCGGCATTCGAAAACCCAATGAACTCAAGCCCATGGAGAGCGGCTCGGTAGTGGAACGGACTCCCCTGACCGATTCAAACCGAAATTCTCGACCCAATATCTTGAACGCGATTTTTTTTAAGCAATCGTTGTTCCAGACGCGGTCGCGTCGCTCGGACGCCACGTCAACTGCTCACTTCGTGGGTGGTTCTTGGGCGATTGCGCTTGGACTGATCGCCCTTGTGTTTTCCGATGTCGTGTGTTCTGAATCGTTCCTTTCACGGTGCTCGTCCGCAGAGGTCGGTTTGCCCCTTTCCGATCCAAAATTTGCGATCGATGTTTTTGCGCATTCCGCGACGAAACGCACGCAAGGGATTTATGAGGTTGTCACTTTGACTGGCGGAGTCCGCATTTATCAAGGAGCGTTTGCTGCGACCTGCGAGACCGCTCACCTTTGGATCGATCGATCTCAGCCTGAGTTAAATCGAAACGCGAAGGAGTCCGGGGATGCTAGTGAGCCACTGGCCAAAAAGATCATCATTCAAACCATCGGCAACAGCGATGTGCGTTGGTCGGATGAGCAACGGCTTCAAGATGACCAATGGATGGGTAGACTGTTTAGTCATTTCGATGTTGGTTTTCATGCGGACACTTGGGTTGAGCCGACTGGAGCGGAACCGGATCTGAATTGGAATGCGCGAAGTCCAGTGACGAATGCATTAGCATGGACATCAGCCGACATCGCATCTCACACCCGTCTTGCGTCTCAAATAGCGGGGCTTTCCGCAAGTGGAAATGGCGAGTCGTTGCCGGGCCCTGTTGTTCAATCCCCTCCACGTGGTGGAATGGAGATTCCCAACAACGCACAAGGCCAAGGCCTGACTATCGGAAACTCTCAGTTAGGCGGAACGGTACTTGATGCCGGCTCGTTGCCTCTCTTTGAGTCCATTCAATCGCCCACCGCAGCCCTAGCGAATCCTGAGCCCGTTCAGGCGTTTCAGGTTCCTAATACATTTGGACCTGCTCCTGTGGTCGCACCCGTTGCCTTGTCTGGACCTGTTTCGCCTGGTAGGCAGAGCATTGGAGCTCGATCCTTTAAATTCAGTGGACGTGGTGGGGTCGAGCCTGAACTGAAAATCAGGAATAGGCCTGAGAACGGCGATTCGGTGGTCACAATCACGCGAGGTATTCGGTTGATGTTTGAAGGAGCGTCCATTCAAACTAGTTCCGGCCCCTTGGACGTCGGCACTGTGCTCATCGAAGCGGACAGAGCCGTCATTTGGACCTCAAACTTGACGCGGCTTATGTCCGAAAAAATCGATGACTTGCCAGTCGAAGTGTACATCGAAGGGAACGTAGTTTTCCAGCAAGGTCAGCGCAGAATCTACGCGGATCGAATGTATTACAACGTTCAAGCGGAATATGGAATGATTCTAGGCGCCGAAATGTTGACTCCTGCGCCTCAGTACGAAGGGCTGGTTCGGCTGAAGGCGGATGTGATTCAGCAACGATCGCGAGAAAACTTTTTAGCCTATGGAGCTGCATTGACAAGCAGTCGCCTGGGGGTCCCTCGCTATTGGTTGCAATCGGATCGCATCGAGTTGACCGACAAAAAGTCCGAAGCTCGTACGTCGTTATTTGGGATGCCCGTCGCAGGTCAACTTGGCAATCAAACGGGTATGCAAGCCAAAGGACGTCACAATTGCGTTTATATCGAGGGTATTCCGGTTGCGTACTGGCCTGTATTCAACACCAATATCGATACGTCTAGCTTCTATTTGAGCGGACTCGCATACAAAAATGATAGGATTTTCGGCCAACAATTCTTCGTCGACTGGGATGCCTATCAGATCTTTGGCTTGCAAGCGGTTGATGGTACTCAATGGAATTTCTCTACTGACTATTTGAGCAAACGTGGCTTCGCGGTCGGCACGAATTTCAACTACAACGTTCCGGATTTGTTGCACGGGCCGGCGCGAGGTAACCTCGACATCTGGGGCCTCTCTGATAAGGGACTCGACTATCTAGGATCCGATCGAATCGACCTCCTTCCCGAACGTGACCCGCGAGGACGACTTGCCTTCCAGCATCGCCAGGATCTAACGCCCGACACGGAGTTGTGGGCCGAGGTGGGACTGATCAGCGATCGCAATTTCCTAGAGCAGTATTTTGAACAGGAGTGGGATACGCACAAAGATTACTCTACGGCCTTGCGTTTGCGCCAGTATTATGATCAGCAGATGTTCGACTTGTCGGGACAGGTTCGCATCAATCCGTTTTTCACGGAGAACCAATGGTTGCCACGTCTGGATCACTATTGGCTTGGGCAGTCGGTTGGAGACGTATTGACTTACTATTCCCACTCCTATGTTGGCTATGCTCGGCAGGAAGTTGCAAGCACTCCGCTTAACCCCGCAGATGCGGCCAAGTTTCAGTTGCAACCTTGGGAAGTCGAAGCGTCGGGTTTAGTGGCGGTCACACGCCAGGAGTTAAGCTTGCCATTCGATACGGGCTACTACAAGTTTGTGCCGTTTATCTCGGGCGAGGCAGGTACATGGGGAGAAGACGTAAATGGTCAGCAGATCTCGCGGCTGACCGGCCAAGCTGGATTGAGATCGTCGCTGCCAGTGGTACGCGTGTTCCCAGACGTGCAAAGCAGCGTTCTCAACCTCAATGGACTTGCTCACAAAGTGAACTTCGAAAGTGAATTCCTGTATGCGGACACAACGCAAGACCTGAATTTATTTCCACTCTACAATCCGATTGATGATAATTCACAAGAACACTTTCGACGCCGGCTTGTATTCAATACCTTCGGAGGCGTGCTACCGCCCCAATTTGATGCGACCAATTATGCGGCAAGGCAAGCGATGCAAAGGTACGTTTCTGCCTCCAGTTCTGAAATCGTAACCAATCAAGCCCAATCGCGCACCGGTATCCATCAGCGGTGGCAGACCAAGCGAGGTGTCCCTGGACGTGAGCGTATTGCCGATGTTGTCGCACTTGACGTAGATGCCATTTTCTTTGCCAAACCCGATCGAGACAATTTTGGCAAAGAAGTGGGCGGCATCAACTATGATTTCCGATATCACATCGGTGATCGCGTCACGCTGCTCAGCGACGGGTACTACGACTTGTTCGAGTCAGGACTCAAGGCCACAACCGTCGCCACGTTGCTTTCAAGACCGGGGCGAGGCGACGTTTACTTCGGAGCAACGAGCCTCTCTGGGCCCGTGAGTTCCTTTGTTCTTTCGACTACGATCAACTACCGACTCAATGATAAATGGCTCGCGATGGGTGGGACCTCGGTGGATCTTGGTTCTACGGGTACCGTTGGGCGATCCATAGGTCTAACACGCATCGGCGAATCGTTCCTTATACGAGTTGGAGCGTCTTTCGATTCCGGCCGCGACAACGCGTCGTACTCTTTCAGCATCGAACCTCGATTCTTTCAAACCAAGGGTTTGAATGCAGTCGCTGGACAGTTGATTCCTCCTGCTGGACTGTATGGCCTCGAGTAAAAAACGGGCCACTTGTATCCGAGACTATTTTTGAAAGAAGTACTTAATCTATTTTTGTTCCTGCCCTTACTCGTTTCCGTTCCCGAACTTTTTTAGATTCGTGTGCGATTAGCGAAGATTAGCGTTCTAAAAGCAATCTATTGGGGGGACTTATGTTGCCGAAGCAACAGGGCTAGGGGGTTAACCGTTTGCCCTGATCGAATACAATGTGAGCACCAGTTAAGTTCCTCGTTGGAGAATACCATGTCGTTTTTGCGTACCACCCTCGTTGCCTTCATTCCCGTTACTCTTGTCGCGTTCGCTGGAGTTACTTGGCTCAGCCAACCCTTTGCAGCGGTTGTCTCAGAAAAACTTGGGGTTGGCTCGGTCGCTCCAAAACTCAACGTGGAACACTGGGTCCAGAATGGGAACGGCAAATTCCCCAAGGTCACCACCTTTCAGGCCGGTAAAGTATACGTTGTCGAGTTTTGGGCGACGACTTGTGGTCCTTGTGTTCAGAGCATGCCGCATTTGGCTGCCTTGCAAACCAAGTTTGCGGACAAGGGGCTTCAAATTGTTAGCATCAGCAGCGAGCCGCTCGAAACCGTCAAAGACTTTCTGACGAACCAAGTGGATGATGGGACCGGAAAAAAGACGACGATTGATGAGTTGACGAAGGCCTACTGCTTGACAACCGACCCAGACGGTTCATGTGATGCCGACTATATGTTAGCGGCCGAACAAAACGGCATACCTTGCTCGTTCATTGTGGGCAAAGACTCCAAAATCGAATGGATCGGTCATCCGATGGAGATGGACTCAATTCTGGAGTCTGTTCTCAACGATTCCTGGGACCGCACGAAATATATCGCCGAACAAAAGCTTTTGGAGGAAATTCAAACGACGGTTGGAAGCCTTGCAAGAAAAAAGAAGTATGCAGAAGCCGCCACCGCGATCGATGGATTCCTGGCGAAAGTCTCTGACAAACGCCTTCAATTCGGGTTGTACAAGTCGAAGATTGAAATGCAACTGCTCGCAAAATCCGATATCAAGCAGCTGACAAAGACGTACAGTGATCTGTTTGCAAGTTGCGAAAGCGAACCGCTGTTCGTCCAGGATGTGGCTTGGAGTGCGTTTGAGAAATACACCGAAAACAAATTCGATAGCAAGGAGATCATTCGAATGTCGATCTCGGCGGTCGAAAAAGCTTTGGTTGAAGTGCAGGGCGCAGAAAAAGCAAACATGCATGACACGGTTGCTAGACTTCATTTTGCAATCGGAAATCTTGATGCGGCGATCAAGGCGCAACTGCAAGCCGTGATGCTATCGGATGGGAGCGATCAAGGAAGCTTCAAGGAGTTTCTTGAAGAACTGAAGATGGAATCCGAGAAAGTGAAAAAGTAACGAAACGAGATGACTCGATTACTCCCCATCGCAGTTTTGATTTCCGGTGGCGGAACAACGCTGAAAAATTTGATTCGCCGTCGCGATCTTGGAACCTTGCCGGTGGAGTTTCGGTTGGTGATCAGTTCGCGACCGGATGCAGCAGGGCTCCAATTTGCGAACGAAGCCTCCATTCCGACATTGGTGGTTCCGAAGCTGAGAACACAAACAGCCGAAGAGCATTCGGAAAGCGTATTTCGTCCGATTCGGGAGTCGGGTGCTCGGATTGTCGTCATGGGCGGTTATTTGCAACACGTTTTGATCCCGGACGATTTTGAGAATCGTGTTGTCAATATTCATCCATCGCTCATTCCATCCTTTTGCGGAAAAGGGATGTACGGACTTAAGGTGCATCAAGCAGCGATCGATTTTGGTGTCAAGATCACGGGCTGCACGGTTCATTACGTCGACAACCAATACGATCATGGGCCGATCTTACTACAACGCGCGTGCGAATTACGCGAGGACGACACGGCAGAAACACTTCAAAAAAGAGTCTTTGAGATCGAGTGCGAGGCATTGCCCGACGCACTCAAACGGCTAGTGGGATAGGCTTCTAGCCTGTCATTTTTTGCATGACAGGCTGGAAGCCTAACTTAATGCTTCAGGCGATAGCCCGCACGACGTTAGCAACGTCCGCTGAACCGTCAGGTCGTGCTCGTAGGAAAAGTCCGATGATTTTTCGCCGCGAAGGATGCGAGCCATATCAGCGGCATCATCGACATAGCGTGTGTATTTTGGAAATGACAGGTTCTGATAGCCCTTTTTGAACTTGTCATGCGGTTCATCGAACGTCACGAGCGCCGAGGGATTGTCGAGCGGTTGAACGTGAAACGTCCCTTTGGTACCAGCCACCGTCAAGTGTCGGGCAGCAATCCATCGCAATGTGTCTCGTCGCGTGAGATTTTTCATTGTTTCTTTCTGCAAACGAGCTATTTCGGACTTTGAACTTTCACCAAGTGGTTATCGAACCATTCGACCATTTCCTTTGCGAGCAAGCGATTGCCGTCAGCGTCGAACCCGTGAGCAGCGCCTTGGATGACAACCAGCTTGCTATCCACCTTGACTCCGTCGAACGCTTCTTTGATTTTCTCACTGTGCCACAACGGAACCAGCTCATCTTGGTCCCCGTGAACCAACAAGGTAGGTGCATCGTCTGAGGTCACCTTCATGAGGGGGGAGACCGACTCCGCTTGAGATGGATCGAATCTTAGGGCTGGGAATTGCTCGCGTCTGGGGCTTTTGAAATCGACGTAAGGAGCTAGATCCGTCGGCGGAAAGACGGCGACCACAGCCGCCACTCGGGCAATCGGGTCATTCTTCTGTTTTGAACCACCAACCGTCCCAAGCATCAAGGAAAGGTGCCCCCCCGCACTGAATCCGAACACACCCAATCGCTTCGAATCGACGTGCCATTTATCTGCACTGCTTGCGATGAAGCTAAGCGCAAGCTGCACGTCGCCAACGCATTCAGGAACAAAATACCGAGGGCTGCTACCATGCCTAACAGTAAAAACCGTGTACCCGGCATCGGACAGGTGTCGAAACATTGGAGCAATCTGCTTCGGCTCAGTCCATGTGGAAACCCAACCGCCACTTACCATAAAAAGGACACCAACCCCGTTCGCTTTTTCTTTAGGTTTAAAAACATCAAAGGTCAACGCCATGCCATCTTTGTGCCCGTAAACAATGTCGGGAGTTACTTCCAAGCGATCCAGCTGCCCCCACGAGCAGTTGTTGCCCAAAAGCACAAACGCAATCGCCATAAAGATGTGGAAGTGATTCATTTTTGCCCTAACTTGGTTGTTTCGATGGGAGGTACTTTGGCTCGGCATTCCTATGCGTAAAAAATAGCGAGTCGGATTGTAACCAATTTTCCGAAGCGATATCGAACTCGAACGAGCTTGGCGGACTCCCTTTGGGGAGCCGGGCAGATCATTCGACGAGTTGCGAACCTCGTGGTATAATCGCGAGTCGTGTAAATCGCGAGAATTCCCTGAGTATTTAGGGAACAAACTCGATCGCGATCAAAATTTTATCAAATGTTGATTTTTGCAACAAACTGTTCCTGCTCAGTTTAGGAGAGAAAACGAATGGCTTCTGTTTCTAGCCGTCAAGCAACCACTGTGATGACCGGCGCCGAAATCGTGGTGAAGTCCCTTGTGGATCACGGCGTAGAAGTCATTTTCGCATATCCAGGTGGATGCAGCATGCCGATGCACCAAGCGCTGACGCGGTATTCCGATCGGCTCAGGACGATTCTGCCACGACACGAACAAGGGGGCGCCTTCGCGGCCCAGGGTTATGCTCGATCCACGGGTAAGATCGGTGTTGTTATGGCCACCAGCGGTCCAGGCGCCACGAATCTCGTGACCAGCATTGCCGATGCAAAGATGGATAGTATCCCGTTGCTGGCAATAACCGGACAGGTTCCAACGCACGTCATTGGCACCGATGCGTTTCAAGAGACGCCAATCGTCGAGGTTTGCCGCGGAATCACCAAGCACCATTACTTGGTTACCGACGTCAAAGATGTCCCGCGCGTAATGAAAGAAGCGTTTCACATTGCGACGACGGGGCGACCTGGTCCGGTATTGGTTGATATGCCAAAGGATGTTCAGCTCAGCAGTTGCGAAGTGGATTGGGAGGTGCCGATGAACTTGCCAGGCTATCAGCCCACGAAACACCCTAATGCAAGGCCCGAGCAAATCCGACAAATAGCTGCCGCCATCAAGCACAGCAGGCGACCGGTTATCTATTGCGGTGGCGGGGTCGTGACGGGTGAAGCCGCTGCGGAATTGCGGCTGCTGGCAGAAAAAACCGGAATTCCCGTCACCATGACGGTGATGGGGCTGGGGCTTTATCCTGCCGATGGTCCATTGTCGCTCGATATGTTAGGGATGCACGGCAGCGCTTACGCAAACTATGCAGTTCGCGATTGCGATTTGTTGATCGCTCTAGGGGTTCGATTTGACGACCGGGTGACCGGAAACCTCGCGTCGTTTGCAAAGAATGCGAAAATCATTCACGTCGATATCGACGCATCCGAACTCAACAAGAACAAGATTGCTCATATCTCGGTTCGAAGTGAAATTAATTTTGCGTTGAAGGAACTCAACAAGATCGTTGAAAAGCCCGATGACATTTCTGCTTGGGTAGCCAACTGTAGTGCGCTCAAGGCAAAGCACCCGTTTGCGTACGACGACAAGTTCGATGGGATTCTCCAGCAGCATGCGATCCGAACGCTGTCGAACCTGACTAAGAGCCGAGATACCTATGTCACGGTCGGTGTGGGCCAACACCAAATGTGGGCAGCCCAATTCTTTCAGTTCCGTAGGCCGCGTACTTGGCATAGCAGCAGCGGACTTGGAACCATGGGCTTCGGCTTGCCAGCCGCCATGGGAGTTCAAGCAGCCCACCCTGGCTCGCTGGTGATCGACATCGATGGCGACGGGTCCTTTCAAATGAACATCCAAGAGCTAGCAACATTGCACTGCGAAAAACTCCCTGTGAAGGTATTGTTGCTCAACAACCAACACCTCGGCATGGTGGTCCAATGGGAGGATCGATTTGAGGGGGCCAATCGGGCTCATACCTATCTTGGCCCAATCGATCATGAAGAAGCCAAGGGACCCGGGTCGATGGTAGCACATTCCTATGCGTCCAACCGCTATCCGAACTTCGTCCAAATCGCGAAGGGTTATGGATGTGGTGCGGCGACGGTTCGTAAAAAGGCAGATTTGGAAGCTGCATTGCAAGAAATGATTAGTTATCCCGGACCATTCGTGTTAGACGTAGAAGTCCCCTATCAAGAGCATGTATTGCCAATGATTCCTGGGGGCAAAACGGTCGACGACATGATTTTGAAGTAAGTGCCGGTGAACGCGTCTGAAAAACGATGGCTGACCTAGGAATGAGGATCGTTTGAAAAGGAGAAGGATTTGTCATTTATCGCAATAGCCTTGCTGTTGTTTTTGGCAGCTATGGTCATCTTTGCAATCGATTTGATGATCCCTAGTGGTGGTGTACTTGTCGGTGTCACTGCTTGCCTTGCCTTTGCGTCGGTTGTTTTCGCGTTTCGTCATAGCACGAGTTCTGGAATCTGGATGCTCATCGCTTCGATGGGAGCCATTCCGATCATGATGTGGTTGTTTGTCGAGGTGTGGCCACGGACTCCGCTCGGGAGACGTATGATCAGCAAGCCGGAACCGTCCGGGTCGTATGTTTGGTCCGACGCTGCCAAATCAGAAAATGCCGACTCGCTGATCGGTGCGGAAGGGATTGTGTTAAACGAGATGATTCCAAGCGGCTTGGTTCAGCTCGGCGACCAGACTTATGAAGCCTTTAGCGAAACCGGGCCGATCGACGCTGGAAAATTGGTTCGAGTCGTTCGTTTGGATGTGGGCCGATTGGTAGTGGCTGTTGTCCGTGAAAGAAAACGAATGGATGCCCCCATGTCTCAGGGGACTGGACTAGACCGCCCTATCTCCGAGCTCGACCTTGAATCAATTGATTAGACAAGGCCAGCGATCGGTTCGCCTTGGTAAATGTGGTGCGGCCGGTCTGCGGCATCTTTCCAAACGGCCGTCGCGGGAATTCCAAGTGCATGGTAGATGGTGGCCGCAAAATTCTCGGGTTTGACTGGTAATTCGGCGGGATACGCACCATGCGCGTCCGATTTTCCGACCACGTTGCCACCGCGCACACCACCGCCGGCGAAGAAGACGGATTGAACGGCTCCCCAATGATCGCGGCCTGGCAGTTTGTAATGGGATGGAAGCAAAGTGATTTGGGGAGTACGACCAAACTCACCTGCCATCACCACCAATGTCTCGTCGAGTTCACCTGTCGAGTGAAGGTCATCCAGCAATGCCGACACCGCGCGATCCGTGGGCGGTAGGAGGGCGTTCTTCAAATGGGGAAACGCATTGCCGTGCGTGTCCCACGTTTCGTCGTTCCCCAGATTGACTTGAACTAAGTTCACTCCAGCCGACACCAACCGACGCGCCATCAACAAAGACCAACCAAAGGAATTGCGTCCGTAGCGGTCGAGCGTCTTCGCATCCGCATGCGTCACGTCCAAGGCTTGTTGTACAGACTGCTCGGTTAGGAGTGAAATCGCTCCCTGCCGAAGTCGATCGAAGGATTGCGTCTCGGCAAAGCCGGACAATGCACTCCGCTGATGCTTCAGCGATTCGAGCAGTTGCAGTCGGCCCGCCACCTCCTTTAGGCCTAAGCCGTCGGGCAAAGTGAGCTGTGGAGCTTGGAAGAGACGCGCGTCTGGCTTACCACGATCTTGGTGGTCAAAACCAAACTCGGGGAAAGCACCATACGAAGTATTATGAAATGGCGAAGCCGCAATCATCCACGGGTCGTGTTGCGATCCCATCTCACCCGCGTGTTGGCCGGGAATGATTCTCCCAGTGGAATGAACCAAACGCTCAGGAAGCATAACCGCGGTGGGTAGATTGTTTCGGGGATGGGTCGCTCGACCTGCCACCGAAGCGATGGAGGGTCGATCGGTGCGATTGGAACCGTTGGGGTTGAAACCTGTCGGAAGTTGCGAATGGCCGGTAAGCATGATGTGATGCGCAGCGGAGTGATCGTTCGAACCGTGTGTTAGCGATCGACATAAGGCCCATAATGGACTTCGGTCCGCTAGCATCGGTAAGTGTTCGCAAATTTGAAGGCCGGGCGTTCGCGTGTCGATCGGCTTGAATTCCCCCCGGATATTTTCCGGAGCGTTCGGCTTCATATCGAAGCTCTCATGTTGAGCCAGACCGCCCGACAAAAAAATGAAAATACATGACTTGGCTTTGCCGTGGGGAAGAATGGACTGAGCCGCCGCATTGGCTTGACGCAGCCCAGACAGATGATTCATCCCGAGCCCAAGAATTCCAATAGCGCCCGCGTGAATCGCTGTCCGTCGCGAAACGGCAGGATGGTGCCAAGAGTGATGTGATTTCATCGAAAGGCATTGGTAGGTAGTTAGTGGTTTGTCGTCGAGTCCACGCACCTTTATATCTTAGCAGCTAAAAACCATAATTGCGACCAGAGATTGGTACGACCCTAGGATTTCTACGCTTGCTAAGCACATCCGCAACTGTTTTTCAAACCAATGAGCCGTTGGGCGATAGCCCCGGTTTTCTAATTGCTCGACATTCGTCGAGAACCGGGGCTATCGCCCAACGGCTACCAGTTTGTTTCACTCGAAGACTCATACCGCTGTGCTTAGCGTCGGTAGAAATCCGAAAACGCATCGCGCCAGGAGGGAATTTTCGGCGCTAATCGATGGCTTAAGAAGCCGGCACCTCGCTTGTTTTGATGGTCCTGCAGGTACTTTTGGTACGTCGAACGTGTCTCGTCCGAGGAGTGGAGCAAAAAGGTTATCACGCTCCACGCGTCTCGATACTCTTTGGCGTTCAAGCCGGAACTGGAATCCATTCGCTCCAGTTTTTGCAAATCCACAACTTGCCCATACCGAACTTGCGAACGAGTCGCGTGGAAATGCGACGTGTGCCCAACAGGATTTTCGCCAATCGTCTCAAAGTACTCTGCCAATCCTTCGTCTTGCCAGAGAGGCAGGGTCAGTCCGCTCACGTCCAAAAGGGCGTGCGTGCACTCATGCCGAACATCGCTTATCCACCCGTCATGAAAGTACGTCAGCACCAGACCAGGTCCCCTATGTCGTATGTAAAGCGCTCCGCGATTCGGCGCACCCGGAAGTATTTTATGCGCATAAGCATCTAACGATTCACGATTCTCAAGGACCACGACTTGGATCATTTCCTGTGCAACCGATACTTGCAGTGTTAGACTCAACTCGGTTGGCAAGCTGCATAGCGACGGCAAGTACCTTTCGAATTGAGCGAGTGGAACAGTGCTATGAATGCAGAATTGCGATGCTGTGTGCTGGACCAGCCAGGTTGGTGCTTGGGACCAAGAGCAAACCGAACTGCCGATCACGGTTGCAAACCCGATTGTCGCCATTAGGCAAACCTGCAACAAATTCGTACAGCGAGACTGGGGACAGCTATCGATGAGTTCAAGTCGAACCCCTAAGTCACTTGAAGAATTCATTTTCAGATGTCGGCTTGAACTCTTGCATCGAAGTAAGGATTTTGGCAATGCGACTTCGGTCGAGGTCCGACAAAGACTCCGTCAGGTTCAGGCGAGCGATGACTGTTTCAGGCGTGTTGCTACCCACAATCGTTCGGCGAAGTTCGGTGGGTAATTGCGATTGATCGACCAGCATCTTGTTCAATTGGAGACGCAATTGTGGCGGCACATGGCGATAGAGGCCATTGATCCTTGTTACCCAGTCTGAGAATTCGCCATAACTTGCTGCGATTTCTTTCTTAGCTGCAGTAGGCTGAAACGTATAACGGATCGATTTGTTACTGATGGAAATGAAATTATCTGCTTCGCGTTCAGGTAGGCCTTGGATCGCAAATGCGGCCTGCTGTTGGGGCGTTAGCAAACCTAGAGCTTTCTCCAGCTGGGTTTCAATGACTTGCATATCCAGATGCACCAAGGATCGTTTTTTCTCGTCGAGCAAAGTGATTCGTCCCTTGGCAGGATCAATCACAGTGTGCCTACCCGCGAAATCATCCAGCTCAATGGTTAGGCCATCTGAGAAGATCGTCTGCACACTGGAAATGGGTGGTTTTGTATCATCGGAGTAGATGTCCACCCGAATGTGGAAATCTTTCACTGGCAATGCATTGTTCACATTCCGAGCACTAGCCAATTGATTTGTGGACCTTTGTTGGGAGTTGGGTTGCGATTCCGCCCGTTCCACGAACGTAAGAAAGCAAATCATGATTGCTACATGAGTAACAGAGTGCCGAGCAACAGTCATGCATTTGAGCGGGAAATGGGAAGCAGTCATTTTGGGAACGATCGGTTCGCTGAATCGGATTAACGAAAGGATTGAATTGAAGCACTACTCGCATCTTTGGCAACGTCGATCGATGGATCGTACGGATAAAATATGCGACCTACGCGCTGGGCGACTTCGGAAAGATAAAACCTCTGAAAGGTCGCTTCATCGGAATCGGTGACTGGGACGCCCATGCTTGGAAAGACGAAATCAGGGAACACTTTTCGAAAAACCGGGCTGCCACCATCCGAAACATTGTGAACCGTAACGGTGGTAGTGCTCGTCCCCTTATAGAGCGTTGGGCCGTCGCGAAGCTTCAGGTTTGCAACGTCGATCGCGACAATGTAGTCCGCACCAAGCCGGCTGCCAATCAGCGACATGCCTTGTTCGTTCGCGGGCATATCACTGATAATACGACTGATCTCTTCTTGGTTCACCATTTGGATTTTTTTGACATGGGTGGCCAAGAGGGCATGCACATGGTTCGACATGATGATTCCGGATGCATCTGCATTGAGTCCAGCGGATGTACTGACAACCACCGCCACTTTTTTCTCCTTGAACTCATCAAACTCAGCGGGTGTATCGGTCCCCTTGATGACGCGAATCACGTTCGCTGCGAACGAAAGGCACCCAGAACTACTCAAGAGTGTCGTGGACAGAAACAGGAAGATGACCAGCTTGAATACCAAGGTTCTCGTTGGGGTGACAATTTCTTTTTGTCGAACATTGGTTCGGTTGCTTGCAGCCATGCAGGAATCCTTTCCTAGCGCACTTTGCCATTCAAAAATCTGAGTTTTGCTCTCTCATTGACGGTGCTTGTATCAAACCGATGCATTGGAAGCTAGACGGATTAGCCATTCGGCAATGGAAATCAACACGATGAGGATCAGTACAGGAACCGATACCCGCGAAATCCAATTCCGATTGCTCGTCTTTCCACGAATGGCCAAAAGAAAAAAGCACGGGACGCTTGCGCCCGTAAACAAACAAAAAAGAACGCCAGCAGTATTGCATCGGAGGCCACTCTGGATGTCGCCATTGAGGGTATGTGCCCACGAGGTAGTCATTCCGCACCCAGGGCATCGTATCCCAAAAAATGCAACCATGGTGCAACTAGGCAAACCGAGCTGACGATGCGTTCCATGTCCCGACGGGTCCGGATTTAACCAAGCGGCAATTGCAAGCAGCATAGCCAAAGCAACTCCTAGCAAAAGGAAAACAATTCGTTCCGTTCGGGTTAAGCGAATGTAACGCTGGCGAGGATGGACGGTTTGGGTGGTTGGAGTATCCATTTTGTGTCGCTCGCACGAAAAACTACTCCACTTTGTGGCCACCGTTGGGATCATCGAGTCCTGCGGTTGCATTTGCGCTTCCGTCCAGAGACGACAAATAAGCCACCAAATCGCGCAATTCTCGTTTATTCAAGTATTTCATTAAGTCTGCGGGCATAGACGATGCGCCCTTTCGGCGACCTTCAATCGATTTCTTTTCAATTTGGACGAGCGCGCCTTGTGCATCCATCAACGTCAACATCGCTTCCTCTTCCGATTTTAAAATCCCTGAGAATGTGTTGCCGTTGTCATCCAGGATGACCACGGTCTCAAATCCTTGGGCGATGGTGGCATTGGGAGCAACGATTGCCTCTAGCATATATTCGCGTGGCTTCTGCGATCCCAATGCGCTCAAATTGGGGCCGACGTTGCCTCCCGTTTGTCCCACCTTGTGACAGCGAACACACGACAAGCTACTGCGGGTGAAAAAAAGCTCGCGGCCACGGCCCACATCTCCCCCGTCCACGCAATCCTCAAAATATTCCTTTGGATTGGTTTCCTTGACTCCCTCCAGAATTGCAAGCCTTTCGTTCAATTTCTTTTCTAGAGCATTGTCTAGATTTCCGTGGGCGGCTTCAACGATATTGATCCAACAATCGCGAGCAAGCGTGCCATCTAAATACGATTTTACGCCTTGAACAATTGTTTCCTTGGCTCCAGCGGAGTCGAGAATGGCTAATTGATCCCAGGCGAATTGCCGCTCTCGGACTTTGTCAGATACGATGGCTCGCCTCAACGAGGAAATCGCTGCCTCGGGGTTCGATTTCACTTGGAAGGCAATGCTCGCCATTCGGACATCTGCGTTGTCGTCCTGAATCAACGTGTCGATCAGCGGTTCAATCGAATTGGGATCCAGACTGGAAAGAGCCCGAATGGCCGCTGCGCGTCGACTTCCATCGGCGTCTTGGTCCTTAGCCGTCTTCAGAATTAATTTTGACAATTCAGTCAATCCAAGTGCAGAACCCATCTCAAAAAACTTATCGCGCACCGCTACGGGAGTTGCGGATAGTTCTTCCATGCGTTCGCGAAGAATACTTGTGACTAGGTCGATGTTTCGAGGCTCCAGGGGTTGGTGGCGATTCATCACGCGGTCGCGGTTTCCTGGTTTCGCCCATGTAGCCAGCATCTCCAACGCTTCGATTCGCATCGAGTCCTTGCACGCGGATCTCGCTGCAAAATTGGCTAGCCTAATCGCATCTTGTTCACGTCCCAATCGAAAATTCGCATTTAACATTCGACTAACGATCGCGTCCTCATACTCCGGTGCAACATTTAGTTTAGCTAGGGTTGGCAATTGGCTATGCAATTGCGGCACATCGTGAATCGCTCGCACGGCCTCTTTGAGCACCCTGGGGGAGGTGTCTGTCAGATAATCCACTAGGATGGGATTGGCGTTCTTTCGCAAAGCGACGACAGCTGCCAATCGAACTGCGTCGCTAGAATGGTTCTTCAGCGACAAGAGCTTTGCATTATCTTGGATGCCAGCCAAGGCCATGATTCCGGCATGGCGTAGAATCGGGTCGCGATTGTCGTTGTCGCTTAGGACTTTGATAATCGCAGGTAACGCTTGATCATATTCCAACAGGCCGAGCGCCAAGCAACTTGCAGATCTTACAATCGCGGATTCGTGCTCAAGCCGCTTTGAAATTTCCGGGGCGGCTTGCAGGCAATTTGCGTCTGCCAACGCTTCGATGGCTCGAGCCACAACCATAGGTTCTTTGTCAGACAAACAAGCCAACAATGCTCTTGTCGTGACTGGATCAACGGGCGTTGCTCTCAGCAACTGGCCGAGTCCCCAAACACCATGCAAACGCTTGACCATGGGTGCAGACGCTTCCTTTGCAGCGTTGATCAGAACGTTCAGCTCGCCACGCGAAGCAAGTTCCCACTGAGATTCGAGTCGAACACGTCGATCCGGATGGGCCAACAATTCGCCAAGCTTTCCTGGCGACAGGTTTTTCACCCCATCATTCAAAAGCAATCGGGTACTTTTGACCAATTCGGATGCTTGGGCCTGTTCATCGGCGAAGCGGTAAATACGTCCTTTGTTTTCGCCGTTCCAACCATTCACCCAATCGCTTAGATACATGCCTCCGTCCGGGGCGAAGGCGACGTCCGTTGCAAGGACACTCCAGATGAACTGTTCGTTGCTAGCGAGTTCAAAAAAAGCTCCCTTGGGATTGACTTTGATCATCCGAACGCCGCTGTTGGACGCCTGGCCGCGAAAGTCACACAGAAAGAACGCGTTTGCAAATTGCTTTGGATCCCCTTCGTTGGTCGAGATGCCTGTTCCTGGATAGCAAACCAATCCAGAAGGGCCATCGCCAACGTTTTCAATGGGAGGGACCGTGTAAGCAGGTGTATTTTCGTTGAAGGGTAGCCATATTTTTTCTCGGTTGAACGGTCCGCGGTCCGAGATATATTGGTACATCATGCGCCAACCGGAGTCGCTCCCTCGAACGATGTAGACCCAGCGAGCCTTATCACCTGAGTCCGAGTTGTTGTCGCCGGTAAACAAGTTGCCGAAGTCGTCGAAAGCAAGTTCTTGTGGATTGCGAAGTCCCGATGCAACGACCTCAAGCTTTGAGCCGTCTAGCTCGCACCGAAAGACCGCGCCGCTCTCCGGGTTCGCGATTAGGCCATTCGGAGTCTCTACGTGGTATCCCCGATCACCGATCGAAAAATAGAGTCGACCGTCGGGGCCCATGATCAAGCCGTGCATATCGTGACCTCGGAATGCGACTCGAACACCATAGCCATCCGAAAGTACGACCCGCTTATCTGCAACTCCATCGTCGTCTTTGTCGACTAGCGCCCAAAGCTTAGGAATATTGGTGTAGTAAAATGTGTCGCCACGTACAAGGACTCCCGCCCCCGTTCCTTCTTCGATGGAATTGAAGCCGGACGCGAAGACCGAGGATTTGTCGGCCTTGAAGTCGCCATCGGAGTCGGTCAGGATGCGAATAAGATCATCCTGCGTTTCGTATTCGCTCGCTTGGTCACCAAGCAGTTCGCGATGGTAGCGAATCCGGTCCGCTACCGTGAAGGCCGCGAGATCCGCATCCAGCCATTTAGCATCATGGCCCCGGTTGTCCGTGACTCCTTTATTTTGCCGGTACGACTCACAAACGATAACCCTGCCGCGGTTGTCGATGGTGAAGGCGACGGGATTGCCGACCATCGGCTCGGCTGCAAACAGTTCGCAGAGCCAACCCGAGGGTTTTTTGAACGAACCAATGGCTGATGCCCCTTCGGCCGAAGCCTCGATCAACTTCGGCGTCTCCGCTTTCGGTCGTTCATCCGCCCGACTGATCGAGATGACCTGCCGTTCCAAGCCGGTGATAACAAGAATTAGCATTATCCAATTGGAAAGAATTAGCAGACGTTGACTAACGACGCTGGCGGATCGAACCATTGATCTCATGGATGAAAAATTCCCATCAAGGAAGGAATAGTGAAAGTTTTGATAGCTTCTAGAAATTCTAGCGACGCATCCCCGTTCAGGTGAAGGAATGGATTGCGCGGGTTTTAATGGGAATGAGGGTTTTTTTAGCGAAAAGGATTTCAGTTTATTTCTACCTCTAATGCAGGCGAAAGCAACACTTAAGTATCCTCCCGCGACAGCATTTGCGATTCCGCAGAGGAACTTTTTGAGGCAGGGACGCCTAAGTTATTGCCAGCACTAATTCGGTTGGCAGTGCATTTAACTATTGTGAGGCGTCCAATCATGCGTGCTAAATCCTCTTTGTTACTTGTTGTTGCGTTGGGCTGCGGCCTCGTTGCAGCGGTTGCGATCAGCCAAGTCGTTCTTGCTCAAAAGGGTGGGGAAGTTCAAACGGTTGGGATCTTAGTCGTTGCCAAAGACCTTTCGGCTGCGGCGAAGGTATCCGCTGGCGCATTTAGGCTTGAACAGTGGCCAGTCGATCGCGTTCCGGTGGGTGCTCTCTCGGATCCTAAAATGGTCGAAAACAAGTTCACCAAACAACGGTTGTACGTGGGTGAGCCGATCATCGATGCCAAATTGTCAAACAAAGGCAAGGAATTCAGTGTGCCGGCGGGTTACCGGATTTTCGACATCCAAGTTCGCGATGACTCGGGAGGAGTCGGTTACATCGGCCCGGGCGACCACGTAGACGTCTTCGGTTACTTCGACAAGGGAGCCCGCGTCAGTGCTGCCAAGAGCGTCAAAGTAATGGAAAACCTGGAAGTAGTCATGATCGACGGCGTGGCGGTCGTGGATGTCGAAGCGACGACCCAAAAAAAAACCAACACCATGCAGTTGCTTGTGAAAGACACGCAGTATGTTGTGCTCGACACTGCCTCCAACCTTGCCAATGGAAAGCTGAGATTGGCCCTTCGGCCACGCGAGCAAATTGCTAATGAAAAGACACTCGATGACGGCAAGAGTTTTATGGCTTGGCTCGAAGAATCCGAGCCTCAACCGACGGTTGAGCGGCCCATCGCAGATTCGACCAAGGTCCCATTACCTGAACCCCAAAGAGATCACGACATGATCGTCGTGACGGCAAACAAAACGTCAAAGTACCGGTTGGTCGACGGACAAATGGTTGAACGGCAACCCCAGAACACTTTCGGATCCGAAACTCCAGCACTCGGTGGATACCAAAGCCCAAGCTATCCCTCGTTTCCGGGGAGCGAGAGGTCGCCAGCCGCTGTCTCAACTCCTCCATCCGCTCAACCGCCCCAATCCATTGCACCGGTAGACCCAGCCGAATCCGTGCAACCTAATCTGGATTGGGAGCCCACGAGCGCAGCCTGGCAAAATGGGGGCTTTAAGGCAACCAACCTAAGCAAATAGTGATTTCACGGTACCAATTATGTCGAAGAGAACAGTCTGAGAAGTCGCTGTTTCCCCTAGCTGGGCGTCGACGACCCGTTTGCAGGCGAAGTTATGGATGACAAACCCTATAAACGGACCTCAACGCACTGCCCATCGGGTGGCAGTAAGTTCGAATTGCGTTCACAGGGAAGTGAATTGAAATGGGGCCAAAACACTACGCTTTGATACGAGGCTCGTTGGTAGCTTCCGTGGTGAGCCTGATTCTACTGGGGCCACTCAACCCAACAGAAAGCCTCTGCCTTGCTCAAGCTGAGACAATTATTCCTAGCGGACGGTTGGCGATTTCGAAACCCCAGCAGTCCTTGAAAATGATCGTTTCGACCTCGCAATATTTGACCTTTCCCCAGCCTATCCCAGTCGCGACGGTCCAGAACGACGCAGCCATTCAAGTTCAACCAACCGGCAGAAATGAAATCCTGGTTTCGGCCATGGCGACAGGGGTCGCTCAGCTTGATGTCAAAGGCGAAGATGGAACGGTCTACAATGTGCAGGTCGTGGTTATTGGCGACGCTCGCGAATTGCAAGCTATTTTGTCCCAGGAGTTTCCGAGTGCGACATTTCAAGTGCGTCCGATCCAACAAGCCGTCATTATTTCGGGACAGGTGACGGTCGACGCTCATGTTGAGCAAGCGGTCACCATCGCCGAGCAGTATTACCCTACGGTGATCAATCGCATTGAAGTCGTCGGCGTACACACGATCATGTTGCAAACGCAGGTAATGGAAGTTTCAAGAACGAAACTGCGAGAGTTCGGCATCGACTGGAGTCTTGGTTTCGGCAACGATTTTATAACGCAGTCGGTTAGTGGAACGATCGCTGGTTCGAATAACTTGAATCCCTTATCATCGGTTCTCGGAACCGGGGGCGAGACTCTGAAATTTGGTATCGTCGACAACGGCAATCAGTTCTTCGGGCTCATGCGTTTGCTTCGTCAAAATAATTTGGCGAAAGTGATGGCCGATCCAACCGTTGTTGCTATCGATGGACGACCTGCCAGTTTCAATTCGGGTGGAGAGTTCCCAATTACGGTTCCTGCGGGCCTAGGCCAAGTTGGAATCGAGTTTAAGGAGTACGGGACGCGACTCGACTTCGTCGCCAAAGTTCGGGGCGAAAGCCGAATCTATTTGGAAGTACGTCCAACGATCAGCGAAATCGATCCCTCTCGCAGCGTCACCATTAATGGTTTAAGCATTCCTGGTGTCAAAAGCCGCTTTGTGGAAACCGCCGTGGAATTGAAAGCCGGACAGACACTGGCCTTGGCTGGCTTGCTCCAAACGCGAACCGAGGCGCAGTCGGTTGGTTTGCCAGGTTTGTCGGATATTCCTTATCTGGGCGCTCTGTTCCGTGCTAACCGCGAAGTGACCAACGAGGTCGAACTGTTGATTTTAGTCACACCGAATTTTGCGAGCCCGATGGATTGCCATGAAGTTCCTGCGGGAGGCCCCGGCTTCAATAGCAACAGCCCGCTCGACAAAGAGCTGTATCTCAAGGGTTACATCGAGGTTCCCAATGCGTGCGCAACCCAAAACGGGCAAGGGGAATGCGTGGCACCAGCCCAAGGTGGAACCACGTTCTACAACAATGCCTACACGCAGGCTGGAGCTCAAAAGAATAGGACGGATGGGGGAATGAACCCAACAACACCTCCCCGAGCCCTCACTGCAAACGCGGCAAATGGATATGCCGAGGCACCCAACAGTCCGGCGACGCCCAGGCAGTTGCCCGTTCGTCGCTGAGTTGTCTTAGCAATGAAAAGGGCAAGAATTCGTTCCGTCTAGTTTGAATCGATTTCATATGAGTAATGTACTAAGGCTTGCAATAGTCGACCCAAACGATCCATCACGCGAGACCCTCAAAACCATGCTGCTTGGCATGGATATTGTTTGGCTTGACGCGGAATGCTCGCGGTATGAGTTTTTTGCAGACGTAGTTATGCAATCGAAACCAGATGCGGCGATCATCTCTTTGGACGGTGGGCCAGATCGCGCAATCCTGTTGATGGAAAAGTTGCGATCAAGCGCGCCCGATTGCACAATGCTCGCCGTTTCCAAGAGCTCAGATGGTCAACTTATCCTCAAGACCATTCGAGCAGGCGTTAAAGAGTTTTTGCCTTTACCATTGGATGTTGAAGAATTTCACTCCGCGTTGGAGCGGGTGCTTCAATCCAAATACGGCGGGGCTGATGGCAAGACCCGTGGTTGCCGAATCATCGCAATCGCTGGGGCAACCGGTGGTGTTGGCTGCACCTCCATGGCGGTAAATATCGGATGCAACCTGGCAAGAAACACAGAAAACTCCGTAGCCCTGGTCGACCTAGACCTCGCACTGGGGGATGCCGACGTGTTTTTGGATTTGATTCCGGAATATAGTCTCGCTGACGTGACGGAAAATGTATCCCGACTCGACTTTCAATTGCTCAGGAAATCGCTAACAAAGCACTCTTCAGGACTCTACTTGCTACCAAGACCGGTCCAGCTTCAAGATCTCGAATTGATAACCCCAGACAGTTTGCGAAAAGTAATAGGACTTTTAAGAGCCTCGTTCTCGCACGTGGTTTTGGACATATCGAAATCCTACACACAGGTCGACTTGACGGCTCTGGAACTTTCCAATGAGATTATCCTAATGGTACAACTGGACCTTCCATGCTTGCGAAATATGGTGCGTCTTCTGATCAGTTTGCAACATATGGATTCCGTGCGCGAAAAAGTGAAAGTAGTTGTCAACCGAGTCGGTTTGGAGAGCGGCCAAATCAGTCTCAAAAAAGCCCGTGAAACCATTGGTGCGGAGGTTTTCTTCCAAATTCCGAATGACTATCGGACCATGGTGGAAATGAGAAACAACGGCCAGCCTCTCACGGAACAAGCCCCGAAAGCAGCCATTACTCTGGCGGTCCAGCAGCTGACCGATTTACTCGCAGGCGCCCAAGTCGTACCCAAGCAAGAAGCCGAAAAGGCAACCGATCGAACGACTGCAAACAACTGGCTTAGTTTTTGGCCCGGAAAATCTGGGCAAAAAGCAAAAGTCAAATAGGCGTACGTTGGGCACTTCTCGCTGTACGTTCCAAGGCACTCTTTTTTTCGTGTTTTTTGTGCCTTTCGTGGTTCCATTTTTTACGCTTTCCCAAGGGTCGAGGACGTGCCAAACTTTGTAACGCATCTCGAAAGTGCCATGGATCAAACTCGCTTTGAACCTGGTCGTTTACTTACGTTGCATAAGGATAGGCCGATCTGGGTAAAGTACGATTTGGCTGCTATCCGACGAACCGTTACGCGTTCCCAAATGGAATCACGCGGTCCTTCCCTGTGGCGTTGGCGAGAGTTATTGCCGGTTCAGTCCATCTCAACGGTTGTTTCGCTGGGCGAAAGTATCACTCCGCTATTGGCGATTCCACGGCTTGGGAAAATACTCGGGCTCAACGATTTATGGGTCAAGGATGATAGTCAATTGCCGACCGGCAGTTTCAAGAGTCGAGGTCAAGCTGTCGCGATTTCGATGGCAAGGGAGCTCGGAGTAAAGCGGGTCGCAATTCCAACGGCCGGAAATGCAGGCGGGGCTATGGCGGCCTACGCGGCTCGAGCAGGCATGGAGGCTTTTGTCTTTATGCCGTCCGATACGCCTGCAATCAATAAATTTGAAGCGGTTATGGCGGGTGCACGCGTTTTCGCCGTTTCGGGTTTGATCACCGACTGCGGGAAATTGGTTCGGGCAGGAAAGGAGTCCATGGGTTGGTTCGACATGTCCACCCTGAAAGAACCCTATCGCATCGAAGGCAAAAAAACGATGGGACTTGAAATTGCGCAACAATTCCAATGGCAACTCCCCGACGTGATCCTCTATCCTACAGGTGGTGGTACAGGACTCATCGGAATGTGGAAAGCCTTTCAGGAACTCCTTGAGCTCGGCTGGCTCGACTCGCGCAAGATGCCTCGCATGGTATCCGTGCAAAGCTCCGGATGCGCACCCATCGTTCGAGCCTTTGAAGCGGGGCAACGATTTGCAGAACCATTCCCCAACGCCGCAACGATTGCAAGCGGAATTCGCGTTCCGTCTGCAGTGGGTGATTTCATGATTCTAGATGCCGTTCGCAGTAGTTCGGGAACAGCGATCGCCGTTCCCGAAG
The DNA here is from genome assembly GCA_945875845.1 of Pirellula staleyi DSM 6068. GTDB lineage: Bacteria > Planctomycetota > Planctomycetia > Pirellulales > Pirellulaceae > JBKCUI01. The sequence continues at coordinate 169,115 of CAMCMB010000002.1, forward strand.
AGAACATCCTGCCATGGATGAAGAAAGCCATCGCCGCAGAAGGAGTTTCGTTTTGCCCCGAATCTGCAGCCTGCATCTGCGCAGCATCCATGTTGCGTGATTCGGATTGGCTCAAGCCGGATGAGCGAGTTGTCATCTACAATTGTGGGGCAGCTCAGAAGTACCCGCACGTTTCACCGCCGGAGCTTCCAGTGCTCGATCCGAACCAAACAATCGATTGGGATTCGATTGCCAACTTAGGATAGCTCAACACTCTGCCCTCCTAGGTTTCTTGCCAACCATCACTTGCTAGAACCTTTCTGATGTGGGTTTGTCGCAATTTTTTTCGACAGTACGGTTGACAGATTCGCGTTTGCATATACCATTCATCGCACAAGCAATTCTATTGCAAAAGCCACATGTTTTGATATGGTTTTTGTTTCCAATTGCAAAAGCTGTGTTTTGGTTGTGTTTGCCACGTTTACCGATCGCGGAACAATATGAAAATCACTCGAGTTCGACACGGAAAGAGTAGCGTTCGCGGATTCACGCTGGTGGAATTGTTGGTTGTTATTGCAATCATTGGAATTTTGGTGGGTCTGCTATTGCCCGCTGTGCAAGCGGCCCGAGAAGCCGCAAGGCGGGCTCAATGCACAAATAATATGCGCCAATTGGGGCTTGCGCTCTCCAATTACGAGTCCGCCACGAAGAGGTTCCCGAGCGGTTGGGTGGATTGGCGCCAATCGACATCGCCTGGATGGGCCTTTGGAACGGCCCTCCTTCCCTACATGGAACAAGCCAACGTTTTCAACCAAATCGACACGAACTCCCCTATTCAAGCCTCGGTCAACGCCATTCACTTGAAAACGGTCATTCCCACGTTCCAATGTCCGTCGGATACCGGCGAATCCATCTTTGAAATCGGAGCGGAAGCCGATGCAGAGGAAGGTACCAACGTCGATAAAGGTCCCAAGCTCTTCCAAATCGCCAAGTCCAATTATTTGGCTGTATTTGGCACGCTCGAAATCGATGAGTTTCCTTATGCAGGCGATGGGAGTTTTTATGGTAACTCGAGAACTAGAATGGTCGATCTTGTCGATGGCGTTAGCAACACGATTCTGTTCGGCGAACGGAGCAGTCGATTAGGTGGTTCGGTTTGGCATGGATATCTCTCTGACGTACAAGCACCTGGAGCACGATTTCTCGGAACGACAGACCACGTTCCGAACAGTCCTGAAGGTCACTTTGATGACTTTTCAAGTCGGCATACCGGTGGCGTCCATTTTGTCTTCGGCGACTGTTCAACTAGGATGATTTCCAACAGCATTCGCTTAGAGACTTATCAAGGCTTAGCCACACGTGCAGGTGCGGAAATCACAGGTGACTTAGAGTAGGAGATCATCGCGCTCGCTTCTGAAAGCCTGCAGATTCTTCCCCTAGTATCTGCCCAGCCCAAACGAAAAGCTGCAGAAGCTTATTTAACTCGGACGAGCTTCATGATTCGGCCTGACACGTTCCAATCTTGAATGTACAGGTTTCCATCCTTGTCCCAATTGGAGCCGTGCGTGCCGCTGAAAACACCTTCGACCCATTCTTCTTGGGGGATATTGTAATTCCCACCTTTCTTTGGATCTGGATTGTGGCCGAGAACTGCCATGATCGTGTTGTTCTTGTCGAGAATAACGAGCCGACCCTGCAAGTCCGGAACCGCGACGTAGTCTCCTTGAACCGATGCCGCCGTGGGCATACCGAGCCCTGTGATAACTTCGTCGATATACTCGCCATTGAGGTCGTAGTGGAGTAAACGACCTTTGGGCTGGTGATTTCGGTCGCAGATCAACAGACGCGCTGGCTCGTAGCGAGTATCGAGTGTCATGCCGTGAGCCGTGTTGAACTCCTTGAGGCCGTTGCCCTTGGTTCCGAAATGGAGCAAGTACTTGCCATTCTTGTCGAACTTAAAAATATGATTACTTGCGTAGCCGTTCGATAAAAAGATATCGCCGTTGGGTGCGACGGTGATGGCGGTTGGATTGAATTTTGTCGTTGCCTCCAGCCCGGATTCCTTTGGAAAACCAAGTTTCAGAACAATCTCCCCACTGCGTATGTTGAACTTGATTCCCTCTGCGTTGTTGTTGCGCGCACCGTAAATGAATTCGTTTTCGCCTTCTTGACGCATTTCCATGTCATGAATCTGGGCGTATTCTTTTCCTAGATAGCTATGGATCACTTTGCCGTCCGGCGAAAACACGAAGACACCTTGTTGGGCGCTTGTATAAATGTTTCCCGCTTGGTCGATTACGACGGATCCGTGCGTTGGTCCAATGGCCGATTTTCCATCGGGCCGGAGGCCCCAACCTGGAACAGTGTCAAAGGTCATCAACCCGCCACCCATTCGGACAGGTTTCGTTTTTTCTTGCCCTAGCACCGGCAATCCGACGCAGAGGGAGCACAGGATCGCGACGCACATGGAGAGGATTTTCATCGATTGTTTCCAGTCGTTAAAGATACATTAGAAGTAAAACACTTTGCACTGGGGCCCATTTAGAACAGTTGCAGGATAGGTTTGCCTTCTTCCAGCAAATTGTATTTGCGACCTTGAGAGTCCGTTGCTTGCAAGTCGTTGACTCCCATCGCATGGTAGACTGTTTTGGCGACGTCTGCTGGCGTCAGCGGTTGCAATGCAGGATATTCACCAAACCGATCGCTTGCACCAAAGGTTTGGCCACCCTGAATACCACCGCCGGCCAATAATACACTTTGGCAATGCGTCCAATGGTCACGTCCCGCTCCACCAATCCCACCCGATCTCGGGTCGCCAATTTTGGGTTTCCGCCCCATCTCACTGGTGACCAAAAGCAGGGTTTGATCCAGCAAATTGCGAGCATGCAGATCTTCGACAAGAGCGGAAAAGCCTCGATCGAATTCCGGCAATAGATTGTCTTTCAAGCATACAAAGTTGCTTCCATGCGTATCCCAAGCTCCCGCGCTGGCACATTTCTTTGCAATCGATTCGTCCTCTTTCCAAAATACAGTGATGAACGGCACTTCGGCTTCCGCGAGTCGACGAGCAAGTAGCAAACTCATGGCATTGATTCCTTTGCCATAACGCTCCCGCGTTTCAGGCGATTCACTGCCAACATCGAACGCTTTGGTGGCCTTGGTTGACATTAGCAAATCAAATGTTCGGCCCTGATGGTGCTTCCAAGTTTTCTCCTTCTGGCTGTGATCAAAGGCAGTTCGAGCGCCATCCAACTTCGACAATAAATGTTGCCGCGACTGCAATTGCTCTGCCGTCACATCGCCAGCCAAAACCAGCGACGGAGCTTGGAATTTCAAGGGCTCATCTGCGTTGCCAGAAACGTACAAGGGGTCAAACTCGACTCCCAGCCTAGCTGCAAACTGACCGGGGCGCGTGTAAGGAGCTTTGCTTGGTTTGTGCGGAATCGTGATCGCATTCGGAAGATGCTCGTGAGGAGAACGACGAGCACCAACCACCGCTCCCATGTAAGGCCAATCATCTGCATAAGGCCGGCGATCATTCGCGAGGGACAAAAACGTGGCGTCGGGTACATGCCCCGTTAAATTGTAGTAGTAACCGGCGTGATGATCGTTGGTGTTCACCGTCCCACAAACCGAATTCACGACTGCAAGGTGATGCGCCTGTTTGGCGAGCATGGGGAGATGTTCGCATAGCCGTACTCCTCCCGCGGAGGTAGCGATCGGTTGAAACGGGCCACGATACTCAGCGGGCGCGTCTGGTTTCATGTCCCATGTATCGACATGGGATGCTCCACCACAAAGGAAGAAAAGGATGACGGACTTTGCCTTGCCCCCTTCGGTTACGCTTTGCAAGGGATTAGCTGCATTTAACGCATTTGGCGCCCCCAACCGAAGTCCAGCCAAACCGCAACTTGAAGCTACCAAAAATGCCCTTCGACTCGTCATCGCAATATCGCCTCCACTGGATGCCCTTTGCTGATTGCCAAAGGGCGGTTCAATCGGTCTCTCAATTCCGTTTCCGGCCGGAATCCTAAACAATGGTAGATGGTGGCAGTCAAGTCTTGCGGCTCGACCCGCCCATCTAACGGATAGCCGCCTTGTCGATCGGATTGTCCATAAACAGCGCCACCTTGAATGCCACCACCTGCAAGGGCTGCTGAAAAAACATGTCCCCAGTGATCGCGGCCACCGCTCGGGTTGATCTTGGGGGACCGCCCGAATTCTCCCATCCACACGACAAGCGTCTCGTCCAGCATACCGCGTTGTTCAAGATCCGAGAGCAATGCGGAGTAGGCTTGGTCCATCGGAGGCATGAGTGCGTTCTTGAGTCGTTCCGTGTTTTTGGCATGAGTATCCCACGCCGGCGCCACATTCTCATCGGTTTCCCCTCGAGTCCAATTGACTTGCACGAGCGACACGCCCGATTCGACGAGCCGTCGGGCAAGGAGAACGCTTTGACCAAAACGATTCTTTCCATAACGCTCACGGGTCGTATCCGATTCTCGTTCGATTGCAAAAGCTTGTTGAGCCGTATTGGTGCGCAAAAGATCGATGGCTTTATTTTGCCACAGAGCCCAACGCTGCGCGGAGACACTGCTCTGCAAGGCGTCCAGCTTTTGGTTCATTAATTCTTGCAATGCCCTTCTCGCAACCAATCGTTCGGAGGTCATGTCGGAAGGCAGCGAAAGGGTGGATACTCGAAAGTCGGCTTTGCTGGGATCGCAGTGTACCAGCCATGGATCCGCATGATTGCCAAGCCAACCTGCATCCTGCCCAGGCCAAAGAATATGGCCCGTGTTCCAAATCTCTTCGGGGAGCCGAATCGATCCGGGAATGCTTGTCGCATCACCTTTTAGATGCCTCACGACGGACGCCATACTGGGCCAATCATTCGGCGCTCCCGGGAGTGCGTTTTCGCTGTTCTTCGGTGAGTGCGGATAGCCGGTCAGCATCCAATAACCACTCGAAGAATGCGCATTGTCGTCCGTTGCCATGGCTCGAAGGATGGCGATACGATCGGTCAACTTGGCTGTTTGCGGCATCAGCTCGCCAACGCGCAAACCAGGAGTTGCAGTGGTGATCGTTCCCAAGTCACCTCGGATCTCCGCAGGGGCATCCGGCTTGGGGTCCCACGTCTCATGCTGAGGCGGACCACCCAGCATAAACAAAACGATGCAGGACTTGGCTTTTCCAAAGGAACCGCTGAGCGGATTCGGAATGCAAGGCGAAGCACTAATGGTGCGGGAGCAAACAAGTTGAGGCAAACTTAGACCGAATGCTCCCAATCCGCCTACGCGAAGCCACTCTCGTCGCGTTATACGATCGCACAACGTTGCTCCTGATTTTGCTCCAAAAGATGTTGCGTCATGGTGGTACAGCGATAGCATGAGAGGCTCTATTAAATACCGGCGGGGGGATGGACGTAAAAACCATTGTAACACGCGGCCCGCTGTGCAATCCAACCACAGAGCTTTTTTTCAGTGCAACGGGCGATGCCGATGTGCAAATTTAAGCGATCGAGCCTTTACGACGCGAAATGCCCTCAATAAATCGTTTGCGTCCCGATAACGATGACTTGGACGCATTTCCAAAGATCGACGGATTACGGCGATCAGATCCGGATGGACTTTGCGTTTCAAGGTTACATATCCATTGGGTGGCCAATCAAAGGGCCAATCGGGTAGATGCCCAGTCAGAACTTTGTATGCGATCAGGCCTAGCGAAAAAACGTCCGAACGAGCGCTCGGGCGTCCCATGGCCTGTTCCGGTGCCATGTAACCGACCGTGCCCGATCCAGATGCGATCATCGTCTTGACAATCGTTCGCTGGGCTACTTTGGCAATTCCAAAGTCCATCAACTGGAGCCGACCATCAGATAATAGAATCATGTTCTCGGGCTTGATGTCGCAATGAATAATTTTGTTGCGATGCGCGTAAGCAACCCCATCGATCATTTGCTCGATGAGATGGAGGGCGGTGTCGAAGGCGATACGTTTTTTCAGTCGGTCGGCAAGTGTCCGTTCCCCTAGCCGGCAAGTAATAACGAATCGACCATCGATAAAACTGGCATCTTTGAGGGGAAGAATATTGGGATGATCGAGCTTGGCTACCAAACGAGCTTCGCGTTGAAATGTATCGAGCATACTTGCGGTAATGTTGTATTGGTGGGGCATTTTCAACGCGACGCGCACCCCTTCGATAGTGTCGAGGGCTTGGTACACATAGGCAAAGCCACCTTGAGCCAAGCGGCGTTCAATTCGATATTTTCCTAGACGCTGACGAACACGCAGCTGACTCGAATCACCTCGTGTTTTCGCCATTACACTGAAACTCTGTGCAATCATAAAGAATTAGAGATACGAATTACGAGAAGTGATTGGCGAAACGAGCGTTGATCCTTGGATTCGAATGAACGCCGTGGGTGCCGATACTCCCAGCATTATTCTATTCATCGGCTTCATAAAAAGCGCATGACTCCGTCGGAAAAACCAGAAGACTTATCGTCATTGTGCAGAATGAGCCTGCCGAACAATACATCGAAATCGGCAGATTCTTTCTAAACTCGTCAAATAATTGATAAACCTTAGCGGTTCTCGCGAAAAGGAACGCCAAACCCCGCCTTGATCTCTTTGAGCCGGGCCGCCTCGGGTGTCCCTTTGTAGTATTCATCGAGCGGATAGCACCCGGACGCCAAGCCGTTGCGAGGTGCCGTAGTGCAGTCCGAAAACGTTCGGCAAACCAACTTTCGCTCGCTTTTGCTCAAGTAAATCGAATCCATCAACTGCTTCGGATACGACAAAACCATTCGTCCCATCCCTATGAAATCTATTGCGTTGCAACGAATTTGCCGTTGCGCGACCTTGGGCAGGAATTCTTGAAGGTACGAGTATCCAGACCCGACCATGAGAGTGCTTGGGAATTTCGCTTTGAGCTCTTTTGCCACGCTCATATGGCGAGCAACGGAAATGAGCGGGTCTTCGTGAGGCTGATAGCCATCCGACGGAGGGTAGGCAGCGGGCCTCAGAATGTGCGGCGTGTAGTAGGGACTTCCCGCCGAAAGATTGAGTAAATTGACGTTGTAGCGGGCTAATTTCTCGATTAGCAAGCAGACTTCGCCCAAATCCGGTTCAAGCGGATTCGACTCGTTCATGCCAAATCCCCATACGTAAGGCAAGTATTGCTGGAAGTCGATCGGCATCCCCTGGCCTTGTTTTCCTTCGGAAGCCGAGACTGGATTTGGCATAAAAGGGACCGAGTCGAACGTGCTAAGGCGAACCCCAATTCCAAGTCCAGGGGCTGCTTGCTGAACGGCTTGAACAATCGAGAACAATAGCCGCGAACGATTTTCGAACGAACCACCGTACCGCCCCTTTCGCGTTTTTGCTCCTAGAAACTCATGAAGCATATACCCGTGGCAGCATTTGATGTCCACAAAATCGGCACCTACGGACTGAGCCAGCACCGCGGCTTTCGCATAATCACCGATCAAATCGTCGAGTTCGGAGTCGGTCCAAACTTGGCTATCACTGTTAACGGAGAACTTCGCATCAAGGATCGGATGTCGGTAGGCAACGCGTGGCTCCCAACGTTTCTTATCGTTAGGGCGGCAAAACCGTCCGGAATGGGTCAATTGAAACCCGATGAGAAGGTCGTCCGTGCGATCATAAAGTCCCTTGTGGCTTGCGACGAGGGTGGTTCTCAATTGCGCGATCGCCGCCTGATTTTCCGGCAGCAGGATCAATTGATTGGGGTTTGCGCGACCGTCTGGGCGAACCGCCATCGCTTCGCCCCCCCAAATTAACTTTGCACCGCTTTCGCCAAAACGACTCCATCGCCGAATCGTGGCTTCCGTCGTTCCTCCTGCGTTGGTTCCGTCCCAGCCTTCCATAGGTTGTATCGCAATGCGATTTCCCACGGTTTTTGAATTCCACTCAATCGGCGTCAACAGCGGGGAGCCATTGCCTGCCGTCAATTCGTCGTCAATGGCAAGCTCAATGCCTAAAGACTCCGTGTGCTTGCGGAAATCATCCACCGATTTCAACGAGGTCAATTTGGTCAAGGAATATGTCATGATATTAAACTGCGTTGACTTTTCCGGTAAAACGGACTTTTCGTTTAAGTTAAATCGCGAGGACAGCCGAAAACGTAATGAGACGCAGTGTGTCTACCTATTTCAAGTCGTTAGTTTTCGGATTGTTGATGATGAGTAGATTTTTTGAAAACGCTAGCCGTGTCGCCGTTCAAGACGGGCAATTTGAGCAAAACAAATGGGCTTCGGCAACCATGATGCTTTGCGCATGCTTGCTCTTTGGAATGTCCAGCGGTTGCTCGGCACTGCTTGGAAAGACAAAAGGCCCGCTTGACAAACTCGACATGACTGGCCTTAAACAAGCCGGCTACACCTTTGGGGAATATGGCACAAACAAACCATTGACCACAGAGGATGGGAGACCCGCGATTGTGCTGGAAGTCAACAACGGAAAACGACACTTTGAAAAAATTCCATTGGATCCAGGTCAGTCACTCTTTATCGCGGACCTGATTCGAGATGCAAAACTGGAAAAGAAAATCGGCAGACTTCAAGCAACCGTGCTTCGACCTGACGGACACAATAAGCCACCCATTCGGATGCAGGTGGATTTTGACGCAACAGGAAAACGTGTGATGGAAGGTCAAAACTACTCTCTGCGCCCTGGCGATCACGTCGTGGTCAGTCACGACGAACGCAACTCCCTTTCCTCCATGATGTCCAGCTTACCGTTTATGAAGCGTTAGGCGGATATGGAGATAGGTTCGACGAGTCAAGGCACATTCCTAAGCATCGCGACAACGGTATCCGGGGTCTTTCTGGTCATGGCCGTCGGGGCGCTGGCCCGTTATCTCAAATGGTTCACCAGCGAAGTTGACCGTTCGATGGCGGGCTTTACGACCAACGTCCTACTGCCTTCCTTTTTCTTTCACCGCATTTTGACCGATCCCAAGCTTTCCGCAAGTCTTGGGGCCTGGACCCCTGCATTGTTTGGTCTGGGGCTGACGGCCATCGGCTTTGCAATTGCTGCATTGGTGGTCTATCTTTTCGGACGATGGTTTGGGTTGCATCGAGAACCGGATTGCAGAACCTTCATCTTGTGCACAGGTCTGGCCAACTACGGGTACATTCCGATCCCACTGGCGGAAGCGTTCTATCCTGGCTGCATCGTTACGTTGCTTGTTCACAATGTAGGAGTCGATACAGCGCTGTGGAGCTTTGGACTGTTTATCATTTCCGGACTTGGTCTCAAGAAATCCTGGCGTCGCATCCTTTTCAGCCCACCCTTGATGTCGGTTGCCTTGGCGTTGACCATTCGACAGCTCGGCTTGCTCCCCTTTCTTCCCCAACCGTTGTTGCAAATGACAAATCAATTGGGGCGATGCTCGATCCCAATGGGACTCGTTTTGAGCGGCGCAATCATCTTGGATTATGCAGGCAAAATAAAATGGTCCGAGACATGGAGGCCGCTCCTTTTGGCAATCGCAGTCCGAATGGTTCTGTTGCCGATAACGTTTTTGTTGGTCGCCAAATTCGGGGGGGTGTCGCGAGAATTACAAGAAGTTCTGCTATTGCAAGCGGCGATGCCGGCCGCCACCTTTCCAATCGTGATGACGCGTCTTTACAACCAAAGCCTTGAGACTGCTTGGACGGTCGTGGTGGGCACTTCGCTACTGGGAATGGTTACGATTCCACTATGGATGGTTGCGGGAGCATTTTGGCTCGGTTTTTGAGTCAATTCAGAGGCGAGGATCCACGAGAAGTATTGATTTTTAGGTTTTGCCCCATGGTCCTTTGTGGAATCTTTCGTCACACTGAGGTCGATTCGAATTGAATTTCACACAGGAAAGAGAAAAATGCAGTCAGATGATGAGATGGAATCGCGGTTGGACTCATTGGTTGAAGCCATCGAAGCGGAAGACAAGGAAGCGATTATGACGTGGATCCGAGGGGAACAGTTTACGCTTGTTTCACTCAGCAACGACGAAGATTCCTTGTCCGCCATGATTTTAGAGACCGAGGAGTTTCCTGCATTGGTGGCGTTCATGAGCTCAGAGCATGCCGAGGAATTCGTCGACTCCATTGCGGATCAAATCGAGGGCGAAGAGGTCGATCTCTTCGAGGTCTCGGGCGAAGATCTGCTGACCCCACTAGCCAAAGAATTCGGGTTGCTCATCAATCCAGAGTCCGATGATGCGGTCATGATTGAGCCAGCACTTTTGCAGATGGAATCCGATGAATAAGGTGGTCATCGTTACCATCGAGGGATTGGGGACGAATTTGGTGGGCTGCTACGGCGGCTCCATTGGCCCAACGAAGAACTGGGATCACTTCGCTGCTCACGCTATCGTTTTCGATCAATTCTGGACCGATACGCTTCGCCCCACCGATGTCTTGGAATCGATGTTGCGAGGCGAGCATTTCGCCAAACGGTCCAGCGGGTGCGCACACGAAACACCCGAAGCCGTTTCGAAATTGTTCGCACGTGCGCTTCTGGTAACCGACTCCATGAACGTCATTGAGCAGATATCAGGTGAATTCTTCGGAGATACGCTGCTAGTCGAATCGCAAGTCGATGAACCCAAGATCGATGAGGATGATATCGGCGATGTGGAAGACGAAGACGAAGACGAAGACGCGTGGGGAGGCGCCGAAGCTTGGGAGGAACATCATGAGAGTTTCGACCAATCAACGGAAGAACCATCGAACGAAGAACCATCCACCCAAATCACTCGCTTATTCGAAGCTGCCTTAGGTCGTTGGGCGTCCGTGCTCGACGAATATCCCATTCTGTGGATCCATTCTCAAGGATTGAATGGCCGATGGGACGCGCCCTACGAATACCGGAACATCATGTGCGACGAAGGCGATCCGGATCCACCGATTGACACAGAGCGGGCTCAACTCAAACTTGCGCCAGACACCGATCCCGACGTGGTGTTCGGAATGGCATGCGCAGCAGGCGGTCAAGCGATCGCGATGGATGATGCTTGGGGAATGATAGAGGAAATGCTTATGCAGCTTGGTATCGCAGACGAATGCCTCCAAGTGTTGGCGGGAGTAAGCGGTTATCCGATGGGTGAACATGGATCGGTTGGCTACGGCCCTCATTCCCTGCACGCCGAAACACTGCATGCCGAATCTCTTCATTTGCCTTTGATAGTGAAACCTGCAAATCGTCTAGAGTTGGGTGTGCGAGTTCCATTTATGGTTCAGCCGAATTCGCTACGGAAAACTATTTCGTCTTGGCTCAATACGGAAGATTCGCTCAATGATTCGGTCTGCGGCGGCATCGACTTGGTCACTCAAACCGATGCCCTGCCAGCCGATCAATGGCCTTTGGGAAATCAGCTTGCCTATTCTTGTTTTGAAAATCAGTTCCATATGGCGGTAGCTGCATGGAGTTGCAGGTGGTCCGATGCTGCAAGCGGTCGTGATCGCGTTGAACTGTTTGCGATGCCGGACGATCGATGGCAACAAAACGAAGTTTCGCAACGCGCAGTCGCAATCGTTGGAATGATGACGGAACAACGGGAAAAATGGTTGGCTAGCATCGGTGCAAACAGCGACACTGAGATGGAACCGCTTCCCGGCGACTTAACCCATCCCATGAGATAATTCGACCGTGCTAAATACGCCTCCGATGGCCAGTGTCGTGGACGTAATCTCGATGGAAAATGCATTGGTCATCACCGGAGAGCTCTCGCCCTGCCACAGTAATTTGGTAGCGGAAAGGCGCAAGCCGTCCGGTGAATCCAACAGAATAAATTCACAGCCTAGACGCAAACTCTGAATAGCTAATCGCGACTAAACCATTGCTCAGAGTCGCGAAGCGACGTCATGGGATAGCCACGGGTAAGGTGGCGACAGCCACCGCAACCCGTGGCACCGTTTGCCCCTGCTATCGTGAGTCGCAACGCGACGGCATGTGTTGGAATGGTTTCACGCGCGTGGGGATCAAAGAAGAACAGGGATCAAAGGGATACACCACTTTTGCATCCCATCTGACGGATGGGGAAGCAAAGCAAATATCAAAAGTGGTCGAGTCGCCGGGCTCTCAGAGCAGAAGGTTCACGCGTGAGGACTTTATCCGTTCCTGCCGAGCAATCTCGTGACTGACAGCGCATACTTTCAGCCAGTAGCCCCAATCGATAACCTTTATTGGGTGTTACCAAAAGATAGTTAGATTGTCGCAGCGAGCCTTGCCTTTGCCTTGCATCGGGCTGGCACATGCGATTTTACCCCGAAGGCATGGACCGCCCCGTTTTTCTATTGGATTACTACAGAATCTTAAGTTCGGTACAATCCTATACGGTGATAGCTAACTGGCTCTCGTCGACTCTAGAACTGAGATTCGTTCGCTGAGTAGCCAATCTGAAAAACGTCTTGTGAAGTACTTTATGTGGACAATTGAATTGGCAGTCATGGTCTTGATGATCGGCCTGAATAGTGTTTTTGCTGCCTATGAGATTTCATTAGCCTCGATCGGTATTGGCCGACTCCATGCTCTCCAGACCGAAAAGAAACGCGGAGCGGAAGCCTCGGTACGCATGAAAGAGAATATCGAAGGTAGCTTGGCCGTGGTTCAACTCGGGATCACTTTGGTCGGTGTTATTGCGGCCGCGACCGGCGGCGCGGGTGCAGAGGAAATATTCGAGCCTGTTTTACTGGGGTGGGGGGTTCCAGAAAGTATTTCTCAAATATTGGCAATTATGATCGTTGTTGTGCCATTGACGATCGTGACCATTGTTGGCGGAGAACTGGTGCCCAAAGTATTTGCGTTGCGTAACAAAGAACTTGTGTGCCTGACTTTGTCGCCAATCATGGAATGGTTCGCGGTCAGCGTAAAGCCAGCTGTATGGATTCTGGAAAGCTCAGTTGCTTGGATCATGCGATTGGGAGGTCGCCGTGATGAGGATCGCGAGGACAAAGCCGCGATTCAGGAACTGCATGGTGCTGCGGCCTACGCGCGTATTTCTAGGTTGATCGGTCAGCGTGAGGAAGGCATTATCATGAGCGCCTCAAGACTATCAACAACTCCTGTGAAGAAGATCGCTTTGCCTGCAGAGCACATGGATATGCTGGTCGCAGATGAAACGATCTCGGACGCATTGTTGGCTGCCCACCTAAATATGCATACCCGGTACCCTGTCACCGAAGAAGCAAGCAACGCACAACGAATCATTGGTTACGTCAACTTCAAAGACATCGTAGCCAATTTGCGATTCTCGCCGCACTCATCTTCGTTTCGAAAGCTGATTCGCTCTCTCGGTTCGTTCGATTCGGAGACCCCCGTTTCGGAATGTCTCGAACGACTAATCCGAGAAAGAAGCCACATTGCCCTGGTCAAAGATCGCAAAGGTTTGATCGTCGGAATGATCACACTGGAAGACATCATCGAAGAACTGGTCGGGGAGATTCATGATGAGTTTGATCGTATACCGACTCACCTTAACAAGGCAGGAGACGGATGGATCGCAGGTGGCTTTGTGTCTCTTAATCAGCTACGCGAAGTGGCTGGAATTGATCTAAAGGCGATTGGTGATAAGCCACTCTATACTCTCAACGATTGGGTCTTTGAGTCGCTCGGTCGACCGCCCAAAGGTGGCGATTCGGTCAAAACAGATCGTTTTCAAATCATCGTTCGTAAAACCAGAAATGTGTTGGTTCTCGAAGCCTACCTAGCAGCTAACGAAGCGACCGCCGACTAGCTTGGAGGGTGGGGATCAAAGGGACACACCACGTTTGCATCCCATTTGACGGCAGTCAATGAACTAGCCTCACGGGAAAATTTCGGAGGTAATTTGTCGTTTTTTTTAAATGTTTCTGCGAAACCGTGTCGCGAACACGGATTCTTTTGCGATCTTAACAACGAGGTTTAGGAGCAAATGGAATGTTTCGCGTTTGGCTAACACAGTGTAAACGCATCCTGCTTAGGATTTCGCCGCATCGTGCGGCGAAGGTTTATCGCATAAGCCTAAATCGGAATGGAAGGGAGCGGTCCTTCGAAAAGGGCCGCTCCTCATTCCGACTTTGGGCTCCACGACGCTCGGGTTGCAACTCTGCAGAGCCTTGATGCACGATGTAGCAACTGTAGCCATCGAGCACTGAAATCAAGAAATAGAGCGTTCCGCCGGCGTTGATGTAGCTGACGTCAACATGCCATTGTTGGTGGATTTTCGTTGGTTGAATGTAGCCTGTGCCTTTCTCACTGGGAGTCACGATCTTGAGATCCAAACGACCAGCGGTCTTGAGAACTCGATAAGTTGAACTTGGTCATGAAAATCTCTCCGGTACCAAGTGTATGTTGAAGAGTCTACCCAAGGGATTGGAAACTGCGAATCCAAACATGTCTCAAAAACTACGCGGAGGCGCTAAATAGTTGACATCCGGTATTCGATCGTGCCGATATTGAACTTCTTTAATTTGCTCATACCAAACGTAGTGGTCAAGGCTACGTCTGTTGCATCGCGTCCACGGGCCATGAGAACTCGGCCAATTCGCGGGACGTTATTGCGGGGGTCGAAGGAATACCACTGACCATCGAGGTACACCTCCATCCAAGCGCTGAAATCCATTGGACTTGCGGACGGCGGAACCCCGATATCGCCGAGATAGCCGGTGCAATACCTGGCCGGAATATTGAGACAGCGACAAAGTGTGATCGCTAAGTGGGTGTAGTCTCTGCAGACACCCACTCGCTCGCGATAGGTTTCGAGAGCTGTTCGAGTTGCACGGGCCTGCATATAATCAAATTGAACGTGCTGATGCACAAAATCGGAAACAGCCTGAACTCGTGGCCAACCGGCTGGCGTCGATTTGAACAATTTCCAGGCCAAGTCTTTCAGTTCACTGTCCACTTCGCAATAACGACTAGCAAGCAGGTAGACCAAGGCCGAGTCGGGCAGTTGTTGCACAGGCGTTTGTCTTGCACTGGGAACTTGCAGGTCAGGGAGCCCGCAATCATCCACAACTGCTTCGTTGCGGAATACAACCGATCCAGCAGGGACAAATGCGCGCCCACATCGATTTCCAAAGCCGTCTGTAAATTGAGAAACCGCAACCGAGGGTGTCAAGGTTAACCGCTCAGGACTTCTCAGCGTCGGATCGCGCGAGGGATGCAAATACATCATCATCGCAACAGGCGTCGGCTCCAGAAACTCGAACGCAATCTCAAAATCCACTTTTATTAGCATAAATTAAGCATACCCATTCGCTCATGCAAAATCCATTCCTAAGTGGGATAGGCTTCCAGCCTGACATTTTCCTCTTCACAGGCGGGAAGCCTATACCACTCATGTCCCGATCATTTGCTTATTACAATGCTGCTCGGTTCAGCGTGAATCCGAATGAGAATCCACCGCCCTGGAAATTGAAATCGCATGCTTGCAGACGCAAAAGATCCCTCCAAATCCGGCTTCAGCTCGGAACAAATCATTGCGATTGTTGCTTTGGTCGGCGTCAACGCCTTGTGGGGATTATCCTTTCCCATGATCAAGTCCATGAACCAACAGATGGAGCACGGATTTGCCCTCGAAGGCATGGCTGTTTCAACCTCGCTCCATGTTGCCTTCACGTCTGGGATGATTGGATTAAGATTTTTAATTGCGCTGGCGATGCTTTGTTTAATTTGTCCACGGCTTGTTCGCCTCGCGAGCAAGGAAGAATGGCAAGCGGGTCTCGTCGTCGGACTGTTATTCTATTTTGGTCTAGTTTTGCAAGTGATGGGATTGGCAACCATCCCGGCCTCGCGAAGCGGCTTCTTGACGAGTCTAACCGCCGTTTTCACCCCTATTTTTTCGGCGTTGATCCTCCGACAACTTCCCTCTTGGAATGTGGCCCTAGGAGTTTGCATCGCGTTGATTGGGGTTTCCGTTTTAACGG
This sequence comes from Pirellula staleyi DSM 6068, assembly GCA_945875845.1. Taxonomy (GTDB): domain Bacteria; phylum Planctomycetota; class Planctomycetia; order Pirellulales; family Pirellulaceae; genus JBKCUI01. The sequence continues at coordinate 185,007 of CAMCMB010000002.1, forward strand.
GTCTAATCGTGCTCGACAGCCGAGGGTTTGGAATTGCTCCGGATGGGATGAGTAAATGGACATTTGGGGATACGCTGACAACGCTAGGTTCGGTCTTATTCACGGGCCAGTTACTGCTGGTGGACTATTACGGTCGGCGATTGAATTCAGCGGCAATCACACCTGGAATGTTTCTTGCAGTGGCCGTTGCTGCTGGACTAACCTTTTTGGTCATGCACACGATTTCGTTGCCTGAATCGCAATTCCAAAGTGACGGAACATGGCAAATTTGGAATTTTCTGTTCCTGAACCCAATCTTTTTCGGATTGGTTGTTTTTCTAGCCTTGTTTTGTTCCGTCATCGCTTTCTTGGGTATGAATAAATATCAACCCCATATCAGTGCCGTTCAAGCGAGTGTGATTTACAGCAGTGAGCCTGCATTTGCGTCCACTTGGGCACTTTTTTTACCTGGACTTCTTGGGCTTTTGGCCGCAAATTTCGGGTACCCAAACGAGACCGTATCACTTCCGCTTTTCCTGGGAGGTTCTCTGATATTACTGGCCAACATTGTGGCTCTGTGGCCACGGCCGGAAAGTGGGGTAGACTCGCCGATATAATGACCCGTTACGATCGGCGACATCATAAATAGGATAGTGGAATGGGACATTGGGATAGTGCTGGAATACCAGACGACTTCGATGGATTGGTGCGAATGTTTCCGTTGCCTAACCTTGTGTTATTTCCTCACGTCATCCAAGCACTGCACATTTTTGAGCCCCGCTATTGTGATATGTTAACGGAGTCGCTCGAGTCGGATCATTTGATCACGATGGCGTTGTTGATTCCGGGTTGGGAAAATCATTATCAAGGCAAGCCGAAACTAGCCAGCGTGGTCTGTATTGGGCGCATTATTTCGCATTCGCCAACCGATGATGGGCGACACAATATCCTCCTTGCTGGCCTCCAGCGAGCCAGGATCGTCGAGGAGCTGGATGTCACGTCCAGTTTTCGCCAGGCTCGGGTCGAGCTTATGCCTGATGTTATGCCAGAAGATTTTAAAGACTCGATCGATGAACACCGACGAGAATTGCTGAACGTCTTTCGATCGGTGATTCCTCGAGATTCGGCAAACTCGAAGACGATTACGGATCTGTTAACGCAACAGTTGCCGCTGGGAATTCTTACCGACATCATTTCTTACGCCGCAAATTTGCCAATTCCCATCAAACAGTTGCTGCTTGGGGAACCGAATGTAAAAACTCGCTACTTAACCCTGATGGAGCACATGGTACCGATCATGTGCGGTGGCCAAGACACTTTGGGGGATGATCCGACCCAATCGTCACCCTCCAAAAGCGAATTGGAATTTCCACCGCCATTCAGCGACAATTAGCTCATCGACGCTCGTTTGGTCCACTTAGGCCCACGAATTGGGAATTGGCACCGGCCGTCTGCTCGACCACCGAGAACTCGGCCCAGATCGGTAAGTGATCGGAGATTCGAACCGCCACTTCGATTCTGATCCCAAACAGTTCGCACAAGTCCAGCACTCCACTCCTGCCGGTGTATTCGTTGGTCAGGCCACGGTCGAAAAGTATGTTGTCATAGGTGTTTTTTCGAATGGTGTTGGTGGGTTCATCCTCGACAGTCCAATAGATTCCTGGCATCTGAGCCAACGTTCCGAATTGTTTGGGGCTTGCATTCAAATCGCCCATTAAAATGACATCATCTTCTCGCGCAGAAAGATATTCGAATTCTCGAATCCCTTTGAGCACGCTGTGCATTACCGGCAATTCTTGTTTCACTTCATCTGGGTCGGTGTGAATATTGACTAGGGAGAATGTGAACGGGCGAACGTTGGGTGGAACTCGGGTGACAAATCGAGCCACCAGCGGTTCGCGATGTAGTAGGTCTGCGCTGTCCTCAATCGTATACGACGCGTCTAGACTGGTAACTACCTTGGTCGTGTCGAAGATGTAAGCGTACTGCTCTTTCGAGACGCTTCTGCCAAGTCGTGGGCCGATCAGATAGTCGTACTGTGCGCCACTCGCATTGATTTGACTTAGCAGGCGCGGAATCAGAGTCTGGTCTTTGGCGCGTACTTCTTGGATAGCAACGATGTCGAATAATTGGATCACGCTTGTAATCCGCTCCATGACCCAAGGGTCCTTCATTTTCTCCTCACCGAACGCTTGAATATTGAAGCTCGCGATGAGGATGGTTTGCGGCGTTCTATTGGGCACGCGTTGTGAGCGATTAACGGCGATCGCGGTGGATGAAGAGCGGGCTAAAACCATCTGTCCAGGCGTACTGGATTGGGTTGCAACAGAGGAATTCTCGACGGGTTCACAGCCGAGGAAGCCATGAACCAGCAAAATCACTAACACATTTAAAACATGAATCGTCTGTTGCTTCATTCCCCTCGCCTCCTTGCTCGGGTTGATTCCTGCTACGCTTTTTGGCTCAAAGCCAATGCGCTTTCGATGAATCGTTTGAGTCTTGGGGCTGCAGTCGGAAGCTCTTTTTCGAGAAGTTCTCGGTTTGAGCTGACTTCCTGTCCAAGTTCACAGATCGCCCAGCCTGCTCTTTCGCGAGCAGAGAGTTCCAAGGAACTGTCGGCCACGACTGTCGTGAGACCGGCCTGCAGATCCTGGACATCGTTGCGAGCCGATGCGCTCGAACCGATCCGACCTAGCAAAGTGCTAGCCCAATACACGCACGGAGACTTTCCTGATTTCAGTTGTTGGCACAAAAAGGGAACGTCTTCCGGCCTGGGTGGTCCGCAATTCTCGAGAGCTTCGCTGGAATAATTTTGAATCGTCTCATCATGACTCTCCAACAAAGCCAGCAGTTCGGCTAGATTTTGCAATGCCAGTTCGGGATGCTGTGCATATTCAATGAGTTGTTTTGTGTCCGTCATCCAGTCCTCCTTGCCCACTTTTTCCAGGAA
>CAMCMB010000003.1 GCA_945875845.1 Pirellula staleyi DSM 6068
CAGACTTCGTGACCCATTACAACGACCATCGGCTTCACAGCGCGATTGGCTACGTAACACCACGCGACATGCTCGAAGGTAGGCAAGAAGTAATTCACGCAGAGCGGGATCGCCAATTGGAACTTGCTCGCGAAGAACGTGCACGACAACGAGCCACGCAACGAAATGTGAGCTATGATAAGAATACTTGCCCGGAGGATAGGGCAATGCTGGGAAGCAACCCGAGCGCCGAGTCGACGTCGAAGGCAAGTTTAGTGGACGTCGTAAGCAGCCCGTTTAGGGCGTCCACTCCTTTAACTTGCCTTTGACCACAATGCGACAAATCCCGGGGGTTTGGGGGCTGGCCCCCAGTGAGAACAAACAGCCTTTAGTCCATTCATCACTAAGCTAAACTCGAACACCGTTTACGCCACTCACGCTGGGCCAAAACACGAGCGGTGAACTATTCGATCGAGGAACGTCACGCACATAGGCAGCGTGAATCGATTCCGGTGCTGAATGCAATACGCAGGCATCTGGATCTTACCGATCAGAGCCAGATCTTGCCAAAATCGGACTTCGCAGGGGTGGTTCGTTACATTCATGGCAATTGGCCAGCTTTGATGAGCTATGCATCGACCGGCTTTGTACCTATTGATAACAACGCAATTGAGCGCCTCATGAAGCAAGTGGCTTTGGGGCGCAAGAATTGGCTATTCGTCGGAAACGTTGCGGCAGGAGAGCGAGGTGCAATGCTGATGAGTTTGGTCAGCAGTGCAAAGCGTCACGATTTGGACGTATGGAAGTACGTGAAGGACGTGTTAGACCAACTGTTGGCCGGTGAAACGGACTACCACAAGCTGCTTCCAGACGTGTGGAAGCAATCGCACCCGGAGGCAGTACGAACGCACCGAGTCGAGGAACGACGGGACAAAGCAGAGCGAAAGCAATACGACCGGGCCAAGCGGTTGCTTGCCGCAAAGGAAAAGCGGAACGCGACCGCCTAGGCCGACGCGAGCCCAAAAACCGACTGGCTGTCGTGTGCGCTTACGTTCAAATGGCTTTACCTTGATACCCTTGAGTAACGCTTCGAAGTCTTCAGGCTTCATTGGCTTGGTAGGCCTTACTACGCCATGTGTCTTCAAGCTGCCGTCGGGATTGACACCCTGCTGAATGATCTCAAGTCCTTCTGGAATGCTAATGACTTGATGAGGACCATTTTTCTTCACGTTTGGATCGGCTGGGTTGGGTTTGATGGAAGGCCCTTTTGTATTGATCTTCACGTTTTCATTTTCGTCTACTTCGATTTCCCCTTTCTTTAGTGGAAGAAACGATTCCCCTCCGCGAAACACGGGAACTTTTGTGGGATCGTATGGTTCATTCGCCTTTTTGGGCTGATGCGGAGTACCTGGGTACACGGGAGGATCAGCTGCGAAAACCAAAAGTGAAACAAATGAACTGTAAGAATCATCCGAGTGCACGTTCATTTGCATTGGTGTTCCGTCGTTAGGTATCAATGCACTGGGGATGTATCCGAAAACCGTATTCAAATCCCCATCAACCTCGACATCGATGACCGCAAGAAAGCCATTCACATCCTCGATCGTAGCTGGATACACACCACTAGGAATTTCTCCATCGAAGCTTCCAATTACTATAGCTTTGTCCTCTACCGCACCAAAAACTGCATCTACCGATCCAATCGGGTCCGCCTCCTGTGCCGAAGCATGTGGCTGGAAAAAGGCGGTCGCGAACAAAAGAAATACAAGATATGCAAATCTCATTGTAAAAACTACACGAATGTTGTTCACGCTCATCGAGAAGTTGCAATGAGCCATGAATACCAAAGCAACCAACTGTGATTCGACAAGTCCGAGTCTACAACAATTCAGGTCTAGGAGCGAAAGACCCGCATCACGGGGCGGCGGGAGTTGACATTGATTTCAAAATCCGCTGGCCACCGCCGCTCCCGTGCATGCGATGGTTCGGCCTATATGAAATCCCGATGAGCGAACAACGATCAGTAAATACTGGCCTTGATGACACCGATCTCGGAGTCCTCGTAAGCTGGCTTGCCTCGCGCCACTCCCGGAATAGCTGGATCACCAACGTAGCCGTAACCAACGTCGAGATAGATGGCGCTTTCTCGCTGATGTGAAATCCACCCGTCTCCGTTTCCAAGCAAAGAGGGCTTGGAGACACTGCGGTGATACGGAGAGCTAGTCAACCAGGCCATCGGCACGCGCACAGGCGCAGAAAAATTAAGACGGTCCTCTGACACACAGAACAGCAAGTAGCCTTCTCGCGGTGCTGGAGGGTCACCCGGCCAAGCAGCGAGAAAGATAATCCTGTTTTCGGTGTTTCCGTTTGGCCGTTCGCGGATGAAAAGGCGTGTGTCGAATTCACCGACATCAAGATTGGTTGCGAACGATTCCTGCGTTGGTGCCCAACCACCAGGGGCCATATAGGTGGCTCGAAGATGACCAAGGCCATTGGTCCCAAGTTGAGTCCAATCGAGGTAATACGCAAGAAAACCTTCAGGAGTGTGGATAACGGATTGAATAGCAGCACCGTATCTACCACCAGCAACATCAATCCTGTCAGGATATTTCACTTGGATAACAGGGTAAGGTGTAGGCTTTCCAGAATTGGTGCCGTCCTTCTTGCTCCAATTTAGCCCGTCCCCTGAATCCGCAAAGAAGATCGAGTTGTAGATACTTCCGTGAAAAGTTCCGTTGTAATACATAAAGTAGCGATGCCCTTGGCCATCTGGGAAGGGAACTTTTATCACAGTCGGATCAGCCGCAAGTAAGCTGTCTCGTGTGGACGGGATGTCTCCGTCTCGGGGATCAGCTGGCAATCTGTCATACCGACATGCAGCGTTCTGTATTCCAGAAGGAACAAGGATGGGTGTAAAGTCTGTCGGAAATCGCTCAAATGGAGTAGGCGAATGGGCATAGTACATAAAGTCACCAGGCCAGCCTGCAAACCACATCTTGACTCTTGACTGGCTCGAAGCCGACTCTGCGGAATCCAGCATTACCGACGAGCATCCCAGATAGCCGAAATCGCCATTGCATTGCATGGTTTTTGATCGTTCCCGGTTACAATCCCCTTGTACCTAAGCCAGAGTTCAACTTCCTAACTGTCAGCTTCGCAACTCCCTTACGCTTTCGCTTCTGTGGCCGAACTTGGTTATATCCCCGGTTGGGGTCAAATATCCAATGATGGTTCCAAGATATCCCCTGTTTGTCAATTAAATATCCCTCGTTGGCAAGTTTATATCCCTTGTTGGTCCACGACTCGCCAACAAGGGATATTTCCTTTATCCCTTGTTGATGGGAGATGTGGACAGCCGAGGAGAGCCCCCCCAATCGTAGCTGGTGAATTGCACGTACTTTGCCCAATTTGGGGCTGGGGTAGTTGACTGGCCACGAATCTGGTGCCGGTTTGCAAGCTTTTGCAAATTCCACATCATTCCCGATAACGAGTCGCAGCAGTGGAATTTTGATGAGAAGCATGTCCTCGCTTCCTTGCGTCAACCCGTGGGGCTATTCACACACAAACGAATCGAGAACTTTCCAGGGAGGCCCTCCCCACATCATAAGCACATCGGTATGAGTCTTCGAGTGAAACAAACTGATAGCCAAAGGGCGATAGCCCCGGTTCTCGACGAATGTCGAGCAATTGGAAAACCGGGGCTATCGCCCAACGGCTCATTGGGATGAAAAACAGTTGCGGATGTGCTTAGCAATGTCCCACGGAGTGACAAACAATCGGAGAGCAAGGCTTCTGCCGAGCTCGAGATATCATTCCGACTTCTTCTTTTTGGCTTTGTTCGCGTGACGGCCTGTGCCATCGCCGTCGTCAAGGATTCCCCCTGCGGGGTTTAACTTCGCTAGGGCAGCAGCAAGACGAATGCGGGCGGCGATGGCGATTGGATCTAAGCTCTCATTCGGTACTAGCTTTTCGGAAAAAGGAGAATCGCTCATGTCGTAGAGTTCACCCGCTTGATTGAGCTTCCAGCCAGCGTCGCGGACATACCACATGCGTGCTAGCTGATTGAAGATCCACTGGCGAGGTTGACCGAGTTTGTCGAGTAGTTGCGGGACGAAACTTTGGCCGTCGAAAATTGTTTTTTCGGGAAGTTTGCCACCTGCAAGTTCCGCAAACGTGGGAAGAAAGTCGGTGGAGTCCACGAGGTCGCTGCAAACCTTGCCGCTCGGCGAGTGTCCAGGCCAGCTAACAATCAGCGGAACGAGGCCGCCACACTCGAGCATGCTCCCTTTGAGGCCGGAGAGTTCACGCCCACGAACCGTCGCGCTCTGGGATTGTCCCTTGGCTGAGCCATTGTCTCCCATGAAAAGGATCAACGTATTGTCTCGCAGCTTTTGGCTGTCGAGTTCAGCAACCAGTTTGCCTACCAGTTTGTCCATATAAGCAATGTTGTCCGCGAAGAGATCCTTGCTATCCTTGGGACTATCAGGCGTCGGCTGTATCTCACCGTGGACATGCGACAGACTATAGTAGATGAAGAACGGGTCCGTCCGGTGTTTCTGGATGAATTCGACCAGATGGTTATGCATGAGATCAGGCATGTATTCTTGATTGCCAAGCTTTTTGTCCGTTCCATTCTCTTTGTAAGCGATGCCTTTGGTCGGATCTTGATTCCAATAAACTCCGCTGCCATTGTATCGCAGAAAATCGTCAAATCCTTGATCGCCTGGATCACCCGGTAGTTGTCCCCATTTGCCAATGCATGCGGAGACATATCCTGCGGACTTGAAGAGCCTTGGGAGTACGATTTCGTCGGTCGACATTTTACCGCAGGCATCTTGATTGCTCGATCCGTTACGGAAAGCATAGCGCCCGGACATGATCAACGCCCGCGACGGACCGCACAACGCTGCCGTGTAGCTGTGAGTAAATCGAATACCCGAACTCGCCAGCTTGTCGATGTTGGGAGTCTTGCAGTTGTCCGCACCGTAGCAACCCACATTTCCGATGCCGAGATCGTCGGCAAGGATGAAGATGATATTGGGCCTTTGCGGCGAGTCGGCCGCAACCAAAGCGGAAAGCGGCAAGAGTAAGAAAGCGAAGATGGGGAGTTTGATAAGTTTCATGATTGATACAAATGGTTTGCGGAGTTTACCGTTGGAGGTTTGTGTTCCGTTTCGATTTATTCTTATCCATGGGGGGGGCGGTGACAACTAGTTGTGCGGCGTACTACAATAAATGATCATTACGTCGAAACCCGACGCTATCGGGCTTGTTGATTTAGTGAAGTCCTTATTGGTGAAGGGCGATATGACGGACTTCCAAGTCCGTCAATGGGGAATTCGACGGACTTGGAAGTCCGTCGTACCATTAAATTAAATCAACAAGCCGTATCGAGTTCGGTTCAAGACTATTTACTCGAAACCCCAAAAAACTATCCATGAAAAAAACCGAAGGCCTTATCGCGGCTCCTTTCACCCCCATGAACGTTGACCGTTCCGTGAACTTCGAAGCGATCCATGGATATGCGAACTGGTTGCATACGAAGGGAGTCGTGGGTGCGTTTATATGTGGTACAACCGGTGAAGGATTGTCGCTCACGATCGAGGAACGAAAGAAAATTGCCGAACATTGGATGGAGGTTGCTCCCGCGGGGCTGCGTATCATCGTCCACGTTGGACATACAACCCTGGCGGATTGCATTACCCTTGCGCGACATGCGGCTTCCATCGGGGCGGATAGTACATCCTGTCTAGCCCCTTTTTTCTTTAAGCCACATGGTATTGAAGGCCTTGTGGATTGGTGCGAACAAGTAGCTTCCGCCGCACCCGATTTGCCGTTCTATTTTTATCACATACCCTCGATGACCGGCGTGACGCTGCAAGTCCACGAGTTTTTGCGTTTGGCATCCAAACGCATCTCCAATCTTGCGGGTGTCAAGTTCACGTACGAAGACATTGAGGATTGCGAGCAATGTTTTCGAATGGAGGGGGGGCGATTTGATATCCTTTTCGGTCGCGACGAAAAATTGCTTTCTGCTTTAAGCTTCGGTGTTCGCGGCGCCGTTGGGAGTACCTACAATTTCGCCGCTCCGATTTATCAAGAGATCATCCGCGCGTTCGATGTTGGCGATCTGTTGCTCGCTAACGAGATGCAAACGTTAGCCATTCGAATGATTGACACCCTCGTCCAAGGGGGCGTCCATCCTGTTGCGACATTTAAGTGGTTTATGGGTCGAGTGGCTATCGACTGCGGTCCAACGCGTCTGCCACTCGTGGGCTTAACTCCAGAACAGATGCTTGCACTAGAGTACAAACTCGAAGCACTCAAGATCTACGATTGGGTCAAGTGAGAATATGCAGATGATGCGGATGCTTTTGCTCATGCTGACGACCTGCTGGCCGCCGAGTTGGGTGATGGGACAAACGGAGAGCGCTTTGCACTGGAGTGAGCTTCCGCCTTTACCCGGCAAGCTTGGCTTTGCGGGACCGTTTGCGGGTGCGCACAACGGCGTGCTGATCGTCGGAGGTGGAGCTAACTTTCCAGACAAGATGCCGTGGGAGGGTGGCAACAAAGTTTGGCATGAAGATGTCTACGTATTGGACAAGCCAGATGGAACTTGGAAGGTTGTGGGGAAATTGCCACGTAGGCTAGGGTATGGCGTTTCACTTTCGACCGACCAAGGACTTGTTTGCCTTGGAGGGAGTGATTCCCAACAGCACTATCAAGAGTGTTTTCTCTTGCGATGGGAGGATGGCACTCTGAAAACCTCGGCGCTTCCGTCTCTTCCAAAAGCTTGTGCGAATTTCTGCGGAGCCATATTGAGCAACACGTTGTATGTGGTGGGCGGGATCGAAACACCCACTGCTACCGTCGCAATGAAAACGTTTTGGTCTCTTGACCTTCGCGATTCCTCCGCGAGCTGGAGAGAACTGGAAACTTGGCCCGGTCCCCCCAGGATGCTAGCTGTTGCCGCTGTGCAAGACAACTCGTTCTACATGGTTGGCGGTGCGTCGCTCTCTGACGATGGTCAAGGCAAACCTGTGCGCAAATACGAGAAGGATGCGTACCGCTATAGGCCAGAACAAGGCTGGACTCGCGTCGTGGATCTGCCCCACCCCGTAGTTGCTGCTCCGACGCCTGCGCCTACGCTAGGGCTCACGCAATTTTTCGTCATCGGCGGCGATGACGGTATGCATGTGAATTTGATATCACCAGCATTGCATCCTGGGTTTGCGAAATCGATTTTTGCTTATGACACGACCCTCGATGCATGGAGAGCGAACGGTCAAGTTCCAGCCTCGCATGTCACAACTACCGCCGTTCCGTGGCACGGAGGCTTCGTCGTTCCAAGTGGGGAAATACGGCCCGGTGTTCGATCGACAACGGTTTGGATCGGTCAGCCGCGAAGATAACGGATCCAATGTTCTTATAGCGGAGTGCCGCAAGCCGTCCGGTGAATCGATCAGCTGCTGCCCACTAGCGCGGCTTGTTGATTTAATGGTACGACGGACTTCCTAGTCCGTCGAATTCCCCATCGACGGACTTGGAAGTCCGTCTTACCACCCTTACCGAATAACGACTTCATTAAATCAACAAGCCCCTAGCGCGGCAGTTGATTTAATGGTACGACGGACTTCCTAGCAAGAAGGGAACGATCCCCTGGGATAAACCCAGTGGCATTCGATGCATGCCATCTGGCTTTACGCGTCTCGCCCATGAACATAAAGCAAGCGCGCTCGTGCCACGCGAGTGCTGTCATACTTGGGCAGGGCAAAGAACAAAAATCTACCTAAAAACTACTTCGTCCCCGCGAACCTTTCTTTTCATAGATCGTCTTCTGGAACTAGTACCATTGCCGGTGTGGCTCGACTAAGAAAGGCACCTGTCTTCAAAACCAGGTCGATGTTGGTGCGATATTCGTTAGCACAAAGAGATAGACCGAAATGCGTTCTGACATGGCCAAAGTAATCGTTGAAAGACCTAGGGTTGGGTCTCGAAGTCCTTCGCGCAAGAAAGGGTATCGTAAATACTTGCAGTCCATGCCTATCGATGAACTTCCACGGAACGAACCGATGCTTGGGCGGTGGAAAGGTCGGGAAAAATGGCTCAACGAGCATCTCGGGCCGATGCGCCGTTTCTTGCGATCGAACGTTGGCAGACCATGGAACAAAGTCCATCGAGACTTGTGCGAGCATGTGTCGTTTGACAATGCTGTTCAAGGGCACGTACTATCGCATATTTATGATTATGTTCATCTGCATGTGGAGGTTGAAGATAGTGCGACGGTCTATTCCAGACCGGGCTTGCGGCAGCGACGCAAGCTCGGCAAAAACACAATGTATGTTTGCCCCAACTCGGGAATTCTAAAAGTAGTGCGAGCCAACTTACGACGTCATCCGAATACACGTATCTCCAGTAGTGAACACACACAATATTTATATCGAGACAAAGTCTGGTGGGAAGTGCAGCTTCGAAGCACGCAAAATGTCGCCGGCGATCGTTGGGATGTCTGGTTAGAACGTGATGTGTCGCAATTGACGGAACAGGATTGCATCCTGAGCTATGGCGACAATCTCTTTGCCACGTCCAAACGCCCTCTTTCACCGGAAGAAACGCGACAACTCCATCGCGGACTCCGACAAAGCAAGGGTAAATAGGTTCTCCAACGCATGCCATCGCTTCGCGACTCTGAGCAATGGTTTAGGAACCATTCGCTATTCGGAAGCTAGTCGGAGTTGCGCCGCAATGCTTTAGTCGCAAAGCGACGGAATTTGATAGCCTGGGGTGAAGCGAGCGAAAGCGAACGAAGCCCCAGGATCGCTTTGGTTTTTTGGTTTCACAACCACGGTGGTTAATGGAATTGAACCCAATGGATTTTGAAAGTGGCATGGGCGTGTCGCCCGTGAAATCACGAGCGCGCTCGTGCCATGCGATGGACCGCAATGATTCCGGTAGTCGATTAAGCCGAAGCAAGTAGAACGGTTTGTCTACATCTCTTCCGAATTGGGTAAGGGCAGTATGACGGACTTCCAAGTCCGTCAATGGGTAATTCGACGGACTTGGAAGTCCGTCGTACCATTAAAGCAACAAGCCGGTGAGCGAGGGGTTGCAGTCGGCTCCTCGCTTACGGGCACGGGTTGTCAAACTGCCGCCAAAAGTGGTCTATCCATAAAATCACAGCCTATCCGCGAAAGAACGCGTCATCATCGCTACTTTTGCGGAGCAAAAAGCGACTATCACAGCCTCACGGCGTCACTGCGTCAAACGTGTACTGATGATGACCGTGGTCTCCGATACGACTGGATACTCCTCGTCCTTCATTAAGGTCGCGCGAATCGTAATCGCATACTCCTTATTCGTGACCCGTCGCATATCCACATCGATACCAAACTCACATCGAGACGCGTCTTGGGGATAGTTTTGCGTTGCAGCAGAGAATGGGGACGGTTCATGCCCTTGCGAAACGAGAGTCAACGTCAGCGACTGGTTCAAGGACGCGTCACGATGGATCGAAACAGGAATCGCCAGGGTGGTCCCAGGTTCGTATATAATCTCGGGTTCTGTCGAGATCTTCAGCAATGCACCTGTTGGAAGAAAGCCCATTCTCGTTTTTTGTCGTGAGAGACTGTAACGCAAATTGCCTTGTGGGTCAGCAACTTGAGCGACCCCGTTCACGACCATCCGGGAAGTCCGAGTTGTTTCCAACCACTCGGGCAAAAAAACGGGATACAGTACGCGACTAACAGTCGGCCCCACTTTTAACTCTGGCCCCGATATCCCCTGGATATGCCTGCCTTGTTCTGAAGTCATTTCCAATAAAATTTCCCCCTTGAATTCTGGATTGCGAGCGATCAAGACGGGTGCTGGAAATGTGGTTCCGCGTGGCCATTTGGTGACATCGTCTTGGCCTTCGGCATCAATCTCGAACGGCGGTTTAATCGTTGTGCACATCAACATCGGGGCAGTGGTTCGTTGGACTGATCGCTCATTGATCACGGCCTGTCCCTCGACCGATACCATCGCGGCAGTTGCAGCTGATTTGTCATCGACCTTCACTTCCACCTTCAGCGAATTCTGTTTCGCGGCTAACTGCAGTTTCTCGGCAACGTGCATCCCAGGGGGCAGCCCAACAAATTTGACATCAATCGGATCCGTAAAACCACCCTGACGAGTCGCCTTTAACTCCATGGTTGCTGTACCACCGATTCGAACAGCGAGCAACTCTGCGATTTGCAATTGAAAGTCGGGCGCTGAACGCTGAATCGACAACTCGTACGTTGCCGCTAAGGAACCGCTAGAGCCTGACAAATCGGATACAACGATTTCATAGTCACCGGCCGTTGGCGGGCTGAACTCGAATCGGGCATCCGTCGAACCCTCCGAATCATCGCTGCTCTGTAATTCTTTTCCCGTAGCGTCCAACACGGTGACAGTAGGATCAACGTGCGAGCCCGTTTTCTCGCCCGAAACGGAGATCGCCCAAATCTCTCCAACTTGGCTAAACATACGATATCGGTCCGCGACATGCTTTGTCTCTAGGACCCCTGCGACGACGGCAGGCGCACTTAACGTGCTCGTCAAGTCCGACGGAACCGTCACCGTTGCTTCCGCATTCTCCGGTTGGGGCGCAATGCTGAGTTGATAGACGAAAGAGCCGTCTCCAGAGAAGTCGAGATCGTACACGGCAGCGATATAGCTCTCTCCAGCGCGAGCTCGAAAGGCAAGGTTCAAGTCACCACCCGCCGTATCGGCCGCTTCTGCAACCAATTTACCAGTTGCATCCCGCACTTCGACCACTGCCCGCAAAGGCGATGCGATCGATGAGGCAACCAACGCGCACTTCACCGTGCTATCCGTCTTTACCAAGAATTGAAATCGATCGACTTCCCGAATTCGTTTGATTTGACCGCTTATACAAACCGGTAATGTCTCAATGACATTTACGGCCGCTGTGGACTCCAACTGATGAGGGGCAGCGGTGACCGAAAATCGACCAGAGGCTGTCGCGCCGTTGGCATTGGCTGCTTGCCATTTATAAACTCCTGGTGGAACGTCTGCGGGGATGGTCAGTCTTGCTTTTGTTTCCCGCGGCAGTTTGTAGGGGGAGCGACGCGCTTTCTTGCCGAACCAATACGGCGGCTCGGGTACAACAACTGGACCGGGCTTGCCGACGATCTCCAAATGAATGCGTTCATGACGCACGAAAACCTGCATATCAGGCGTCCAATCGTAGCCGCCTAAAGATACCTCGACCGTTTGCCCTGCTTGTCCACCTGGTGGATACATATAACCGATCGACGGCGGGAGCTGGGCATTTGCCGAAAACGGAAATATCGAATACCCGACGACGACAGCAACCATTTTGACGACAGCAACCATCTTCACGTGTCGCAGGACATTAGCAAGTGAGTCAGTGATGGATGACATTGTGTTCAACTTCCTCGCCTTTTGGCTGCGGGGGTAAACGATCTGGGCAAACAGTCTACGCATCGTGCTTAGTTACGAATCGAATTGACGATAATTTGGTTTGATCAAATCAAACCTGGGATAACTTGGCCGCCGTCGACGATCGGAACTGGACGTCCCAAAGGGCTTAGATAGCTTCGGTCGGGATCGATTCCCATCAACACCGAGATCGTTCTTAAAAGGTCGTTGACACCCACCGGCGCACCGATGGTTGCTGACGCGTGTTTGTCCGTTGCACCGATCACTTGTCCCGGGATCGTACCGCCACCAGCAAATACAATGGTTTGAGCCATAGACCAGTGATCGCGTCCCGCTTGAGCATTGATCCTCGGTGTGCGCCCCATCTCACCCATCATGATCACCAACGTCTCATCCAGCAGTCCACGCTGATCCAAGTCGGTGACCAAGGCGCTGAAGGCTTGATCGGCATATGGAATCAAATCGGTCTTCAGACTTGGAAAGCAATTGAAATGAACATCCCACCCCGGAGCGTCGACACCGACGAACCGGCAGCCAGCTTCCACTAACCTTCGAGCTAGCAATGCGCATTGGCCAAGTTGCGTGCGCCCGTAGGCATCGCGGACCTTCTCTGGTTCCGAGTGGATGTCAAAGGCGCGGCGGGCGGCTTGGGACGCGACCAGTTGATACGCTTTTTCATAGTAGGTGGTCATCGCTTGACCCGTCGCCTGTTGATGCTGGCGCTCTAGCGTGTCCAAGCCAGCAAGCAAACGCTTGCGAAGTCCCAGTCTGGCCGCACTCAACCCCATAGGTGGTTGCAAGTCTTTGACGTCAAAGTCGGGTTGGGAAGGATCGGCTTCGATCACAAACGGCGCATGCTCGGCACCGTAAAAGCCTGGACCGCCGCCTTGCATCGGGTGAGGCAGATTGATGTAGGGCGGGAGCGATCCTTGTGCTCCTAACGAACGAGAGACGGCCGAGCCAAACGATGGATAGAATTCGTTATTTGGAATCGGGTTGTCACCGTCTGCAAAACTGGCGCGACGTCCAGTCATCACGTAATGATAGCCAGTTGAATGACCGTTATCATTGTGACCATGGTTGCGCAGAATCGTGTACTTGTCCGCCATCGTCGCGCACAGCGGCAATTGGTCGGTAACGAATGTACCGGGTACATTTGTCCTGATGGCTTGAAATGGTCCGCGAATCTCAGCCGGGGCATCGGGTTTGGGATCCCACATGTCCTGGTGCGGTGGCCCACCTTCGAGAAACAAAAAGATACAGGACTTTGCTTTCGGCCCCTTGGGACCAGCGGCTTTGGCTTGCAATTCTATTAACCGAGGTAACGTCATACCGCCGATCAAACCACAGCTTCCAAGCCGCAACGCATGACGTCGAGAAATGCCGCGACAATTCTGGGATGGACTGCCCAAAGATAATTTCAACACGTTGCGGCTTCCTAATGGTTAAAGAGAAACTCTTTCGAGTTCATTAGCGACCACAAAACGTCTTCCGTCGCGGCCCGTCGGTCGAGCTCAGTAAACGCATGCAGCATCAAGTCGCGTTCCGCAGAATTGGGCATGCGAGAAAGCGTACTAAGGTACAGTTCGTCAATCACCTCGGTTGGCGCCAGATTTGAGTTGCTCAAGCGACGCGAGCGACCGTGGCGGTGCGATAACTTTTGAAATAACTCGGGCGCGTTCAGTAGATGCAGCGCCTGGGCGATACTCGGTTCGTCACTCCGCTCACACTCGCATACGGTCGCTCGCACCGGACGACCAAAAATGCGAAAGAAATACGAAGGCATATGGTTGTCCCAAACTTGAATGGCGCGGTAACCCGTTGGCCAGCCATTAAAGTCTTCTACAACATCCGCACTCTGATTGATTGCATCCAACAACACTTCCGCCTTGAGCGGTTTTTGCAAGTAATGCGAAAAGTTTTGTTCGTCATCCGCGTTGGAAGGCAATGTTCGTGAACTGGATTGATACACCCGTGAGTTTAACAAACTGCGTGTAAACGCTTTGAGATCGTAGTCGAGGTCCCGCATGTGATTTGCCAACGCGGTTAAAAGAGCCGGGTTGGTCGCGGGATTCGTTTCACGGATATCGTCAATCGGCTCGATCAAACCACGACCGAAGTAATGAGCCCACATGCGATTGGCAATCGCCTTGGCAAAGAATGGGTTTTGCTTCTCAGTCAGCCAAGCCGCGAACACTTGCCGACGGTCTGTGACGTTGGAAAAATCTGCCGCCTTACCACCCAAGACACTTGCTGGAACCAATTCACCGCTCCGCGGATGCGGCAAGTCCTTTCCACCGCGTGAAATCAGTGCCTGCTCGCCATTAGGAAGTTTCTTCAGCGATAAACCGGTAAAGAAACCGGCCAACGCAACATAGTCGGACTGCGACCAGCGTTCTGACGGGTGATGATGGCACTGAGCGCATTCGATACGAACGCCCAGCAGCAATTGGCTGACCGAACGCGCCGCCTCGTCGGGCTTGTTGAGAACTTTGTAAAAGGAGCCTGGTCCTTCCGCGGACGTGTTACCTTGAACGGTCAGCAATTCCGACGACCAATCATCATACGCGCGGTTTTCAGCAAAACAGCGGTGCAGCCAACGTTGCATCGCAACCGCACCCTGCGGCGAAATCGTCAGTGCATCGGCTCGCAGAATATCCAACCACTTCATCGTCCAGTAGTCTGCGTATTCGTTGCGTTCGAGCAAATCGTCGATCAGTCGTTGGCGTTTGTTGGTAGCTGGATCATTCAAAAACGATTTCGCCTGGTCAACCGTCGGCAGCGTCCCGATGACATCGAGTGACACGCGCCGCAAAAAGGTTGCATCATCGCAAATCGGACTCGGTTGAATCCCTAATACTTGGAGTTTCGCCCACGCTAGAGTGTCAATGAAATTGTGTTCGATCGGTCGTTCAATAGTCTGCCCGAGACGTGGCAGAGTAATGCGGCATGTCGTGACATGGCCGAGATGACGCACGAGAATAGCGGCTTCACCGGGAATCGAACTTGCCTGAATCAATCCTCGTGCATCCACGTGCGCGATCGAAGCCGCATTGGATTCAAATTCGCACTCGCTGGTAACACATTGCCGTTGGCCCAAAGAGTTGACGGTGCTGACTCGCAGTTGCTGAGTTTCGGCAGCCAGTAGCACCTGCTCGTGAGGCTCCACTTCGATGGAAATGATTTCGGCAACCGGAGCATCTTGGGACTGGATATCTTCGGATTGATAATGTGCGCCCTCGGCGACCCAACGCACCAACCGCCGCTCGCGCTGGCTGTCGGGGAGAAGTGCCTCGGCACCGCCGTGAGGAATCAGCGCCGTAGCCTTCTGAATCAAAAGGCTGTTGATCGGACTAGCTAACGCGACACGCCGCCCACGACTCGCGCTAACGATCGAGTCGAAGTCGGCCTGAGCATCGAAACCAAAGATACTCAGTTTGAATCCGTTTTGACCTTCGGCTTTTCCATGACAGCCACCTGAGTTGCACCTTGATTTTGTGAGGATAGGGATAATTTCGTGGCGAAACGAAATTTTCTTTGGGTTGTCCAACCGAGTGACGGAAATAGCGATCGACGTACGCAGTTCGCCGACGGAAATCAGCAATGTGGCCGAGCCATTCGCAAGAGGGCGGACCAAACCGCGTTCATCGACGCTCGCGACATGCGGAGGTTCAACGCGTAGCGTGGCTGTTCGCGTGACGTCGATTCGACGATTGTCTGAGCCAGAGCCCCATATAATTAGTTGCTGGGACGCTTCAGGTTGCTCCAAAGCGATTGTCGAGGGGCTGACATGGAGTTCACCCGCAATTGAAACTAAGCCTCCACTGATCGTGAGAGCGATCACTGTGCAAACATTCAGGATATAGGGGCGGGAGTAACGATTCACGCTTGAACCGAGCGGGAGAGTAAACAGGTAGGAACGTCACCCGATTCTAACACACTTCCCATTGCACCTGTTCCATTACCGCATTTTTCTTCGAAATTGCCGATTCGGTTTCCTAGAACGTGTTGGGGTTAAGTTGAACACATCCCCAAACGGGCTCCTCTTCGAACCCACGGGAGAGACTCACGCTTGGAAAACCATAAAAACCAGTGAGCATGCACTTTTGGAATTTGTGAGTCCGAGAGCCCCGAGGCTCGCTTGGCCGTTCAAGTCCTCGTTTCCTGCGTTCCTTTGCGTCCTTGGATTATGATTTTACCCCACATGATTTTGTCTTAATACGGCCATTCCAAGCACTTGGCGATCGATCGGGTTATCTCGGTTCAACGTAATGGAACGCAGATTTGGGCTCCACCATGAATAAGGGATAACGGGGCGGAATTAGGAATAATGGCAGAAGCCAAGGGAAAAAGAAATTCGGGGACATTCGGGGACATTCGGGGGACATTCGGGGGACACCACTTATTTTTTGGGGGGGTAGTCAAAGAGAATGCAAAAGTGGTGTGTCCCCTCGCCCCCCCTCCTCGCAGCGAGAACAACCAGCATGAATTCCCACGGCTCGTGCAGGGCTGACAAATAGAGTGAAGGGGCAGGCAGGAATCGGCTATACTCCCAGCACGGTTGTCTTCAGCCCTCCGGGCTGAAGACCTGCGTTCGGCTGAACTGAATGCCCTGGCCAAGACTGGCAAAAAGAGCCGCGAACAAAGGAATGCACCGAAGTGCTCGGCAATCCTGTTTTTACATCCCACATCACCCCCTCGGACTGCGGTGATGCCAAACGTTAGACCAGAAGAAGCCATAGACGAATGAGCAAGGTCACTAATCAACTGACAGGAAAGTCCCACGAACAGTAATACCGCACCTTCGGAGTTAACGCTTTGATCGCTCGAGCTGCGTTCAATGCCCCGGTCAGGCTGGCGCTGGTTTCATACCGTACTCGGTACCCCAACGCACAACATTTTCGTGCAACACTTTGCATCAGATGGGTTTTCCCTAGACCGCATTCACCCACAAAGGCTGCGTTTTCCTTCCTGCGTATGAACTCACCTGTGGCCAGTTCTAGGAACGGCTCTTTCACAATCGTCGTCGGATTGCGACTCCAATCATAAGATTCAAGCGTCGCCTCGGTTGGGAATCCTGCTCGCTTGATCCGATAGGCAACTGCCGTTTCTTGACTCGCATGGGCGGGAATCTCTAAGAACTTGACTAGGCTCTCTCGGAGAGATTTCCAAAGAGATGAAACAACAAACGATCTGCGTGGCTGTGTTGCCAAGTCGCTGCAGGCAACTCGACAACATCAACATTCTGAGCCTTTCAAGTTGCTCAAAACTGTCAACGGTTAGACACTAGGGGAATTAGAGTATACGACCAAGGTAAAGTGGCGATTCTCCAATGCTCTCAGCCTCTCATCCCCAGCCCTTCTCCCCGGAGTACCAGGGAGAAGGGAGCAAGAATCTATTTCATTAATGGTCATGTAAATAGCTCGGCAGGAGCCTCGCTCTCCCATTTTCCCCAGTGCCTTCGTTATTCGTTGGTGAGCATCTGCAATGCAGCTTTTGCGGGTACCCAATCGGGGTAAATCCGAGCCGCCTCGCAGTAGCATTCACGGGCGGCTAGGTCGCGGCCCAAATGCCACAAACATTGACCAAGCGCTACACAGGCTCGATAACAAAATGGGTCCAAGGCCAAGGTTTTCTTGCAATCCACGATGGCGGCTTCAATATCACCGTCGCTGAATCGAACCCAAGCGCGAAGCATGTAGACATCCCATCGAGTATCCGCTTCGTCGACGAGATGGGTGGCGAGTGCAGTCGCTGAGGAGTACATGCCGTCTGCTAGCAATTGCTCAACATGAAGCGCCGTCTTGCGATGCCAAGGGCTCTGCGTTCGAAGGGCAATAGCGCGGCGAGCATCGTCTGCGCAAGTGCGAACTTTTCTCGCCGAATCGCGAAGCAACAATCCAAGTGAGTTGGAATGCGATTCATCTCCCAAATAGCTTAAGGCCCAAGCTGCGGCTTGACGCACATCGCATTGTTGCGAAGCTAGCAATCGCTTAAGCGTACTGGGAGCATAGTTTTGACTGACTGCTGTGATCCACTTCGAGGCATCGCTGGACAATCCGTGGACTTGCGAACCGCTTTGCGTCATGTGGTTTTCGAAGAATCGAAGCAGCTTTGCCATTCTAATTCGACTTAGGAAATCAGGTTGAGGGAACTAAGCTATACTCACGATATGCTCCCATCCAGGATGCAAGGCAAACGTTCCTATGGCTCTACTAAGGCCTACTCTAATTGCTACTCGATCATTACGCAATCAAATCGTGCAACAAGAATCCATTCGAAATAAACCACTGCAATCAAGCTTGACAACAGCCCCTATCGCAACTCTTGCCTGGATCGCTTTGCTTGTTTTGCAATCACACGCATGCGGGCAGATAGTACCTAATCATCCCAGCATGACAGCAGCCTCCGTAGCGGTGCAGCAAAGACTTCAATCTCCGTGCCGAGCGTATGTTGCGGCCCCACTCGAGTCGCTGCTGGAAGTCATTTCAATAGAGCAAGGGATTCCAATTTGGATCGATCGACGAATTACGAAGGACACTAAAATAGAAATCGAGAAGCAAGAAGAGACGTTAGAAACGTATCTGACTCGCGTTTCGGAAAGCGTCGGTGGCGCACTTGTTCCTGTGGACGGAGTGTTAATGATCGTCCCTAAACCAAAACAAGCCAGCATCGAAGCAGCCTATTGGCGACTCGCCGTGTCTCGCGTTGGTAGCGCACTGACACGCACGGACTCAACACCGTTTGGTTGGCCAGATGCATCTGTACCATCTAAAATTTTTGACGCATTTGTTCACCGCTATGGTCTGCAAGAGTTGAACGAAGCGCCTCTGGAATACGACTTGTGGAAAAAGTTTGAGTTTCGGAAATCGTCTCCCGCTTCGATCAGTGTCTGTTTGCTCAGCGGTTTTGATTTGTGCTTGGCCGACGAAAACAATCAACTAAAAATCGTTTCGCTGGAAAGGTCTGGGGATAGTGCATTCGACGTAAATTGGTTGTACAAGGCAAGTGAAGTAAAGCGAATTGGCGAAACATACTGGCGCGACTGGCGAACGCGTTGGCCTGATGCCGATAGCAAAGCAACCAAAACGGGTGACTACCATATTCAAGCCCAGGTCGCTGCTCATCGCGATCTGCTGCAGCCACTCTTTCCCGTGAAGAAGCCGGACACAAAGAAACAAGGCATTTCTGTTTTCTCGGGACCTCTGAAAGGGGAGTTGGAGATTGTCCTCCGTTCTCTTGCGGTTCAAACGCAATTGGAATTCGCCCCGCTCCCTTTGCCACCCAAACTCGGTTCAAAATCCATTGATGTCACCCTTACCAATTCAACCATCGAAGACATTTTGAAGCTGATTGGCAACGAATCGGGCCTGGAATTCCGCAAGTTGGGACAACGCGTGGAAATCATTTTGCCCTGAGTGGGGCAGCAACATTTTAGCCCAGGGCAGAGCGCAGCGACTCAACGTCGCGAAGCGCCGCCCTTGGTAATATAAAACGCGTCAACGTTGCCCTGAAGTTTACCCGGGGCGGCGCTTCGCTCTGCCCTGGGCTAAGCTGTGGCTGCCCCATTCGGGGCGAAATGCAAAAGCCAAACCAAATTTGTCTCCAAGCCCGTAGGGCCAATTGTTTGGTAGCCCGCAGGGCCAATTGTTTGGTAGCCCGCAGGGCTAGGTTGTGTAAGCCCGCAGGGCTATTCACTCTGGATCTAGAACGGCCCAAATGAGTTGTTGGGTCCAATAACGCGAGGATATGCAATTCCTCACCGGACAGCTTCCGCTGTTCCGCTACCAAATGAGTGCCAACGCGAGAGATCGAATTATCACGTTTTTACCAGAATTGCTTCCCGAATCGATTTTCGTTATACTTGGTTTGTTTGGTATTCCAAATCGACCTGCATCCCATCCCACCTACGCCATCTCTTGGCACTCCCATCCTTTATGCGTTCGCGGTTTTTGTCACCCCATCCGTCATTCAAATGGGTCTTTCTCCCTGGTGTGTTATTCATCTTGGGCAGGACTTCCACGGAATGCTGCGCAACGGAGCCAACGAACAATAACGATCCAAACGCCAGCCTCGTTCGCAAATTCGAATTAGATATTCAGCCTATCTTGACCGCTCGCGGGTGCAATTCGGGCCCTTGTCATGGTAAGGCTCGCGGTCAGAACGGGTTTGCGTTGTCACTGCTCGGCTTCGATGCCAACATGGATTTCGAAGCGATTGTCAAAAACTCCCGAGGGCGTCGTTTATCGATCGCCTCGCCCACCGAGAGCCTCTTGCTCACCAAAGCGACGGGTAAGCTGCCGCACGGAGGTGGCATTCGGTTTACGGAAGCGGATGACGACTATCGACTGCTCTTGCAATGGATAGAATTCGGAGTTGCTAGGACCACCGATGCCGATCCTAAATTGCTTAGCATCCACTTATCTCCTGAGCCGCATTCGTTGGTCGCGGGCCAATCCGAGTTGCTTGCCGTGACAGCCAAGTACAGCGATGGAACCGTTCGAGATGTTACCCGAATGTGCGCCTTTCAATCCAACGAACCAGCCGTGGTTTCGATCGCTACGGACGGTCGCATGCAAGCAGGGAATCTACCCGGCGAAGGCACGATCATGGCACGCTACATGGGCATGATTGCGACATGGAGTACAGCAGTTCCGCGACCTGAAACCGTACCGGCTGAGAGATACGTCGCGCTCCCCCGCAATAACTTTATTGACGAACTCGTCTACAACAAGTTGGCTACGCTCAACATCTTACCCAGCGAACCCTGCAGCGACACACAGTTTTTGAGAAGGCTCTTCTTGGATGCGATAGGGCGCATTCCTTCGCTGGACGAGGTAAACCGCTATTTGCGCGACGACGAGCCGGACAAACGCTCCAGATGGGTGACTGAAGTACTTGATCGACCCGAGTATGCGGATTACTGGGCAAACAAGTGGGCGGATCTCCTTCGTCCTAATCCCTATCGCGTCGGTATCAAGACGACCTATAGTCTCGATGCATGGATACGCGAAGCATTTCGTAAGAATATTTCCCACGATCAATTCACTCGCCAATTGGTAACGGCGCAAGGCAGCACCTGGCGTAACGGCGCAGTGACCATTTTCCGTGATCGACGTGAACCCGCCGAGATCACCACCATGGTCAGTCAGTTGTTTCTAGGCTTGAGGATGGAGTGCGCGAAATGTCATCAGCATCCTTTCGAGGTCTACGGTCAGGCGGACTTCTATGGAATGGCCGCCCACTTTGCACGCGTTGGCTACAAAGGTACAGGTCTATCTCCGCCGATATCTGGCAGCGAAGAAATCGTTTTTACCAAAGCCAAGGGTGAAGTTCGACATCCGCTTACAGACAAAGTCCTACCGCCGAAAACTCTCTTCGGTGAGGCTCGCGAGACGGCAACCAACGAGGATCCTCGCGAGTCGCTTGCCGATTGGATGACATCTTCGGATAACCCCTATTTTGCCCAAGTGGCCGTCAACCGACTTTGGGCCGAAGTGATGGGATTAGGGATTGTGGATCCAGTCGATGATTTGCGAGCGACCAACCCCGCCAGCAATGAAGCGTTACTGGCCGCTCTTGCGGAGCACTTTCGCAAAGTCGGCTTCGACAACAAAAAGCTCTTACACGCTATTTTTACGAGTCATGTTTATGCATTGTCTTCGCGGCCCAACGAAACCAACGCATCCGACAATCGCAATTTCTCACGGCATTACCGAAAACGCCTCCGAGCGGAAGTCCTTTCGGATGCGTTGTCGGACATCACTCAGCAAGACGAGGATTTCGAAGGGATGCCGAAGGGCACCCGTGCGATGCAGCTTTGGACGGTCCGAACGAATTCGGAGTTACTCGATGCATTCGGACGCCCCGATCCAAATCAAGATCCCCCGTGCGAACGGTCTGCATCGGCCACCATGACGCAAACGTTGCACTTAATGAATGCAGCCCATATTCAGCGCCGCATTACGGCCGACGGTGGACGCTGCCAAGCATTGGCAGCCACGAGTCGCGATTCCGCATCCATCATTCAAGAGCTTTACTTGGCCATCTTCAACCGTCAACCGGAGGAGAGCGAGTTAAAGACTCTTGAAACAGAATTTGCACAACCCAATGGTGACCGTCGGCGGTTGATTGAAGACATAATGTGGTCTATGGTCAATTCGCCGGAATTTCTTTATCTCGATTAGTGGAAGTTTGCCATGCAACGACGGACGTATTTGCAACTTGGGCTAGCAGGACTAGCGGGCGGCAGCTTTCTGGACTTGCTCGCATTGCGGCAGTCCTCAGCAAGCGAAGGAACGAACACCAAGCCCAAGTCCAATTGCATTTTGATTTGGATGGATGGCGGTCCGACACACCTTGAGACATTTGATCTCAAACCGGAAGCGCCTGTGGAAATTCGTGGGGAGTTCCGTCCCATTGAGACCAACGTGTCGGGCATGCGGATCTGCGAGCACATGCCGAAATTGGCTAAAATTGCAGACAAGTACTCGATCATTCGATCGGTGTGTCACAATCAAGCCAATCATGGTGCCGGCAATCATTACATGATGACAGGTGCACCGCCACGTATTCCCGTCGGCTGCGGTGCCTTCGTCAGTTTTCATCCGAGCCTCGGTTCGGTCGCAGCCTACGAGAGGTCCGCACCACACGGCTTGCCTAGTTATTTTTCGATGCCCAGCATGTCGAGATCGGGCGGTCCCAATTTTCTAGGAGCCAAGTATGCTCCCTTTGTGGTCGCCAACGATCCAAACAAGGATAATTTTCGTGTTCGAGATGTCGAGTTGCCTCGCGAACTACCTTTTGAGCGATTCCAGTCACGACGGGATCTTCGTAAGCTTGTCGACCGCTTACCTCGATTCGAAGAACCACAAGTCGGCGATCCTGTTACCGCGTACGATGAGAACATTCAGCAAAGTTATGACCTTGTCTTAACACCAGCGGCTCAAAAAGCTTTCGATATTCATAGCGAGCCTGCAGAGCTTCGCGAAGCCTATGGGCGGAATAGTTTCGGTCAACGGGCTCTGATGGCGCGACGACTGGTTGAGTCGGGCGTTCCGTTTGTGACCCTTTATGATGGCGGTTGGGACCACCACTCCGATTTGTTCGGAGCCCTCAAGACGCGATTGCCAACCTGGGACCAAACCGTTGCAACCTTGATTAGCGATCTCGATCAACGCGGTTTACTTGAGACGACCATGGTCATCGCCTTGGGTGAATTCGGCCGAACACCCAAGATCAGTACGCTTTCCGGTCAAGCCAAGGCGGGACGCGATCATTGGGCCAATGCCATGTCCATTCTATTTGCCGGCGGTGGCAGTCGAGGTGGGCAAGTCATTGGGGCAACCGACCGACAAGGGCACTCCGCCTTTGAACGCGTCTTGTCCCCAGAAAACTATGTCTCCACTGTGTATCGAAAACTAGGCATCGACCCGAGCAAAATTTACTATACCGCATCGGGCCGCCCAACACACTTGGTCAGCGATCACACTCCTATCCACGAGTTAATGTAGTGTCATCGATTGCTACAACACAAGGATGGAATGTCCTTCTTTGGTCCTTGTGGGCCCTAGCATATGCATGCTCACTTACGCAAACCGGTTACGCGGCCGAGAAACCCGAGTTAACTCGGCTGTTTCCCGCAGGTGGGCAAATGGGCACGACGGTAGACGTAGAAGCCACAGGCAAGTTTCCTGTGTGGCCCATGCAGGCTTGGTCCGACACGCCTTCGATTGAATGGACGTTCCTCAAAGATTCCGGAAAACTACAGGTAAAGATTGCGGCCAACGCGACACCTGGATTGCATTGGCTCCGACTGCATCATGAAAATGGCGCAACCGCAGTTCGGCCGTTCTTAGTTGGAGAGGGACCGGAACGCAATGAAGTTGAGCCCAATGATCGCCCGACTGAAGCCAATAAGATCGAATCATTACCTCAAACGATTCAAGGCATTTTGAACAAGCGAGCCGACGTCGATCTGTACGCGGTCTCACTTGAAAAAGGACAGGTGTTGGTCTCGACCATCGACTCGGCTAAATGGCTTCAATCCCCTGCCGATGTCAATTTGCAAATGCTTGACACCAAGGGATTCGTGCTGGCGGAAAACTTGGATCATGCTGGGCTTGATCCGTATCTTGAGTTCACCGCTCCACGTGCCGGCACGTATGTCGTTCGGGTATTTGGGTTTCCCGCAACTCCGGATAGCACTGTGGCTTTCAGCGGCGGAAACGACTGGATCTATCGGCTGCGTATGGATTCGAAGCCTTCTCCATTTGGCAGTTGGCTTGATTTCCAAATGCAGTCGGAATTGGTGGCGGACCGAATCGAGTCCGTGCCTGGAGCACATGTCAGCTACGAAAAAGCCCTTGCGATCAAGCTGCCTGCCAAGATCGGTGGGACGCTCACGGAGGCAAAGCAATCCAACTACCTCGGGTTTACAGCGCGAGCGGGGGTGCAACATCGCATTCGCGTTTTCGCCAGGGAATTCGGTTCGTCGCTGGATCCGAACCTTGCGATTCTAGACGCCAAGGGAAAGCAACTGGTTCAGCAAGATGATGTTGCGAACGACCGCGATCCGGACCTGCGTTGGAAAGCGCCCTCAGATGGTGAATACCTGATTGAGATCAATGATTTCCATCGATTAGGCGGTGCCAACTATCGTTTTCTTGCCCTGATTGAAGAGCGACCGGCCAACTTCTCATTGTCTATTGCGAGCGATTTGATCGCCTCGACCATTGGGAAAGAGACCGAGATCACGGTCAATATCGAACGCGAAAGTGATTTCAAAGGGAGCATCAACATTACGGCTGAGGGGTACCCCACGACAAGCGAATGCTCCGTCGCCGAATCCAAAGATGGAAGCGATACGAGCAAAAAGGTAACGCTCAAGCTGAAGTCCACTGCAGCATTTCAAGGCCCGATTCGGATTGTTGCCAAAGCGACCGAACAGCCGGAGATGGTTCGTCAAGCGGAAGTCCCCAAAGGAAAGACAGTGTGGCTGAGCGTCACCGCGGATTGAAACCAAACAGGCCCGAGTACCCTGATTACAGGGGGCGAGCCGAGCAAGGATCAACCTAGGCCCCGCTCCGTGTGGAGGCCATCTCGCTACCCATTGGAATTGCTTGAGTGCTTCATCGGGAGAGCGAGGCTCCTGCCGAGCTTCATGCGTAAATAGCTCTCCCATTTTCTCGGATGATTTGTCCTGCTCCTCCATTCCACGCATCCGTCCGTCGCCAGTTAGCAATTCAATGAAACTTAGACGCAATTCGATGAGTCCGCTCCGATTCGATAGAACCGGAGCCGTGAACCCTGGCGAAGGTGTTGGTTCCGAACAGATAAACGCCGCAGCGATTCAGCTTGCGAAAATTCGAGACGAGATGACGTCGTCCGCACTCGATTTGAAAGTGGGCAATGCGTTTGTGCGTGGCCCAGAAGAGTTGTTAACGGCGTACGCCGCCGATCGGCGTGGGAGCGTTCTGGGGCGACTGTTCAAGTGTGCATCCCACATGCATACGATCGTCGATCGGGTCGTCGTGCTTGGGAGCCGTGGTTCCTGCACGGGGGCCCAAGCCATTCTCGAATCTTGTTGCCAGCCCTTTTGGAACGAACTGTCTCGGGCCGATCGGGGGAGCAAGCCTCGGCTGTACTTCGGCGGCAACAGCTTCGATAATGATTCAACGCAGGGCTTGTTGCATCTGCTCGATGCCCATAAAGGGAAACCGGCTGCAAGCGAATTGGAACGATGGGCGCTTGTGGTCATCGATAAAAAGGGCGAGACCCCGGAAACCTCGTCTGCTTTTCGACAGTTTCTTGCCGCTCTTCAGATGAGCACCGGGTCTGATCGCGCAAAGCTCCTCGAACTCCTTATCCCGGTAACCGACCAAAATAGCAGACTGCACGAATCCCATACGCAACTAGGCTCAACCGAAATCTATTCCATTCCCGATGGAGTGGATGATCCATTTTCGGTTCTTTCTGTTGCTGGCTTAGTACCGGCAGCGATGTTGGGCGCAAATGTCATCGAGCTTCTGCAAGGGGCTGTGGCCATGACCGAACATTTTGCAACTGCCCCACCTCAGGAAAACGTCGTTCTGCAATACGTTGCGACCAACCATTTGGTGGAAAAGCATCGCGGCATACCTCTTCGGGGCTTGAGACTGTGGAGCAAGGCACTGGAGCCATTCGGTTTATGGTACGACCAACTCGTCACGGAGAGCTTAGGCAAAGAACTTGCGGGCGACAAAACCCTCTCGATGGTTAAAACAAGTGATTTGTCTTCGCGTCCTCAACAGCATCTCCACGGCAAGTGGGACACAGTCGTGAACAACATCTTTGTCGAAGAGGTTCGATTCGACGCGTTGCCGGTCCAAAGGGGGGAAAATGACATGGATACTGTGTGTGATGCATCCAAGGAAACCTTGCCGGAAGCGCTGAAACGGGTCATGGTCGCGGCGAACGACGAGCTGAAACGCGCGGGTCGCCTGTCGACCAATCTCTCGGTGCCGCGCGTCGATGAGCTGCACATGGGCCAACTTTTTCAAATGATGATGTTGGCAACTCAACTCGAAGGTCAATTCATGAGCGTTGCGTCAGCGGCAAATATCTGATTTGTAGGGTGGGATAGGCTTCCCGCCTGTCATTTTCAGCTTGACAGGCCGGAGGCCAATCACACTAATGGACCGATGAAAAAACCATTTTGAATGCCGGTGCAGTTACGATACTTCTCTGTTTCCAGTTCCAAGCGTTGTGATTGGTGGATAAACTGCTTCTTTCATCGCGCACCCCACGTGTCGGATCCTACACTTAATAAGTCAACGCAACGGAGTTTTAGCTCGTGACAACTCAATATATCGAAGCAATCGCAGGAAATATTACTCCCGAGATGGAGTTTGTGGCAAAACGTGAACTGTTGACGCCGGAACTTATCCGAGACGAAGTGGCGGCTGGCAGGATGGTGATTCCCGCCAACAAAGTTCACCTGCAAGGCCGATTGGAGCCAATGTGCATTGGCATCGCGGCCAAATGCAAGATCAATGCCAACATTGGAAACTCGGCTGTAACCAGCAACGTCGATGAGGAGCTAGAAAAGCTTCACGTCTCAGTCCATTATGGAGCCGATACCGTGATGGACTTGTCGACGGGCAAGGATATCGACAACATTCGAGCCAAAATTATCGCTGCTTCGCCAGTTCCTATCGGCACAGTGCCCATCTATCAAATGCTAGAAGAGCTCGGTGGTAACATCGAAGACATGCGAGCTCAGCACTTCTTGGATATGGTCGAACATCAAGCCAAACAAGGCGTCGACTACATGACAATTCACTGCGGTGTCTTGCTCGAGCATTTGCACATGACCGTCAATCGTGTGACTGGAATCGTGAGTCGAGGTGGTTCGCTCATTGCTAAGTGGATGATGGTTCACCGCAAGCAAAATCCGCTCTACGAAGCCTTCGATGATCTGTGCGACATCATGAAACAATACGATGTCACCTGGAGCCTTGGCGATGGTTTGCGACCCGGTTCCATCGCGGATGCGAGTGACGAAGCTCAGTTTGCCGAACTCGATGTACTCGGCAAGCTTTGCACACGAGGCTGGGCTCGAGGAACTCAAGTCATGGTCGAAGGTCCTGGCCACATACCTATGGACCAGATCGAGATGAACATCAAGAAACAAATCGAGGTTTGCCATGGTGCCCCCTTTTACGTTCTCGGGCCATTGGTAACCGATGTCGCGCCGGGCTACGACCACATCACGAGCGCTATCGGCGCGGCGTTGGCAGGCTGGAGCGGAGCAGCCATGTTGTGCTATGTTACACCCAAGGAACACCTTGGTTTACCGAATCGTGAAGATGTCAAACAAGGTGTCATTGCCTACAAGATTGCGGCTCACGCAGCGGACGTGGCCCGCAAACGTCCCGGGGCCCAAGATCGCGATAATGCCCTATCCAAGGCAAGATTCGCTTTCGATTGGAATGAGCAATTCCGTTTGTCGCTAGATCCAGAAACGGCTCAAGCGTATCACGACGAAACGCTCCCTCAGGATACTTTCAAGAGCGCTCACTTTTGCAGTATGTGCGGTCCCAAGTATTGCTCGATGCGAATTACGGAAGACATCCGGAAAATGGCTGCCGAAAGCACGGAACCCTTCTTGGTCGAGATTAAGAACTAGGGGATAGACACATCTTTTGTTCTAGCGTGGAGGGCTGAAAATCGGCTTTTCAAGGCACTTAAAACTTGTATCTCCCCCAAAAAACTGCTTCAATAGGATCGGTAACGAACCCGGACATCCGTTCACGTTGGAGTCGTAAGGTATGCTAGTTCGGTTTTTTGAAATTGCCTTGTTCCTTGCTTTCCTTGCTTTCGTTGTTTTCTTACGTGCAGCGCCCTGCAGCGGGGCGAACGAAGCCGACGATGCTTTCTTCGAAACGAGAATCCGCCCCGTACTGGCTAGCTCCTGCATCGAATGTCATGGCCCCAAGAAAGCCAGTGGAGGATTGAGACTCGATTCGCGAGCGGCCATCCTTCAAGGGGGCGATAGCGGTTCGGCCATCGAGCCTGGAAACCTAGACACGAGCCTGCTGGTGCGAGCGATCCGCCGAGATGTTGACGCCGAAATTAAGATGCCTCCAGAGAAGCCTCTGTCAAAACAAGCTGTCGAGGACCTTACCCGGTGGATCGAAGCGGGCGCAAAGTGGCCAGAGTCCTTTACTGCCCCGATCGCAAGCGACAATCGGCATTGGGCTTTTGAACCCCTAAAGTCGGTTGCAATCCCCGAGGATCCAACAGGTTGGTCCAAACAACCGATCGACCGGCTTATCGCAGTTGCTCGAATGGAAAGCGGACTTAATCCGGTACCGCCTGCGAGCAAACAATCGTTGCTGCGTCGCGCTTATTTTGATCTCATCGGTCTGCCCCCGTCTCCCGAACAAGTCGACGCGTTTTTGGCAGACAACTCTCCAATCGCGTTTGAGAAGATTGTCGATGAATTATTGAGTTCACCACGTTACGGTGAGCGCTGGGCCAGGCATTGGCTCGATCTGGTTCGCTACGCAGACACGGCAGGGGACAACTCGGATTACCCTATACCTCAAGCCTACTTGTATCGGGACTATGTGATCGATGCGTACAACGCGGACCTGCCCTACGATCGCTTTTTGCACGAACAATTGGCGGGCGATCTCATCGCCAAGGATGCATCGGAGACCGATTACGCGCGTTTGGTGATCGCCACCGGCTTTATCGCGCAATCGAAGCGCATTGGGACTCGCGAGCTAGAAGATATGCACTTGATTATCGAGGATACGCTCTCGACGCTTGGGCCTGCGATCATGGGTTTGTCGATCCGTTGCGCCCGTTGTCACGATCACAAGTTCGATCCGCTGACGATGGAAGATTACTATGGAATGTATGGATTCTTTGCAAGTACACAATATCCATTTGCAGGCGCTGAGGAAGTGAGGAAACAAACCAAATTCGCACCTTTGATTTCCCCGAAGCAGGCCAGTGAAAAGCAGGCCAGTGAAAAGCAGGCCAGTGAAAAGCTTGCAAACGTTGATAAAGCGGACTCCGTCTCAGCAGTAGCAACAGCGTACGCGGTAGGAGAGCTCCAGCCGGTCGACGTCCCAATACAGACCAACGGAAATCCCCACACATCCAGTGGCGTGACCGCCCGTCGCGGCGTTCCCAAAATCCTCGACGATCGTCCGCTGGAGATTCCAACAGGGGCTGGCGGACGACTGGAACTGGCTCATTGGTTGACGGGAAGAGGAAGTTTCTTGACCGCTCGCGTAATGGCCAATCGCATTTGGCAAAATCATTTCGGCAAGTCGATCGTTCCGACCCCATCCGACTTCGGATTTCGGGGCACGCCTCCAACGCATCCTGATTTATTGGAGTGGTTGGCAAACGAATTCGTCGCATCCGGTTGGTCCGTGAAGTCGCTGCACCGGAAGATCATGTTATCGAAAACGTATCAACTTTCCACGCAGGGAGATCCGCACAATTCCCAGGTCGATTCTGGAAATGCTCTGTACTGGCGGTTCGATCGTCGCCGATTGGATGCCGAGTCGTTGCGAGACACGCTATTGATGCTTGGCGGTTCGCTCGATCTGAACCGACCTGGTCCGCATCCATTTCCCGAGCCTTCCAAGTGGCGGTACACGGCTCATCATCAATTCAATGATGTATGTTATCCATCGGACCACAGAAGTGTTTACTTGATGGTTCAGCGATTGCACGCTCACCCGTATCTATCGCTGTTCAATGGAGCGGATGCCAGTCTCTCGACCCCTATGCGGGACAATTCGATCGTTTCGACGCAAGCTCTTTTCCTGCTTAATAATTCATTGGTTCATGAAAAGGCGACCGGTTTCGCAGTCAAACTTTTGGATCATTCGAGCGTCACGAATGACCGAATTGAGTCCGCCTATTTGCGAGTTTTCGGTCGCCGTCCAACGGAGGTGGAATTCGCAAAGTGCTCCACATTTATAGACCAGTATGTACGGTCGCTCGAGGCGGAGGGAGTCGCTGCGGATAGTCGCGAACGGGAGGCGTGGTCTAGTTTGATACGCGCGCTGTTCGCTTCAAACGAGTTCTTTTATGTGGATTGATTCGAACGAACCCTTTTGCATGGAATTGGAATACGATTCACTATGATTGGAGCAAATTTGTCGAACCGCCGCGTTTTTCTAAACCAAGCAGCAGCCCTTACAGCCACGACGGGAGTGTCCATTCAAAATCGTTTGGCGTACGCGGCGACCGTCCATGGCGGTCATCCGTTGGAGCCCAAACTCGGCCACCACGCCGCCCGAGCCCAGCATTTGATCCAGTTCTTTTTCACGGGTGGCCTGTCGCATGTCGATACGTTCGACTACAAACCCAAATTGCAGCAGGACCACGGAAAGAAACTGAATCCGCAGGTTAAACCACTCAAAGCATCGCCATGGAAATTCCAGCCCTACGGTGAGTGTGGCAAGATGGTCAGTGAATTGTTTTCGAATGTCGGCTCCGTCGTCGATGAGATCTGTTTTTTGCACACCGTGCGTGGTGATTCTGCCGGCCACTCCGCAGCAACATTAGGGATGTTGACAGGTTCGATCACGATTCCGATGCCCAGTCTTGGATCGTGGTTGAGCTATGGACTGGGCACGCTGAACACCAATCTACCCCCCTTCGTCGTGTTGGCGGCCAAGGAACCCTACAACGCGTACTTAGCATGGGATGCTAGTTTTTTACCCGGTTACCACAAAGGGACGAGGTTGTTTCCTGGGTCGAATCCTTTACCCAACGTAGAGAGTCCGGTCGCATCGGTAACGCGTCGCGAGTTGGAGAGTGTTATGCTGCGAGACTTGAACCTAGAGCACTTTGAGCGACACGGGCGAGAACTCGATCTTCAGTCCAGGATCACTTCCATCGAAACAGCTCAGGGTTTGATGCGTGAGGCTCCGGAAGCGTTTGATATTCGCCAAGAGCCGCAACATGTTCTCGATCTTTACGGCAGCAACACTTCCGATCCAGCTTCGTTTGCCGCCCAGTGCCTGATGGCTCGACGTTTGGTAGAACGTGGGGTGCGAGTTGTCAATTTGTTCGATGTTGGATCCAATTCGAACTGGGATCATCACGGTGATATTACACAACACGCAGGCTTGGCGCGAAATGTCGATCGTCCGATCGCCGGATTGATCAAGGATCTTCGTCAGCGTGGAATGCTCGACGATACACTCATCGTTGGATGTTCCGAGTTTGGTCGTACGCCGTGGGAGGACGCAGATCCGAAGGGTCGCGGCCACTTCAATTCCAATTTCACCTGCTTTCTTGCTGGTGGCGGCGTGAAAGGGGGAACGAGTCATGGAGTGTCCGATGATTATGGAGCCACAGCTATTGAAAATCCGGTGCATACGCACGACTTCCACGCGACCCTATTGCACCTCATGGGACTAGACCACACCCAGCTTACGTATCGATACTCCGGCCGTGACTTCCGATTGACCGACATCCACGGCAATGTCATTCACCAAGTATTCGCTTAAGTGTCTTAAGGGATGGTTTGAACGGATAAACATGTCTTCATTCGAAAAGACCGCGAACGTAGTTCCGCATTTGCTCAGTTTTGTCTCGAATCCAGAAGGGGACATGGTCACAGTCCATTTGGACGCAGATGGTTTGGACTTCCTCATCCAACAACTAACTATTTTAAAACAGCTTCTACATGACGGGCAATGCGAGCACATTCACTTATTCACGACCGATTCCATCGGTGCAGAACTAAGTTCAACGAGGATCAAGTCAAATCCAGCCGAATCGACTGTCATCCAACACGTTAAGCTGAACTGCTGGACGAGAGAATGGGCCGAAAAGCATATGCTTATTAAAACATCTTGACTGTGAGTTCAAAGGTTCGTTGGCGGGCAAAATGTGTACGGAGTATGATACAATCCCCCATTCGGTGTAACGACGGGTCGGGACCGTGAACCACAAGGCGAGCACTCGTCGCGTGCCATTGATTCGCACGCAATCGCAACTCCAATTCCAACAAGAGCTGGCAATCTATATGATCCAAACGTCGTGGCGCATGTTTGCATGTTGCATTGTTGCACTGGTTGCCGTCGGGCTGATGTCCCATTGTGACGCGGATGACTGGCCAATGTGGCGTCAAAATGCTGGACGAACCGGCACCACTGTGGAAAGCCTTCCCGAAACACTTGTTTTAAAATGGGTGAGACATCTGCCACCGATTGAGCCAGCGTTTCATAGTCCGCGATTGCAGTTCGATGCTGGCTACGAACCGATCGTGGCCGATGGCAAGTTGCTTATCGCATCCTCTCGCAATGATTGTGTGACTGCCTACGAGGCGGCGACCGGACGTGAACTATGGGTGTACCGCACAAATGGACCGGTCAGGTGCGCTCCTGCCGTTTGGAAACAATTCGTTTGCTTTGGATCGGATGATGGTTGCCTAGTCTGCGTCGAACTCGACACAGGCAAATTGCTTTGGAAGCATCAAGTGGTACCGAATGATCGCCGGTTGCTCGGCAACAAACGACTCATATCGGTTTGGCCGGTGCGTGGCGGAGTTGTCGTTGACGAAGGCATCGTCTACTTGGCAGCTGGCGTGTGGCCTTTCGAAGGCGTCTTCGTCTGTGCCATGGACATTTTATCCGGCAATGTCCTTTGGCGAAACGAACGTCTCGGGTACATCTTTGGACAACAGCCACACAATACCCAAGCCATCGGCGGACTTGCCCCCCAAGGGTACCTGATCGTCAACGACACAGAATTAATTGTCCCATGCTCGACGGCTTACCCCGCAAGATTGAATCGAAAAACGGGGGAGCTGATCGATTTCGCACTTCCTACCCCAGGACGTTTTCCGGGCGGGTGGTTTGCGACTCTCGATCCTCAAACTTCGAAAGATATACGCCGAGGTAAGCTCACTTTCGACGATCTCGTCAATCAGCAACAACACGAGGACAAACTGAATAAGGGCTTCGGTGATTCCGGAATCAGTCGAAAAATTCGCGTTGGCGATCAAACCTTAAAATTCGACGATGGACTTAACGAGGTAGATGGAACGATTCATTCGATGATTGTTGCCGATGCACAGCTCATTGTTTCGACTCGAGAGGGCAAAATATTCTGCTTCGGCGCCGCGGTCGCCGGCCAGAAAACGGCTGCGCAATTGTGGCAAAACACAGTTACCGATTTCTCGGTGACCGATGCCGATAGTGCATATGCTAAACGTTTGGTTCTAGAGACCGGCAGTCCATATGGAACCGCCATCGTTGTTGGACTCACCGATGGTCATCTCGTAAAGGCACTCGTCAAGGAGTCCAAGTATCATGTGATTGCTTTCGACGACGACGCGAGCAGGGTCGAAGAGCTTCGGCTCAAACTGCAGAATGCCGGTGTCTACGGCGATCGCGTTGCCGTGATTCACAGTGACCTGAAGCAGTTGTCACTGCCTCCCTATCTGGCGAACCTCATGGTAACGGAGTCGATAAAGGGCCTGCCGGGTCCATCCACCGACCTGCTGCAGTCCCTCAGACCTTTTGGTGGCATCGCAGTGCTAGGCAACAGTGTCCCAGATGGGCAATTAAGTCAGTCACTGGTTCCCGGCACTTTTGAATTTTCTACGTTGGATGGGAAGCAAATGGTACGTCGCGTGGGAGCCTTGCCGGGGAGCGCTGATTACCAAGGGAACTATGAATACTGCGATGACACGTTGGTCAGGTTTCCGCTTGGCGTGCTGTGGTTCGATGACACCCTCGCCCATTTCAAGCGTTCCCCGCAACCTGAGTTCAAAGATGGCATCATGGTTTCTCGACCTAAGGATTGGCGTGCCGAGAGAGTCAAAGGCGATAACACTCGCGACTATCCATTGCTTCGTCCGGTGTTCTCCGACATTTATACCGGGCGTGTCCTGGACGCATTGGAGTATCCAAGTGTGCGTGCAAGGTTCAAAGACTTCGGGCTCAATGAGCGTCAACAAAGTTACTACCATGCACCACATCAGAAGACGGCACTGAATCCGCTACCGCCCATAGCAGGAGAAAGGATCAACCCGATGACGGGCAAAAAGGAACCTCGCGTGTTTCCGAAAACATACGGCTGTGATGGCGGTGTGGATTATGGATTCCTCTATACACTGAGAAGTGGAACAGCCGCTTTCTACGACAAGACACTCGAAAGCGGAACCGTCTTTATCAGTGGCCCCCGCAGTGGTTGTACGAACAGTATCATCCCATCCGGCGGATTGCTCAACGTACCGTATTTTTACGAGGGATGCACTTGCAGCTATCCCTTGCCGACGGCGTTGAGTTTGGTTGCGATGCCGGAATCTCACGAGCAATGGTCATCTTGGGGCGATGACCCAATCGAGCCGGGCTCCATTGAACGGATCGGCGTGAACTTTGGAGCTCCCGGAGATCGGAAAACTCGAGATGGAACCTTGTGGTTGGATTACCCATCGGTTGGCGGACCGTCGCCCAAGATTCGAATCGAAATGGTTCCAGAAAATCCGACGTTCCACTATCGACATAGCCACTGGATCAAAGGAGGCACAGTTTTGCCCTGGGTTGCAGCGTCTTCCGTGGAAGGTCTCAATGAATTAAAACTACAAGACCTTAAGCCGGGAATCTATACAGTCCGACTCTATTTCGCTGAAAGCAATCCACTTCGTCCGGGAGACCGCATCCAGAATGTTTTTGTCAACGGCCAACTGGTCCTTAGCGACTTTGATATTCTTGCGGAAGCGAAGCAACCGATGTCGGGGATCGTGCGCCAGATCGATGGAGTCATGATCGACGAAACATTTGCAATGCGGTTGCAGGCCGTCGTCGGCCAATCCCTCATCAGTGGGTTTGAGCTCATACGCACCAATTAAGTCTACTAGCTAATTGATTGTGCTTCAGATTCACTTGACGTATTCAAATTGGGCTCGCTTGCGCGGCAAAGTACGTGTCCGGATCGAATGCCGCTGGGTTTATCCCAGGGGATCGTTACCTTCACGCTAGGGCGAAGGTCAGATACCACTGGCATAAAGCCAGGTGGCATTCGTGCTGAATTGCCATTGTTTAGTCTCTCCCTTGCATGGAGTGAATGGTTCGTCAATCTTGTGCAATCGTTTTGTCAATTCAAGCTAGATCCTATTGACCGAGCCCGTGGAGTTGAATCAACGTAAGTCAAAACGGCCGATCCACAACATCGTCTGCTGGATACTTCCTTCTGGAAAAAATCGTCGCACCTATTTTCTAGAGAAATTAAATGGCAAGAAGTTTTGCAAAAGGAATTTGATCGTTTTGTCCTTTTTAGGAAATTTTCGGATGCTCATTCTCAAGTGAATGCGGTTTACTTGCGGCCCAGCCCGTCTACCGATACGATAAAAACGCTGAGATGATTCCCACCATTTTGTTCCTCTAGAATTGAATCCATTCGATGCGACTCCTTATTCTGGCAACGCTGCTGTGCCTGTCTCAAAGTGTTCAAGCAGGCGACAAGGTCTTTTCTGGCCCACAGGTTGGCGAAAAGCCTCCCGTATTCAAAGTGCGAGGCGTCTTCGACACAGACGCTGGGACAGAAACGGATTTCGTGGCCAAGTCCAACGGCAAGCCGATCGTTTTGATCTTTGTGCATGATTTGAATCGCTAGTCCATCAGCATAACCAAACGGAAAAAACGCTGGCAAAACACATACTTTTGTCGGCTGTGTCACCTGGCACCTACCGAAGGGCCACAGGCTCACGTCAGTGAGGCGCAAAACATCTCACCTGAGGAGCTGTCCTTGCCGAAAAATATTCGTACTGCAAAAAAGCAAATGGCTTCGCTATCTGTTTTTGTCCCCGCAGCGAAAACCGCAGACCTTATCTCGCTCTCCCATTGAGCTTCAATTCGTTCGACATTGCAATGAGGTTTTCCCAGTGACTTGGTACAGCGGAATTAGTACTGTATCACTGCAAAGAATTACGGTTGGCCATGTAAGGGTTATTTGCAAGCGCGGAGAGCAATGGTGAACGAGCTAGAAAACAAACACGTGGTATGGGGCGTTTGCCCGTTTCTTGTCATTGGTTTCGTCTGCTTGGCCGCTTGCTCGCAACGACCATCATCCGCTCTGCCCGTGGGGACAGTGAAAATTGTTGCCGTGTACCCTCATGATCCCAACGCATTCACTCAAGGTTTAGCGATCGAAAAAGGACAGATGTACGAAGGAACCGGACAGAAAGGTGTATCCGCGTTGAGAAAAGTGGATTTCAAAACCGGCAAAGTCGAAGTGAGCGTTCCATTGGACGATCGCTTCTTCGGTGAAGGAGTCACCATTCTCGATGGAAAGATCTATCAACTAACATGGCAGAACAACATCGGTCTGGTCTACGATCTAAAAACAATGCGACCCGAATCGACATTCCGATATACGGGTGAAGGGTGGGGGCTTACCAACGATGGGAAGCAACTTATTCTCAGCGATGGCACTCCGTCTATTCGATTTCTAGATCCAGTCACGTTCAAGGTGGTTCGCCAGATCGAAGTCCGCGACGCAGCGAAAAATCGAATCAAGTCGCTAAACGAACTCGAATACATCAGGGGCGAGATTTGGGCCAACATTTGGTACGAAGACCGCGTCGCTCGGATTTCCCCAGTCGATGGACGAGTCCTTGGTTGGGTCGACCTTAGCAACCTTATACCTCAAGCGACTCGTGGTCGAGAAGCAGTCCTCAACGGCATCGCCTATGACACCGAGTCCAAAAAAATCTATGTCACCGGCAAGAATTGGCCGAAACTGTTTGAGATCGAATTACAAAATTGAGTGATTACGAGGCGGTGAATCGATTCGATCAGTGAGACATCGCATAGGTCAAAATGTTGATGGCTAGCGCGTAGGCATCGATCGAGAAGCGTTGGAAGAACTCTTCGTCATCGCCTTCGCGTTCCCATCCGTCCGCGATGTCGGTGTTGTGCGTGGCGACGGCGACTAAACGACCGTTATCATCCGAGAGGCCTCGAAAATGAACTTGAGCCATATCGTCTTCGCCACCATTCGGGCGTTTGTGAATCCAAGCTGGGTCATAACTAACTCCGTTGTGTCGATAAAATTGAATCGCAGTGACCTGTGGGCATTTTTTGAGCGGATAGACCGTCGATAGGATGGGATGGTTGTTAGGAATGTCGAACCATTTCCATTTCGGAGCTACGCCCCTCATGTTACTTTCAAAATGATCCCACTCCGCCTGCCCCCAAAAATCGTCAACCCACAAAAAACCGCCCTTGTCCAAGTATTTTTTCAATGCCTTTTGTTCGGATCCCGTGAGGAGTTGCCAGCCCGGATCGCTCATGAAAATAAACGGATGCTGGAAGAGTCTCTCGTCGGTAAGTCGCAGTAGCAACGTGCCTTGATTGGCTTGGATCGTTGTCAATTGATTCAGCCGAAAAGTGAGATTCCTTGCCGCCACGGGATGATCGGTCGCCCATCTCGGTATCCAGCCAGCATCTCCGCGATAGTACGCTTCGCCATTACCGCCGACGCTGTCGTACATGATTCGTACGAAGGTTAGCTTGTCAGGATCGTAGTTCTTTAAATCGAGATCTGAATCTTGCGGAATGGCGCAAGGAGAAAGGGCAACCAATGCGGTCGTAAAAGCTAACAAGCGAGAGAGGCACCACAAGATCGAGTTTAGTTCCATAAATTCAAGCGCATGGGAGTCACAGATCCTACAATCGGATTCTTCATTTCGTTACCTTAAGCGATTCATGCTCCAACCCGTTGAACTGTACGGATTGTAACGCCTAAGATTACGTCGCAACCGGGAAAAACTCAACTGAATATAGGATTCCTTTTCCTTTTTAAGCTAGGGTTGGATACGGGAACAGTACGCAGTGTGTGTCTCAGTCCGTGAGCGGCTGAGTCATTTGGGGAGGAGCACTATGAGTATCAAGGGTCACTTGCGACGAAACAAGCGGGGAGCGGCCGTGGTTGAATTCGCGATCGTACTGCCGGTCTTCATTCTGATCTTGATGGGCTCGATCGAGACCTGCTCGATGATCTTTTTGCAGCAGACTCTGGAAATGGCTGCATACGAGGGTGCACGCGTTGCCATTGAGCCTAAGACGACTTTCTTGAATGTCGAAAGTGCGGCGAAACAGATCTTAAAGCCACGCCGCATTCGAAACTCAAGCATAAGCGTTATTCCAAGCGACTTTCAGTCTGCACCCTATGGAACCTTTTTGCGAGTGTCCGTTTCGGTCCCCTGCAGCAGCAACTCCGTTATTGCGAGCCGTTTTTACAGTTCGCGAACGCTGACGGCGAACGTTGAAATGATGAAGGAATTCTGAGTGGGATGAAAACGAGCAGACTCACATTTGTATCGAAACCAAGGGTTCGCAATTGTCGCACGGGTGCGATCGTTCCCTTGTTCGCAATCATGCTACCGGTTGTTTTGATCCTATCCGCATTTGCAATCAACATTGCCTATCTGCAACTCAATCGAACCGAGATTTACATCGCGGCGGATGCGGCATCGAGAGCAGCCAGCAGGGAATTTGCAAAAACCAACTCCTCAACGAGTGCAATTGCCGCCGCAAGGACCGCCACAGCTCGCAATACGGTGGGTGGAAGACCATTGTTGCTGAGCCATGCGGACATCGTATTCGGTGAATCGTCTCGCGATAATCTTGAAAACCGGTACAGTTTTTCCGCGAGCAATCGAGTTCCGAACGCAGTTGAGGTGAGAGCGCGACGCGATTCTAGTTCCGTCAGCGGAGCGATCAAAATTCCATTGCCGCTCTTCTTTTCGTCCCCTACGATCAACGCGTCTCAGACTTCTCGTTCTAGCCGAATCGAACTGGATATTTCTTTGGTACTAGACCGATCGGGTTCGATGGCGTACGCATCGAATGAGCGGGCCGTTAATCCACCGTTTCCAAAGGCAGCGCCGAACGGTTGGTCCTTTGGTAACGCCGCTCCGAATCCGAGTCGATGGCGTGATGCGGTTGCAGCGGTCAATGTTTTTCTCACGGAGATGAACAATTCTTCAGCCAAAGAATTGATCGCATTGACCACCTTCAACCATGCCAACAATCTCGATCAAACGTTGACTACGGATTACAAAAAAATCACGGATGCACTCGACGCCTACACGAATCGTTGTAACTTGGGCAGCACCAACATCGCAGGGGGGATCGCCCGCGGAATTGAGGCATATACGACCAACTCGAGGCCATTCGCATCCAAGGTCATGATTCTATTGACCGATGGTATCGATACCTCCAATGGCAACCTGATCCTTGCGGCAAAACGAGCCTCAGCCAATGGCATCATGATCTTTGCAATCACGTTTTCGAATGAAGCCGATCAAGCAACCATGAGACAAGTGGCCGCTATAGGCAACGGCAAGCACTACCATGCATTCCACGCATCCGGTCTCAAGCAGATATTCCAAGATATTGCAAGTCAATTGCCGATTCTGATTTCACGCTAGTTCCCAAGTTGATTTCTATGCCCAGTATCCGACAACGACCACACCGATTCGACTCGCCAAAACTTCGCAAGGGTGCGCATACCGTAGAATTTGCGTTAGTCCTGCCGATTATGTTGTTGTTGTTTGGAGCGGGGATTGAATTTGCACGAATGAACTTACTTCGGCATTTAGCAGAAAATGCATCGTATGAAGCAGCTCGTCACATCATTGTCCCAGGGGCAACGGTGAAAGAAGCTGAGGCAAAGGCGAACGCCATTCTGAGCGTGATGGGCGTAAAGGGGGCTACACTCACGGTATCCCCTAACCCCGTGCTTGAAACGACAGGGACAGTGAGTGTCAAAGTCGCTTTCCCGGCGAATAAAAACCTATGCATGATTCCGCTGTTTTCTGCGAACTTGAATTTCGAGTCCGAAACGAGTTTGTTGACAGAACGCTCACCCATGCAAAAGGCGAAAGCCATCAACGCGATCACGCCAGGTGCCGATCCGAACCCTCCCCCGCTACCTTCACCAAATCCAGGTCCTCCATCGGATCCCTTTGGGCTTTAAGGCAAGCGGTAGTAGGAGATATTCTCGTAGCACGGGCTGCTAATCTCAGGTTTACCCACATCTTTTGATCTTGCTCCCCTCGCCTGTACTCGGCTGTACTCGGAGAGATGCCGGGGTTGAGCGACCGTCTAAGGATAAGACAATAGAGTCGATTCGAAAATCTGAAAGTTTTCGAATTCAAGCAGTGCTCCTCAGGGGCTCTGCCCCCGAACCCCCGGGATTTTTCGAGGCATGGCACCGAACATCCTTTATTTGATTTATTCTTCGCGCAGCGTTAGGATGAACACCGTTGGGGGAAACGCAACGGAGCTCTGTGGGGACACTGTCTTCGCCAGGGATAACTCAGTCGCCGATAAGTCAAACCTTGTCGAGCACGTGAGCAGGTACTGGCACACTTCGAATGACGTCGATCTTGGGATCCGTTTTTGCTTGCGACTCTAAGCATTTCTCGATTGCAGAATCTACGGCTCGTCAGATCGATCTCGGTTCCCAACCCTCCGGAAAATTTGGGCTCACCAACACCGAACTTGATGGGATCACCGCCGCCACTCTACTAATTTGCAGTCCGACCTCAGGTGACCTGACGATCAGTAGCCCGATCT
This sequence comes from Pirellula staleyi DSM 6068, assembly GCA_945875845.1. Classification (GTDB taxonomy): domain Bacteria; phylum Planctomycetota; class Planctomycetia; order Pirellulales; family Pirellulaceae; genus JBKCUI01. The sequence goes on from CAMCMB010000003.1 coordinate 40,539, forward strand.
CCCGACCGAGTTCCACCGCGATGCAGCTAACGAGCGGCGGTGTCATCCTGTTTGGTAGCGGTGCCCAATCCACAAATGGTGCGATCAATACGCTCACCCTTACTCTTGACTCGGGTACCACCATCAGGCCCGTTACCCCAGGTGTCGAAGCGAACACCTTGGCATTTAGCTTTACCGCTGGGAATACGTTGCAGATGGACATAAATGGAGTGACGGTTGATTCTGATTACAGTCAGCTTTCGGTCGTCGGTCCAGTGACACTAACCGGTGTAACCCTTTCGCTCAACGTAAATTTCCCTGCGATGACCGGCACATAGACGTTCACCATCGTAAACGCCACAGGAGGTGTCACAGGTCAATTCTCTGGTTTGATTCAGGGTGGGGCAATCAGCGTTGGTAGTTTCACTTACACCGTCAACTACACTGCCAATTCAGTTGAATTAGTACCCGCCGCAATTGCTCCTGCAATCACGCAGCGTCCTTCCAACCAGACGGTGGTGACTGGCAACACAGCTACGTTTACCGCTGCGGCCACGGGCAATCCAACCCCGACCGTCCAGTGGCAAGTGGGAACGGCTCGCAGGATGTCCCACTGACTGGGTTCCTAAGTGCCAACGGGGCGAAGATTTCGGTCGACTTTGGTGCATCATGCATACAGAATAGCCGCAACACCAAAGGGGCCGACGGTTATTACACCTTTGAACTGGATCTGGATAACGACAATGTGTTTGAGACATCGCTGACGTTCTATCGGTTGCTCGGGGATGTCAACGGGGATGGGCAGGTCAATTCTGCGGACCAAACTGCGGTTACGGCTGCCATAGGCTCATCGAATCCGCAGTTGGATGTTAACGGAGATGGCATCGTCAACAGCACCGACGCGCTGATGGTCCGACGCGCTCTCGGTCGCAGGCTTGCAAGCGGCCTCGCCGTGGATGATTGATCACGTGGGGAGCGAGATACGTTGATGAACACTACTCCGGAGCAACTCTACGCAACAGGTCGCCTCGATGAGGCCCAGGCGGCCTGTAGGCAGCGGCTCGCAACGAATCCAACCGAGCATGGAGCCATGCACCTGCTTGGAATCATCCTTATCGCCGATGGCAAACTCTGCTCAGGGTCGAATCCACCCTGTTCCGAGTGGGGGCGAATGGAGAGGATTGAATCCTCCACGCTCAGAAAATGGTCCTCTTCGCAATTTTGACACTTTCTTCGTTGAGAGACAATCTATATTGAAGTGTACTCCGCGACTTGTTACTTTTTGTCAAGAAGAAGGATAAATTCGAGGAGCTTTTCGGTATCCAATCACTCGAGCAGCACGGCAGTCCAAAGATGCATCGATTCAAGAACATACTTATGATTTACAACCCAAATCAGCAAACTCTTGATCGGGCTGTCGGACTGGCAATGGAGAACGAAGCTCGCTTGACGGTAGTCGACGTGGTGAGGGAACTCGTTGGCGAAAAGCACTTGAAAGAACCAGGGCTAAAACCCTTGGATCTAGAGGCCCTTGTAAAAAAGGAATTTGACGAGCAATTGAAGCATTTCGTTTCTTCCGTAAAGCAGCAGGATGGTCTCCGCATCAATACCAAAGTCTTGGTTGGACATGCGTTCCTGGAGATCATACGAGAGGTGATCCGCAATAAACATGATCTTGTCATTATGACCGCCGAAGGCAAGGATGGGTTCCGAGAACGGCTTTTCGGTAGTACGTCGATGCACTTGATGCGAGAATGCCCTTGTCCCGTATGGGTGATGAAACCGACTCGCCGCAAGCGAATCGAGCGAATACTGGCCGCTGTCGATCCTGATCCACGGGACAAAACGAAAACTCTGCTCAATGAACACCTCTTGGAGCTCGCCGTCTCGTTGGCCCAATTGGAGTCGGCGCAGCTGCACGTCGTTCACGCGTGGAGATTGTATGGCGAGTCGTCGATGAAAAATTCGAACTGGATCCAAACGCCCAAGGTTTCGCTTTACCTCAAACAAGAAAAAGCGAAACAGGATCAATTGCTGAATTCCTTAGTCGCAAAATATCCTCTGGATAATCTCAAAGTGCATCTCGTGAAGGGAGAGGCTTACGATGTCATTCGACGGGTCGTGAAGAGGGAAAAGACGGATCTCCTAGTTATGGGTACGGTATGCCGAACTGGGATTGCCGGCTTCCTCATCGGAAACACTGCGGAGAACGTACTGAACGGCGTTGACTGCTCGGTGTTGACGGTCAAGCCCGAGGGATTTGCTTCGCCAATTACTGCATACGCTTAGCGAAGCATTCCCATCTATCCAGGCCGGAATTCGTTGTGGCATAGTTTCGCTGGAAGCCAAATCTTGCTCAATCTACGGATGCGTCGAACGCACGACCGAGGGAACTAGGCCACGACACGCGATTGGACGACCAAGGTTAGGTCTTGACCTTAATCTTCTTGGCAACGGCTTCCGATTTCGGAAGCGTCAATGTCAGGACGCCATTGGTGTACTCCGCTGCAACTTCGTCCTCGCTGATCTTGCATGGCAAAGTAATCGTTCGCGAAAAACTTCCCGAACGGCGTTCCATTCGATGGTAGGTTGAGTCGTTCATGCTTTTTTCCTCCTTGTGTTGACCGCTCACGGATAACGTGCCTCCATCGACTTGTACCTGAATGTCCTTAGCATCCATCCCTGGAACGTCTAACTTGACCGTAAAGGATTTGTCTGATTCGACTAAATCTAGTGCTGGAGTCGACGCACCAGATAACCAATTCGGATTGCTCGTACCGAAGAATCCAGAAATCAAATCGTCCATCTCTTTTCGAAGAAGGGAAAAAGAATCTCGAGGTTTAGCCTGCGACTGAGAGCGGGGGGGGGTGAGAGTTGTAGCCATTCCAAAATCTCCAAATGCGTGAAACCCTTGCGCATCAATTGGTATGCTGCAACACACAGCAAACCTGTAGCGCCCTGTTGTCTTGGATTCCGAAAAGCAAATGTAATACCAAATCATGACCTTCTGGAAAGCTTGAGCGAAGAAAAATCGCGTCGATGAGCTCTTGCCCTTTAGCCTCTGGGAAAGGAACTTCGTTCGTTTTGGGAGCCATGTCAAGGCAAATGCTATCTTCCCTTGCCACGCTCGATACGTGTGCCAATTTGATCCAGCCGTATGTTGCACTCGGCACAATTCCATTCGTCGATCGCCCATCCAGCATCATTCTTTTTCGGCCTCCCCTTTCCCATGCATACCGCTTGAGGATTCAGGCTGGCCAAAGCCGAACGCAGTAAGATGGTTTTCTGCGATCGATGCGATCTCTGCGTTGAGTGCATTTCAAAATGCCGGAAAACCGGAAACGCAGACGGCACAGAGAAGGAACAATTCGCACGAGTTCCGGCAGATTTATGTTACACTCTTCCCAGGCTCCTCAATGCCTTACTCCCTCAAACCAAGTCAAACCTATGAATTCCTCGCTCTATAAGAATCTATCGACCCTTTGTTTCGTGCTCGGATTCGCATCCATTATTGGCTCAATTGCCATATGGTTCATGGCCGGAGGCCCAACGGCTGAGTCAACCGCTCATGCCGAACGGTTTGGAATTTTCGTTGGACTGTGGGCACCTACTTTTTTTGCACTTTCCGGTCGGCTAGAACGCTATTGCGAGACAGCCAAACCCTAGACCCAACCTAGTGCGTGTGCGATTGCACTGCACCGCCGCCAGTAGAGCTATTTGCTCGCGTGAAATACGAGAAAACGCTGAGCACGCATAGGCCATTGATCATGGAATCGCTCTTCGAAAAATAGCGTTATTCACCCGGAGCGGCACTTGTTTGTATGATAGGCGACACCGTCGCGGGCATTGTTGGGCTCGCGGCTTTGCGTGCCAGCAGGTTCGTAACGATGCCAATCAGAAAACTTCCGACGGCGTAGATGACTGGCAAGGCCGAATAGGACGGGTCTTTTGGATTCATCGCTACCATAACGAACAGGGCGCTCGCCATAAACGAGGTCAAGGACAATCCGAGGTAAGCTAGATACTTTGCATCTTTCATCGCTAAATCTCCAGAAACAGTGGTGAGTGGGAACATAAAGACGGATTCATCCATTTTTGCAATACAATTTCAAGGCTAGTGAGGGACCTCCTAACGAAACAAGGGAAGCGATCCACGCTATACGAACACGCGAGAGTGCTATCCGCCCCTCCATGACGTTCGCTTTTCGTCGCAGGATCTCTCTGCCAATTTCGCGATAGACAAGCGCCGCGAGGCAAATCGCCTTCCGGCATGAACTTGGCAAGTACTTTAGCCCGCTCAGCCCGCTTTGATAGTGACTTTCGGCCAAGTTCAACAATCGTTCGACGCACGAGCGAACGTCCTCGCTCGTGGGTGCCCTTGAGAAGTCAAGTGTTGTTAGGCTTTCTGGTCCTGCGGTCGTTCGAGGCAATTCGGATTCGAGCCAGCTTCTCGGCAAATAGCAGCGCCCGAGATGCCAGTCTTCCTTGACATCGCGAGCAATGTTGGTCAATTGCATGGCGATGCCAAGGTCCACCGCATGCCTCTCCGCCGCTGGATCACGAACGCCCATGACTCGGCACATCATCAATCCGACAACTCCAGCCACGCGGTAACAGTAACGTAGCAACTCTTCTTCATCGCGAACCCACCACGATTTCAAGTCCATTTCCATACCGGACAACAGTGCCAACGCGTCGACCTTTTGGATCCCTTTGGACTCGACTAAATCTGCCAACCATTGAGACGCCGGATGCTTCACCGGATGTCCGTCAAAGATACGTGTCACGTCCTCACGCAAATACGAAAGACGCGTTTGGGCTACTTCGAAGCTCGGCGCGGAGTCGACAGCTTCGTCACACCACCTGCACCAAGCGTAGAGTTTTTCGACATCACCTCGAACCGCCAATGGCAAACATCGCGAGGCCGTCGCAAAGGAGCGACTGTAAAATCGGATCACAGAGGACTCATCGGTGGGAACGTCGAAGAAATCATCCTTTGCGTCGACTTTAGAATCGGACCGATTGGATGTAATGTCGGGTTTTGCAGCAGTGCTCATCCGACGAGTACTCCAAAATCGCGAGCGACCAAGGCGCAAGTCGCCTTGGCAGTATTGATGACTCCAGGAACGCCAGCACCTGGATGCGTTCCACCACCCACAATGTAAAGCCCCTCAATACTGGCCGATTTGTTGTGCGGCCGGAAGTAGGCACTCTGCGTCAGCGTCGGAGCGACCGAAAATGCGGAGCCATGAAATGCATTCAACTCACTTTGGAAATCGGCTGGCGTGAAGTGCCGACGCGTCACAATGGATTCGCGTAAGCCGGGCAGATGCTGTTCGAGTGATGCTAATATCGCATCGCCATAGCGACCGGCTATTGAATCCCAATCCACCTTGGCACGCCCCAGGTGAGGGACCGGACTTAAGACATAAAATGCTTCATTGCCCTCAGGAGCCAACGAAGGATCCGTAATAGAGGGAGCATGCAAATAAAGGCTGAAATCGTCGGGTAGCGTATGCCCCTTGAAGATGTCGTTGAGTAAGCCTTTGTAGCGATTTCCAAACAGGATGGTATGGTGAGCCAACTGGTCGAAGCGGCGATTCGTACCGAAATACATGACGAACAACGACATGGACCAATTCATGCCTTCTAAACGTTTGCCAGTGCGGATCGCGGATTTTTCCGATCGATACAGGTGTGCATACGTGTGGTGAATATCCGCATTCGATACGACCAAATCAAAGCATTGTCGAGCGTGGTTATCGGTTGAGACAAAATGCTTGATTGAATTTCCAACTTGTTCCAATTGGATCTCTCGCACTGGCGAGCTCAATCGCAATTGCCCCCCCAGTTTTTCGAAGAGCCGAACCAGTCCTTTCACCAAAGCGCCGGTCCCCCCTTTGGGAAAGAAGACGCCCCATTGCCGTTCGATCCAGTGGATCAAGGTGTAGATTGCGCTTGTGCTATAGGGATTGCCACCCACCAACAATGGATGGAAACTGAACGCTTGTCGCAGGTGCTCGTCTTTCATAAATCGAGAAACAGCCGAGTAGACACTGCGATCTGCTCTTAGTTTCATAAGATCCGGAGCCACACGTAACATATCCCGAAAGTTCAGAAAGGGTACTGCTCCGAGTTCTTGGTAGCCCTTTTGAAACACTCGCTTGGAATACTCCGCAAATCTTCGGTACCCTTCGACGTCGGATGGGTTGATACGGCGTATTTGCTCCACTAGTCTCGATTCGTCGGAGACATAATCAAAACTCTGGCCGTCCGCCCACTGCAATCGATACATCGGATCGACGGGCAGAAGCTCGACATAGTCGTTCATGGATTCGCCAGCGACATCGAACAGCTCTTCGATGCAATGAGGTGCGGTGATCACCGTCGGTCCAGCATCGAAAGTAAAACCCGAATCGTTGTAGACGTAGGCTCGACCTCCAGGCTTATCGCGTCCCTCGAAACAAACCGTATCAAACCCCATCGCTTGCAACCTTATGGCTGCCGCCAGTCCACCAAAGCCGCTTCCGATGACCGCCGCTGAACCTCGCGAACCTTGTTGTCGCGGACGTCCCAAACGGGCCGCGGATTCGCGGTGGTCGATGGAACTAAGCGAAGTCGACATCGGCAGCCTCCGATGGTTTCTTTTGTGGTTCCTTGTGTGCTTCCTTCTTGCTCGGATTCGAGATGCGTTCCAAGACAGATCGCAAGAGGTTCATCGAGCTCAAATCGAGGACATGTTCTCCGACCAATCGAAAATGCCGTTCGACCCTGTCTCGGATGACCTTGTCTCCCACTGAGCCTGTGTGATGGAGAAGCTGCTTTGCCAACGCAACCATGGCCATCCGATCGTCTTTTACTTCAGGCAATTGATGAACCAGTTTCGCGAACTCATCCCTTGTGCAATGCTGAAAGGCCAAAGCCCATGGCCAAGTGACTCGAGCGTTTCGCAAGTCGTCCGATCGTATAGCGAGGCCCTGCGATGAGTCGGATATCATGGAGCGAAGCTCTTGAAAATCGTTGCGCATTTGAAGGGCAATGCCAACGTTCATTCCAAATTTAGAGAGTGCGTTTCTCAAGGTTCTGTTGGCACCCGCAGCCACCCCGCCAAAGGTTGCAGCCATGGCGACCAAGCTCCCCGTTTTTAAACGGCTAATTTCGCTGACGAGTGGTCCGATCGTTGCGGAATCGATTCGATCCACTCGGGCAGCCAGATCGAGCGATTGCCCTTGATGGCATCTCAGCCCCGTTGCGACCAGGAGCTGCAATAACTTGAGCTGAACACGTCGGTCCAACGACTTGTCAAATAGTTTGTCCAAGGCTTGAAAGTACATCCAGTTGCCCGCGTTTAAAGCCAACGGCATTCCAATTTCAACGTGCAAGGCGGGTAACTCGCGTCGCATGGTGGACGCGTCTTGAATGTCGTCGATGACCAACGAGCCCGCATGCAGCCATTCGATCGAGTCACCTAGGCATGCAGGTGCATCTCCCAGTCCTCCGGCCATCGAATACGCCAAATCAACGACGCACTTGCGAATCTGTTTCCCCGAGCGATCCAAGAACTGCTGCGCTGGATCCAATAACGAGGCTCTTTGCCACGCTTCGCAAATCCTCGCACGATCCTTTGCTCGCTTCGCGTTGTGGTTGATGCTATTCGCGGTACCGAAGCTATGGACGATACTCATACCCCAATCTCCTCGTAGTCCGATTTTGAAATTTGCGTGAAATTGGAATTGGCAACGGTTGCGATGGTTCGTTTCGGTTGTCGAAACAAAGAGCGAGCGAAAACGATCGGTTGCAAACCTGCAGGAGGCAGTCCCACGACGATCCGAAACGCATCCCTCGCAGTAAAGCGATGCGAGTAAAATCGTGCAATGGAGTCAGTCGATAGCACTTGGTAAAATCGTCGAAAGATCTGATATCGCTTGGGCGGCTTGACCAAGCAAAACAGCAATCGGTTTAAGAATCGACTGAACTGCGAGCGAGTTCTATTGGAAACTGCCAGCGTTGTGACAGCAGCCGCAGCACGTTCCGGCGTGGTGCTGGCAACTGTTTCCGCGAAGTCCATGGCTAAAGGGAATGAATAACCGGTGGCTGCATGAAACCAGCCACCGGCATAGCCGCCCGCCATGGCTTCGTCGGCTAGGGATTCACTACCTGGCTTATGCTCTCCGCTGATCGGCATGGGAAGTAGTCCATGCTCCTCCCTGACGATCGACCATGCATTCACACCGCATGAACTCAGGTAATTTCCGACCTTCTGCAAACAGTCATTGCGGTCAATGGCGGTATTATTCGAGAATCGCGTATCCTCCACGAGAACGCGTCGTCGCGTGAATGGCAAGCTGTAGATGAACCGAAAACCGTCGCACTGTTCGATTCGATCGTCCATCACGATGGGCCCGTCAAACGGCCAATCGGATTGCAGTTCGATCTCGAAGCCCCAGAATTTCTGGTATCCGGTTTGGGAAAAGTGCGATTGGTTGGCGGGCTTCGCACCTCGACAGTCGATTACCAATCGACCTCGGTAAGATTGCCCGTTGGCGGTCGTGATCTCGTTCCGATGAACTTGTGTTACCTCGCTGCCCGTAAGTAAAACGCCAAACGGTTGCGACGACTCTCGATTCTCACCCGTAACTCGATTCTCACCCGTAAAACGAGCAAGCGTCTTCGCCACGATCTCAGCAAAATACGTTGATGAAATGGATGCGTACGACAGTCCAATCTGCTTTTCTAGCCCATGGATGCGAACTTGATAACTCGGCCAACGGTACTCGACGGCGGGAGAAACCCATGCGGCTGCGGATGTTGAAACGTCTCTAGGATGGAAGGACCAAGTGTGATTGCCGGCGATTGCGTCCTGTCTTTCCACGAGCAGCACCCTAGCCGACGGCTGGTGATGATACAAAGCCAGCACCAATAGCCCGCTTTGAAGGCCTCCCCCCACCAAGATGTAATCAAACTCGAACGAGTTCATACTGCCCTTTCAAGAGGCATGGGGGATTTTTCGCTGCGATAAACCCAATGACTTGTTATGGAATGCAAAGCCAGATGCGGGACCGCCATCGCGGACAATCCAATGAATAATGTGCGAGTCAGCTCGACGCTTAACTCACGATCGCTAAACCAAAACCACATTCCTAATCCGATCAAAGCGATACCACCGACGGACATTGGCAACGAGGCCCACAGCAGCGCACCAAGTTTCATATTGTGCTCTTGCATTAGATCACGCAAACCTCGAATGGAATGCCAGCCGCAAAAGTAGATCGCAAAGGAAACGGGAATGGGCGTCAAAGCAAACAGTCCTATCAAGATCCCTTGCCGCACCAACCGTTCTACTGCATTTTTTGCTCGGAAGAAGTGTGACCACATGGGGATCAAAGCATCCAAAAATGCGATCGGCAACAAGAAAATCGCCAAGATTTGAGTCCAAAACACGATCGAGCCGCCCGACATGGACATCGATTCTGGGATAATCCCGTCGAGAATTCTCTGCATCTCCATAGGACGTGCGATCGCAGGTATCCAAATGACCAAACCTCCTGAAGCGACGTTAAACAAAATTTGAAAAGACGAAGCGGACGACCCAACTGCAGTGTCTTGCTGCCCGAAATGACCGGCAGACAAGACGAAAAAAACAATCGCTGTCATGAGCGGACTGACCAACCACCCGAAAACAGTGACCAAGCTAATCGTTAGATACAAGCCGAAAAACGGAAGCACCCAATAGCTACCCCATTGATCGACGAGCAGTTTCCGACCTGTCAGATGATCGAGCCCCCCGTGAGGAACACCGATCAAACAAACTGCCGCCAAAATCAAAATAATCGTCGTCAGGGAGTCAAACCGGTATCCAAGGGACGCTAGAGCGATGACACCAACGCAACTAGCGCAAAACCATTTGTGATGCATACCTAGGCTCCACCAACGAATTCCTACCGGGCCTCCAAAATCCTACTGCGAATCGGACGACCAAGCACCCAATCAACTATACCGATACTGGACTCAATCGGTCAGCAGAGTGCGAGGTACGAGTGCTCTTCGCCCGAGCGATGAAATAAATCAATATTCCAAAACCAGCTTTGGCGGTCATGTCGGCAATCGCGTATCCGACTTGCAGTCCAACCATGCCGGTTCCATCGACCAACCCACCCGCTTTGGCTGTCAATGCCTGAGGCGTTCCACCCATCGCATAGGCGATTGGGTAAACGGCCCAGGTCACCAAAAGTACCAATCGAGCGATTTCGATCAATCGTCGTGCGGCAACTGGTTGTGAATCAAGGGATTTCGTCAATTCCACCCATAAAACGTAGAGAATGTAGAAGAAAGGAATTGAGGATAACACTCCCCAAATCACTCTCGTAAGCCAACCGTCTGGAGTCGAAATCACTTCACCGGGATACCCAAGGGCAATCATCAACGCAGCCGCGATCACCAATCTGGTCAACAACGAAGTGGCCCTGTCTTTTTGCAATCGCAGAACGGCAATCAATTCGACCATAAGGAGCGGAACGGTCAGGATCCAGTCCGCGTACCGATAGAAATCGTTAAATGCGGTTCCCGTACCCTTGTAAGCGCCTCCCGAGAAGGCGTACGAGTCTTGCCAGGAATGTCGGATCATAAAGTAGTGGTAACATGCGATCGATACGACGATTCCCGAAATCAACAACGCTGGCCGATATTCCTCATCCACCGAGGACCGTGACAAAAACAAAAACAATGCTGCGGCGCCCATCGTCGCAACGGTCATCGAGAAAATATTATCCACAATACTATACTGAAATACCGACAGATCGGGCATCGCTCCAAAGAGGGATGGTATCCACAGATCCATAATGAATTCTCCATTACACAGAAACGCGTGGGCAATTGAGGGTCGACGACCCTCAGTAATTGCAGATCCGAGGTGCAAAACTCGATCCATTCCACTTTAGCCGTGTGTCAATGGGTGCCTTGCAAACAAAATAAGGAGTTGGTCGGCTAAATTGACCCCCTTAACGACTCTTCTCACTTGTTCTCAGCCCGTAACCCACCCATGGGGTCAACGCGGTGAAGGGTTTTTCAAGCCGTCGACAGTGCAAGGTCAACGTCGGCAAGCGTGACCTACGTTAGTTCGCATCTGGCTGATCAGCAACCTTCCCCTAGTGGCGGTAACAAACGACTGTAGCATTAGCTTCGCTAGTCGCACTCTAATTTTTCCGGATTGACGGCAGCTTGAAAACCCGACGCGTAAGCGAGGAGCCGACTGCAATACCTCGCTTACCGGCTTGTTGCTTTAGTGAAGTCGTTCTTGGGTAAGGGCGGTAAAACGGACTTCCAAGTCCGTCAATGGGGAATTCGACGGACTAGGAAGTCCGTCGTACCATTAAATCAACAAGCCGGTAAGCGAGGAGCCGACCGCAATACCTCGCTTACGGGCTTGTTGATTTAATCACAACCCGAAGTGTAAACGAGGGACTCTTTGCCCCTCACTCACGTTTCGGGTTATGATAAAATCATAGCTCAGGTAAAGACTCATTAAATCAACAAGCCCTTACGCGTCGGGTTACCAAAGCGTGGCACGAGCGCGCTCGCTAGTGAATCCATGGGCGAGTCGCCCATGCCACTTTCGAATACCCCGTGTCACAGCCCATTAAAGCAACAAGCCGTTACGCGTCGGGTTACCATAGCCGACTGCAATATCTCGCTCACGGGCACGGGTTACCCTAGCCAATCCGACCGAGACGCGTACTTTCGCGTAGGGCCATCAACGAAGCATGCTGTAAAGCAAATAGGCGCCTAAAGCTGCCCCGAGGAGTGAAAGGCTGCCAGCTACTACCAAGCTGTATTGTGTCCAATAGTGACTCGGTCGTTGATCCGGCGAGAGAGTTCGGCCAAATTGGACGTGCTGTAATGCTGAACCTGCGATGACCAATGCGCCGAGCAAAACGAATCCCGTACCGATGACCGTCGAGCCTGTTATCGTAGGGGTGGTCTGCTGTGGATTGCGAGAAAGGGCAAGAAACAATCCGAATCGAGCGACGAGAAAGCCAAGGCCGATAATTGCAATACCCGTTCTCAACCAAGCCAGCAACGTTCGTTCCGCCGCAAAATAGATCCTAGGATCTACCGCTTCCATTTCAACTCCCTTGAACGATTCGACGTTTGGAAAGTCGGAGATGTTCTTGCTCATTTGGTGGGCTCAATTCGTTCGAACTCGATGAAATAGTTTTCCTTCAGTAAGTCCGAATGCTCCCGTACCTTCTTAAAGCCACTGGACAGAACCTCCCCTTCAAAAACCTCTTGGCCAGCGCGAACATGTTTCATTGTCCAATCCGTGCTTTCGCCTTCGACGCGTTTGAAGTCGACGAGGAACAATCGCCCGTTTGGCTTGAGCGCCGCGTGAAGCGAACGCATGGTTTTCAGGGGAAACTCAAAGTGATGATAGGTGTCGCAGATATATGCAACATCCACGGTCGCTGGTTCCAGCATGGTTGAATCGGGAGTGCATTGAACCGTTTGCACGTTCTTGCGACCGGCTTGTCGGTTGGTATTGTTGATGTGCTCGAGGAAATTCGAAGCGATATCAACGGCGAGCACTTGTCCTTTGGGACCAACCGCGTCGGAGAATAGTCGAGTGAAAATGCCTGTCCCTGCCCCAATATCAGCTACGGTCATTCCTGGAGCGATCTTGCAACTTTCTAGAATCTCCTTCCGCTTCGAAAAAACCTCGCGACTCTCGATCTCAAATTTCTCTTGAAATTCGCTGACTTTTGGATCTCGAAAGGAGTCGTTGATACCCGGTCGAACACTCTTGTCCTGGGCCAGAACGGAGGACGCTAAGACGCAAAAACCCAAAAGCGCTGTTACCATTGCCGATCGCTGCATTGTTTGTTCTCGCTCGTTAAGTCGAAAAAAGGTTGGCTGGGACCAATGGTCGAATGACGGCCACAAGCTCCAAGCTGAATCGCCCATTGTAGCTCAAGTGCAATCGTTTCTGGAGCCCCAAAGGAATGCAGTGCTCGTACTCGTACTCGTACTCGTACTCGTACTCGTACTCGTACTCGTACTCGTACTCGTACTCGAACCACTGTGTAGCTGTCTGACAGAGAAACCTAGCTCCCATCGCGCTGTACTCGGGTAGAGGGAGTAAATATTCGTGTTTAACAGCGTCCGCATAAGTAACGCCCCAAGCAGTTCGTTTTGCATTACTTCTGTTTTCTATTTTTGAGTATCATTACGCTTCTTAGTGGTGGCTGTCTTTGGGATGGTTACCGATTTATCACGATAAGAAAGCAGGCAACGATGCACTACTCGTTTGAAGGCAAAAACGCCCTCGTCACTGGATCGTCTAAGGGAATTGGTAGAGCGGTTGCAATTGGTTTAGCCCGCGGGGGTGCCAACGTCACCATCAATTGTAGTTCCAGTCGAAGTGCCGCCGAGGAGGTTCAGCGCGAGATCGAGAAACTCGGGCGTAAGGCGATTATTGTTGCGTGCGACGTTTCGGATCAAGCGGCTGTCGACGCAATGGTAGCGCAAACAGTGGAGGCCTTCGGAAGTCTCGATTTGTTCGTCTCCAATGCTGCCTACAGCGACCGGCAATTAATGCTGGAAGCCGACATGAAGGGGTTTCGACGCACAATCGATGTCAGCATGTGGGGGGCACTCCATGGATTGATCGCTTCCTCGAAACAGATGGTCAAGCAGGGCAATGGCGGGGCAATCACCATCGTCAGTTCCCCGCACTCGAAAATAGCCTTCCCAACCGCAATGGCTTACAACATGGCGAAAGCGGCCATTGATCACATGGCTCGAACGGCCGCAATCGAACTGGTACATCTCGGCATTCGCGTCAACGTATTTCACCCAGGCTGGATCGATACGCCAGGTGAGCGGAAATTTTTCACCGATGAGCAATTGGAGGCAGGGGCCAAGAGTCTCCCTCTGAAACGACTGGGCACTTCGGAGGAAATGGCACACGGTATCTGCTTTACGCTCAGCAAAGAAGCGAGTTATATGGTCGGTAGTACGTTAACCATGGACGGTGGAGTTCAACTCCCTTGGTGGTCCAAGCGAACGGAAGGTGGTCAGTAAGTCGTTCCGCGCTTCCGTTGTTGTAACACGGGGTATTCGAAAGTGGCATGGGCGTCTCGCCCATGGATTCACGAACGAGCGCGCTCGTGCCACGCGATGGTAACCTGATGCGTAAGCGAGGAGCCGCCTAAAATCCCTCGCTCACCGGCTCGTTGCTTTAGTGAATTCGTTATTGGGTAAGGGCGGCACGACGGACTTCCAAGTCCGTCCATGGGGAATTCGACGGACTAGGAAGTCCGTCGTACCATCAAAGCAACAAGCCGTCACGCTTCGGGTTACCCAAGCTTACCCAACGGAGAACGCATCTTTCGCGGACCGAAAGGCGACGATGAAAATTCGCAGCCTATTCGCGAACCCGGGCTTTGTGCCCCAGGTTCGCAACAAACTTGACGTGCACGAGTTATTCATCGTCGTTCTTTTTGGTGCTTTGCTTCGTATCCTCCGACACGATCTCAAGTTCAGGCAATCGGATTCGGACACCGTTCTTTCCAAAAACGACTGGGATGAGTTCTTTGGAAACTCCGGCATCGTAGGTCAAACCATAGTACTTGTGAGCGGGCGCAGAGAGACGAAGCACCCACCGAAGCAGCTCAATGCGAACGGCTTGGAAGAATGGTAGGTCAGGTTGAGTGATGATTTCTTCCTCGCCTACCTCGACAATCCACCGCTCGGCTGCGATCTGCATTTTCCCACGCCTTTGCAGATCCTTGAGCGCACCGCGGATGTCGGTTTGTTCCATGTAGCCATAGGTCACGTTGACTGCGTAAATGTCGTTGCCAAGTTTGATGACTTCGTACCGTCGCTCGTCATCGTAGGTTGCGGTGGAGATTTGGTTGATATGAAAAAGAGTTACGTGCGAAGGCAATACACCATATTTTTTGAGAAAAACGCGTAGCGTAACGGGAGTGTAGTCGTCCAATGTACGGATGGGCTGCGAACATAAAAAGACCGCAGCGCGATCGCTCTCAACCAATCGGCGGCGGCCTTGGATAAGCGTTCTGGCAAGTGGTAAATTCTCATCGATGGCGAACTGAATCTCATCCACTTTCTCTCGCAACATGACGAGCCAGTCAATCTTCTTGCCTTCCCGAAATCCGAAGTCGTAGAACGCTTTGGCCATTTGCGATCGGCCCCATTGCCATGTCAACATAATCAAAACCAGGACCGAGGCGATCGATATTGGGAAGTACCCTCCACTTGCGAACTTGGTCAGGTTGCTGGCGAAGAACATCAAATCGATGCACATGATCGGGGCACAGATAGCAAGGACTTGCCACAATCGCCAATTCCAACGATAAAATGCAACGTAGCCAAATATCAGAGTCGTAATGCCCATGGTGCCGGTTACTGCGATACCGTAGGCGGAGGCCAAATTGCCTGCCGTTCGGAAGCTGATCGTCGCTATGACGCAACCGACAAACAACGCCCAATTCACGGATGGAATGTAGACTTGCCCTTCTGCTTCGTGGCTGGTGTAACGGACTAATTGTCGCGGTGCAAACCCAAGCGCAATCGCTTGCTTGACGATCGAAAACATACCCGTGATTAGGGCTTGTGAAGCGATGAAGGCTGCCAGCGCCGCAATGCACACGTCGGCGACGTAGATCATGTAGCTCAGCGTTGGATAGTCCGGAAGTTTCGGTGTCAATGCAAAGAACGTATTGGCTCTTTCGGGGACGCCCTCGGCGATCAGATATCCGACTTGGCCCGCGTAATTGATGAGCAAACAGGGCATGACGATCGAGTACCAAGCAATCATGACAGGGCGTCGCCCCGAATCACGAGGGTCGACGCTCATACCCTCACCGACGCGCTTGCTCGTTCGACGCATGAAGTGACCTATGTCAGCGTACTTGGCTTCCCCACCCGTGATGGCCAAGACAACCACTCCAAAAATTGCCATCATCCCAAGCGTCGGAAAACTAAAAATGAACCGATACGCGTACATTGGATTGACAGCGTTGAAAACCTCGGGACTTCGAATAATCCACGGCAACCCCTTGATGGCAATCCAAGGGAACCAGACAAGCAACATGAACCAGCCAAACATGCCGCCTACTTTGCTGGTCCCACGCCACTGCGGTTTAAACAAAATAAACAGACTGACAAGCGTCGCAATAATGGCCCACTGTTCCCCGAGTGGTTCGTAAGCACCCAACAAGCTGATCGCCGGCGTGATGATGCCGTCGGCTGCAAGCAAGCCAGCAGCGGACACGACGAGGAACCCAAGCAATCCCAGACCGAAGATCTTTCCGGAGTAACCTTTCAGCAGCCCCCATAGTGCAAAGTCGCCCCCTTCCCCTCGGTTGTCGGCTCGCATAATGAGCAGATCGTACTTGACGGTTAGGAAGACTAAAGCCCAAAAGATCAAGCTTAAACTGCCAAGGGACTCATTGGCAGTGACCAAATTCGGCCCCCCTTCCCTTAGCATTTTGTCTAATACTTCTGCGGGCAAGCCATGGTTTTTGAGCTTGATCGTCTCGCGAGTTAACTCCATAACGGTATACAATACCGACGTGCCAATGTCGCCATAAACCGTTCCGGATGCTTCGCGGATCTTGGTGAACAATCCCGAACCGTGCGAGTTAGAATGTCCATGCGATTCGGAAAGCTTCGACGACTCGGCGTCCCCGCTCTGCGATTGCTCTACCGAATAGGGTTCAGATTCATGTGGATTCGGTGTGTTTTTTGAAAGGGAAGCGTTCCCAACTGATCGAGGACTAACGTCCGATTCGCTCACGATGCAATTTTTCCGGGAGGAACGATGTACAAAGCCTTACGCTAACAGACCATCATTAACTTCCCAAGAATAAACGCAATAGCGCACCCCGCTGGAGGGGGTGGCGTTGTGCGTTTTGGACCGAAAAAAATAGTTACGGGAAAAATGGGAGAGCGACGGTAAAAATGGGAGAGCGACGGTAAAAATGGGAGGGCGAGGCTCCTGCCGAGCTTACGAAACCATGGTTCGGCAGGAGCCTCACCCTCCCAAGCAAGGAATGGATTGGGCAAAGTCGAGGAAAACATGTTTCGAGGGGTGGCCTCGCCCTCTCGGGGAAATCGTGAGCATTTCCAAGCGAATTGAGACAAACACATCGGAAAAAAAATGATTTTCAAAACAGCTTTTAAAACAGTTCTCGTACAAAACAGCATATTTGGGTTCATGACTTGTATTTGCGTGGCCCTCGCTCCGGCGGGATTTTCCTGGGGGCAAACGACTGCCAAGTCGCTTGGTACATCCCTCGACACTACGAGTATTTTCTTTGACGAGTACTTTGAGGATAAGGCGCTGAGAGTGGAGTTGTACCAGCGCGGTGACGCTCGGGAGTTGACAACCACCATCCACAGCCTAGCCGAAGAACCGATTTGGCCGGAGAGTCCAAAGAATCTGATTACTCCGTTTGCATACGGCAAGTACTCGGTCAAAGTCTTCGACCCGATGACCGATCGATTGATCTATTCGAAAGGCTTCGATACTTTCTTTGCAGAGTACGCGACGACCCAACCCGCCCAGTTGGGGACGAAGAAAACATTTGAAACTACGATTCGCATTCCAATGCCGAAGCAGCCAGTCAAGTTGAACATCGATCATCGGCTAGGTGACAATTCATTGGTCACGGTTTTTACCGAGACGATCGATCCGAAGGGTTCTCGCATTCGCCGCGAAGCGACTGGAGAGACCGACAAGATCATGGAGTACCAAACGACGGGGCATCCACACGAACGCGTCGATTTGGTTTTTTTGTCCGAGGGATATATGGCGGCTGAGCAAGATAAGTTTCAGGCCGATTTGAAGCGCATGACGGATTACTTGTTTTCGGTTGAGCCCTACCAGTCTGCCAAGAATCGATTCAACGTTTCTGGAGTTTTTCGGCCCTCAGAAGAATCCGGAACCGATGAACCTCGACAAGGGGTTTTCCGAAACACGGTTCTCAGTACCTCGTTCAACACTCTCGACATCGATCGCTATTTGTTGCTTGAAGACAACCATCGAATGCATCAGATGGCTGCACGAGTTCCATATGACACAATCGTCGTCTTGGTTAATACCACGAGGTACGGCGGCGGAAGTATCTGCCTGGACTTTTGTGTGGGCAGCACGGGCCATCCGTCCAGTCCTGCCGTTTTCGTGCATGAACTCGGACACGGACTGTCCTATTTGGCGGACGAATATATCGGTAACGTATCGTACAACGATATGTATCCCGAGGGTATTGAGCCAGTCGAGCCCAATATCACTCGCGAACTCAATCCCGAAAAAATCAAGTGGAAAGCGTTCCTAACCAAAGATGTTCAATTACCTACATTGTTTAGCAATCCAAGCTCCAACGAACGGGTTGTTGGCGCCTTTGAAGGTGGTGGCTACGTGGCAAAAGGCATGTATCGCGCCGAGAAGAAATGCGCGATGGGCAGTTCAGATGCGAAAGGATTCTGCGTTGCGTGCAACCGGGGGATTGAACGCATGATTGATTACTATGCGCCAAAACCTTAGCTTTTGCTCGTCCGGTTTAATCAACTTTGCAATGCATTCGACTCACACTTCGCCATCCTTTGCTACAATTTTCAATGACCTAACTTAGAACCCGTTCAACGAGCACCAAACATGAAATTTCCGAAGTTCTTTTCCGCCCAGATGATTCTTGGTCTAGTCGCCCTTTCGCATGTGTCGGAGCGATCTATCGCCGAGGATTGGCCCAATTGGATGGGGCCCAATCGAGATAACGTTTGGAACATCGCCAAACCCCCGCAAAGCCTGCCAGCTGGCAGCCTCAAAGCAAAGTGGACGGCGCCAGTGGCGGGTGGCTATTCGGGACCTGCGGTTGTCGGCAATCGAATTTATGTGACCGATCTCGTCACGAAAGCCGATGCGAAAGTAGATAATTTCGGACGCAAATCGTTTGATGGCACTGAGCGCGTTCTGTGTTTCGATGCCAACACCGGAAAAGCGATTTGGAAACAGGAATACAATGTGACTTATGCCATCTCGTATCCCGCTGGACCGAGATGCACGCCCGTCGTCGATGGGGACAATGTTTACACGCTTGGTGCGGAAGGTGACCTGCTCTGCCTGGAAGCACAGACTGGCAAAGTTGCTTGGTCTAGGAAACTCAAGGAAGACTACAAGACCAACTCGGCGCTATGGGGATATGCGGCTCATCCTTTGATCGATGGCGACAACTTGATCACCTTAGCTGGTGGTGATGGCTCGCATACCGTTTGCTTGAACAAGAAGACTGGCAAAGAGGTCTGGCGTTTCGGAACCGCACCCGAACAAGGTTACTCGCCACCGAGCATTATTACGGCGGGTGGCGTCCGTCAACTTATTCTTCCAAATCCAGCAGCCATCAATTCGGTCGATCCTGCCACTGGCAAATTATTTTGGTCACTGCCATACGATGCCAGCAACGGCTCCATCATCATGGTCCCCCTTCAAGTGGGCAAGTACTTGTTCGTTGCTGGCTATTCGGACAAGAACATGCTGATCGAATTGGATGCGACATCGCCCAAAGCAAAAGAGGTATGGCGAAATGTTGCCAAGAAAGCCCTCTCGCCCGTCAACGTTCAGCCGATGGCAATCGGGGACGTTGTGTACGGCATGGATCAAAGCGGCGAAATGATCGCTTTCAAAATCGATACAGGGGAACGCTTGTGGGAAACCAGTAAGCCTCTCGGTCGGCGTCCATTGGGCAGCGGAACGGCCTTTCTTGTTCGAAGCGGTGATCTGTTTTATCTGTTCAATGAATTAGGAGAGTTGGTTGTGGCCAAAATGAATCCACAAGGCTTCGAAGAAATCTCGCGAGAAAAAATCATTGAGCCAACGAACAACGCGTTTGGTCGCGAAGTAGTATGGTGTCCGCCCGCTTTTGCAAACGGATGCATTTATGTTCGCAATGATGAAAAACTGATCTGCGTTCCGCTGACAAACTAAGCGTCACGATCAAGAATTTTCGTAGTGAAAGTCGCTAAGACTTTCGCCTCCAAAAAAATTGAGAGCATCGCTCGGGAGAGCGAGGCTCCTGCCGAGCTTACGACACCATGGTTCGGCAGGAGCCTCACCCTCCCGAGCAATGAATGGGTAGGCGAAGCATATGAAAACATGTTTGAGGCAGCAGCCTCACCCCGATAGAGCAATGAATTTGCTGGTCCGAGCCATTGACTTTTCCTCGCATGTGTAGCGAGCCACGTTTATTTTCCCCTCCCTCTCTCTCTCACTCTGTCCCCCACAAATCAAAATGCAAAACGAAAAAATCCCACCCCAAGACTCCATGTCGAGAAGGATTTTCGGACTCAACGCTGTCGGGACAGTCGCTGTTGGTTCGGCTGCAACCCTTTCCGCGACGAATGCGACCGGCTCACTCCAAGCGTCTGCTCCGGTGGATGCCAAAGCGGGGCGATTGAAGCAATCGGTTTGCAAGTGGTGCTATTCCAAACTATCGCTAGAGCAAATGTGCAAGGAAGCTGTCAAGCTGGGGCTAGTCGGAATCGACTTGCTTACGCCCAAGGACTTCCCAACCTTGAAGCAGCATGGGTTGGTGTGCACGATGGTCTCCTCTCATCCGCTGACCGACGGATTGTGCGACGAGAAGTATCACGAGGCCTCGTTGCAATCGATGAACGAAGCCATCGACGCGAGTTCCGCGGCTGGCTACCGCAATGTCATTTGTTTTTCCGGCAATGCAAGAGGAATCGACCGAAAGGCCGGGCTCAAGAATTGCGCTGCGGCACTTAAGAAGTTACTTTGCACATGAGTTTATCCCAACCGGCGATCCCATCGCAGGGCTGGCCGACGCAGTCAAGCAGTGCATCGTTTAATGCGAGCGGCTTAGAGTGGGGTAGGCCCAAAGTGGGATAGGCTTCTAGCCTGTCATTCAGAAATTGACAGGCTGGAAGCCTATCCCACTGATTTCTCGATCGATCGTTACGGTTCGGGGTCCGGGGCCGAATTTTGTTGGTCGAGCAGCTTCAGTTCCTCGATCCAGACGCGGATATCATTTTCGTATTCGCTGGCAAGGTCACTCAGTACCAACTGTCGATGGAACGATGCAGCTCCCTCTTTGAGCAGTTCGGCTGCTTCTGCGCTCGGGAAGCGTTTGGCGGGGTCAGGAGAAATCATGCCTCGACAAAAGTTCATGAGCAACGCGTTGCATGAGACCTCTTGCGGAAATATTTCGTGTAGTCGGTTTGGCAGGGATCGCTTTTGCTCTAGCAATGTTCTGAGCGAATTGGTTTCCGCAAAGCAGGGTTGGCCGGACAAAAGTTCGATCAGGACATAACCTAGCGATGCCAAGTCACTACGTGGAGAAACCGGAGCGTTTTCGAGAACTTCCGGGGCAGCATAAGCTGGCGTACAAGTAAAAATCTGCGGCTGGTTTCCCATTTCAAAAGCCGACCCAATATCAATCAGCTTCGCGTGTCCACTCCGCTTGATCATGATGTTGGACGCCTTAATATCACCGTGGACGATATTTTCACGATGTAAGGCGGCAAGCCCGGTTAAACAGTCGCGTACGATGGCGACCGCAACTCCCGCCTTGAAGCGAGCGTGCGCCGGGCCGGCCGTTATGATGACATTGTTGATATAATCCCATCGGCGCTGCGAAATTCGCCCTCGGATTTTTGATATTCGTTCTAACCTGAGGAGGTCGCGAAGGTCGAAACCGTCGATCCACTCCATGATTAGAATACGAATGCGGTTTCGATCGATGAAGTCAAGAACACTGAGCACGCTTTCGTGTTGAATACGGGCGACCGAAGAAGCGACTGCACCGATTCTAGACATGGCTTCGTCATAGCCCGCTTGGCTTCCAAAACGTTCTGGCGAGAATACCTTCATGGCGACCGGCAACGCAAATCCATCGGCTCCGCGTCGGGTCGATAGAAAA
Source organism: Pirellula staleyi DSM 6068 (assembly GCA_945875845.1). Classification (GTDB taxonomy): domain Bacteria; phylum Planctomycetota; class Planctomycetia; order Pirellulales; family Pirellulaceae; genus JBKCUI01. Next base: position 62,474 of record CAMCMB010000003.1, read on the forward strand.
ACAACCCCTTGGCCACCGCTACCTAGGACCCGATCTAGTTTATGATACGTCATCCATTGGAGTTTGCGTTCCTCGAGCACGACTTGGTAACGAGACATCAACTCTGGATTGCAAACCGCACCCGTCTCGCCCCCGAACGTCGGTGTTCGAAAATCGCCAGCAAAAGTTGTCGTCTCCATGAAATCGTCCACGAGGGGAAAATGAATCGCTTTATTATGATGCAGCTTACTCCATGTCTGAAGTGTAGCCCATTGCATTTGCGCATCACTCCACTGCGGACGACTATTTCCTTTGTGTCCATAATTTTTTGTTTTTTTTTGATTTCATATGGAGGGCTAGTTGGTTATTTGCCTGCCCAAGATGCATCGGACGTATTTTCTCAGGCTTCGTTTGGTCCCTCCGCAACTGCCGAACACCCCGACATCGTATTTATCGAATCGCTATTGAACGCGGGTTTCTTTGATTTATGTATCGAATCTTGCCGAAGCCGACAACAGGTTGCCAATGGGAAAGATTCGGATGCCGCAGCGCGTTGGACATACTTGTTGATGCAATCGATTGTTTCCAAAAACGCTTCGGACGCTGCGATCTTGGAAAAGCCGGAGGCGATGGAGTCGGTGCTAGCCGAAGTACGCGAATTGGCGGAATCCTTTGACGATAAGCCGCGGGCCTTGTGGTTGAAATATAGATATCAATGGTGTCGTTGGTTCCTACTGCGGCGAACGCTTGCCGCATATTTGGCGGTTCCCGCTCGACAAGCTCTTCGCGACTGGTCGCTTGAATCGTTGCGCAATGGTTTCGATGAGATAGAACTTCTACAGCTACAAATTCAAAAAGCCCCGGGCCGCAGTGAAAAAAATCCCTCCAAAGGACTTCCGACTTCGTCGCAGTGGATTAGTTTGACCAACGATACTCATTTGCTTCAAGCGGACCTGTTCCTGTTGCAAGCATTGTTCTATCCAAGCAAAAGCACTCAGCGCATCGCGACCGCAACGCAAATGCTCGCCTCGCTTGACAAAGCCGCAACGCAGATCAGTGAATCGTGGGTTGGTCGTCCCAATGTGGAGTTAGCGCGATGCAACGCCTTGATTCTTTTGGATCGCCCCGCAGACGCGCTATCCGAACTTGCCAAGCTTCAAAAACGCCTGCAGCAACCGACCGATGCCAATCGAAAACCGAGCGATCGCTGGAAACAACGCATCGCGACACTGTCCGCCGAAGCAAATCGAAATATGGGCAATCTCAGCGAGTCAAACCGTTGGCTCGAAAGTGTCGGTGGCTGGACTCAAGCGCCCGAAATCGCAATTGAGTATTTTGCAAACCTGATCGAAGCCTCGCCTGGAAAAACGACAACTGAGACTCAATTGGCTCAGGCCATTCAAATCAAAAGCGAGATTGGTAAGCGATTCGGTACCTACTGGCAACAACGCGCCGACGCCATCCTGTTGTCTAACCCTTTGTCTGGTTCGGATACGGTAAGCCGAAATCGTGAGCCCTCCGAATCTCCAACCTCGCGAATGCCATCGGTCAAATTAGAACTGTTGATGTCGGAAGCCAAACAACTGCTTGCAGCCAAGCAATGGCAAAAGGCAATCGAAAAACTGAATCAAGCGGAATCGTTAGCAGCCAATACCAAGGATGAAAAAGCTGCGTTGGACCTCGCGATCAATGCCGCAGTCATCTTTTCCAGCAACAAGCAAACAGAAAAGGCACAAAGCGAATTTCATCGAGCCGCTCTCGCGTATCGCAATGCACCGAAAGCACCCGATGCAGCCTTGATGTCTGTTTGGAATTTCGAATGGTCCGAAAACGACGCAACTGGTAAGGATAGTACCGATTCGATCTACCGAGGTCGCTTGTTGGATGTCATCCTCACATGGCCGAGCACACCGCAAGCGGAAAAAGCGGTTGTCCAGTTGGACAAATATTTACTGGAAACCGAACAATTTTCCGCTTTGCTAGACATGTGGAGCAAGCGGATCGATTCGTTCTCAATGGAAGCGATGAATCAAGATGTTGCAGCTCAACGCTTTGGTACCTTCGACAACGCCCTTGCTCGCTATGCGTTCGTTCAATTGTTAACGCAAGAGGCTTGGTTCGATCGGTCGATCTACAGCGACGCTGAGTACAACCAAATGCAATCGTCCTTGAACGCATTGCGAACTCAACTCATTGCAAAGTCCGCCAAGGAATGGAGCCGAACCACCGAGTTAGTCCTGAGTGAATTCACTGTCGCACACCGTTGGCCTTCGGCTGATTTTTGGCCCGTGGATCGACATGTGAACGACTTACGGATGCCCATTAGTCTTGCTTGGATGGGAGGCACCAACGGTGTTGGTTTTGAAACGCCGATTTTGTTTAGGGACCCATGTGCCGAGGTGGCATTGATCTGGGCGCGGGCAGAGTTTGTTTACCAGCAATCGTTGAGAAAAGGGATCGCAGGTCCTATCGATCCATCGCTCGTCGAGCAACTCCAATTGAGCGTCGATAGAATGAAATCGATTTTGAATCGAGAAAACGGTGTGGCGCAACAAGGCATTGGGGATCGCCCATTCGGGCAATGGAAACGGTCGATTCAGTTGTACGAAGCGGCCCTCCAAGGTTGGTCTGGTGAAGAGCCTCGCAGCGTTTCGACGTTGAAATCCGCCATCCAAGCGGACCCAACGAACCCGTGGTGGCTGTATCGCTCGGCAAGGCTCATTCAAACGCTCAGCGGACAACGCGAGCAAGCGATTCAGCAATTCCGTTCGCTGGCCAGTGGCTTTGCTGCGGGAAGCGACATCTGGTTGGAAGCCAGATCGCGAACCGTTCAAACCTTGCGACAGATCGGCAATGACAAAGCAGCTCAGGAGTTGGTCGAACTCGTGTTGGCCACGTATCCATCCCTAACGAGCGAGTGGAAGCAACGGTTCGCGAGGTGATTGCAGTCGGCACCCCGCTTACGGGCACGGGTTGTCATTGCGTGGCACGAGCGTCTCGCTCGTGAATTCATGGGCGAGACACCTCATGCCACTGAATTCATGGGCGAGACGCCTCATGCCATTGAATTCATGGGCGAGACGCCCATGCCACTTTCGGATACCTAGTATCACCATCCAAAAATTCACAGCCTATCCGTGAAAGAACACGCTATTCAAGTTACTTTTGCGGTGCAAAAGGCGACTATTTTGTGCCTCGAGAATAAGTAGACAGCATCTGGGAATGCCACTCTTGCTAGTAGTATTGTTCTCGCCGCCGGAAAAATCGGCTAGACTCATTTGCATGTGAATGATCCACCCTCTCGAATCCATCACAAAAGAGTTGCCGTGTCCACGCTTCGTGAAATTTCGGAATCGATTCGACTCGAAGAGATGACGCTGATGCAAGGAGGCGGAAAGTCGGGCTCAGACCGTCAACGTAAGCTCGGGCGTCTGCCAGTTCGCGAACGGCTTTCCGCCCTGCTCGATCCCTCCCGTCCATTCCTAGAATTGGGGCTTTGGGCCGCGTACCAAATGTACCCTGAGTGGGGTCAAGTGCCCGCAGCCGGAGTCATTTCGGGTATCGGTTGGATTCATGGCCGCCCTTGCATGATCGTTGCCAATGACGCTACCGTCAAAGCCGGTTCGATGTTTCCTCAGTCGGTCAAGAAACTCATTCGGGCGCAAAAAATCACGCAGCGACTTCGATTACCGATCGTCTACCTCGTGGATTCGGCAGGTGTGTTTCTCCCGTTACAAGACGAGATATTTCCCGATGAAGATGACTTTGGAAGGATCTTTCGCAACAACGCGGTTCTGTCCGCGAACGGGATTCCCCAGTATGCCGCCGTGATGGGCAACTGCATTGCGGGCGGAGCGTATTTGCCTGTTCTGTGCGATAAGATTTTGATGACCGAAGGGAGTCAGCTCTGTTTGGCAGGCCCCGCGCTTGTCAAAGCTGCCATCGGACAAACGGCAGACCCTGAAGAACTGGGGGGAGCCCGTATGCATTCGGCCATCAGCGGAACCGTCGATTTTCATGAAAAAGATGACCCTGCCTGTTTGGAAAGGCTTCGATCGCTGATCCACATGTTACCCGTTAACGCGACGTCGATGAGCGGTCCAGAACCGGTTCGAGATCAGAACGATGTCTACAGTCTCGTTCAAGCGGACGGGCGTGGAGAGTACGATGTGCGCGAGCTTCTTGACTGCATCGTAGACGCGAATAGTTTCCAAGAGTTTAGAGCGGACTACGGGCGAACGATTGTCACAGGCTACGTTCGAATCAACGGATCGCCCGCGGGTGTCGTTGCCAATCAACGCAAGCGATCTCAATCCGCCCAAGGAGAACTTCAAATTGGCGGAGTGCTTTACGGCGATTCTGCCGAGAAAGCAGCCCGATTTGTATCCGATTGCAATCAGACTCGCATCCCACTGATCTTCTTCCAAGATGTCCAAGGGTTCATGGTCGGCAAGCAATCCGAGCAATCGGGAATCATTCGTTCCGGCGCTCAACTCGTGCATGCCATGAGCACAGCCACGGTCCCTAAGTTTACGGTCATCGTCGGCAGTTCGTATGGTGCCGGAAATTATGCAATGTGTGGACGAGCATACGATCCATCTTTGATCCTTGCTTGGCCCAATGCTCGCTACGCAGTGATGGGTGGCAATCAAGCAGCCGACACGATGCTGACACTTCGCATTCGCGAGTCCGAAAAGTCAGGGAATAAGCTCTCGGCAGAAGCGATTCAAGAATTGCGAGACACGATTCGAAAACAATACGAAGACCAAACCGACATTCGTTACGGTGCGGCTCGCGGATGGGTCGACGCCATCATTGCGCCTCATGAGACAAGGCTCTGGTTGAGCTCCGCACTTTCGGTCCTGCGCCCATCGGAGTTCCTTCAATCGCCTCACGCAGGATTGGAGGTTTGATGGATACGATACGAGTGGGAAACGCGCAAGCTTTTTGGGGGGATCGCCCGACTGCGGCAACGGAATTGATCGCTCAAGTGCCCGAGCTCGATTTCCTAACGATGGACTATCTCGCCGAAGTGTCAATGTCCATATTAGCGATCCAGCGCGAACGCAATTCTTCGTTAGGCTACGCGCAAGATTTTGTGGAGGTCGTTCGGAGCTTGGCTGCGTATTGGGCTGCTGGCGGTCGATGTCGACTCATCGCGAATGCCGGTGGGCTCAATCCGTTGGGATGTGCGCAAGCGTGTGTGTTGGCTTTGGAGAAAGCCGGCTGCCGATCGATGAAGCTCGGCGTTGTCAGCGGCGACAATGTACTTCCTCAACTCGTTGATATCGGCGGCGACGAGTCTTTCTTTCAAAACTTGGATTCAACAGAGCCGCTTTCCAAGGTGCGGGAACGATTGGTCACAGCCAACGCCTACTTAGGTTGTGATGGCATCGTGGAATCGCTTCGAGCAGGTGCAGATATCGTCATTACGGGCCGCATCGCGGACCCCTCACTGGTCGTTGCACCCTGCGTTTATTCGTTTGGATGGGAACCCGAGGATTGGGACCGATTGGCTGGAGCAACGGTTGCTGGTCATTTGCTTGAGTGTGGCACTCATGTGACCGGCGGAATTTCGACGGATTGGCTCGCTGTTCCAGACCCAGCACACATCGGATTTCCAATCGCTGAGATCCATCGCGACGGAAGCTGCATCATCACCAAATCCGTATGCTCGGGCGGTCATGTGACGCTCGAAACGGTGAAAGAACAACTCCTCTACGAAATCGGGGACCCATTTCGATACCAGAGTCCGGATGTAACCGTATCCTTCCTGAACTTAGAGCTCAGCGTTGTCGGAAAGAATCGTGTCGCGGTCCAAGGGGCCGCAGGTCGAGCTCGCCCCGAAACCTTGAAAGTCAGCGCAACGTATCGCGATGGATTCCGAGCTGCGGGGATGCTGACATTTTTTGGACCTGAGTCAGTTCTGAAAGCGCGCAAGTGCGGGGACATAGTACTGCAAACTCTCAGAGAAGCGGGCCACGTTTATCGCGATTCCATCATCGAGTGCTTGGGAAATGCCGAGAGCATTCCTATCCCAAATCTGTCAAATCGAAACGAGCATTCTTTCGAGACCGTTCTGCGAATGGCCGTCGAATCCGATTCCAAATCTGCGGTGGAGCAATTCTCGAAAGCATTGATCCCATTGGTAACCTCAGGCCCACAAGGAACAACTGGTTACGCCGAAGGAAGACCTCGCGTGCATCCCGTTTTTCGCTATTGGCCGTGCTTGATCGAAGCGAATCGATGCAATCCTCGGGTGAACTTCCTGACGACGACCGATGCGTTTGCAATCCGAACGACTTCGCCGACTTGGCCACCACCGAACACACGCTGGCCACAACCGGCGGCGAGTCTACTTTCGGCACAACCAGAAACAATCGAACCAGCGCATGCTCGCGTGTTATCCGATATCGCGTATGGCCGCAGTGGCGACAAAGGTGTCGGAGCCAACATCGGTATTCTTGTGCGTTCGATGCGGAACTATGACTGGCTCAATACGTTTTTAACGGCAAACCGAGTACAGCGTTTTTTCGATCCGATCGGCGTGGACTCGGTCGAAAGGTTTGAGTTACCAAACCTCGGGGGATTCAATTTTGTAGTGCGTGGAATCCTGCGACGCGGTCTTCGAAACGACTCGCAAGGCAAGGCGCTTGCTCAGGCACTGTTGTCGATTCCTCTAACGGATGCGTCGATGTAACTTTAGAACTTCGGGCGGTGAACATGAACGGCATTGCAAACTCGATAGATGACCAAGAGGCACCTTGGGTTGCCGGTAAAACCATCGGAGAGGTCTTGAGACAGACGGCCAGGAAGTTTCCGGACCAAGATGCCGTTTACTTTCTTGCAAAGGATGTTCGATGGAGCTGGACAAGACTCGATCAAGAAGTGGATAAGGTCGCTCGAAGCTTACTGGCGTTGGGACTTCGGCGAGGGGATCACTTTGGAATCTGGGCCACGAATGTTCCCGAATGGGTCGTGTTGCAGTTTGCGACGGCTCGCATCGGCGTGCTCTTGGTAACGATCAATCCTTCGTATCGAACCAATGAGCTTGCCTATGCGATCAAACAATCTGAATTGTGCGGGCTTGCGTCGATCGATCATTATAAAAGTACGGACTATTTTGCGGCCTTAAACGAAGCGATCCCGGAGCTTGCGTCTCAATCCACGAATTGCTTGACGTGCGAACAGTTTCCAAAATTGAAGTGGGTGATCAGCATACGTGGGGAGGCCCCCGCAGGAGCCCTCTCTTGGCAAGACCTGCTCGCGTTATCCGGTTCTATTTCGAACGAGCAATTGCAGGCTGCACAACTGGAGGTGCGCTGCGACGATCCTATCAATATTCAATTCACATCCGGCACGACTGGATTTCCTAAAGGAGCTATGCTTTCGCACCGAAACATTCTTCTCAACGCCTACTATGCAGGCGCAAATCAAGAGTTTACTTCGGCAGACCGGATCTGCATTCCAGTCCCGTTGTACCACTGCTTTGGGTGTGTCCTGGGAACGCTTTGCTCCACCGTACATGGAGCGACGATGGTATTCCCATCCGAGGGCTTTCATGCCGGTGCGACCTTGCGTGCCATCGAACAGGAGCGATGTACCGCCGTGTATGGCGTCCCAACGATGTTCATTTCGATGTTGGAGCATGCGGACTACCCGACACGCCAGTTAAAATCCCTGCGCACCGGGATCATGGCAGGCAGCCCATGTCCGATCGAGTTGATGAAGAAAGTCACAAGTGAGATGGGGGCCTCGCAAATGACGATCGGCTACGGACAAACCGAAGCCTCTCCCTTGGTAACGCAGACCCGCGTTCATGATTCCTTAGACCTGCGCGTTGGAACGGTGGGCCGATCATTGCCTGGGGTTGAGGTTAAATTGATCGCCCCCGAAACTGGAGAAACCGTGGGGGATATGGAGCACGGTGAATTATGTAGTCGAGGACACAATGTCATGATCGGCTATTTCAAGATGCCGGACAAAACGACGGAGGCAATCGATGCGGAGGGATGGTTGCACTCTGGTGATTTGGCGCTGCGGCAGGCGGATGGGTACTACCGCATCACGGGTCGACTGCGCGATTTGATCATTCGCGGGGGTGAAAACGTGTACCCTCGCGAGATTGAAGAGTTGCTGTTTCAGCATCCGGATGTTGAGGACGTGCAAGTGATCGGAGTTCCAGATCGCAAATTCGGCGAAGAGGTTATGGCTTGGATTCGCTTGCGAAATGGAAGTTCAACACCTGTGGAGGAGTTGAAGGCGTTTTGCAAAGCCAAGTTGGCTTACTTTAAGGTGCCGCATTATTGGAAATTGGTAGAATCGTTTCCCATGACGGTCACGGGGAAAATACAAAAATACAAGATGCGAGAAATCAGCATCGAGGAACTTGGTCTGCAGGACGTTGCAAAGATCAAAACGGCATGATCGCGAATTAAAATGTGGCGTAAGCTTCCAGCTTGCGTTTTTTTCACATCGCAAGCTGGAAGCTTACGCCACTTTGGGATCGAGCTGTTCCTTACGCGTCAGGCGCCGCCCAATTCGGCGATCGCTTCTCTAGAAATGCCGCAAGGCCTTCCACCGCTTCATTGCCTTGCCTCGCATTGAGGTGAAGTTCGAGCATGCGAGCGATCGAAACTGATTCTCGGGGCGCATAAGCCTGATTGAGCAATCTCTTGGTTGCTTTAATCGTTTCCGTGCCGCCTGCTAACACTCCTTCCGCCATTTCAATGGCGGTCTTCAGTAGCATTTCTTGGGGGACAATGCGTTGCAGCAGGCCCATCTGTTGGGCTCGATTCGCATCGATGGTGTTGCCGACCAAATACAACTCTCGAAGATCACCCTCGCGAACTTTAGGGCTCATCACAGCGCAGATCAAAGCGGGCAATAGTCCTCGGCGGGCTTCCGGAAATCCGATTTTTAAATCGATCGTCCCAATTGCCAGATCGCAAGAAGCCATCAAGCCAGCGCCTCCCGCGTAAGCGCCGCCATGGGCAGCGGCAAAGGTTACCAGTTCCGTACTTCGCATTCGTTCCAACGTTTTCGCAAGACTGATTGCGCATTCGTGAGCGAGGCTGGCTTGCGAAGCCTCGGACAAATCCAGTCCAGAGCAAAATATGGGGCCGGAACCTGCAAGAATCAGAACCCGCGTTGCCTTTTTTGCGCTTGCGGATTCGATCTGCTGACAAAGTTCTTCGAGCATCGCAATGGATAGAGCATTGCGACGTTCGGGGCGATTCAGTGTTAAAAGAACGAGTCCCTTTTGCAAGCTCTCAACAGTGATTAGGTTTCCCATGGTGGATATCGCCTCTAAGCACAACGGTATGAGTCTTCGAGTGAAACAAACTGAGTGCCGAAGGGCGATAGCCCCGGTTCTCGACGAATGTCGAGCAATTGGAAAACCGGGGCTATCGCCCAACGGCTAATTAAATCAGCAGGTGACGGGGGCCCTAGTCTTCTTGGCCTCGTTTGTACGCGTCCGCAAGGCTTTCGTCCAAGCCGACCAGCCATCGACGTCCATCTGTTTCCAGCTCGACAAAGTTTGCACCCACATCGATGACCTGACCTTGCACACCGCCTAATTTGAGCTGGTCCCCTTTGCGAAGGTAGTACTTCTTGTCATCGGTTTTTGAAAGCACCCACGCTTCAGGCCCGCTTCGGCCAACAATCAGTGCCGTCACCGTCGCTTGCGAGGCAACATCAAATCTGTTAGCCGGCGGGGCCGGCGGAGGCATTTCCTTTACACTGAGGGTAAGCGTCTGAAGTGCTGACTTTGCGGGAATTCCAGTGTCGGTTACCTTTACGACGACTTTGTAGTCGCCTGGTTTCGTCGGACTCCAGGAGATCTTGCCCAAATCCCTATCCATTTTGAGCCCCTCTGGTACGTCACCGACCGTATCGAATAGCAAGTATTGATTTGCGCCAGCGTCCGTGGCCTCAATCGTATAATCAATTTTTAGCCCAACTTTTGCATCCACCGTCTTTTTCGCACTTACATTCGGGGGATAGTTCATAGGCGAAAACAAGTTGCGCTCGGAAATGGGTTTCTTGTATTCGTCGAGCGACTTCGCCAATCGATTGGAATTCCCTGCGGGTGGCTCTTGTTTGTCTTTGGCGATTGCCAATGCAAGAACTTCGCAGTCCAAGGTGATAGACAATCGGTCGGGTTCCCGGCTGTTCAATGGGCTAACATCAAAGCGAGTGATTCGATGCAAATAGTCTTTAGAATAAAAACCGTAGAGCAGTTGAGTGGCGTTCTCAATGGTGCCCGACCCTTTGATTTGGAACTTGAACGATTGAAATGCATCCTTTTCTGGCTTGAAGGAGGAAGCATCGAGGAAACGTGGCGTTGGTTCATCCAATTGGGCTTCGTCTCCTAACGCGATTAACCATTCCATGTAGTCTGCTCGCGCCTTTTCGACGTTCTTGGGCAACGAACGTGGAGCTACGATGTTAATTTTTTGGTTGGCGATGATACCCGAAGTAACAAGTAAGTCCTGATCTTGTTTCTTTTTGACAAGACTTTCCAGTTTTTCCCTTTTCTTCGTGAGGGCATCTTGGAAACTGGAGACGATCGATTGTCCGACGAACAGCAAGACCACTGCGCCAACGCCTACTGCCAATAACTTTTCTCGTTTGTTCATAGCCATGATTTATTCTCCCGCTCCAATGGTTTGTGGCTCAGGAGTGGTCGGTGAGGATGACGTGTCGGGTAAAGTGACTGGTGGAGTGACTGGTGGAGTGACTGGTGGGGTTGGCAGTGGTGATTCCGGTTCACTTGGAACGGCAGGTGCATCTTTCGGATCGACTGGAGTCCTATTAACGTCGACCGCCGGTATACTGGCAGAAGAAGGCGTTGCAGTCGCTGGAGTGGAAGCCATTTTAGGCTTCTTTTGCGTTCGAGGATCCGAAACTTTGACGGGTGCTAACTGCATGTTCAGGTCGGCGATCCATGGAAAATCGCCGGTTTTGTCTTGGCTTTTGATGACGCTGGTACTTAGCACCGAATGTTGTGGATCGCGAAACGACTCCTGATACTCGGGTATGTCTTCTTGCTTTTTGGCGACGAACTTGGTTGAGACCGATGCTGTGTTTGTCTTCGCGTCCGTCATAAACGTAGTGACGCTGAAAATGGTTTTGTCGGCTGGGGCAGCGTGCGTGGACATGTACTCCAACTCGTCCAACCAATTGTGGTCCCCCTGTAGGAAGTTTTCCACCTTGTTCCAGTCCGCAAGTTTTTTCGCGGAGAGCTCAATGGATTTGGCGTTCTTTGCGATTACTTCTTCGAGTCCTGCAATCTCCGAGTTGAGTGAGGAATGGCTCATCCAATTCCACGCGTAGGCACCGCCGAGCACTAGGGCCGCCGCGGCGCCCGCCATGGCGTATTTGACGACTGGCTTTTTCTTTTCTTCGCGTTTGCGAGGGTTCGAAAAATCGATGAGTCTGTCCGAGACCTGTGGAGCCAGCAACGCCCCGATAGCCGATGCAAATTTACCGGTATTGTCACCTGCCACGAGTCGCACTGTCTTGGATGCGTCAAACAAATCGAGCGGGTCAAGGCTTTCGACGTTTGCTTCCAGTGCCAAACTTAGCGTCTCGCATAAATCGGCGTGCTGTGTTCCGCTCCCCCAGATTCGAACTTGTTGAATGTTTAGATTCGAACGTTGCGACGCAGCGGCAATCAGTGTTCGCCGAATTTCGCCCAGCAGGGCCAAACTGTTCGACTCCGCTTCGGCTGGGCTCGAGAACCGGACGTTTCGCATGAAAACCACGTTACCCTGGTCCATGACGGCCATATCGGCTTCGTCCCCGAAGAGCTCCATCAAAAGAACGGCCGAGTTCGCAAGCTGAGGCTGCTTGACGATCGCCATGGTCGCGGAAGCCATCGGTCGCAATACGATTTGCGTTAAGGTCAAACCGAGTGAAAGGACAATCTTGTTGATGCGATCGACGGTGGCCGGGTTGATGGTGGCAGCCAAGCAGTCCGTCATCCCTTCTTGACTCGAGGGCATGACGACATAGTCGATGGGCCATGAGTCACCCGCGTTGGCAAATTGGCGTTGGGCCGCGAATCGAACCATGTCGGGCAATTCGTTTTTCTCGACCGTGGGCAACGTCAAGGAACGCAGTTCGATATTGCTCCGGCCGATGCAAAAAATGACATTACCAGATCGAACGGCAAGTTGTTTGAGCAGCGCTTGGATCGCTTCAAACGTCTTGACGCTATTGAGGATTTCCTCGTTCGAATCCAATGCGATTGGGGCTGAAGCGACATGTTCGAGAGAGACCCCGGTCAGACCGCTTGTTCCGATGGCGATGCGGACTTCGTTGGACTCGCACTCGATTGCTATTAGACGTGCCATAATACCTTGCTAAACCTATTGAGTGGATACTAACCCTTGGGCGCGTTGCCCCAAGGTTGCTTGACTGAACCCTCGCCCTAAGTGATCCATCTTGCGATAGAGCACCACGGTCGGAACTGGTCCCGAAGCATCAACGACCACTTCGGTCCGAGCGAACCCGGCTGACTGTTCGAAATACCCGATGCTCTGAGCACGCATCACGTCTCCGCCACCGGTAATCAAAGGTGCGATCAGTTGCATTTCTTGAAGAGTCAGGATCCCCTCGACCATTGGCCAAGTTTCAAATTTACGATTGCTGTTTTCTGTAGACTGCGAGCGAGACTCGATGAGCTTATCGAGGATTTCGGTCGTAATTCCGGGCAAACCCGCCAAAATCTCGCGCGGTGCTTCGTTTATGTTAATCCGTCCTGGCAAAACTGTTGCCTCAACTGCAGTAAGTTTATCCATGATCGTTGGCAAATAGATTGCCATTGCGATCGGATTGGCCTCCAAAGGGGAGGTGTAGGTAATTTGTTGGCCATCGACGGTCGCCGTGAATTGGGCTCCGATCAGGTCAAGAACTTGCTTTACTTTTCCGCTTGGTGGTTGGGAAGTATCGATTTTCAGGCCATCGAAAGCAGCCGCAGTCCACTTTTCGGTTTTGGCAGGGCTGCCGCCACCGCCCGTGCCGCCGCCACCACCGGTTGTTCCACCTCCGCCACCGCCTGGATTACCTTGACCGCGTCCACCTGTTCCTCCTTGTCCTCCCCCGCCTAGTCGGCCGTTACCGGGTCCGCCCTGTCCGCTTTGTCCTCCGCCACCGGGACGACCGCCGCCTGCTCCTGGTCCGCCTGGGCCACCGCCACCGGGACGACCGCCGCCTGCTCCTGGTCCTGGTCCGCCTGGGCCACCGCCGCCAGGGCCACCCTGACCGGCACCTGGGCGACCTCCGCCGCCTCCCGCACCCCCTTGACCGCCACCAAATCCGCCACCGACTGGTCCGCCGCCGCCACCTTGACCGCCGGGTCCTTGTGCATCGCCCGGTCGTCCAGGCCTACCGCCAGTTCCACCACGTTGTTGGAGCAACATGATCATGCTCAAGGGTTGGATGCCGATCATGGAGAGATCGAAATTCGCTCGACCTCTTCCAGCGCCAGGCCCACCTTGAGGCGCACCGCCTCCACCCGCTCCTGGCCTTCCGCCTTGCCTATTGCCTTGCCTATTGCCTTGTTGACCGTTGCCATCGCCTTGCCCGCCACCCGGACCGCCACCTGGTGCGCCACCGGCTCCTGGCCTTCCACCCTGACCTTGGCCTTGACCGCCACCGCCTGCCCTACCGCCTCCGCCTGGCGCGCCGCCACCTGGTCCACCTGGTCCTGGTCCGCCTGCACCACCGCGACCGCCACCTGGCCCGCCGCCACCTGGACCTCCTGCGCCTGGACCTCCTGCGCCTGGACCTCCTGCGCCGCCCCTACCTCCACCTGGTCCGCCGCCCCCTGCGTTGCCTCGACCGCCGCTGGATCCGCCGCCACCAAAACCGCCACCAATACCGCCACCGCCCGATGCACCGCCTGCACCTCCCGCACCCCCGCCAGGAGCACCGCTACCACCGCTGCCACCACCCCCGCTTCCGCCAGGAGCACCAGCACCCGCTCCGTTGGCTCGATAGGCGATGATGAATGTGGCCAAGTCCGGGCCTACCGCCGCTTCCAAATCCGCTTGCAATGTCGCCGAATCGGTGCCGTTAATGTTGATTCTTGGAGTACCATCGGACGCGACATTCTTCTCTTTGGAATAGAGAGTGAGATAAGCAGCTAGCCCCAAACCGCTGGGCATTCCGCTGCCTGTTGTGGCAGAAGCATCGGTAGCCGTAGACGTACCTGACTGGGTCGCAGGAGACTCCGATGGCTCGAGCACGCCATTTCGATTCTGGTCCAAACCAAATAACAACTCCGGGGTGACACCTCGCACCAATAGCAATTGTTCGATCGATTGCAACGGACCGTTCACCGGTGCATACGGCGTCGGCAGTTGCGAGTAATAGTCACGCTCTGCGCCGAATTCTCGCGTTTCATCGTCCGCGTCAACGAAGTCGAGAATGGCATCTGCAACGTCCTCGGACATGCCGGGCAACGCCATGAGCAACGTGCGTCCCACTCCCAGTCCCCCCGAGGCCTCCCCACTCGCGCCCGCTCCTGCCATACTAGCTGCCGCGCCCGCCCCTCCTGCAGGCAAACCAAAACTCGACAAGTCGACGCCACCGGTGGCTTGCTGCAGGATTGCACCTACCGACATTTGACTATCGATGATAGGGAGCGTGTTGACATTCAAGCTTGCCGATTCGTTTTTCAAGCCGTACCTCACGCCAGAGTATTCCCCATCTTGATTGAGATTAGGTGCTACCAACGTGTAGTTGCAGACGTTGAGCGGGTCTCGTCCAGAGAGAACGGGTATCGCTTGAAACATGTTCGGGTTATCAAACGCTCCACCCGCCTCCTCGCGAGCTTGAGAACTGGATGCAAGAAACAATCTCGCTTCATCCATACCGGAATCGGCAGCATAGCGTGCTTGAATGGACTCGCCCGACAATCGCGATTCCTCATGTCCAATCAACATCGACTGAGAGAATGCAATCGCCCCAAGGGTCACCGCGGCCACCACGAGCAATACAGCCAACAATAGGAATGCACGTCGATGATTCTTTTTGTTTGTTCTCATAGTCCTAGCGATCCCATTCCGTTATCCGAAGATCCTGAAGTTCCTTGCGGTGGAGCGAGAAGCTGTGCACCGGGAATCGTTGTATTGGTCGAAAAGATCTCAATTCCAAATTCTTGCATCATATCCGTTGTCAGCGAGGATATCGGTATCCCTTGCGTGATCGGTTTCGACATCGTGAAGCTGTATCGCTGCATCGCGATGGTGATTTTGACGACATGCGGTAGGCCTTGTTGACTGCCGTCCCACTCTGCTAGCCATTGCGTTCCGTCGAAATACTGAAACTCAATGGCCATGACCTCAGGAGCTACGATCTGCCCAGTCTTGAGCAGTTGATCGCTACGCCCATTTTCATACGCATACTGCGTAACCGCGCGATCAACCGATCGTCGCACCAAACCACCGTTGCTAGGCGTGGACGAAGCTCCATTGGCCGTCGTGGCTTGCTGAGAGAGTGCCGCGAAAGGGTCTTGAACGCCATCGGGCCGAGGGGATTGAACATAGTACCCGACCGTCTTGATATCGCTGGGCATATCACCCAGCGAGCCTGAAAGGGGATCGCTCATTTGCGGGTAGTACTCGTCAGGGCGAGGCAAACGACTCACGTCGATTTCGATCGATGTGCTTGTGCCGTATAAACCAGGAGGGGGCGGTACTGTCGTCATCGACGTATCAACGGAGCTTGCAGAAGGCGAGCCACCGCTGGCAGGAGCACCGCCACCTGCCGACCCACCGCCACCCGAGGGCGCGCTACCAGCGGACGGTGCGCCACCACCCAAGGGTGCGCCGCTGCCACCAGGGGGAGGGCCGCCACCAGAGGGTGCGCCACCACCGCCGCCCGCGCCACCACCTGACGAAAGCAATTGCTCTAAGCCACTGGTGTCAAATGGCTGGTATCGGACGGTGGTCCTGATATCCTCCGCGATCATGTTGAGGACCGCCCTGGCTAACTGTGCTTGTCGCACGCTATCCTGGCCTCTTTCTTGATTCACGAGAAATATCTGAACCAAGCTCCCCATTAAGCCCGCGACGACTGCCGCCAACGCCATGGATAAAATGAGTTCGAGCAGCGTAAAGGCCCGTCGCCGATTAGTCCTCAACCGCCTCTCGCGGAGAGGTTGTGATTTTATTGAATCGCTGCAAAGTAGCAGGCACACTCCGAGTGCCGTAGCCCCAAAAACGAAAGTTTTCTTAACTGCGGACGGCACATGGAATGTGCCTGCTACCATAAAATCACAGCCTCTGTGTGAAGCACCTCTAGCATAGGACATTGTTTGCATCATTGACTGCCTCCTGTTGCTGTTGCTGCTCCCGATCCCGAGGACGAGGTACTGCCACCTGCGGCATCCGTGCTTTGTGGAGGCATGTCCAATCCAAGGTTCGGGTCGATCATCCAGCGAACAATGAAAAATAGCTCAGGATTCTCGGTGGTCGTGTCGGGCTGGTCCGTAACACTTAATCGCACTCCGACCATATCTTTTCGCTGCGCTGTTATCGTTTCGATCTGGTAGTTCCAATTGCCATTTCTCAATGAGTCTGTAATCGGTGTCCACGGAGTGGACGTCAGTGGGATTGCACCCGCTAGAACTTCGGCCATTTTCGATTCGCATAGCATTTGAGCGGTAGCCAGCCGTTGGGCCATGAGACCGTTGTCGGTGGATTGCTTGGTTATCTGCGAGAGCAGTGCGACAGACATGGCGAGTATCGCGAGCGCCAAGATCACTTCGAGCAGCGACAAGCCGGCGCGATGGATCTTCGTCGAGCCGCTGCCATACGCTTTGCTACCCAGTGCATTTCTCGGGAGAGCGAGGCTCCTGCCGAGCTTACGACGCAATGGTTCGGCAGGAGCCTCACCCTCCCGAGCCGTGAATGGATTGGGCAAAGTCGAGGAAAACAGGTTTAGAGGGGTCGCCTTGCTATCCCCATCATAAAACCGTGGGCTGATCGATTTGAGTATGCCGATTGATTTCCCACGCAGAGCTTGGGAACAAGAGTTGGTATCTATTTCTGATCGCGATTTCATGGTTCGTCACTCTCGAAAATGGATCACTTTGCGATCGAACTAGGGTCGACCGACATCAGTCGAAAGGAACTCAATTGGCCTGTAACACCGCGAATTTGGATCGCCATTCTGCGACCGCTTTGATCCACCAACACAATTTGTGCGGTCGTCGTTGAACCGTCGGGATAAACCAAAAGGGGCGAAGAAAGGCCATCCGTTGTTACCGCTGCTCCAGACGCTGGCATGGCTTCCCCGGAGTTCTGGAGTTCGAGGGCATTTCGCGAGTCTACCAGGGTTTCAATCGCCGAAAATTGAACCCCAATGCTCAGTTGTTTCATACCGCTTGAGGCATCCACGGCCGAGGTTGCAACTCCGCCAGACACACCCTTTTCCGTCGCCACAGCTTGACCGTCCGTTCCCATAACCGTCGCGCCAGCCGATGCGTCTTGCGATTCGGTTCCTCCCAACCAAGGGGTAATGGAATAGTCGCGGGTTTGAAGCGTGGCTCGCATGACTTGAGCCTGACCGGTTCTCATGGCCGTTACGCGGGCAGCCTTCAATTCGTTCAAAAGCTGTTGGTTTGACTCCGTCAGCCTCCTGGCCGTGACCATGGATTCGAACGTGGGAACCGCAATGCCTGCTAGGGCGACCAAGATTGCCAACACAAGCAACAACTCGAGCAGCGTAAACGCCTTTCGGATGTTTTTGAATTGGCGACTCATAAGTTTACCCTCAGTAAATCAAGGCTCGAACAATCAATGCCCCTGGCTTCATGCCAGGGGTATTTTACCTTCGGCCTAGCCTCGCGGGAACTGTTGTCCCATGCCTTGCAAGATGTCGAACTCAGGCATCTCATCCAACCTGCAAAGCAAAAACCTTTACGCTGTAATGTCGTCTGCTGTTCCGGATTGGCCGTCTGGACCGACGCTACGAATTTCGAATGAACTACCGTTGAGTTTGTACTCGTAGGGTTTGCCCCAAGGGTCCGCTGGAACCGGCTTGTCGAGTTTCTGTACCCACAGACCTGGATCTGCCAAGTCGCTAGGTTGCTGATACAGTGCTTCAAGGTTCGACGGCAGCGTGCCGACTTGGAGTTGGTACTCCTTGAGCGAGGTTGAAAGAATCCCGATCATGACCTTGGCTTGTTGCTTTTTCGCACCTTCCAATGCGCCACCTAGATTTCGAATAGCAAAGCCTGCCAAGACAACCAAAATAACGAGGACCAACAGTACTTCCATCAATGTAAAGCCGCGCCGGAGGGCTCTTCGCTTTTGCATTCTACGATTCATTTCAAAACTCCAGTTTCTGATTCGAGGATTAACCGGCACCTGCACCGCTGATGATCGGGAGCATGAGGGCCATAACTACAAACATTACCATCGCCGCAAGAACGAGCAGCATTACGGGTTCCAAAAGGCGAACGACCGTTTCCAAACGTCGGAAAGTCGTTCGCTCCAAATTATCCGATATTGTTACTAACACCTTATCCAGGCTGTTGGACTCCTCGGCAACAGAAATCATTTCAACAACGGTCTGCGGAAAGTGCCCGCTCTTCTCCAATTGCTTGGCTAATCGTTCACCGGCTGAGATTTCCTCGCTGGCTGCCAAGACGGATTCCGACAAAATAATATTTCCAGCCGCAAGTCGGCTGATCTCAAGCGATCGAAGGAGGGGGACTCCGTTCTGAAGCAAGGTGCCAAGGACTCGGCAGAACCTCGACACGGCCAAATTCAAGAAAACACTACCGATCAGAGGCGTTTTGATCTTGAGCATATCGGCATTGCGTTTCCCCTCGGTCGTTTTCAAATACTGATTCAGTCCAAGAGCAGCAAGGGCGCCCAATCCCAAGATCGCCCACCACCATTGCTGAACAATCGCACTCATCCAAAGCAAAAGTTCCGTCGCTTGGGGCAAGGTCCCCTTCTTTCGCATGGGTTCAAAAATGCCTTCAAACTGCGGAACGAATGCGACGAGCAAAACAGTGACCACCACCACCCCCACGGTCATCACAAACACCGGATAGGCCAGCGCTCCAACCGTTTTGCCCTTTATTTCTTCTTGTTGTTCGATAAATCCGCCCACGCGTTCAAGGGCGTCCTCGAGAAATCCGCCTTCGCTTCCCGCACGCACCATGTTGATGGCCATGTCATTGAATATACGAGGGTACCGTGCCATGGCTTCCCCCAGCGATTCCCCTTCCTCAACTTTGCCCTTGATCTCGGTGACCGCATTGCGAAGCGTGCGGCTTGAGCCCGATTGCGTCGACAAAACGGTCAACGCCCTCAGCATCGGTACGCCACTGCGCAGCAGCGACGAGAGTTGGGTGTACAAACTCGCCATCTGGGCACCACCCACTCGCCGAGTGCTTTTGACTTGTGAGCCCTTATTGACCGTAATGGAAATCGGGAACAAGGACTTGGCCCCAAGTTGGGTCGCCGCATCACGCGCGTTGGTGGCTGCGATGGTTCCGGCCAAGGATTTGCCGGTCATGTCTCTTGCTACGTAGGCAAAGTCAGGCATCAGGTGAACTCCTAAACAAGCGAATCACCTTTGGTCGCGCGAAGCACTTCGTCGATACTCGTCGTACCCTCGATTGCCTTTCGAAACGCATCATCGCGCAGTGTCATCATGCCACCTCGAAGGGCCGCTTTCTTGATTTCATAACTGCTCGACCGACCGTGTGCCAATTGCCGAACTTCTTCGGTGGTTGCCAGCAATTCGTAAATACCAAATCGTCCCGAGTACCCAAGCTGGCGGCAAGTGCGACAACCCGTAGCTCGATAGAGTGGCTTGCCATCGAGTTTCTCCCAGGGGAAATCGCGAGGCACGTCCTCATGAGTTGGATGATACGCGTGTTTGCATTCTGGGCAAAGTCTTCGAACAAGTCGTTGCGCCATGATTCCTTCGACGGTGCTCGCAACCAAGAACGGTTCGATTCCCATGTCAACAATTCGCGTGAATGCACCCGCCGCATCATTGGTGTGCAAGGTGCTAAACACCGTGTGGCCCGTTAACGACGCTTGGATCGCATTTTCGGCCGTCTCCGCATCGCGGATTTCACCGACTAGTACAATGTCCGGGTCATGACGCAAAATGCTTCGCAAAGAAGCCGCAAACGTCAAACCAATCTTCGTGTGAACTTGAATTTGATTGATCCCATCGAGCTGATACTCGACAGGGTCTTCGGTTGTGATGATCTTGTTCTCTGGCGATTTGATTTCAAGCAAGGAGCTATAAAGCGTGGTTGTTTTGCCGGAGCCGGTTGGACCCGTCACCAAAATGATACCGTGCGGCAAACGAATCAGTTCGCTAAAGAGCTTATAGGTTGCTTCGCCCATCCCGAGACTTCGCAAATCGAATTTCATCGAGCCTTTGTCGAGGATCCGCATAACCAAGCTTTCGCCGTGGATCATCGGGATCACAGACAAACGAATGTCGATCTCGCGGCCGTGCACGCGCAGTTTGATCCGTCCGTCTTGCGGCAATCTTTTTTCTGCGATGTTGAGGTGGGCCATAATCTTGAGACGCGAGATGATGGCCGCTTGAAAACGGTTGATCTCGGGGGGAATCGCTTGGGTGTGCAGGATTCCGTCAATGCGATAACGAACAACCAAACCAGAGGCTTGCGATTCAATGTGCACGTCGCTAGCCCGAGTGTCGATGGCCTCTACCAGCAATTCGTTCACGAGTCTAACAACGGATGCCTCTTGAGCTTGTTCTCCTAGTTCGCTTCCGTCGGCCTCGATTTTCTCTAAAAGCTCGATCTCTGTTTCGTCATCGGATCTCGACGCAAGCAGTCCCTCAACGGTTTCGCTACCAACACCCAAATGCTTCTTGACGAGCTTGGCAAGCTCGATTTTTTCGGCGACGAGCGGAACGACCGCTAAGCCTGTTGCGGCGGCTGCCTCGTCTAACGGATACAAGTCGAGCGGATTGCTGGTCGCAACGAACAACTGGCCGTTCTCGAGCTTGACCGGGAACAACGCATGGCGATAGATCAGCTTCAGTGGAAAGGTCTGAAGCAACTTCAAATCCACTTCGGCATCGCGCAAATCGATGAAGTCCAGTCCGTACTCGTCCGCGACGATACGAAGTACCTCGTCTTCTTTGGCAAAGCCTTGTTTGACGATGCTGTCGACAATACTTATTCCATTGGCTGCGGCGCGCGACTGCAGCAGTTGATCTCGATTGATCAAGCCTCGTCGCAGCAGGATTTCGCCAACTTCAGTAATCATTTGAGAGGGAGCACGTTTTTAGGTTTAAGAATTAAGCAACAAGATCTAAGTAGAGCACAATTTGTGGCAGGTTACTATCGACCACGCGTTCGACCACCGGTTTGTCCAGCGCTACCGCCTTGCCCCCCTCGGGTTCCGCCTTGGAATCCGCCGGAGCCCGGAAACCCGCCGCCGCCTTGACCACCTCGGGTTCCGCCAGCACCAGGAAAGCCACCGCCGCCGCCTGGAAATCCGCCGCCTGGAAATCCGCCGCCACCTGCTCCGCGGTTTCTAAATTGCTGGAAGAAATCCGCAGGATTGCTTGTGTTCGTCCCGCCACTAGGCTGTGAGTTGGAGGATTGTGCTCCGGTCGTGGTGCTGGTTTTTGCATTCGCGCCGAAGACCGACTGAAGTGCGCTTTTCATGATTGTTGAGTTCCCTTCCATCGGGATAACCAAAATACTCTTTTCGTCTAAGCCAGCGGCTTCGTCCATCTGCTTTACCAAGTCCTCGACATCCGCGAAAAGATTGGGAGGGGCGACCACGATGAGCGTGTTGTTCTTTTTGTCTGAGCTGATTGTCATCGTTTGTTCCTTCAATTCGCTCTGGGCACCTCCGCCCCCACCGCCGCCACCCCGGCGTCCGCCGCCGCCAACCATGAGTTGCATAATCTCCTGGGGTGATGGTTGGCGTTGTGCTCCGGCTCCGGCTGGTTGAGCAATTCGGCTTGCAAATACTTCTTTCACCACGCTTTCAATGTCAGCGACAGGAGTATTGTTGATTTGGATAATGTGAGTGGTTCCACGCGTCCTGTTCTCTTGGACGACTTCCGTATCAATTATCTCGACAAGGTCTTCCACCATTTGCATGTCGATCGGGTTGGCTTGGACCCAAAGGGCATTAAATCGTGCGTCCGGAATAATCGAGACAGTTCCGCTCGCTCCAGTTCCAGACGTGGTTGTGCTGCTTGCGCTACTGCTGCTGCTGCCGCCTCCAAACAAGCCCCCCATAAATCCTCCGCCGCCGAGGAGACTCGAGGCAACATCGCCGAGCAATCCACTGCCCCCGCCGCCGCTGTTGGTCGCCGCTTCGCCAGCGATGATACTCTTGATCAGTTCGGTTGCCGCTGCGGCCGTGATGTGTTCCAAATAAAAGATCTCAGGTTGCGATGGACTGTTTGCCATTTGCTCTTGCGCTGCTCGATAAAACTGATTGAATTCTTTCAGTTTCTCTGGATTGTCACTGGTGACAATCAAGCCGTTGGGGCCTTGAAAGATCTTGATCTCGTCATCGGATGCTGAGATGTCATCGCCCGTTGCCGGATCCTGAGGAGTCTTAGCGACCACTGTTTTCACTGGCTCGTCTCCTTGTGCGGCCGTAAATTTAATAAATGGAGACGATGGTAGGCTGGCTTCGATCCGACTCGTAGTTTTGGCATTTTCGGGCGCAGAAACGGGTTCAGTCGGCGTCGGTTCTTTTCCCGGTCTTGTATAAACTTTGAACCGAGGTTTCTTTTTCGTGGCTTCCATCATCATTTCGATTTGATTTAACATGCGGTCCGCCGACTTACCCTTGAAGGGCATCAAAATCATTCCGTCCGTGATCACTTCTTCGACCGGACTTGATTCTTCCACCTTCGACAGGAGCAACCGCACTTGTTCCACTTCATCTTTGTTCCCTTTGACATAGATCCTTTTCGAAGCGGCGTCGCCGTAGAAGATGGGTCCTTTGACTGGCTCGGTACCCTTAGGGGCTTTGCCGAAGAATTTTTCTAGTGTCAGGATGGCGGACGCGACATCCAGCTTCCCAAGGGAAACCACTTGGAAATCGGTGTTTTGCCCAGCCAGTTTGGCCAGGACATCATCGATACGTTGGTGGTCCGCACGCGTCGCATTGGCGATGATGTTGTTCGTTTTCGGATCCATACCCAAACGCATGTTGGTTTGACCCGAAAA
The DNA here is from genome assembly GCA_945875845.1 of Pirellula staleyi DSM 6068. Classification (GTDB taxonomy): domain Bacteria; phylum Planctomycetota; class Planctomycetia; order Pirellulales; family Pirellulaceae; genus JBKCUI01. The sequence goes on from CAMCMB010000003.1 coordinate 85,680, forward strand.
CGTGGTTTGCAAAATATCCATCGTCGTCGTGGGATCCGAACCGAGTATCGTATGGGTGTCGAAATACGGAGCCTCGACCGGTGTCGTAGCCTCAGTTGCAGCCGGTACAACATCGATTTGAGTAGTGATGTCTCGAAGTTTTTGAAGCTTGTCGGGTGAGCCCGTGGCGTAGATTGTGTTTCCGAATGTGTCCGTCGACAAACTCAGATCCTCAGAGGTGTTAATGCCATCCTTGAGTTGCAACAACGGCCTCGCAACCAATAGCACTTCATCTGCGCTCACGTGCTTCAACGGAATGGTGACAATTTTGGCGGATCTCGCACCATTGGGTTGTTCGGATCGCTCGATGGTATCTCGAATGATCCTAAGCTTCCCGCCCGTTTCCGTCACCAAGATTTGTCCGGCGGATGGCATCGAGACGATCGAGCCTTGCGGGCCGATAAGGGGCTTGATTTCCTTTTCGGCATCCTCCACGCTCACTCTTTCCAGAGAAAAAACGCATTTGATCAACTCGTACTCACCTCGTTTATCGAGGTTCTCCATTGGCACCAACTCCACCATCTCGCGGAGGTATGCTCGAATGAGTTCAGCCGAGTCACCGCTCGACAAATCGACGCTCATCAAGACGCGGTTCTTTTTGACTAAAGTAAATCCCTTACCCAGCAACAAGCCATTCATGACGTCCATGGCTTGCGGGATCGAGTATCGTCGATAGGGATCTTGATATGTGAAGGTTCCTGTCGGATACGCGTCCACTTGCAGGCTCAGTTCTGCTTCCTTGGCAAGCCATTTTAAAACGTCCTTCCAAGGTGCAGCAGTAAAATTAAGGAGAAGTCCCTCACCCGCGACCTCGGGCTGTCGGCTCGCTACAACATCCGCAGCGGATTCCGATACGTTGTTGGAAGCGCCCCCAGCCGATGGATTTGCGACAGCAGTTTTTGTGACGCCTACCATTTTTTGCCACTCGGCACGTTGCTGGTCGTCAAGTACTTCGTCCATCCGCTTTTCGAGTTCCACGCTCGCTTTGGCTTTGCCGGTATTTTTCTCGAGGAGGGCTTTGCCCTCCAAAATGTTCTTCATTTTGGCGATTTGCGACTCCGTTACACCAGCTTTCAGGGCGACCTCGGTTTCCAACAAAGCGGACATGCCTACTTTTTGAAGCCGCCACGATTCGGCCTTTTCCTGTTGATCTGCCGTCAATAGAGCCATTCCCTGTCGTTCGACGCTACGCAGGTTTTCTGAGGTTTTTTCTCGCTTCTCAGTGGGCGACAACTCTCTAATTTTGCTTCCAAAGGCAAGCAATTGACTCTCATGCTGCTTGATAAGTGCTTCCAGTCGCTCCATTTGCTCGGGGGTGAGCCCGAGTTCTGCTGCATTGGCAGGCTCAGTAATTGCAGCTAAAACACCGACAGTATCGGGGCTCCCTGAAGCCATCGCTGCCATCGAAGGCAGGACGGAAACAGCAATCAAAATCGCAAGGGATTTTCGAAGAATAGCTTTTTTTTGCATGGAATAGTGCTGTCAGGTTAGATCGCGTCACGCCAAATTGTGATTTTGCAGGTCAAATTGACTCTAGTTCATCGTCAATCGATCGCTAGTACTGGCCCACCAGGAGATTTCAATTAGTTGGATTCCGTCCGAAACTTGTTCGTTTTGGATCGGATCTAGCGCTCTCCAAGGGGTTTATTGCACTCCATTTAACCCACTTGTGCAAAAAAGGTTCCGCTAGCAGGCAAATGTCCCCAAGCAACATGAGGCCGCCTCGCTTTCATTATTGGAATTGCCTGCAATTTCATCGGGAGGGCGAGGCCACCCCTGTAAACATGTTTTCGTCGACTTTGCCCAATCCATTCCTTGCTTGGGAGGGTGAGGTTCCTGCCGAACCATGGTGTCGTAAGCTCGGCAGGAGCCTCGCCCTCCCATTGATTTCCGATGGTTCGACATGGGAAAGATGTTTAAACGGCTGGCCTCGCCCTTCCATTTTTCCCAATGAAAGCTTTCAATCCGTCGAATAACTCAATGCGCCGAGTAATCTCAATGCGCCGAGTAATAAGGAGAGATCATCAAGTAAGCCATTACGCCCGTAATCGAGACATACAACCAAATGGGGTATGCGATCTTCGCAATGCGGCGATGTCTTTCAATCTGGTTCGTTACCGCAAATAAGAATGCTCGAAGCACGAAGGGAAGCACGATCAATGACAGCCCGATATGCGAGATGAGAACCGTGTAATAAACGATTCGGATCGGTCCCTCCCCGCCAAATTTAGTCGAAGGGTTCGACAAATGGTAAGTAACATAACAAACCAAAAAAACCGCCCCAAGACAAAATGCTCCGGTCATCGCAAAGCGGTGCAGGTCGATTCGTTTCCATTTCTGCGCCGTGAGTCCAAGGATTAACAGCAGAGAAGTCAACGTATTGATAACGCCAATCGCGTGCGGCAAAACTTTGGTCCAAGTGCCAAGATCGATTTTCGTCCAAATACTAAGCAGCACTGCAACGACCAATGGAATCGCAATGGAAAGGGCATTGACGATCCATGCCGCACGTTTTTCTGAAATCATTGAGTATGCAAATTCTGCCCGAAACACAAAACTGTTATCTAGGTTCAAACACCCTTTTGGTCGTACTCAACAAATGAGTGCGCCCAGAAACCTAATTCTAGACTCAAAAAAACCCCTCCGAAAGCCTTACCGAATTCGGTCGGACGGGAGACGCGCAGCAATTTCCGAAATTTGTCCAACGGATCGAATCCATCTGGAAATTTTTCAACACAAACCGGTCGTAGGGGCTTGTTGATTTAGTGAGTCTTTACCTAAGCCATGGTTTTATCACAACCCGAAACGTGACGGCTTGTTGATTTAATGGTACGACGGACTTCCTAGTCCGTCGAATTCCCCATGGACGGACTTGGAAGTCCGTCTTACCGCCCTTACCCAATAACGACTTCACTAAAGCAACAAGCCGGTAAGTGAGGGGCAAAGAGTCCCTCGTTTACACTTCGGGTTGTGATTAAATCAACAAGCCCCTAGTGCGTTCCGGCTGATTAAGACGGTAAACGATACCCTTGCGGAGTTTCAAGCATGCGATTTCGAAGAAAAAAGAGCTTTTATTAACAATTGCCTTCTGTATTTGACCCATTTCAACCAAAATGTTGCTATTCGAATGAATTGCAACTATCGTACAATGATTGGGAATCGTTGTTTCCGTCGGTACTCCCGTTTTCTCATCTGCTTCGCAACCCAAGGGACTTTGGCATGCGTCTAACAATCTTATCAAAACACCTCGTTTCAGTGGCAATCATCCTCTTTCTGGCTGCACCCGTGGCATTCGGTCAAGGTGACGGCGGCGGCGGCGGCGGCGGCGGTGGCGGCGGCGGAGACGGCGGTGGTGGCGGTGGTGGCGGTGGAGGCGGTGGCGGGGGTGGAGTTGCTGGTATCAATATCGATGCAACCGGCGTGCTGCGAGTGACTCATGTCGATCCCAAAATTGCATTCGCCGAGCGAATGGCAACGCTTCAAAAACAGCCTCGCGGAACCGTAACAACTTCCCCACTGCGGAAAGTGTCTTTAAATCGCTTGGAAAAATTCGTAACCGCACAGCAATCGCAAGGAAAAGCTCTCACCGACGAAGTCTTGAGTTTGGCCGGTTTGAGTCGACTCGAATACGTCTTCTACATGCCAGACTCACAAGACATTGTGATTGCTGGACCAGCCGAACTTTGGCACCGAGACGCAAACAACCGAATGGTTGGCCTCAATTCGGGGCGAGCAACCCTCAAACTGGAGGACTTGGTTGTCGCCTTGCGAGCCTTTGCCCCCAACGACGGTGCGACCTCTACCATCGGATGCTCGATCGACCCAACTCAAGAAGGTCTCATTCGAATGAAACGCTATCATTCCGAGTACGGGCCCCAAATCTCGCGTGGTTTAGACCCACGGCAATTTGCCATGGGATTGAAGCAGTCGCTTGGAATGCAAACCATCTCCATAAAAGGCGTGCCCGCAACAACACACTTTGCACAAGTTCTGGTGGAAGCCGACTACCGAATGAAACTCATTGGTCTAGGCTTGGAAGATCCTATCATCCCGTTGGCCAGTTGGGTCAAGCGTTCCAACAACAGCGGAACGACTAGCTCTATGCAGCGATGGTATTTCCAAGCGGACTACAACTCGGTTGCGACCAACGAATCCGGTACGGCCATGCGCCTTCAAGGTCGTGGTGTCAAGTTGTCGGGTGAAAAGGAAACCGTCCAAAGCGATGGAAAGCGAAAAAGCGTTGGGGCTGGTGGCGACCGAGCAAGCAATGAATTCACCAAAGAATTCACGGCCAAGTTCGATGATTTGGCAACGGTGATTCCGGTTTTCTTCGAAATGCGGAACCTATTCGATATCAGTATCGCTGCCGCGTTTATCCAAGACCGAAATCTTTATGAGAAATCCGGCTGGAACTTGGGTATTTTCGGGGACGAAAGCAAATTTCGCGTGAATACCACTGTCGGCGTTACTCAAGTTGAGACTGCTGTTAACGCAGTTTGGAGAGATTCGCAGTTGGTGACTCCCATCGGAGGAGGAGTCCACATCGCCGCAAGAAAATTAATCGACCCGTCGACCACTACCGTCGATAGGGAAGTCGATGAACGGAGCAAAGTTTCAGCGCCTGCTGATCTTTCTGCAGACCAGTGGTGGTGGGACTAACGGACGAATCGCGGACGAATGAGAGCGACAATCCATGGATTGCGAATTGCCGTAATCGCATTGGGATGTTATTGGGTCTTGATGTTTATCTCGACCCATGTTCCTGCCAGTGCCCTTCCTCGCGTCGCGGTAAGTGACAAGATTATTCACGCTGTTGCGTTTGCAGGGCTGGCATTTTTGCTCGCCTGGGCGATACCAACGAACCTTGGTCGACCTCTCCGTAACGTATTCTTGGCAGGTTTGATCGGAACCCTCTACGCTTCTCTGGACGAATTGCTCCAGATACCGGTAGGAAGAACCGCAGATTGGCAGGACTTTTGGGCCGACTGCGTGGGTATCCTTTTCGGTTTATTGTTCTACACGTCGGTTCGCTACCATCTGAACCGGCTGCGGATCAGTCTCTTTGGACGAGCGGCAGGTTGACAGATTCTGGAGGAACGCCCAACGGTTTACTGTCCTACCGCAATGGGGAAAAATGGGAGGGCGAGGCTCCTGCCGAGCTTAATACGCCACGGTTCGGCAGGAGCCTCACCCTCCCAAGCAAGGAATGGAAATCAACGGGAGAGCGAGGCTCCTGCCGAGCTATGGCTAGGAAAGCGTTTCCTCGAGGATCGGCGGCATCGGGCAGCCAAGTGCGTCGGCAATCACTCGCAAAAGTTCTACTTCGCTTACTTCCACCTTCCCATCCGCAGCAATACATGCGGAAAAAGCATCTAACATTTTCCGTTTCGCAGTCCCGTTGGCTTTCTCCAGTACGTTCAAGGCCCGGTCGACAGCCCCAAAAGTACACTGCTGGCGAGGCAAAATCGTCGCCGAATTGGAGACCAATCGCGATTTGGTCAAACCGATTGCGAATGATTTCGTCGGATCCTCGGCCTCGCTTCCGACATAAGCTAGAGCAGAAAGAACGACATGAAAAGCACTGGCGAACGGCAGCTCACTTTTGGAATCGATCGTCGACTGAACTTGGTTATCCAAGCGATCCACAAGACGTTTGGTAATGAATCTTTGAATCGCAAACTCAAAGATGGTCCATTTTCGGTCCGCCTCGATTAAGGCACGTACGGTTTTTCGAAAAATCGCAATCTGTTTGGGAGACATTTGATGCAAAGCCGGCAATGCCAAGCATGCAAGCGGAAGGCGTTGCTCATCGGCCAAACGCCCGACTTGATCGACCACTCGACTGAGCTCTTGTGTAACACGAGGGTCGGCTTGGATTTGAATGGTCTCCAATTGGAAATCCCGAACAGGATCGGACGTCGGCGCAAGCAGCAACGCGTAAATAATGGCGACAGCTCCGAGAGGATCTCGGATGTCTTCCGCCAGGATTGGGGCAAACTCGTCGACCAGGTTGTGCGCATGCACGAGATGTTCTGGCCGCGGCTCGCCAATGTGCCTAACCGCTTTGTCGGGTTGGCGTTCATGTTGGTGAGCACCAGCGAGAGCCGCTTGATGGGCGCCCGTTGTTCCACGCCCCGAGGCTGCTCCACCGGTTGCTACTGCACCGGTGGTTGTTCCGCCGGCGAAAGAAGCTCTCGCCATCGCGAGCGAATTCGGATCGATCAATTCCGAAACCGAATGCGTCACCGGCACGGTCTTTGGGAAACTGCCCTGAAACGTCGGCTCAATTCGTTTGATCCTCAAAGACAGCGGGGGGTGCGTCGCAAACAAGAACGAGGCTACGCCTTCGCCGAAAAACATGTGACTTGACTCGCTAGCCCGAGCATTCGTAAGCCGAGCATGTTGCTTCCATCCACCAATTCGCTTTAACGCATCGGCAATTCCACTCGGGTTGCGAGTGAATTGGACAGCCGAGGCATCCGCTAAGAACTCGCGTTGACGCGAAACCGCAGACTTGATCAAGTTCGCAAAGAAAACCCCGACATACCCGATGATGAGCAGTGCCGATCCAAATAGGAACAAAGCTACAAACAACACAGCCGCTCCATTGCCCCCCTCGTCTTGCGACGAACGTCGCGAGGAAACCAACGATCGAATAAAAAAATACCCGATCAGTGCGATTAAAAGAATCCCATGGAGCAGCCCCATCAGTCGCAAATTCAGTTTCATGTCGCCGTTGAGAATGTGGCTGAACTCGTGAGCAATCACTCCTTGTAACTCATCGCGACGGAGCGTTGTGATCGCACCTCGAGTAATACCGATCACAGCGTTCTGAGGGCTCGTCCCCGCTGCGAAAGCGTTGATACCCGTTTCGTCTTCCAGTATGTAAACAGGTGGAACAGGGGTCCCCGAAGCGAGAGCCATTTCCTCCACCACGTTTAACAGGATTCGCTCCTCGAGTGCCGTCGTGTTCGCAGGGACTTTGACACCACCTAAAGCGATCGCCACCGTCTCGCCATGCCCGCCCAACGACCAGATCTTATAGATACTTCCCATTGCGATAATGAGGCCAACCACGAACACCACGGCTGCGAGCAACTCGGGATGCCAGCCAATGAATGAAATCGGTTCCTCTGTCGAATCCGATCTCAAGGCCAGTATTCCAACGACCGCGAAATAGACACACGCGATGATCAGGATAATCGCGATCGCAAAGTAGATCGTTAGCAACACCGTATTTCGGCGTGCCCTTTCTTGATGGTCAAAAAAGTCCACAACGAATCCTCGTCAAAGCAAAAGAGTTATCGCGCTAAGAATCAAACTGCGATCAGAACTGAACCTTGACGACTTCTCGCTCTTGCGGCGTATTGATCTCGAAGAAGCTGGCCTTTTCAAAGTTTCCATAGCCGGCAATCAAGTTACCAGGGAAGGTCTCGCAGGCGGTGTTGTAGGTTGCGACGGCATCATTAAAAGCCTGCCTCGCAAACGAAACTTTGTTTTCTGTGCTCGTCAGCTCTTCTTGAACTGCCAACATATTCTGGTTCGAACGCAATTCTGGATAAGCTTCTGCCAGTCCCAAAAACTTGGTCATCGAACCCGCCAAGGCAACTTCCGCAGTCGATAGATTCTGCATCGCGCTCGGATCGCCAGGATTCGCCGCGGCCTTCTGACCTGCGGACATGGCTGTGTTGCGTGCATTGATCACCGCCTCGAGTGTGTCGCGTTCGTGAGACATAAACGCTTTGGCCGTTTCGACGATATTGGGGATCAGATCGTATCGACGCTTTAGCTGCACATCGATCTGGGCATAAGCGTTCTTAAATCGGTTTCGTAAGGCAACCAAGTTGTTGTACAAAGAAACCAGATAAAACAAGAAAAGTACGACTATCCCGCCAAAAACTAGCAGACCAATACCAAATCCCATGTTTGTTGCCTTCGAAAGGAAGATGAGTTCTAAACCGCTAACACCAATGACTTTAAATGCCTACCGATTAGTCTCTAAGATAATCGCCGTCATCCTAGTGGATTGCGGGTCGGCTGTCGATTGGGAGGAACGCTCGACACGAATATTCGTTGTTTGAAGGGAGGGTGAGGCTCCTGCCGAACCATTGCTTGGGAGGGTGAGGCTCCTGCCGAACCATGGCTTGGGAGGGTGAGGCTCCTGCCGAACCATGGCGTATTTAGCTCGGCAGGAGCCTCGCCCTCCCATTGATTTTCAATTCGTTCGACATTGCAAAGCGGATCGAAGGGGTGCTATCCCAGAAATGCATGGTTAGTCTGCTTGCAAGTCCTCCGGCGGACTGCTTAACTATAGATCAAGCAATCGTTCTGCAAGCGACCTCGTCCATGCAACCACAGAAACTTGTCTATGCCTATTCCTGTAACCTGCCCTGGCTGCCTCACAAGATTTACCGTCAGCGATAAATATGCGGGCAAGACAGGACCATGCCCAAAATGCAAAAAGGAACTGATTGTTCCTGACAAGTCGCAGGAAGTCGTTGTTCATGCACCGGAATTGAGTGGCCCCAAGGATTCGAAAGGGGTCGCAGTCCTCAAGCCGCTCAAGAGGGCTGAGTTCAAACTTTCGAAAAAGGAAATGATCGTAGCCGCGATCCTGTTCGTGCTTTCGATTGGTTTCGCCATTTATGGTCGGGTTGGATTCGCTGAGCCTCCTTTGTGGTTAACGGTCTTGGGGGTCCTTGCATTGTCTTTTCCTCTCGCCTGGATTGGGTACACGTTCTTTCATGACGATGAACTGGCTGAGTACACAGGTCAAGAACGCCTTGCTCGTGTGGGCTCCTGTGCTGCGGTTTTCGCGATGACCTGGGGCATTTACTGGTTTTTGGCGTGGTATCTGGGCAGTAAAAAGCTAGCCGAAGTCGATTCGCTTCAGTTTGCTATTTTCGTTCTCCTCATGTTCGCGATCGGCACAATCGGTTCCCTGTTATCCATGGAGTTGGAGTTTGGCCAGTCGCTAATGCACTATTCCATGTACTTTGGAGTAACCTTTCTGCTCGTGCTTCTGATGGGGTTACAGATCGCCGAACCTCTGTCGAGTGAGGATTCCAATTCCCCATATCCCGGCCTAAAACCCAAAGTCAAGCCGAGTCCGAGCAAACAATCGCCACCCGCAAACAACCCACAAACTGGGAAGGCGTAAATAAATTTTAATATTCCTAGGTTCAACCCCGTGCTGGGTTCATTGCTGCTTTGGTCCAGGTGGTTTAATCTAGAGCCTTGTCGTTTGCGTATGCATCCCTACCAACTGCCCTTCCCTAATTAGAGATTTTAAATGTCAACCCACCGGCGAATTAGTGTTACTGATGATGTTTCGGGTGTTAGTGTGGTTCGCTTCGTCGACAAAAAGATCGTCGACTCAGGGAGTATCGAACAGCTTGGTGAAGAGCTGAATTCGCTGGTACTTGTCGAGAAACGCAACATGATTCTGCTCAATTTTGACTCCGTCGAATTCATGTCGAGCGCCGCACTGAACAAGTTGATTTCGCTCAATTCGAAAGTCAAAGCAGCTGCAGGTCGACTGAAGATTTGCTGCTTGCGGGCAGAAATCAAGGAGGTTTTCACCATCACGCGACTCGACCGCGTTTTAGATCTTCGCAAGACGGAAGCAGATGCAATCGCAGCCTTCAAACTCTAATCGAGCTCGGGTTAACGTATGTCGTCGGATCAAGAGCACTGGCATTTTGATAAAGTCCTGTCAAGCGATTTAGACGTTGGTCACGCAGCAATCGAAGAATTGCTGACTGCCCTCGCAGTATGCGGCTGGGAGGGCTCGGACTTGTTTCGCATTCAGATGGCGATTGAGGAAGCGATCGTCAACGCCATCGAGCATGGCAACAAGCGAGATGAGTCGAAAAAGGTGCACACGGTGTTCCGCGTGACTCCAGAAAAGGTCTTGATGGAGATCACCGACGAAGGAGCTGGATTCGATCACCGCAACTTGGCCGATCCAACCACGGACGAATTGGTGGACCAACCGCGTGGGCGCGGTGTTATGTTGATTCGCGAGTTGATGACAGAAGTCGTCTACAACGAAATCGGCAACCAAGTCACGATCATCAAGCTTCGCTCGGATCCCGTTGCAGAACCGTCGTAGTGAATTCAAAAACGCTCTTGATGCAACCTTGTTTTTGATTGGCGAAAATGTCGTATGCCCTTTTGCAATCGCTGGGTTGAAAGCGATGCGTAATCGTCGAGCCGATGTTCCAATTTTGTTGAACAACTCGTTCCGACAATAGCCCCATGTAGTAACGGGCAGGACACCTCCCCGTTCGATAGGTTAGATTCTTGTTGTACGCTTCCGACGGGGCAAACGCAAACGTTGGGCTTGAGTGACAACCGATCACCGACATGGTTCCGCCCGGTCGAATGAGCTCGTATGCAAGTCGTTGAGCGTCCGGCAACCCGACCAATTCCATGACGCTGTCCGCTCCTCGGCCCGACGTGTTTTGCATCACCCAGTCGAGTGCTGCTAAGCCAGGCTCGAATGCGACGACCCCAAGTTCCATGGCCTTGTGCCGGCGTTCCTCCACTGGGTCGATGGCCACAATGTTTCGTGCACCTTGATATTGAGCGGACATTATGGAAAGCAGACCAACCGAACCACAACCGATGACCGCGGTCACTCCGTTCGGTGCAATATTCGCCATCTCGGCACAAAAATAACCTGTGCTGAAATTATCGCCTAGCAGCAATGCGGACTCGGCGCTAAGGCCCACAGGGACCCGCACAAGTGTACCATCGGCAAGTGGGACTCGGATCAATTCCGCTTGACCCCCATGCAGACCATTACCCTGTTTTCGCCAACCGATGAGCTGACCGAGGGTGCATCGACTTGTAAGTCCCTTCAAACAATAAAAGCAGTTCCCGCAGTTCGTTGAAAACGGCGAATAAACTCGGTCACCGACGCTCAAGGTACGGACAGACGAGCCAACCGCAACAATCTTCCCAACAAATTCATGCCCCATGACCGTACCTGGATCGAGTCCTTTCTCGCGACCAAACAAAGGGTGCAAGTCCGATCCACACATGCCAGCCAATTCTACTTGAACGACAGCATCCTGGTCCGATTCAATAGTGGCATCCGGCAGTTCCAGCCATTCAACGACTCCGATGGATTGATAACAGACGCCTCTCAATGAAAACCTCGATCGTAACGGTGTGATAGTGGGATAGGCTTCCAGCCTGTGTGGGATAGGCTTCCAGCCTGTCGTAATGGAAGAGCACAGGCTAGAAGCCTATCCCACTACGATCCTAACGTCGTTGCTTACCATGGCCTTGCGAATAGCGATCGCGTTGCAATGCCAACTGTTGGGCGTGGATCGGTTCCAAGTTACATGCACCATGAATGGCGTTGGCAAGCAGCAAGCAAAATGCAGGTTCCTCGAAATCGGTGGGATGTCCAAGCGAAGTATAAAAGCTGCTTCCGCCGTCTGCTCGCACGAATGTCCAAGCCACAGGTTCCTCTGCCTGCCCCTCCACTTTACCGGTCCAAAGAACGCGAGTTCCCGCTTTCAGCGGGCTGACTTGGTACAAAGAACCTTTGCTCATAAATACCGGGTCGGAGGCGTTCTTGTCGCGAACCGTTGCAACCAAGTCGTTGGCGTAGTGGTTTGTGTAACTCCCGCCATGCGTATAGGCATCGTATTCGGGCCATTGCTCCAATCCATCCACCGGTTTTCCATTTCGCAAGCAAAATGCATGGCTGGCGGTTCGGATTCCAACGATGGGTCTACCCGAAGCAACAAAATTCCGAATGCGATCCAAATCGTTTTTTTTCATCGGACGTCGACGAACGCTCACCAGCAATGCGTCCGCGTCGTCGATGGCTTCTATCCCTGGGACCTTCGATTTATCTTGGCTGTCGCCAAAAATGAACGAGACGCGCAGATCGGGTTGAAGATAGGTTGCGGCAAAGGCAGGCAAGGTTGTCGCTGTGTGGTATTCGTCTTCTGCCATCAGGATCGCCAGGTGCGGTCGTCGATCTTTGGAGAAACGAAAGGGCGTCGCTAGCTTTGGATTCGAACGTACGTCCGCAGATCCGAATAATTGATCGCTGGTGAGTGTTGAACAAACGTATCGTTCGACATGATCGATAACCAGATCTGTGCCGCTAAAGTGATTGACATAGGGCCACTTCAACGGATCATACATGGTGTCGGTCAAGTCACGGATCAAGGCGACATGCTTGCCATGATTGGCGAGTTGCCTCAGCCCAAAGGGGCGTCCGAGGACACACATATTGGTATGGACCCCGCAAATCACAACATGCTTGATTTTGTTGGCTTCCAGAATATTCCAAACTTCATTGCCTGAGTCGCTGATAAAGTCACGGTTCGCTTGGATGTCGATGGATGGGATTTGTTGACGCCACGGGAGTTTTGGGTTGCGTCCTTCGGCAGCCAAGGTTTGCGCCCACTGAGCGTGTTCCACAAGATCGTCGTCCTCGCCCCCCTCGGATTGATCGATCGGATAGGCGGCTGACTCTTCGCTTGGAATGCGATCGCACCAACGGTTCAAATCGCTAGGCAGATTGCTCGCAGCGGGAACACCCTTGGCTCGTGCCCTGGCGGGATGTGACTCGTAAAACGGCATGCAATCGCTAGGTGCGTGAATGATGGTCGCACCTTGCAAGCGTAAGGATTTCGCCAACGCATCGATCCGAGGGGCTAACTCTTGCACGCGGCGAACCGCATTGACGCAATGGTGTGAGTCCCAGACATCGCAAATGATGAGTGCAACTTCGTTAGGTTTCCAGATTTCCGGCGTTGCAATCCGATGGAATCGGTCCGGGACATCGTGGACGGGAAACTGTCGTATCGTTTTCAATTCCATATCCGTTGCAAGGGTCGGCGATAAGGAAGGTGGAGATAAAAATGATACGGAACACAAGAAAAACAGAACCGTCAGCCGGGAACAACTTGGGATGGTCATTTGAGATTCCAGATGGTGAGTAAAGAATAATCCCAGTATACGCTATTCGCGCGACCTACCGTAGGTCACTCTTGCCGAGAGTGACTTTGTACTGTCCAAACGCCCCCAAGACCAGAAAGGACAAAACCACTATCAGCGAAAATTAGGGAGGTCGTCCCTCGCTCACCGGCTTGTTGATTTAATGGTACGACGGACTTCCTAGTCCGTCGAATTCCCCATTGACGGACTTGGAAGTCCGTCTTACCGCCCTTACCCAATCACGACTTCACTAAAGCAACAAGCTGTCACGCGTCGGGTTACCATCGCGTGGCACGAGCGCGCTCGCTCGTGAGTTCATGGGCGAGACGCCCATACCACGTTCGAATACCCCTTATCACAGTCCATTAAATCAACAAGCCCTTTCGCGTCGGGTTTTGATCTAGAGCTACCTTGTCGCGATCGACTGGCTTGCAGCTTTTCTAAGTGAGTTTAAAGGCGGCTCTCAGTTCGTCGATCACAGCGTCGGACATGGAGGAGATGTCACCGATCGCTCGGGCGTTGATGACAGCTTCTGCGGTGGACTCGAGGACTTCGAGCCGATCGAACGCGTCCAATACACTCCGGCCTGTCACGATCACTCCGTCGTTTTCAAGAACCGCTGCTGGCGACGATTCCGAGACATACGACGCAATCTGTCCATCATTGCGGTACTGCGTTCCGTAGGGCACACGTTTGACGTCCCGAAGAAACACGTAGCTTTCAGGAATGGTTCGAACATCGAAAACGGAATCGGTCACGCTAAAGGCCGTTGCGTTCACTGGGTGCGCAAAAACGATTGCCTGCACGCCGGGGTGTTTCTCGTATATCGCTTGGTGCGCCTTGGCAGCCCGACTTGCACGTTTTCCAGCTTCACGACACACACCACTCACCAAAACAAGGTCCTCTACATCCAGCAGTTCGCGATCGTGCTGCGTGGGAGTAATGAGAAATGAGTTGGCGTCGACCCTCGCCGAAAAGCTTCCCTCGGTGCTGATTAACAATCGTTGGCGGCAGCCTCGACGCACAAAGTCTCGCAGTTGGCGACGGAGTTCTCGTTCCTGGCCGGTTGCAGCCGGTGGATCGTACGATTCGAAATCCACGCTTCGCTCCGCAGCACGCTCAAGCTTGGCATCATCCAGGTACAGAACATTGCCGAGTTGGCGAGCTTTGATCGTTGTCTTGCCCGCGAACTCAAACGCTTCAAATCGCTGGAAGGCTTTTGGCAGCGAATCTCCGCCTACAACGACGCCGTGATTCTCAAGAATAACACTGTCGCATCCCTCTCGAAACGTCGCCGCAATATTCAGCCCCAATTGTTCACTGCCTGGGCAAGCATAGGGCGCAAAGCCAACTTTGCCGCACACCGAGTGAGCTTGATGAAACAAACGCGTGTTGGGTTTTTGACGACAAATACTGAATGCCACCAACGCAACTGGGTGCGCATGCACCACCGCTCGAATATCCGGTCTCGCGTCATAGATCGCTTTGTGGAACGGAAATTCCGACGACGGCGGGTGCAACCCATCGATCACACCGTTGGATCGCACACATACGATATCGCCTCGCGTAAGGTTGCCTTTATCGACCCGAGCAGGCGAAATCCAAATATCGCCTGACTCATCTCGGATCGATAGATTGCCACCGGACGTGGTCGTCATGCGATATCGATAGATGCGGTCCATCGTCTGCATGATCGCATCGCGTGGATGGACCACGTATCTTGGATGGCTCATTTACGCTCCCAACGGTCGAACTACCGATGTGCACCGGTAGTAGTCCATCAACGTCTCAATCGATAACACGCCCCCACCCATACCGCTCTTGTTGATGCCTGCATAGGGAACACCGTGCGGAAAGACGTTGTGTGCGTTGATCCAACTGTTGCCCGCCGCCATGGCTTCCGCCACGCGTGCAGCCCGGACTAGGTCGCTCGTCCAAACACTGTTTGCCAAACCATACTCGGTGTTGTTCGCCATTTGAATCGCCTCTTGTTCGTTCGCAAACGTAGTCAAATAGGCGACCGGACCAAAGATTTCTTCACGGGCGGCAACGTTGTCGAGCGAACCGGCGAGCAAAGCAGGTTTGACATAATTTCCGGTGTATCCCTCGACAGTCGCTGGACCACCTTCCAACAACCATTTTGCTCCGTCGGCTTTTCCCTTGTCGAGGTATCCCAGAACTCGTTTGCATTGCTTGGCATTTACGACCGGTCCCATCTGGCTCTTCGGATCCAACGGATGGCCGATTCGGACTTTTTTAAGTCGATCAATACATACACTGACAAATTCATCGTAGATGTTTTTATGAATCAGCCAACGTGTTGCATCGCAGCAAACTTGTCCTGTATGAAACGTGATCGCACCGACAAGCTTTTCGGCGGTTTTCGTAACATCTACGTCATCGAAAATCACGGCAGCACCTTTGCCACCCAGTTCCAGTTTCACTGGAACAAGATTACGGCCACAGGATTCCGCCACCATGCGTCCAACTTCCGGAGAGCCGGTAAAGGACATGCGTTTGATCTTGGTGTTGTTCGAGAGGGCAGCTCCCGTGGTAGCGCCGCGTCCAGTCACTACGTTGATCACGCCGTCCGGAACGCCAATCTCTTTTGCCAACTGAGCAAGGTAGAGGGCCGAGAGCGAAGTGTCTTCGGCTGGTTTGATCACGACCGTATTGCCAGCAACAAGCGCAGGCGATATTCCCCAGCCGATCAACAGAAAAGGAAAATTCCAGGGGAAGATAAACGCACAGACACCCCACGGTTGCCGATACTTCCAAGCGTCATGACCGGCCACCTCGAGCTTCGTTCGCGTTTCAACTTGTTGCGAGAGCTTGACGAAGTATCGAAGAGTGTCGACAAAGTTTTGAACATCCCCTTGCGCTTGGGCTTCGATCTTGCCAGCGTCGAGGGCTTCAATTTGCGCAATGATTGGCTTATGTTCTTCGACTGCGTCGGCCAGTCGAAGCAGGATTGCGGTTCGCTTTTCATGCGGCATTTGCGACCATGCTGGAAACGCAGCTGCGGCGATATCGACGGCGTGGTCCACTTCCTCGGCATTCAAGTCATGAATTTCGCCAAGTTTATCTCCGGAGCCAGGATCGAAGGTTGAAACGGTAGCCCCCGAACTCGATTCGAAATCCTTGCCACCAACAAAGCTAGGGAAATGATTGCGGCTCAAAAAGGCTTCGACTCTGGGAAGCAACTGGGATTGTGCGACACTGCTCATGATTGGGATCCTTGTGAAACTGAGAATTCAGAGAGAAAATCCATTCTAGCGTATCTGCAGATCTGCTGCAGGTGCCCGCTCGAATTGCGAAGGTGTCGTTGGGAACGGTTCCAGTGACAATAAAAATTGGACGCAAGCGGGCTTTCGATTTAGTGAAGTCGTTATTGGGTAGGGGCGTTACGACGGACTTCCAAGTCCGTCAATGGGGAAATCGACGGACTAGGAAGTCCGCCGTACCATGAAATCAACAGCCCGCTAGCGCGTTCCGGCTGATTGGATTCAGAATCAGCCCTTTACGGACGCTCATGGTTTCGCCTTTTGAGCGACTAAGGTATTGTAGAGAGATCAAGTTCTCTTTCGGGTTTGCAGTCCTCTTCTTCATCCACAATGGCAAGTTTGAACAAAAAAGTAGCCAGTGCTAAATCGAGCAAGAAATCCTCAGATCAAGGGAATCGGAAGAGAGCGGTTTTTGGGAGACCCTTTTACCTTTTTCTAGTGCTCGTTTGCTTGTTGATTGCATTTCTTTGGAGCGGTGGAATCGTTGGGTTTACGAATTCGATGGCGAAAAATGCAATCGCATCCAAGAAGCTTGATTCTGCCGATTGGTGGTTGGCAGTTGCTCGCCGAATAAACGCGTCCAACGCGGAGACCGATTTCCTGCAAGCGAAATCGGAAAGGCAAAGAGGTCGTCTTGACAAAATGGCGAGCCACTTGAAGTCTGCTTACAACAAAGGATTCGACCCATCCAAACTGGAACGGGAACAGACCCTTGCTTTCGCTAGTCTTGGTCGGTTTAGCGCTGAGACAGAAGAACAGATGAATGACTGGATTGATTCGAGAGAAGGTGATTTTGGTGAAATTGTGGATGCGTATACCAATGGTCTCACAGTGATATCGCGGTTCGACCACGCACTTGAGCTTTTAAAATGGTGGGAAGCGAAAGCTCCTTGGGACCCTGTTCCTCATTATCGAATTGGGCGAATCAACGAGCACATGCACCAGAATTCCGAAGCGGAATCGCAATATCGAAAAGCGATTGCCAAGGATCCTAATTTTCACAAAGCGACTTACAACCTAGCTCGAGTCATACTGGATCAGCGCCGCCCTGAGGAAGCCCTGAAGCTCTTTCAAACTTGCAACGTGGGCGAATCCGCGTTGGCGGCCAAAACGGGGATGGCGCAATGCTATAAGGCTCTTGGGGAAACGGAGACGGCTCGAAGCCTATTAACAGAAGTCCTGAAATCCAGTTTCGAGGCTCTGAGTCAATCACAAAATGCTGTGGACGATTTTCCAGAACGATTTGTAGCCGCATCCGAACTGGGTAGTATCGAGACGGAACTTGGCAATTTTTCGGAAGCAAAGAAGTACCTGGAGGCCGCGTTAAAGGTTCATCCACTCGATTCGACGGGTCGATACTCGTATGCCGTCGCATTGCGGGGACTCGGGTTACAGAAAGAAGCTGAAGAGAATTTCGAAATAACCCGGAAGGCTCGTACTGCCCTTGACCAAGTGACGGGACTGCTCGAAGTCCTTCGTAGGGATCCTCAAGACACGAAATCGCGAATCGCGATAGGAAAAATCGTACTTGAACATGAATCCGAACGAGCTGGGGTCTTTTGGCTCCAAAGCGTTTTTTCGTATGATCCTAAGAACTCGGAGGCACATTTGACGCTCGCAGACTACTACCAAGGAAAAAAAGATCCCTCTCCCGAAGATCTGAAACTTTCGGCATACCACCGAGCATTTGTCCAAGTCACTCTCGGCAAGAATGACCTACGGTAGGTTGCACCTGCCGGGTACGACCATTTGAGTATAGACTATCATTCCCAATGATTTCATCGACAGAAATGCTTCATGACGCTGCCTGGCAAAGGAAAAGAACGAGAACTAATTACGAAGGCGATGAGCGAGACGTGTCCCAAAATTCCGTGAGTTTCATAAGCGAGCATGTGGCCGTTCTTTGCGCTTGGGTTTTGCTCTTGTGTACGCTTGGGTGCAACAACTCTGCTAATGTCCCAGCGACAGGCGTTCCGAGCAAAACCGTCGAAAAAGTCGAGCAAGTCTTTCGATTCGCTGACGCAACCAGCGCTCTCCACCTGAAGCATACGTATCAAAATGGCGAAGAATCAAATCGTTTTGGAATTATCGAATCGATTGGAGGCGGTATGGCCGTCTTGGACTTCGATCGCGACGGATGGCCCGATTTGTTTTTCCCCGGCGGAGGACGGTTTGCTGAGTCGAACTCTATGACACCCCTCGCAGGCGCATTGTGGCGAAATGAATTTGGCAAAAGTTTTTTGAATATGTCCAAACCTTCTCGATCGGATTCCGCAATATTCTATTCTCACGGGGCAACGGTTGGCGACATCAACAATGACGGATTCCCTGAGTTGCTGATTACCGGCTTTGGAGGACTGCAGCTTTTCGTCAATCAAGGAGATGGGACGTTTCTCGAGCTTGGAGCAGCGTCTGGACTCAACGATTCAAGCTGGAGCACCAGCGCTGGATTTGGCGATTTTGACAACGACGGCTTTCTGGATTTGTACGTAGCCCATTACGCAAATTGGACCATCGAAAACAACCCAGAATGCAAGTCTAGCAACGGCACTCGAGACGTCTGTCCACCGGGCGCATTTACGGGCTTGCAAGATGTCGTGTTCATGAACAATGGCGACGGAACATTTCGCTCGGTTACGTCAGAGATTGGGCTTGTTCCCGAGGGCAAGGGGCTAGGACTGGTTTGCGCCGATATCAACGACGATTCCAAGTTGGATGTGTATGTTGCAAACGACACGACGAATAACTTTCTTTACGTCAATCAAGGAAGCGGAATGTTTCTAGAGATGGGTGTCGCCTCCGGCACAGCCCTCGATGAACGCGGCACATCCAATGGAAGCATGGGAATATCCGTTCTCGATTTTGATGGTGACCTTCGACCTGACCTCTGGGTTTGCAACTTCGAGAACGAGACATTCGCTCTCTACAAAAACGACGGGAATTCCAATTTCCGACACGTTACTTCGTCGACAGGCGTTTCGGCGCTAGGAACATTGTTCGTGGCCTTTGGAACCGTTGCTGCTGATTTTGATAGCGATGGAGACGAGGATATCGTCGTAACGAATGGACACGTGCAACGTCTCCCGCCCGGAAACTCGGTGGAACAACTCCCTCTGTTTTTGACAAACAGCGGCAAGGGAAGGCTTACCCGGCAGCTGTTTGATTCCTCAAATTACTTTTCTAAAAAATGGAGAGGTCGCGGAGCTGTCGCGTTGGATTACGACCGCGATGGAGACCTGGATCTAGGGTTTTCCAACGTGAATCAACCTGCCGCACTCTTGGAGAATCAGTCGGAGGGAAAAGGGGATTGGTGTAGCTTGGAACTTATCGGAACGAAATCCAATCGCGATTGCATCGGTGCCAAGGTGCTGTTTCAAACCAACAAGAAACGTTATCTACGGATCATTTATGGCGGCGGCAGCTATCTCTCTCAAAACCCGTATTTGGTGCATTGTGCGTTCCCCGTGGGTGAGGAATTGCAACAAACCGAAATCACATGGCCAAACGGGAGCAAACAGATCGTTACCAACATTCAGGTCAGTCAATTCAATCGAATTGTGGAACCTTAAAATACATGCCATCTGGCTTTATGCCAGTGGTAGTTGACCTTCATGCTAGGGTGAAGGTAACGAACCCCTGGGATAAACCCAGGGGCATTTTTGGTACATGCCATCTGGCTTTATGCCAGTGGTAGTTGACCTTCACGCTAGGGTGAAGGTGACGATCCCCCGGGGTGAACCCAGGGGCATTTTCAATGCATGCCATCTGGCTTTATGCCAGTGGTGTTGACCTTCATGCTAGGTTGTCTAGGTAGGATCGAATTTGCGCGGTGGTGGCACCGCCCGTTGTGCCTGCATAATAACTTGGCTGGAACAGCGTGTCCAATCTTGCCTCAACAAGAATTCGATTCCAACGAGATGCGAACCAGTGTTCCGCATTGTTCATCAATCGAAAAACAGCCGTATGGGTCGGAACATCAAGCGGCAAACCGAGCAACATATGAGCATGATCGGCAAGCACGCTCATGCTCCAACACAGCCAGCCTTCTCGTTCAATAAATTGCATCCAGAACTTCAACAGCTTTTGCGATACGAACTCATCGCGTAGCTCCACGCGTCCCTTTACGCACAAAACAAAGTGAACATTGTTCTCATAGGCCGCGTGCGATGAAGTCTGAAGTTGTGAAGGAGATTGCGTGTGTTGGAAATGACGTGCTCCTATTGGTACCGTACCTCGAATCGGTATCGCGCGATGATGTGCAAATTGTTTCGCGATGTAATCTTGGATCGTTTGCTCGCAAACGGTTCCGTTGCTTCTAGCAAACCAACCTTTCGACCACAAGTTGCTTACGCCCTCGTGTCGAAATCGTGCCGACAACGCACCCTTTAGGTTTCGAGTTACTGCGGAAGGACAATCGGTTGGCAATGTGCTCATCAGACATCGCACAACGGTTGGTTCGTATTCCAATTCCAAAACGTGATATCCGTATCGCTCCGCTACTTCGTTGATGGTTGTTGAAGCAATGGACCTATTGGTCGGATCATGAAAATACGGCCGGCGGAGATGCGTGTACCAACCAAAATGGTACCGCAACTGATACGCAGCGGAAATGTTTTCCGACTGATGATAAGGCTTTCTTTCGGAAGACGAATCACTCATGATCGTTAATGGTGGTCTAGGGCGAAGGCAACGATCCCCTGGGATAAACCCAGGGGCATTTTTGGTACATGCCATCTGGCTTTATGCCAGTGGTAGTTGACCTTCACGCTAGGGCGACGGCAACGATCCCCTGGAGTGAACCCAGGGGCATTTTTGATGCATGCCATCTGGCTTTATGCCAGTGGTATTTGACCTTCGTGCTAGGGCAAAGGCAACGATCCCCTGGGGTGAACCCAGGGGCATTTTTGGTACATGCCATCTGGCTTTATGCCAGTGGTAGTTGACCATCCAGCTAGGGCGAAAGCAACGAACCCCTGGGGTGAACCCAGGGGCATTTTCGATGCATGCCATCTGGCTTTATGCCAGTGGTAGTTGACCTTCACGCTAGGGTGAAGGTAACGATCCCCTGGGGTTAACCCAGGGGGCATTTTCTCCCCCTGGGGTAGATCCAAGCGCATTGGAACGGTCAGGCTGGCTACAGCTTGCTGATCATTTCTTTGGCTTTCGCCTTGATATCGGCAGGCTTTGTCAGCCCTTGCAGTTCTCGAAGCAGCTTGATGAGTGTTTCGGCCTTGGCAGAGTCCGTAAGCTGGATACCGTTGATATCGGACTCAAGTCCGGTTATTCCACTCCCGAGTTGTCCAGTCTTCTCAAATTCCTCGAGCGTTTTTCGGACATTTCCCTCGATTGCAGACGTTGACACGGGTATTTTCTCATCGACAAGTCCGCCACCGCATCCTGAAACGGCAAGGCTCATTGTCAAAACGGCGAGGGCACAAAACTTCTTCATGAACATTCAATAACTCCTGAGATTTTGAGAACAAAAAACCCACTCATCCTGTGGGGGATGAGTGGGCACACGAACCATTTTAGTCTAGCACGCCTTAACCAGATTATTGTTCCAGGCTGCCGATATCGCCACCCTTTGCGCTTCCAAGTGCTTGGTAGGTCGGGATCGCGACGCTATTCGATATGAACTGAACCGATGCATCACCCATTGCGTGCATCGAACCTCCTGGATGTCGACTTCTGGATGGAAACACCCCGCCAGAGTCCCCTTGCCCACAACCGCCACACGGCATACAGGCGGGAAATCTCCAGTTCGGAGTAGCGATTGTATTGATTTCGGTGTTGTACTGACCCGGTGCAACCCAGCGGAATCCAGCGTTACTTCTGTGGCTAGTTGCGCCAGCAGCCACACACGAAGCGCCGTAAGTTTCTAACATCTCTTGCGTTGGGAACTGATTTCTCCAACCGGCTGGGTATGGAACTCCATTAGCAAAGTCGCCGTTAACGACCGAGAATATGGCGGATGTATTGTCTCCCTTATTGAACTCAGCCATCATGATCGTATTGGACAGACCATCGATGATGTCGGAGAAAGGAGTTTCTCGGTTGTGCTTGAAGAAACCGTTCTGATCGCCAAACGCGGAGCCGTAACCGTTGTTAGAGCCACCACTGACACCGTAGTTGTTCCAACCCATGTCAGATTGTTCCCAACCCGTTCCAGGCTGTGGATTTGAGGCTGCAGGATACTGAAGGTCGGACGGACAAATAAAGACGGAAATTTTCCTACGAGCATTATACATCGCGGGAATGGTCGCCGGGGCGATTAAGGACTGCTGGTAATGATGCTCGCGGAAGGTGAAGTTGTCAAAAATAGCCTTCTGTTCGATATAGGGCAGGAGCATCGTTTGAGCTGAATAGCCATTCCAATTTGAATTAGATGCAGCGCCGTTCTGAATAACACTGCTTGCCGAGCGCGGAACGACTTTGAAAGCGCTTTCATAGTTATGAAAGGCCAAAGCGATGTTGTGCATATTATTGCTGCAACTCATTCGACGTGCAGCCTCGCGGGCAGCTTGGACAGCCGGCAGCAATAGCCCGACCAAAATGCCAATAATGGCGATAACAACCAGTAGTTCAACCAGCGTGAACCCTTTTCGCATACGTTTCATTCGACAACCTCACTAGGAAAAAAAGATATAGACTTCGCACACAACTTTACGTCACTTTGAGTCCCATTGTCAAGCGTTGGTTCCTGATATTAGGAATAATAGGCCGATAGGTGAAAAAAGCATCCACCCAAGTGTTCGTTTTGCGCGAGCGGTGGAGTTTTCGAAGTCCGAATTACGGCTTTTTGGGGGGCCGCTGGCCTTATTGGGCCATCCCATTTTACCCTTCAAGACATTTGGGAAATGGGATTGCGAGGCAATCCTCCAAACAACTTTGCAATGGCGAATCCATTGCAAACCAATGGGAGGGCGAGGCTCCTGCCGAGCTTAATACGCTATGGTTCGGCAGGAGCCTCACCCTCCCAAGCAAGGAATGGATCGGGCAAAGTCGAGGAAAAAATGTTTACAGGGGTGGCCTTACCCTCCCGATGAAGTTGCAAGCAATTCCCACAGGAACGCGAGACGGTTCTACCCCATTCGGCAAAACCATGATGCAGAAACGCCCATTGGGTTTTGGGCAGATGCCGCTATGCTACCGTACGCAGATTCGAAATCTTTCAGCTCGTTCCAGCATTAACATCCCTTATGAGTGTACTTGTTTTTGGGCACCGCAATCCTGACACCGATGCCATTTGCTCAGCTATCGCTTATGCAGACCTTTTGCAACAAACCAGTCGGCCCGACGCTGTAGCGGCTTGCTGTGGCACACCTAACAAGCGAACCGAATACGCACTACGAACGGCCAAAGTATCAGCTCCTAGGATCGTGATGGACGTGCGCCCGGAAGTGGATGATGTTTGCCAACTCGCAGTCATAACCGCCAAATACGGCGACGTTTTCTACGAAGTTTACAAGCAGATGAAGGATCAAGAGATTCGCGCCATTCCTATCATCGACGATGAGAAAAAGGTAATCGGAATTCTGTCGTTGCTGGACTTGATGGATCTGATCTTTCAAGACGATGGGGATCCTCTCAAGACGCGGACGGTCAAAACGAGTCTTCAGAAAATTTGCAATGTTCTCGGAGGTCAATTCCAGCATTCCATCGATCCTACCCAGCACGACGAATTGCTGGTCATGGTAGGGGCTATGAGCGCGGGTGGGTTCACCGAACGCATGCAGAAATTTCCTGCGGAACGGCTTATTGTGGTGAGCGGCGACCGATCGACGATTCAGTTGCCTGCCATTGAGCATGGTGTGCGAGCATTGGTTGTTACGGGTGGGTACGCGCTGTCTTCGGGGCTGGTGCATCTTGCGAAAGCTCACAATGTCGCGGTTATCCAAAGTCCTTTCGACACGGCGACGACGACCATGCGAATCAAATCGGCCCAGTTCATCGATTCGGCGATCGATAACCATTTCATTGCGCTTCAAGCGAAACAACCGGTCGATGAGGCTCGATTGATCGTGGAAAGGTCGAACGAGCCGATCTTCCCCGTGGTAAACGACGCGGGCGTGTTGGTGGGTGTGCTGTCGAAATCGGACCTCGTCAACCCGCCCAAGCCGAAATTGATTTTGGTGGACCACAATGAGCTCAGCCAAGCCGTCAACGGTGCTGAGGAAGCGGATATCCTTGAGGTGCTTGATCACCATCGTTTGGGAGGCGGTCTCAAGTCGACACAGCCCATTCGCTTTATCAATGAGCCAGTCGGATCAACCTGTACGTTGGTTGCTCGCCAATTTCGAGCTTCAGGCATTGTCCCAAAGCCGGGCATTGCATTGTGCATGGCTTCAGGAATTATTTCCGATACATTGTTTTTGCGATCGCCCACGACGACCGACGTGGATCGCGAGGTATTGGATTGGCTCAAGGGTTTGTGCGAGGTCGATTTGGACTCGTATGCAAAAGAGTTTTTTGAAATAGGCTCAGCCCTTCGAACGTGCTCTCCCACCGAAGTCGTTCGCGAAGACTGCAAAGAGTTTACGGAACATGGGCAGCGATTCTCTATTTCCCAAATCGAAGAGAATGGCTTTGATCTTTTTTGGGATCGCAAAGACGATTTGCGTTCGGCACTCGAAGAGCTTGCCGTCTCGCACAGGCTTGATTTTTCCGTGTTGCTGGTAACGGATGTTGTCACCAACGGTTCGCTGCTATTGCTCAGTCATGAGTCGGAAGAATGGGACGAAATCAACTATCCGAGGTTGGATCGAAATCTCTACCAACTCGACAATGTCGTGAGTCGCAAGAAGCAACTGCTGCCCCTCATCGCTCAATTGATCGATTCGGCAAGAAACAGGTAGAGACCCTCGGTCATAGGCTGCTAGCCTGGTCAGCTTGAAATGAAAGGCTGGAAGCCTATCCCACTGAAAAAGTACCCGTCACGCTCCGCGTGACGTCACATCAAAAACCAAAGGTTGCGGACGTCGCGCGGAGCGTGACGGGTACTATGAATCCCGCCTCAACCAGATAATAGGGTCTCATTTGCGTAGTTGGGGGATGATCGTCTTCAATGCTTGAACGGTTGCCTCGATTTCGGCGTTGGTGGTTTCGGCTGAAACGCTAAATCGAATTCCTCCGCGCACCACGGCCGGCTCCAGTTTCATAGCGAGAAGAACATGCGACGGTTGGCTTGATCCACTCGCACAGGCCGATCCGGTGCTGCAGCCGATGCCAGCCATGTCGAGAGCCAGTTGAAGTGCTTGCCGTTCCACACCGGGAAATGCAATGCTTAACGTCTGTGGCAAGCGTTCCGATTCGAGCCCAACCACGACGCAATCGGAGATCGCGCTCAGGATCATTTCTTGCAGAGAGTCTCGTTGCCTCTGCATGCATGCGACTCGATCCATCAAGCAACTTGTGGCAAGTGCAACACACGTTTCGAAGCCACCGGCAAGTGCGGGCATCTCGGTTCCGGGCCGGAGCCCGAGTTGTTGGAATCCCCCAAAGGCTCGAGGGCTTACTTGCACACCATGCTTCAATACCAGCGCTCCTATTCCGACAGGCCCGTGCAGTTTGTGCGCTGTGATCGTCAGCGCATCGACGTCCAAGGCCTCGAAATTCATCGACGATTTACCGAGGACTTGGACGGCATCGGTATGAATTAAGACGCCGGCGTTGCGGCAGATCTGGGCGGCTTCCGCTACAGGTTGATAAACGCCCGTTTCATTGTTCGCGAGCATTATCGACACCAGCGCGATAGGCTTACCTTGCTTGTGCTCGGCCACCCATTCCGCCAGTTTGTCTAAGCACACAATTCCAGAGGGACCGCATTGCAAGGTACGCACCTCTCGTCCGTGAGCAGCAGCATATTCGGCAGCTCCTAAAACGCTGGGGTGTTCGATGGAGGATACGACGATCGCACCTGGAATATTCTCGGCGAGCCCAAAGATCGCCAGATTGTTGGATTCCGTTCCACCACTTGTAAAAAGGAGCTGGTCGCTGGCCATTCCACGCGTTCGTCCGCCGCACTGCTGGAGGATTGATTCGCGGGCTTGTTCCACAATCTGCCTCGCTTTTCGGCCAGCGGCATGTTGGCTGCTTGGGTTGGCCAATCGCATTTGCAAGAGCTCATGCATGCGGGCAACGACAGACGGTGCGATTTGAGTGGTAGCGTTGTTGTCGAGGTATATCAACTTGGAAACTCAAGGATTTCGAAAATACGCTCCATCGCTCTCCCCAATGGAACTAGGACGCAAAGCGGGGCAGTACCGGTGGCATTAAGATAGCGATCATAAAAAAACGCGATACCTCTGAAAAGTGCCTAGATTATCGCAAACCGTTTCCCTGACGTCGGCAAAACCCGGACACCGGACGGCTCGCGCCGTTCCGCTACGAACGCATTTGTTCGAACGGCAGTGTGAGTGTCATGGGAGATTGGAAACCATCGGGAGGGCGAGGCCAGCCCTCTAAACATCTTTCCCATGTCGAACCATCGGAAATCAATGGGAGGGCGAGGCTCCTGCCGAGCTTGCGACGCAATGGTTCGGCAGGAGCCTCACCCTCCCAAGCAAGGAATGGATTGGGCAACGCCTATCCGAGAATTCTCTGCTATTCCGTGTAATTTGCTTCTTGAGAAACGAGGCGATCGAGTCGTGCCAAAACGCGATGCTCGAGTTCATCAATCGTCGGCGGAGTTTCTTGCGTGTTCGCTTCCACGCGTTCGGGGAGAATCGATGCTAGAGTTTCTTCGACGCTTTCGCAAGCGACTCCATTATGGATGTAGACACAATTTCTACCGCTTATTTTCGCACTGTACAACGCTTCATCGGATCGCCGAACTAGTTTTCCGATCCGCTCCTCTGCGTTGATTCTTGCAACGCCGCAGCTGATCGTGATTGGGATAGAGAGCGAATCCGCCTTGAATGCGGTCTCTGCAACGATGATTCGAAGCCGTTCCACGATCGCGGCTGCGCGCTTTTCGTCCCCGTCAAATAGCACAGCGAACTCTTCTCCGCCGTAACGAGCCACAAGGATCGAATCGCTCTTCAAATGGTTCAGACGTGTTGCTATCTCCCGTAAGACAGCGTCGCCAGCAGGATGTCCAAAAGTGTCGTTCACATTCTTAAAATGATCGATGTCAATCAATGCCATTGAGAAGACTTTTTTTGTCTGCTGCCATTGGCGGAAACACTCGTCCATTTTTTGATCGAAGGCTCTGCGATTTGGGAGACCAGTCAAGGCGTCCGTTCTTGCTTCCGTCAGGTAGCCTGCTAGTTGTTGGGTTTGAGCTTTGAGCTTTTGCTCGTTCGGCGTCGGTGAGCCATCTCGAGAGACTTTGCGTTTCCCAATCCAGAAACCAATCGCAATTCCAACCGTCAAAAGAGTGGTGGCAAAGAGCAATCCCATCAATAAATCAAGTGCGGGAGTCGTGCTCATCTTGTGCCTTCGTTGTGTGTCGTTTTGGTCGGTGCGAACCCGGATGCTCCCTTAGGTGAAGAAATGGTCGAGCGGCCTGAGTCCGCGCGGTTTTGGACCGGAATGGGCCTTTTCTCAAGTGTCGACAAATCTTCGGTTTTCGCAACGGTGACGATGCCGTTGCTGGAAATAGAGAAGCCGCGCTTTCGGTCTAGGTCGAGATCGTAGCCAATTTCAAAGCCTTCGGGAATTCGAACTCCTTTGTCAACAATAGCTCGTCGGATCCGGGCGTGGCGGCCCACTTCGACCGATTCGAACAAGATACTATCGGAAACTTGTGCGAACGAATGGACACGAACACTTGGACTAAGAATACTGCGTTCAACCCGCCCACCGCTAATGATCGTTCCTGAACATACGATGGAGTCGAGCGCCATTCCACAACGATCACTATCGCCGCGCGACCCAAAGACAAACTTGGGTGGGGGAAGATTTTTTTGTTGCGTTCTAATGGGCCAGGTTTGGTCGTAAAGATTGAGTTGCGGATCGATACTAACCAAGTCCATGTTGGCCTCGTAAAACGCTTCGAGCGTTCCAACATCGCGCCAGTACGCACTACCCTTTCGATTTTCGTCTTTGAACGGGAATGCAAATACGCGATGGCTGTTTACGATGGAGGGAATGATGTTCTTGCCGAAGTCATGTTGGCTTTTGGGATCGTTGGCATCTTGGCAAAGCTGTTCAAAGAGAAACCGAGTGTTAAAGACATAGATCCCCATCGATGCCATTGCATGCCCGGGATCGTTAGGAATTTGCCGAGGTTGTTGAGGCTTTTCCTGAAAACCGATAATGCGCTGATCGGTATCGATTTGTATCACCCCAAATTCTTTTGCTGATTCGCAATCGACCCTCAGAGCGCCGATGGTTAGGTCGGCATTGGAGTCGATGTGGTACTGCACCATCGGGCGGTAGTTCATTTTGTAGATATGATCACCAGCCAAAATGATCAAATACGTGGGTCGCTCTTTCTCGATTGCATAAATGTTTTGATAGACTGCGTCGGCGGTGCCTTTGTACCAATTTTCGTCGATTCGTTGCTGAGGCGGAACGATATCAACAAACTCGTCCAGTTCGCGGCAAAAGAAATCTCGCCAGCCCAAAGTGATGTGACGATCAAGACTCATCGCTTTGTACTGCGTCAAGACGAGCATTTTGCGAAGCCCGCTATTGAGGCAATTCGACAGAACAAAGTCAATGATGCGGTAGTTTCCGCCGAAAGGAACAGCTGGTTTTGCTCGATCTCGCGTTAACGGCTCCAACCGAGTCCCTTTTCCGCCGGCCAAAATCACTGCAAGTGTATCGTTCATGTCATCCCTACATAAAAAACAGTCGCCTTCGCCATGGTACCTTGGATCCGAGCCAAACGCGGTGCCCACGAACTACCGTCCAAATTTCATTTTCTATCATACAATGTCCGCCAGAGATCGGTCGTACAAACGATACGTCTTCGTTCGTTTTGTACCCGCTCGTTCCAGCGAACCTCGCGATAATTGATTGCTTTCCAAAACCCATGAGAATTCCGCTTGATTGATACCCCTGGCTAAGCAATCGGGCACCATTCGATCCAAAGCGACCAAGCCTAGTCCCCAACGCTGGTATTCGGGGATAACATTGGTGCTGATGAGTCGTATTTTCTTGAGTTTTTTTCGTCCAAATAACAGCGTCAGGAAGCCGAAAGGAAACAATTTTCCGTTTATTTTTTTAATCAATGGATTGTAGTCGAGCAAACCCATGCTGATCCCAACCGGTTTGCCGTCTACTTCGATGATGGATGTGATCGCGGGATCGACCAGCATTTTGAGCGAGGCGCCAAGACTTTGGCATTCGGCCTCGCTCAACGGCACAAAGCCCCAAGTGCTTTGCAAGGCTTGGTTGTAAATGTTGAGGAACAAGGAAACGTCCGCTTTAAAGTTTCGCCGGCTAGCTGGCCTGAGCTTGACATTAAAACGTCGCTTGACTTCGTCGATGACGAACTGCAATTTCGGGTCAATGGTCTTGAGCATTTCGAAACTTCCTTCGTAGGCATACATATCCTGAACTTTTTCGAAGCCGAAATTTTTGATCAATTTTTCGTAGTAGGGCCAGTTGTAGGTCATCATAAACGTAGGGGATGTGTCGAATCCTTCCACCAATGTCCCGATTTCATAATTGAGCGAAGGATTGCATGGACCTCGAACATCGGTCATGCCTTCGGATTTAAGGTAGCGGCATGCTTCGGTAAAAAGCAAGTTTGCTGCTTCCGAATCGTCGATGCAGTCAAAAAAACCAAAAAAGCCTCGTTTTTCGTGGTATCGCTTGTTATGTCCATGATTGATGATGGCGACAATTCGACCCACCACTAGGCCTTGTTTCTCAACGGTGAACGCCCGGCATTTTGCATTTTCGTAGAAGGGATGAGGCCGAAATCCGACAAGCTCTTCTTGGTTCATGATGATTGGCGGAATCCAATTTGGATCATCCTTGTAAATACGCCAGATCACGTTCATAAACTCGCGGCGTTGCGGCTTGCTTTCCACGTGAACAATTTTGTAATCGGTACTCATGTTGGTTTTGTCTTAAGGTTGTGAAAGCGAAGCTGTAGGAATGTTGTTGTCAAAACGGATAGGCGGCATTCATGATACCGCAGTCACGGACTTCGAGCGGCTGGATCGAAACAGGAGGGAGGGTGAGGCTCCTGCCAAACCGTGGTGTAAATAGCTCGGCAGGAGCCTCGCTCTCCCATTGATTTCCAATTGATTCTAAATTGCAAAGATGTTTGGAGCGGTGGCCTCGCCCTCCCATTGATTTCCAATCCACTAGAAATTGCAAAGTTGTTTACAAGGTTGGCCTCATACCCCAGAGTTTAAAACGAGCTCTTCTGCAGTGAGATAACTTGGAAAGGCACAATTCGATACAGGCCGTCTGTGAATACTTGTTGTACTGCGTTGCCGAACAATTTGATCGGGGTCGGAGGAACAATAATCAAGTCGCTGTCGCGGAGCCATATCTCATCGGATGGATTCGGACGTTTTCCCAACTGCCCTCCTCGCAAGTCCAAAATCGTAGAAATAAGTCTCCAATCTTCGGCCCTTCGAAAAATAACAACTTGTCGGTTGTTTGCTCCCAACTTCAAACCGCCCGCCAAAGCTAAACCTTGGGTGACGGTAGTCGGGCCATTCATTTCGTATCGACCTTGCGAGACGACTTCGCCAAACACGAAAAGAAAATGGGGAGCTGTCCTAGAAAGTCTAGGTTCGACTTCGATACCAACAAACTTACTGCGATATCGCAGATTGATTTCTCGCTTGATTTCTTCGAGAGTCATGCCCAAAACATAAACACTGCCAATACCAACCAGTTGAATCCTCCCATCCGGATTCACCACCGTAGTCAGCACACGCCCCCCTGCGGCAAAGGGCCCGTTGACGGCATCCTTCAGATCTTCAACAGCAGTATTTACCTTGAAGGGCTCGACGTTAATCGCTGGGTTGTTGATGTATTTTCTATAGGCTACTTCCAGGTCTTTTCTGAGCTGTCCAATGGATTTCCCTGCTGCCATAATCCTGGTATCGACGATCAACGGAACAACAATGGTTCCATCGGGCTGGATTTGGACTTTGTCGCGTTTGATGGTATCGTCCGAGACCGAACTGATGTTGAGTTCGTCGCCAGGAGTGAGCCTGTATTCGTCGGGTATGACTTGCCGGTTTGGTACATAGGTAATCAAAACCTCGTCATTGATTCGGACGCGATACTCCAGGAGGGAGGGCAAGCGAATCGGGCCAATGTACTCGCCGTGCCAAAGCGGTCCAAAATCGATGCCTTGCGCATCGCACCAGCGTTTTTCACCCATGGGTCCTTTCGCACAATCAATTCCAGTCATGCATGGTTTGCATGCCCCGGAAGTGACACCGGTCGGCTGCTGTGGCGGGCACATTTGAACAGCCGTTGGAATTCGACCCATACCGCCACAACTCAAGCATCCAGCGAATCCACCGCAACTGCAAGGTTGCGTCGTCACGCCGGAGTCAAACCAGAGGGGTTGCCCCTGGCTTGAACCGTCCTTTTGGCTCTCACTCGCCTGTGCGGTTGGACTTAGGGCAAATTGAGCTGTTGAAGTCAACTTTTCAACGCTTGAGTTCTGCGCATTTGCACGATGGACCAACATTGCCGAAAGACAAATGACCAAGCGAACGGACCCTTTGCAAGTCGACTCATTCATGTCTATAAATGGATGGGAGACTCGACAGAGAGCTTGGCTTAACACCTGAATCAACGATCGGACGGTCAGCCGTCGAACCAATTTTCGCAAGGCATTTTTGCAAGCAAGTTGAATTGGATGGATCATCGGCGGAATATTTTTTGAAAAAGGCTATAATTGGACACCTTCGTGTTATTTGCTGTCGCTGGCTGGATGGTATTCGGTACTCCAGCGGAAGCCGTTGTCACAGAAGAAGTTTGCATTTGCATGGGGCTATACTTCGCAAACGTGGCGGAATCCAATTCGGTTATTTCAGGGTTTTCATAGGAAAAATTGGGTTGTGAGTTTGCAATCGCCTTGGCTTGCTCAGTCGCATGTTGAGCGTCCGATGTAGCGCCGCGTCGACGGTAGATTTCCGCAAGGTTATTCCATGCGTTCGCCGTTGGTTTTTGATGTATCGAAGAAATCAGAGCTTGGTAGGCATCGTCGATGCGGTCCAGATGAATGAGTGAATAGCCTAGTTGATTTGCTACGCTTTGAGATGGCGAGACTTGCGCGGCTGCTTGGTAACATGCGACGGATTGCGCGCGAAGCAAGAACGCTCGATCTGGTTCGAGCTCAGCTTCCTTTTCCAACGTCTTTCCGTATGCATAGAGCAAATCCGACGACCATTTATGACCATCCGAAGCGACCACAAATTCGTATCGTGCGTAGTTGCGATAGTGTTGCGATGCGATATCTGGAGAAACACCGTCTAGCGGCCGTCCTTTGAGCGCCTCCGTCGAATGAGACGCGACCAGTGAGGAAATTGCATCCGCAGTAAAATTACCGCCCAGATTCTGGAAGTCCACTTCTTCGCGCAACGCGGTTAACCCTTTCTCGAAAGCGGGAGAGCTAACCAAACCAGGGCGATGAGCATCCATTGTGCGGCAAAGGCGACGCATTCCTTGTATCGCTTCGTCGCGAGCACTATGGATGGCTCCTCGCCTGAGTAAAGAATCGCATCGCTCCAATCTTAGCTTCAATTCTTGCTCTACAGCCGCCCAGCCTGGAGGCGATTCCAAGCTCTCTGGAGCTCTTGTGGATCTCGGGCTTTGTAAAACCAACTCGTTGCTGATGCGTTCCGCAAGTGCTTTGCGTTCTGCAAGTGCTTTGCGTTCTGCAAGTGCATGGCCTTGCATGTTCGATTCGTCGAATGCGGATTTGCTTGCCGTCGTAAGATCGTTTGTCCGATCATCCACTTCCACTCCAAAGCGTATCGGATTGGCTGCGCGACCAATGGAATCCGAAGTCCTGATTCCAACATCAGGCTGGAAATCGCTCGATTCGTTTTGATTCGTACGAGAAGTGGCTGCCACCATTTTCGATGGCAGTGGCCGCAACGATTCCTCCTCGCGATCGGGAAGTCCTAAATCTTGACCGCCCACCCGCACGCGATGCCAATCGGATTGTGCTTCGATTGGCGTTTTCTGGGTCAACGCGTGACTGGGTGCAGCGGTCGATGGAACGAAAGAGTTTCGAGATAGGTCGCGATGACTGGCAGCATTGGACTTGAACTCATTCGGGAACGTGAGTTCCGTACCCTCGTATTGGGCTCCCTCTACTCGAGGCGATTCGAATGGTCGTCCAAGCGTTGGTTCGACGCTGTTCGACGATTTTGGAGTGGCGATCGGGCTCATCAGCGTAACCTGTGCTGGACGAACGGACTCTTTTGCGGGACGCTCAATGCGGTTTCGCGATTCAAAGGATCTGGGCTGACGCACGAAATCCTGTACGGTGTCCGCTTGAGGTCCGGATGACTTCGGCGTTGCGATCGGTCGATTTGAAAAGGGTGACGCGGGAAATTCGCCATTGCCATATTGACCGAACGCATCCGATGTCGAAATTGCGGAATGAAAACCAACTGCCAATGCGATTGCCAGGCAATCGCGAATCCGATCGCGATTTCGGACGCTCGTACGACGAGTCCGAATAGTCGATTTGGTTTGTTTGCTGGATTGATGTTGAGCAGTAGTTGGCATGTCCAACTCCAAACAGGAATAGGGAATGTTGGGTTCCAGCCAAATTCTCTAGACGAGAAGGGACCCCAACAAGCGTTACATTCGGAACTTTCGATGTCGGCAGATCAATCATCAAGGCCCGCAAAGACGGGATCTCCGAAGTCGTCTAGGAACAAACCGAAAATCGGGAACAAACCACCTAGATTGCCAGGCTTGTACCACCGTTGGACATTCCATAGTCCGCGGCTACAATCTGCAACTGATTCCTTGTTTTTTTAAACATCTTACGACTCTGATCCCTTGAGAGCGACCTTTGATGACTGCTATCCAACGAGTAGCGATTTTGTTTGCAGGTGGACCTGCGCCGGCCGCAAATGCCGTGATAACGTCGGCTGCATTCACGCTGATGAACGCCGGCGTGGAAGTCATAGGGATCAAGCATGGCTACTCGAACCTCATCGATTTTGAGCCTGAGTCGCCTCTCGTGGAAGGCAAGCATTTCATTAAGTTTACTCAGGAACGGCTCGAGTTCTCACGCACCGAACCTGGAATCATGATTGGAACCGCTCGGTCTAACCCGGGCAAAGCGGTATCGAGCCCAGTTCACCTCGTCGACCCAGAAAAATCAGCGCCGCTTCATCGCGTTTACCGTGCGTTGCGATCACTGGGTGTGGACGCGTTGGTGAGTATCGGCGGCGACGATACGCTTAAAACGGCTAACAAAATGAAGCTATTCCAAGACACTCTCCCACCCGAACAAGTCCGAATGCCAGTCATCCATTTGCCGAAAACGATCGACAATGATTACCATGGTATCGATTTTACTTTCGGATACTTTAGTGCGGCCGAGACCTTAGCTGGCGAGATCCGAAATCTCAATCGCGACGCTTCGGCTGGGCAAGCGTATTTTCTTTGCGAAGCGATGGGGCGATCAGCGGGTTGGTTAGCGTACGGTGCCGCGATCGCGGGTGATGCTTGTATGGTACTCAGCGTAGAAAACATTACTGGACCTTTGCGAAACACCGAAACCGTCACTCTCCCAGATGGAACTCTGAAAACTCGCACAGTCATGAACCTCGATGCCGTCGTAGGCAAGATGGTTTCGATGATGATTGCCCGGGAGAAAGTTGGCCGAAACTACGGAGTCATTGTGATTGCCGAAGGGCTTGCTGAGTATCTTCCTAACTCCTATCTCGAAGGTATCAGCAGAGATGACCATGGGCATATCGCAATCTCCAGCATCGCTATTGGCAAGGCATTCGCGGTCCTTTTGGGGGACGCCTACAAAAAAAAGACAGGCAAGACTCGGAAAATAAACGGATTGCAATTGGGCTACGAATCCCGATGCTGCATACCGACAGCCTTCGATGTGATGCTCGGATCCCAGATCGGCATTGGAGCGTATCGGGCTTTGATCGAAGAGAAGCGGAATGGAGTCATGATATCGGTGGGCGGTCAATTCAACCTTTCCTTCGTTCCGTTTGAGAACCTCGTCGATCCCGTCACGTTGGTGACGAAAGTTCGCTTTATCGAATCCGATAGTGATTTCCATCGAATGGCTCGCTTGCTGGAATTGCCGACGGAATAGTGCTTTGCGACCGTTAAACTCGGAAGAGTTTCGCTACCATTCGTGTCCTTTCGAATCGTTTGTCTTAGACTACAATCGCGAATGGGAAGTTTTCCAACCGATCAACTCCTTTGAAGCCTTTTCGAGAGATAGTATGCAGAATCCGTTGTCCTGTGGTTTCGACTTGGGTGGTACAAAAATGCTCTGCGTCGTGATGGACGACACCAACCGAATCGTCGCACGAAAGCGAAAGAAAACCAAGGGGACGGAAGGAGCCCAAGCCGGTGTCGTCCGAATCGCGGAACTGATTCGCGAAACCTTTTCGGAAAACCATCTCTCGATCAACGACTTGAGTACTCTTGGAATTGGTTGTCCAGGCCCGGTCGACATGGACAACGGTGTTGTGAATGTCGCCGTAAACTTGGGTTGGAAAAACGTTGCCCTGGGCGCGATGCTAGAAGACGAATTGGAATGTCCAGTCTCTGTACTAAATGACGTCGATGCGGGAGTCTTCGGAGAGTATTCACTCGGAGTCGCCGTCGGAGCTCGAAGCGTTGCCGGTATTTTCCCAGGAACGGGAATTGGTGGTGGATTCGTTTACGAAGGAAAGATCCTTCGTGGAAATCGCTCATCCGCCATGGAGATAGGTCATACCAAGATTGCTACGTCGAGTCGAAGCAGCGGAACTGAAATGACCGGTACGTTAGAAAGCGAAGCTAGCCGTTTGGCGATCGCGGCGGAATGCGCCAAACTTGCTTTTCGCGGTGAGGCGCCGAGTCTGTTGCGAGCTGTCGGAACCGACATTGCACAGATGCGGAGCAAGGTGCTCGCGGCTGCCATTCGCGAGGGGGACAAGTCCGTCGAAAAAGTGGTGCGTCAATCAGCCCAAACCGTCGGATATGCCGTTGTCAATTTAGTTCATATGTTGTGCCCCGAAATCATCTTACTCGGTGGAGGTCTAGTCGAAGCGTTACACGAAATCTATCTCGAAGAAGTCACGCAAATCGCAAAGAATAACGTGCTTGCGTGCTATAGCGACTTGTACGAAATCAAGATAGCAAAACTGGGCGATGATTCCGGTGCAATGGGCGCGGCGATCTGGGGAAAGCAACACGCCAAAACCAAGGCTTAGGCGTCGCCTAGACTAAACACGATGACAACCGGGGTACATGGCAATCGACATAGCCAAAAGGTATGTCGAAACCAAAATGACCCATACGAGGATGTCACCCAAGGAAGCGAAAGCAGCCCCCTTGGGCATTAGGATCGTTAAGATCATCACTGCGTCTACAAGCACGAGAATCAAGGCGCCTATACAAAGGGCAACATACTGGAATCTGCGTACTGCGACGCCACATTGGTTCGCGGATACGAACCGTCTGCCAACATGGAATCGTATAAAAAATGCGAGGATGGGTAGAACGACGGCGATGATCTCGACTGGGCCACGCCGGTTTGGAATCAACCCTTGCACAAGGATAGGAGCCAACCAAATGATCGCGGGGAGTGCCCCATCCCAGATTGCAATCCGAACGACCCACGCACGTGTTTCTGCAGCGGTTAACATTATGTAACAACGCCATTGGGCCGAACCCTTTTTTCACCCTCACCCTTTGCCTCTTCGATCCGATCTTTCCACGCATGCGGATCGCTTACGTACCAAGCGATCGAGTCGGACTTGCCATCCACGGCAAATCGCACCTTCAGCAGGTTATAGCTGGTCGCCTTTCCCAAATGGCACTTGGTGAAGGTGATTTCAGTGATCGTATCCAGAGGGATCAGCAGGTCTCGCTTTGGCAGAAACAGGAAGAAATGCAATCCCTTCCCAGTCAGCACCAGGCCGCCGTTGCCGCGTATCTGCCAGACGCCGAGAGACTCCTGTCCGAAACTATTTGCGCACAGGTCTTTCATGAGGAATTCTGCAGGTCCGTATTGCGAGGCGATCCGAGCCTCAAGTGGGCCATTCATCGAGCGGAGCGTGAGTTTGGACACCATGACCACAACGATCCCGATGACGACCACCGTCAACACGATGACAACCACTCCCAACACAACAAGTCCAAAGAGTACCCACGTAGTCATTACTTTGGCGATCCTAATTGGAAGTAGTTAGGAGTCAGGACGATTCGAAAGCGGAGGCTGTCGAGGTCAATTTTAGTTTCGACAATGTTGAGCCGCACCAGCCTGAGGACATGTTACCATATTGTTGGCAATCCCTTTGTTGGCAATCCCTTTGTTGGTCGCGGTAATCGTGGTAATCGCGGTAATTTGGAGAAGGCTCATGTCCGTCGTACGCTGGTCGTGCCTATTTGTTGCGTTTTTTTCGAACGTCTTATTTGGGCAAAACGTTGAGACAATACGAAACATTTCGTATAAACCCGAAGCGAGCAACGAATACGAGCGTGAGCGTTGCACGTTCGATTTGGTGGTACCGAGTGGCAAGACTGATTTCGCGACATTGATTTGGTTTCACGGCGGGGGACTCGAAAGCGGCGATAAAGTAAACACGATCGCCGAAAGCGTCATCAATCATTTCACGAAAGCCGGGATGGCGGTGGCGTCGGTCAATTATCGGCTCAGTCCCAAGGTTACCTACCCAGCTTACATCGATGACGCAGCGGCGGCTGTCGTCCGCATCCGCCAGGAAATAGCAAACAAGGGGGGCGATGCAACTCGGGTGTTTGTTTCCGGACATTCTGCCGGCGCTTATTTGACTACGATGTTGGCCGTCGCGCCAGAATATCTACTGAAATACAATGCAGCACCGCAAGACTTCGCGGGATACCTACCCGTCTCAGGCCAGATGTTCACACACTACACGATTCGAAAAGAGAGGGGGATTCCGAAGACTCAACCGATGATCGATTCGGCTGCACCTACTTGGCACGTCGATGATCAAGTCCCTCCCATTCTTGCCGTTTGGGGCAGCAAAGATTTACCGACTCGAGCCGAAGAGAATCAGTACTTTGTGGCTGCGATGCGGGAAGCCGGAAACAAAGATATTCAAGCTTATCAGTTTGAGGATCGAACCCACGATTCGATCGCCAGTCAAATGAATCAAGCAGGAGACGAAGTCGCCTCCATGATGGATCGTTTCATTGCCGTGCATCGATCGCGTCGAGTCACTCGGAAGCTCCGAGTCGAACAAACAGAGGCAACGCTGACGGTCAAGGACGGCGATCGCGCGATTTTGGTTTATAACAAAGTCTCACCTTCCGCGCCGAAAGGTATCGATGCGATTTACGAGCGGAGTGGTTTTGTTCATCCGGTCTTTGCGCCCAATGGCGAAGTCGTCACGGCCGCATTTCCCGCCGATCATCCCCATCAACATGGCGTTTTTTCAGCTTGGGTAAAAACCAAATATGCGGGGAAAGAAGTTGATTTTTGGAATCTTGCGGGACGAACCGGCTATGCGTTGCACGAACGTGTTGTCGCTACGTTTCAGACGGATAGTTCAGCTGGCTTCGAAGTGGATTTGCTGCATCGCGTCGCGTCCAATCCACCGGTGGATGTGCTGCGTGAACGTTGGAAGTTGACCGTACAACCAACGGACGGGACCTATAACTGCTTTGATCTCGAAACGACGCAGCAAGCAATCACCGACTTGCCGCTGTTGGTTGAAAAGTATCATTATGGAGGGGTGGCGGTGCGTGGTCCGACGAGTTGGTTGCTGGCCAATGACAGCGATCGCGGGTCCTCAAACAGCCCACCCAGCAGACCACCCAATGAAACCTGTTTCTTTCTGAATAGTTTAGGACAGGACCGTATCGCGGGAAACCATGCGCATGCCAAGTGGGTTGCTCTAAGTGGACAGTTGAATGGTAAGTCCGCGAGCATTATCGTGTTCGACCACCCACAGAACTTCCGATCACCTCAGGCGTCGCGACTACACCCGACGAAACCCTATTTTTGCTTTTCGCCGTGTGTGGATGGCGAATTCGTGATCGACAAATCCAATCCCTATCATGCTCGTTATCGATTCCTTGTGACCAGTGAAGCACCGGACGCGAAATGGCTGGAATCCCATTGGAATCTTTGGAGGACTCAAGATGGGGGCGCTCCCAGGCGGTAAATTTATCCTGTTTGACTCACCGGACGGCTCCCGCCGTTCCGCCACCCAATGATAGCGGCAGGGCGCGAGCCCTCCGGTGATGACCCAAGCATTTTTCACAGCTGCGATGGTGGCATAGGCTTCCAGCCTGTGGAATTTAAATCACCCGGTGATGACCCAAGCATTTTTTCACAGCTGCGATGGGAAGGTATCACCCGGAGGCGCCAAGACACAGCGGGAATGCTGACGATCTTGATCGGGCAGAAAATACTTTTCTATGTCTCTGTGTCTCTGTGGTAAAAAATAATGCTCATTGTCCAGCTTAGGTTTTCACGACGTTGCTTCTGGGTAAGATAAGACCCATAATGGTTTCCCGCCCTATTTCCCCCATTTTCGATCGTTTTCAAATATGCACCGTAACTACACCGTTCCACTTTGTGCGGTTCTTCTACAGACCGCCATTTCGGCTTGCAACATTTCATACGCGGATTGGCCGGAATTTCGCGGGCCGCTTCAGAATGGACAAATCTCCTCAGGAAAACTTCCATCGAAGTGGAGTGAATCGGAAAACGTCCGTTGGTTTGCAAAAACCAAGGGCCTCGGCTGGTCGTCGCCCGTCATTGTCGGTGAAAGAATCTACTTTACTTCGTCGATCAATGCGGAAGAATCCCCATCGGAAAGCGGTGAACTCCAGGGGCGCCAGCGATTGAATCTCGTTTGCCTCAGCGCCAAAGATGGCAATGAGATTTTCAGCAAGGTAATTTTTGAACAACCCAAAGATGCTCCGAAGATTCATAACAAAAATTCGCATGCCAGTCCGACGCCCGTGGTTGAACTCAACCGAATCTATGTTCATTTTGGGCACCAAGGGACCGCTTGTACCGACCTCGATGGGAATAAGATTTGGGAGAATCGTGACCATGCATTCCCACCCACGCATGGTAATGGCGGTTCACCCATTTTGGTGGATGGTAAACTCGTTCTTACTTGCGATGGTGGCGAAACTCCTTACACGCTCGCCTTGGACGCGTTAACTGGCAAAGAAGCTTGGAAAACGTTTCGAAATACCCCTGCCGAGAAACCATTCTCTTTTTGTACTCCCCAATTGATCTCGGTGAACGGCATAAAACAGATCGTGTCTCAAGGTACAAACATCGTCCAGTCTCTCTCTCCCGCCGACGGAAGCGTACTTTGGTTTCTTCGCTACGATGGATTCTCCGTTGTACCTCGACCACTATTCTATAAAGGCGTACTTTTGATCTGCACTGGTTTCGGCAAGACGAAGGTCTTAGCTATCGATCCAACAGGTAGTGGCGATGTTACGGAGACGCATTTGAAATGGTCGTTTGGCACGAGCGTCCCGCAAACCCCTTCCTTGATTTGCTTTGAAAATCAAGTTGTCATGGCCAGTGACGGCGGTATTGCGACCAGTGTGGACATTGAGACCGGCATGGAGATTTGGCGAAAGAGATTGGGAGGTAATTTTTCAGCTTCCCCATTGCTAACAGGCAACACAGTCTACTTTCAAAGCGAATCGGGTGAAGCCTTGGTTATGAAACTTGGGGAAGAACTCGAGGAGATCGCGCGCAACTCATTGCCAGGCCGAATATTTGCATCGTATGCCGTTATCGATAACGACTTGATCATTCGTGCCGAGCAGGGAGTCTACCGAATCGGTCAGCCATGACGATAGAATTGCGATCCAAGCCGAGTCGATGGTTCTTGTATTGGGCCGCGAGCCTGATGGTATTGCTATTCCTCGGAATCATTCTTGCTGGACTCTTGGTGATGCGTCAAGGATATGTCCTTCGACATGGAATTGTTGAAGGCAGCTCCATGGAACCCCATTTGAAAGGTCCTCGGGTTATCTGGACATGTCCCATCTGCTCTTTGGAACAGCAATTCACTCTGGACACTTGTGAATCAGTCAAGCCGTTCCGGTGTCAGTCTTGTGGCAAAACGGACTCTGCCTCAGGTGTCGATATGTCTGAAATCCTAAAACTGGGAGTTCAAACGCGACCGGGCGAGATAGTCCGGTACGGCCCGACAAGAATGTTTCGCTCGCTCCGAGCTCAGGATATCGCGGCAGGGAATGTTCATGGATCTGGCGCAAAGCGTGGAGACGTGGTCGTGTTTCAGGAAACGTCGAACTCCCAGAGAGAGATTAAACGAATCGTTGGCTTTCCCGGCGAGCGAATTGCGATCGAGAACGGTGATCTGTGGGTTGATGGCCAACGCTATTGCAAGACAATGAACGAGACATTGTCGCAAGCGATTTTGGTCGGAGGACGCGAACGTTCCTCCATGAAAGTCAAACTAGATGCAAGTTCACTTGACGAAAGAGTGTTCCTTTTTCAAACGAGTTCCGAAAGCTACATCGATAACCGGCTAAGTCGCAATGCACATGATTCCCATCGACTCATTCCAGTCGAAGACTTTGGTATCGCTGTTCAATTGGCCGGCACTGACCCAATGCAACATTGGACCATCGAATGCACTCTCCATTCCGCTTCTCGAAGCCAATTGGTTGCAATCACTTCAGGCCCAGAAGGCATAGCGATTGAATCGAGCGGCAAGAAAACAGACGTCCCATTGAAATCGGCCGGCACAGCTTTCGATTGGATTGTGGTGGTTATGGTGGACGGTTTCCTGTTGGTCGGAACGCCCACCACGGAATGGATGCGAATACCGCTCGAAACGCATGATGCGGTCGTCGAAGCGATGGAATGGAACGGCCGACCGGTTGTCGGAATAGAATGCAAGTCAGGAGTCGTGCGTTTGGAAAATGTGCTGGTCTTTCGTGACATTTTCTACCGTGGCAAATTGGACTCTCCTACGCAAGAGTGGGATGCAGAGGATGGAATTGTGCTGTTAGGTGACAATGTCTCGGCATCCACGGATTCTCGTGACCGTTGGCCCGTCCGGCCAAACTTGTCCGTTCTCAAGGGAATCGTTATCGAACCCAAAAACCCAATCGAGAATTTAGTCCAACAACTGTAGTGAGTTACCATCAATGAAAGGGTGAGTCCACCCCTCTAAAAATCTTCTCCTCGACTTTGCCCAATCCATTCCTTGCCTGGGAAGGTGAGGCTCCTGCCGAACCATTGCGTCGTAAGCTCGGCAGGAGCCTCGCCCTCCCATTGGTTTCCAATGCATTCGACATTGCAAAGATGTTTAGAGCGGTGGCCTCGCCCTCCCATGGTTTTCGATTCCCCGTGAGTTCGATTCCCGTGGATTTCCCGTGGATTTCCCACGACGCTGGTTCGGCAGGCGGAATGATTCTTAGTCAGATAAAACCTTCTTCGACCAATGCTGCTTGATAGTCCTCAGGACGATTGAGGTTCAATAAAGTCGATAGATTCGGGTCTACGCGACGAAGCACTTCGACCGAGATCTCTGCTGTCCGCACCTCATCAAACAGAAATCGGGGACGAAGCCGATCGGATGCCAGCAACGCCTCCACGACTGCCAGTACGTTTGGACGATAGACTGCGGCCAAGGGGTGATGATATTGTCCGTCATACGGGACGGCGATATCGCACTCACCCAGACTTGAAAACATCCATTCCACGAATTCCGGAATCATGCGAGGGACATCGCAGCTCGTCGCATAGACTGCATCCACACACGTCGGCATCGAACGAAGTCCCGCTGCGAGGCCTTCCAAAGGTCCACGCTCGGGGCGATCATCCCTGGTCACGATAATGGTGGCTGGCAGCTCCGGTAGAATCTGTTCTGGAGCTGCCACAACGACAATGGAGGTAAGTTCGACGACTTGGCTGACAATTCGCACAACGCGTTGCAGCATTAATTCAGGACCGAATGGCAACGTCGCTTTATCGCGTCCCATGCGACTTGACTTGCCGCCACAGAGTATAATTGCTCCCTTGTTCATATCGATCCCAAAATCCCAGTAACTGTTTTTAGCAAGGCAAAAGGTCATTTTAACGTATGGCGATCACGCTGTCCTACCATGCACAAACGTCCGTCCCTGTTGAAATCGAAGGGTTTACTACCGATTGGGTATGCGACAAGTCGATTGCGGAGATTGAACGCTTTGAAATTTTTCATGGCAATCGCAAAATCCCGATCGCCGAGATGTTCAAAATATCGGGCGATCCAAGCGATAAACGAATGGAATTCGAAGGAAATCTTTCGGGTGTCCACTGGATCGGTGCGCATATGACGAGCGGTTCAGTACGCATCCATGGGCCAGCCGGTCGCCATGTCGGGAGCCAAATGCGGGGAGGCGAAATTGTTGTGGAGGGCAATGCCGGTGGTTGGGTGGGTGCTGAGATGCACAAGGGGCTGATCCACATCAAGGGAAATGCCGGACACTTGACCGGTGCTGCTTATCGTGGATCGTCCAAGGGAATGACCGGAGGCACGATCCTTGTCGACGGAA
Organism: Pirellula staleyi DSM 6068; assembly: GCA_945875845.1. Lineage (GTDB taxonomy): Bacteria > Planctomycetota > Planctomycetia > Pirellulales > Pirellulaceae > JBKCUI01. The sequence continues at coordinate 129,644 of CAMCMB010000003.1, forward strand.
ACGCTGGCAATGAAATCGGTTTGACCATGCGTCGCGGTTTGATCGCGATTGGGGGTGCGGCGGGCGATATGATCGGATTCAACATGATCGCCGGTACGGTCGTGGTTTTTGGGGAATGCGGCATCCGACCTGGAGCAGGAATGCGTCGCGGAACGCTGGCCCTGTTTGGACCTAACCCGCCCCAGTTGCTCCCCAGTTTTCGCTACGCCACCACGTACCAGCCTCAAACCGTAAAGTTGATGCTGCGAGAACTCAAGGGCAAAGGGTTTACAATGGACGAAGCCTTAATGCGATCGGAGTTTGACCTTTATCACGGCGATTTTGTATCGCTCGGAAAGGGCGAAATATTGTTTCGCCATGAAGCGGTTGCGTAGGACACAGTCGACAAAAGTAGTATGCACGTCCTCTTGAGCGAACAGCAATTTCGTCAGTATTGTCATGCATGTCCGCCGAATTGACCACAAAGTACGGCAAAGGATGGAGTCCTGAGCAATTGCGACATTGTCTCCGCGCTGCGGAGAATTTTCCCGACGAACAAATTGTGTACACACTGTGCACGAAATTGAGCTGGTCCCATTTCCGGAAGTTTATTTTCATCGAAGACCCGCTAAAACGCGAGTTCTACACGGAAATGTGCCGAACCGCTATAGTTCACTAGCTATAGTTCACTAGTCACTAGGGTCAGACCCTGTTTTCTGTTTACACCCTATAGTTCACTAGGGTCAGACCCTGTTTTCTGTTTACAGCCAGTTCGTCGCATGGTAAAGTACCCGTATGGCTAGACCTTTACGAATCGAATTTCCGAACGCGATTTATCATGTGATGGCACGTGGAAACGGTCGCCAAAAAATCTTTCATGCCGATGTAGACTACCAACGAATGACCGATGGATTGGCTAAGACAATCGCTCGTACCGGTTGGCAGGTTTTCGCCTTTGTTTGGATGCCTAATCATATCCATCTCTTTGTTAGGACCCCCAAACCCAACTTGTCCGTTGGAATGCAGTACTTACTGAGCGGATACGCGAATTGGTATGCCAAAAGACATCAGCGGACGGGGCACTTGTTCCAGGGACGATTCAAGGCGGAGTTGGTTGAGGATGAGAGCTACTTTTGGACATTAAGCCGCTATGTCCATTTGAACCCGGTGCGAGGCAAGAAACCATTGGTTGACCATCCCAGTTCGTGGGCATGGTCCAGCTATCCAGGTTACTGTAGGAAATCGGCTCGAGTCGACTGGATTGAATACGAATGTGTACTAGCGGCTTGGCAAGGCGAAATGGGCGGAAAAGACTCCGGGTTAGCTTATCGCCGTTTTGTTGAATCGGGCCTGGAGACGCCGCCTAGCAATCCATTGGACAACGCACTGGAAGGTTGGCTTTTGGGAAGCGACACCTTCCTCAAAAAAGTCAAGAAGCTGATGGCGAAACCTCAACACATCGACCAGACACCGAAAGCGCGACGTCTGACGAGCCTTGATGCAAATGAGGTGATTACCGCAGTCGCTGTGTATTTCAAGGCATCGCCGGAGAGCTACCAGTCGAAACGGTCAACAGCTCCCGGGCGAGATTTGGCGGCCTACCTTGCCCATCGTCGCACGACAGCAACGCTTCGGGAGCTTGCAACAGCGTTTGGACTATCGCATCCTGACAGCGTCAGCAATTTGATCCGCCGCGCCCAAAACGCGATTTCCGGATCTAAGTCAAAAAAGAAAGACCTGGAGCGGATCGATGAATTGCTTCAAAAACAGTAAACAGGGTCTGACCCCACAGACCCACAGATTGACAAAAAAGTCAAGAAGCTAATAACGAAACCCCAACACATCGACCAGACACCGAAAGCGCGACGTCTGACGAGCCTTGATGCAAATGAGGTGATTACCGCAGTCGCTGCGTATTTCAAGGCATCGCCGGAGTGCTACCAGTCGAAACGGTCAAAAGCTCCCGGGCGAGATTTGGCGGCCTACCTTGCCCATCGTCGCACGACAGCAACGCTTCGGGAGCTTGCAACAGCGTTTGGACTATCGCATCCTGACAGCGTCAGCAATTTGATTCGCCGCGCCCAAAACGCGATTTCCGGATCTAAGTCAAAAAAGAAAGACCTGGAGCGGATCGATGAATTGCTTCGAAAACAGTAAACAGGGTCTGACCCCACAGGCCCACAGATTGAGGGGCAAGAGAGGAGTGGTCAAGTCGACCTGCCCTCTAAACCAAGATCAACTAACGAACTGGGACGTTGCAATCCTGCCGCTAGCCACGAAAAGGCACAAAGTCCACAAAAAAAGTTTGAAAGTTCGATTCAACAGATCATCCGGTTTGTGGCTTTTGTGATTTTTTGTGGCTAGGAAAAATGGCAAGGTGCGTGAGGGTGCTCGTTCGAATTCAGTCGGTTTCCGTTTTGCCGCACTCGCGTATCAACCAAGCTTTCCATTGGAGGGCGATTTAGAAATTGCAAGTTGAGCATTGAGCAATTCCCACGCATCCTGTTCGTTGGGACCGGCCGTTTTTTCGATGATGATCTTGTGCCTGGCTAGCTCGTCGTCAATGACACTTCGCTCAAGCATGTGAACTCGACTCGCTAAAATCGAAAGTTCCAAGATGCTGTGGGAAGCGCGGTTCCAGCCCCAACATGGTCGCCTGTCGCATTGCTTCGTCAGCGTACAGATTGCGTTCGCTCTGGGTTGAGATACATCCCAGTACTGAATGCTCAAGGCAAAGACGCGGCAACTGGATTCCAGCACCCAACCGATCGCCGGGTCGAACTCCGCCCGAATCAAATTTTGGATCTGCCCCCTCAATTTCATAGGGATTTCGGATGGCTGATGCGTTGGACTTGGCTCATTGCACAGTCCGAGAACTGCCGCAGCCATCAGCAACGAATGATCGATGACGTGAAAGACGCATCGATTCGATTTTCTCAGATTCGAAAATGTAGCCGATGTTTGGAATGGCTTTAGCACCCAATCGGTTAGATCCGAGTTGACGTGTGGGCCGATCGGCGCAATATGCATCGAGCCATCGCTGTTTTCGGTCGTGATGATACCTTCGATCACCATGACTAACGACCTTCGCGAAGCCGTTCACCCAAGAAGTTGTCGAGCTCTTCGATCGCATAGATCTTGTCGACGGTCGTATCGATATCGTATTCGACGCGGCGAAATGCGATATGTGGAAAATCGAGAACCAGATAGCAGCTTCTCCAATCGCCGTCACGCGGTTGGCCTACACTGCCGACATTGACCATGGCTTTATCCTCTGGCAATACCGTCTCGTATCCGATTTCGTCAGGGCGTACGAATTGCATGTTGGTTGAAAAAACCCCGGGAGCGTGGGTATGACCCTGGAATGTGTAACCTTGAATCATCGAAAAGAGTTTTTCCATCTTGCGACGGTTAAAAACATCTTCAGGGAAAACGTATTCGTTCAAAGGGTTTCGAACCGACCCATGAACGAACATGATATTGCCTTCTGAAATCGTCCTAGGCAATCGTGCTAGATATTCGAGCCTGCGTTGGGCAGCCGCAGGATGGGTATTGCACTCAAGTTGTTTTCGGGTCCAAAAGATAGCTTGTTCGGCAGCGGAACTGAATCCTTCTGGATCGATGAGCGCTCCATAGTCATGGTTTCCCAGAACACATGCATCCAGCGTCGAGACGATATCCAAACACTCGCACGGATTGGGACCATAACCCACTACGTCACCGAGACAAACCACTCTCTCGCACTGTTGGGACTCGATGTCTTTCAGGACAGCTTGCAGTGCTTCTAGGTTGCCATGAATATCGCTGACGATTGCCGTGCGCACAGTGAGTTGTTTCTGAAATTCGGGTCAAGTAAAAAATGGAGTAGTTATCAAGCGGAAGATTAAAAACGATGCCATGGCTAAGCCTTCCAATGCGAGACTCACATCAGCGGCCGGTCCGCAATCGATCGCCCAGCATGTTATCGAGTTCGTTGATTCCGTAAATTTTTTTGCAAGTCGCTTCAAAATCGTACTCGACCCGCCGAAAAAATAGTTTGCGGGCTTCATGGTCGATGATGACGTAACAGGCTCGGTTGTTTTCATCGCGGGGTTGACCAACGCTTCCCACGTTGACCATCAGTTTTTCCTTGCCCAGCGGAAATACGCCATCGCATTGGGACGGCTTGATGAACTCGAGATCAGGCGTAAATACCCCGGGCATGTGAGTATGGCCTTGAAAGCAATACTGCGTCACACGCGTGAAGATGCTCTCCATTTTATTCTTGTCGTAGATCGTTTCCGGAAAGACATATTCGTTCGTAGGGTCACGGGGCGAGCCATGGACGAACATGAATTTGTCCTGATGATGCAGTTTTGGCAGCTCGCTGAGGTAATCCCATCGCTTGTTGACCGTTGCCAACTGCCCGGCGTCCAGGCGATCACGGGTCCAATAGATCGCTCTCAGAGCAACCGGATTAAAGCCTTCTGGGTCGAAAAGAGCCGCTTGATCGTGGTTGCCCATAATGGTGAGGGCCGTTTTCTTCATGACCAGATCAAGACATTCGCAAGGGTTTGGACCGTAGCCGACGATATCGCCCAAGCACAAGATTTCATCGACGTTTTGGGTGGCAACATCCGCCAAGACAGCTTGGAGTGCTTCCAAATTACCGTGAATATCGCTTATCAGTGCTTGCCTCACTACGGGCTCCTCAACGGGACAGCTTACAACACCGCCTCCCGAAGAGGCGGTTTTTGGTAGAATTCACACAATACACGAATTCAAGGAAAGTATACACGCTCATTCTAACTTGCGCGTGGAAGCCTGGGCAGTCCAGTTGAAAGCCCGTTCGAAACGAAACTTTTTTGCCGATTGACGAGCCTCTTTCTAAGTATGACGACCAAAAACCCAGCGTTCGCCTCAAAACCTGTGGCCTGGATCACGGGCAGCGGTCCAGTTCGAGTTGGCCGCTCGATCGCCCAACACTTCGCAAAAAATGGCTACCGAATCGTTCTTCACGCGTACAAATCATTGAACCAAGCAGAGCAATTCGCTGCGGAACTCAATAACATGGGGACCGAAACGATGATCGTTCAAGGTGCGGTCGAGGCGCCAAAATTTGCCGCAACGTCGGTACAACGCATTGTTCACGAGTTCGGCAGGCTGGATGTTTTGGTCAATTCCGCGGCAATTTGGGATTGGAAGAGCCTGGAAGAAACGACGGTCCAAGATGTTCAGCACCAATTCGAAGTCAACACGCTTGGAACGTTTCTTTGCAGTCAAGCGGCTGGATTGCAGATGGTCAAGCAGGAATCCGGAGGGGCAATCCTTTTGATTGGCGATTGGGCTGTTCATCGCCCTTACAGGGACTTCGCGGCTTACTTTGCGGGCAAGGGAAGTATTGAAACGCTCACGCGATCGCTTGCGGTGGAATTGGCGACTCGCAATCCAGCCATTCGAGTCAACGCAATTCTTCCTGGCCCAGTCATGCTCGACCCGTCGATCACCGAGGAAAAAGCGAACCTGATTCTGCAGCAGTGCTTGCTCAAAAAACATGGCAAACCGGAGCACGTCGCCCAAGCGGCCTATTTCTTGGCGTCGCACGAGTTCATCACAGGTGTTTGCCTCAACGTCGATGGTGGACGGAGTATCTATTCGGGTGATTCCGTCGATGCAATCGCCCACCCGACATTTGTTGGACGCGACGGACGCGACGAACGCTCCAATTAGCGAAAGCCAAGAAACGCTCGCTGATTTCGAATCGAGGTTACAATGTTGTTTCCTTATTGGGCAAATGAACTCATTTTGGCCCGAGTTGTTGGATTCCCATCAGAAAGTTTGTCATGAGCAGTTCCACTCCTGCCACATCCGATTCGTCATCGCGTCCATCTAAGTACGAAGGCAAAACACGTAGTACTAGCAAATTGCGGATCTATAGCCATTCCGCACTGCTGTATTGGTGGCCTGTTTGGGTGGTCGGATACATCATGGCTTTCTTGAGTCATTTTCAAGGAAAAGAAGTCGAGGTTGGGGCATCCAAGGTATTCATCCATGACAGTAGCAACCTAGGGTTGATCTTTTTTGGCGTGCTTTTCATTGTGATCCTCGTTACCAACTATTCGGTACGCGGTTTGGCATCCGGAATGGTGATCATGGCGTTTGTCCTTAGTTTTGTGCTGATGCTCTACTTCAATGTATGGGAAAGATTCTCGGGTTGGTTCTTGAGTCACAAGATCTTTCTCGACGAAGGAGCTTACTTGTGGTTTTCCGTACTGCTGTCTGTCATGTGGGCCATCGTTGTGTTTGGATTCGATCGAACAAGCTATTGGCAGGTCGAACCGGGACAGCTCACCAAAGCGTCGCTATTCGGATCTGGCTCGAAGAGCTTCAACACGCAAGGCATGTCGCTTGAAAAGCATCAAGACAATCTGTTTCGCCATTGGCTACTGGGGCTTGGATCCGGTGACATGCAAATCCGAACCTCGGGGGCGACGCGAGAACAAATCGATATTTCCAATGTCCTTTTCGTGGGTAGCAAAGTGGCCGCGATGCAGCGATTGATTGCCGAAACCCCCGAAGAATAAGAACACTTCGCAACAAGAATACTCACTCCCTCTCGCACGGAACTTCGGAGTACCGTACGAGGGTAGCGAAATTAAAAGGTGAGGGTAAACATGAGGCGTCTCGCCCATGGAATCACGAGCGGGACGCTCTTGCCACGCCCTCACTGAGTGGCTTATTTGATTTCCCCGTTGTATTCGCCGAGTCTCGCAGCAGGCGGCAAATGCTCCCTCAAATCGAAGTGAGAACGAGGGTGAGAATTCACAAACGCGGCGATATCCATAGCTTCCTGATCGGAAAGGTCGGCGTCATCGAGCGGCATTGCGACCTTCATCCATGCAGCCAGATTTTCAATGGAAGCCAAGCCTGCGCCATCGTTATAGGATCGCTCGCCCCAGACGGGAGGATTGTCGCGATCGCCTTGACCATCGGCTTTATGGCACTCTGCACATCGAGAGACAAATAGTGCTTGCCCTCGTTCCTTGTCTGCTTTGGTAACTGGGACTTGCAATGGAATGATTCCGTTTGGACCAATCGGTCGCTTTTCATTCATCTGCATAGGCAGACCTTGGGACAGCCATGTGATATAGGTAGTTACAGCCACTGAGACTTCACTGCCGCCCGGCGGTCGAGTTCCGTTGCAGCTTCGCATAAAGCAATTCAGAACGCGATCTTCTAGGGTGATTACTCGACCTTCGCGTTTCGACCAAGCAGGATATGCGGTCGCACTCGCGAGAAACGTGCCTGCGGTCGGGTGAGTTCCGTTCTTAAGATGGCAGCTTGTGCAGTTAAGTGCGTTGCCTACAAATGGCTTCGAGAGCGAATGCGAAGTTGTTTTCTCGACAATCGCTTCACCCAATCGAATTATTTCACCTAGTCTTCCTTCGGGCAGCTCGCGAGTGCGAGGCTCCTGGCCGCGAGTCGGCCATTCCCCTTGAAACACAATCGCAATTGGTACGAATACCAACAGCCTCAAATATCGATTCAATTCGTTCATGAAGTCGTAGCCGGCAAAAGTAAAAGGTAGGTTGGGACCATCGTCCCGACCGTCACGAATTCCTAGTCATCGAAATCCACTTTGGGACATTGGTCCCAACCTACAACCAACAATTGAGCGTCATTTTGAAGATCCGGTTTCATTTGCTGAAAACCTGTTCTCAGACTGACCGTCACTTCGCCCAAACTTTTGTTCCCAACGCGCTTGCAAAGCGCTCTGCAATCGTTCTTGGAATCCTTGAGGCATCTCATAGGGCTTACCAGCGCGATAGAGAGAAATGGTTTGCCGAATGTTATCGACGACGACTTGGCAAGGGTTACAGCCCGCAAGATGCTCGGAAAATTCCTCGCAAATCTCGGTTAGTTGCGCACCATCCACGTAGTCATTGAGCGCTTTCAGTAGTTCTTCGCAGGTCATTTCGGCTTCCTCGCAAACATTGCGTAAGGTAACTGATCCAGGAATAGAGAAAAGGTTACAGGAATTTACGAATGTTTATGGTCAGGGATCATCACCTGGGAAGAGTCACCGAATTTTTTGGTCAATCGCTCGCGAAGTGCAAGTCGAGCACGCAGCAACCGCACCTTGACAGTCGATTCGGTCAGTTCCATTACCTCGGCAGTTTCACGAACAGACAGCCCTTCGACGTCGCGCAAGACGAATACCAGTCGATATTTTTCATCGAGTTCAAGCAATGCGTTATCGATCTCTTGCTGTACCTCCGCCCGCTGAGCGATTTCATCTGGAGGTTCACTCCAAGGGGCAATAAACTCGGGATGTGGCATGTCTACGTAGCTATCGCCAGAACTCATTTCCGACATCGAAACCATGCGGAGCCCTCGCTTCTTTCGTAGAATCTTGAGTGCGTGATTGCTGGCAATCTTCATCACCCACGTAGCCACCGAGGATTCCTCACGGAAGTCTTCTATGTGCTCGATCAAAGCTAAAAAGGCCTGCTGAGTCGCATCCTCAGCATCTTGAGCCTGCCTCAAAATTCGGAACGCGAGCCCGTAGACTCTCGGCTGCAGTTCTCGCATCAACTGCTGGAAAGCGCTGAAATCACCCGTTTTCGCGAGTCTCAGCAGATCGAGATCGGTCGGTTTTTCTAGGGTTTGGCTCTCCATGGATATTCCAATTCGTTCACTGATGATTTGAGAATGAATTCCCGTTTTGGTCGTTCAAGCTGGAATCATTGTAACCAAATCGAAATTCGTGGACGTAGGAAGGGGCCATTGTCCCCTCCTAAAATCCCCCAATTCCAACCCGCTCGGGACAATGGTCCCAAGCTACGTTGTTCCCAAGCTAATTTCCATCATTTTTTGGAAACTCGTTGTAACCAAACGTTCGTTCGTGGTTCAACCCTCTTATCAAGCAATCGATAGAAGGAGAAGTCCCGCAGGAAGGGACCATTGTCCCATCGTAAAATCCTCCAATTCCGGCCCGCTCGGGACAATGGTCCCAAGCTACTCCCTGAACACTTAGACGAGAATAAACATGCCACTCAAACCGCACTACCTAGATTGTCTGTCACTTTTGGATTTAGGAGCATGTCAGATGGCGAAAGTTTCTTTCCCGTGCTTGGCTGCCATTGTGGTTGTTTCTGCCGTCGGATGCCAACCGCAATCGGAAGACCATTCAAGTACTAAGGCAAATACCGAACTGTCGCAGTCGACGCCATCAGAGTCTAAACCCGCTGAAAGCGAATCCAAACCACCCGTTGTAGAGTCTGCCATCGTTGCTGGGGAGAGCATCGCAAACTCAGAAGTGGAGCACGAACATCGAGACGGTGGACCGGGACAAGGTTCTGGAATGGGCAGGGGAATGGGCAGGGGAATGGGTAGAGGGATGGGAATGGGAATGGGGAAAGGTCCTGGTGGCATGGATGGCGGACCGGGAGCAATGGGCGGAATGCGAGGGGATATGACCACGTTGCATGCGATGTTTGCCGACCGAGACAAGATTACACGAACGATAAAAAATCTCCCCGACGGAGCGGAGGCAACTACCGAATCGGATGATGAGAGTATCGCTGCACTGCTCAAAGAGCATGTGCCTGCCATGGAAGAACGAGTGGTGGACAACAAGCCGCTGCCGCCGATGACATTCCACCCGATCTTTGTAGAACTCATCAAGCACGCCAAAGACTACACGTTGACTTACGAGGAAACCGAGAAGGGCATGAAAGTCAAATACCATGCCGAAACGCCGTACGTTGTCATGCTGGTTCAGGAACATGCAAAGCTGGTGAGCCGATTCATCCAAAATGGCATGGAGGAAGTTCACAAGCCTTATTCGATTCCATCACTGGAGGGAGAGAAAAAGGACGATGTGCCTGTCGAAAAATGACGATAGGAAAAGCGAATACCACTCTTGTTCTTTCTTGACATTTGGCCGTAATTGTTGTAACCAAACCTTCAGTCGTGGCCCTGAGTATGTGTCGAGTCCGTAAGTCGTGACCAATGCGGATTGAGCTGCTAACCATCCTTCGAATTTAAAATGGAGTCATTATGGTCAAGTGCATTTCAGCTACCGAGTTCAAAAAGTTAATTCAGTCAGGTAAGTCCATCGACGTCGTTGACGTTCGAACAGCAATCGAATTTCGCGAGGTCCATGTCGAGGGTGCGCGCAACGAGCCTCTGGATCGACTTAATCCTCAGTCGATCCAAGCTGCTCGAAATGGGACTGCGACCGAGCCACTTTATGTTGTTTGTCGCTCAGGTTCACGAGGTAAGCAAGCCTGCGAAAAATTCGAGGCCGCAGGCATTGCAAACGTCATCAACGTCGAGGGTGGCACGATGGCTTGTGAAGCGGCTGGGATATCGGTGGTTCGAGGCAAGAAGATGATGTCGCTGGAACGCCAGGTTCGGATCGCTGCTGGATTGCTCGTATTCACCGGCGCTGCCCTCGGGTATTTCGTCCATCCGTACTGGATTGGATTGGCGGGATTTGTCGGTGCAGGCTTGGCCTTTGCTGGAATAACGGATACCTGCGCGATGGGAATGATGATTGCCAAAATGCCTTGGAATCAAGTTGAATCTTCGAGCTGCGCGAAATGACCCGGTTCATTTACCGCGGTGCAAGTCCAATCCTGCAAAGTCTTCAATAATCGTTACTCGTGCAAATTAAAAATTGGTTACGCGATGTTACTCAAGTATTTTTATGACAAATCGTTAGCACATGCCTCCTACATGGTCGGCTGCCAACGGAGCGGCGAAGCGATCATTATTGATCCGAGTCGTAGCATCGAGCAGTATTTGGATGCAGCCGATGCAGAAGGGCTAAAGATCGTCGGTTCCGCAGAGACCCATATTCATGCAGACTTCGTGTCTGGATCGCGTGAACTGGCCGACCAGTGTGGTGCCAAGCTCTATCTGTCGGATGAAGGGCCTGCTGATTGGAAGTATCAATTTGTGGACCATCATCCATCGCAGCTCCTGAAAGATGGTGATCGCTTCTACGTCGGTAAGATCCGCTTGGAAGTCATGCACACTCCTGGACACACGCCCGAGAGTATCTCTTTTGTTCTGACGGACGAAGGCGGAGGCGCAAACGTCCCGATGGGGATCTTTACTGGGGACTTTGTATTTGTCGGTTCGATTGGTCGACCGGACCTGCTTGAAACTGCAGCCGGCGTAGTTGGTAGTGCTGAGCTCGGTGCTCGCCAGCTCTACCACTCGATGCGTCAGTTCCGCGAACTGCCTGACCATCTTCAAGTCTGGCCCGCTCACGGAGCTGGCAGTGCTTGTGGAAAAGGATTGGGTGCGATCCCATCGAGCACCGTTGGCTATGAAAAGCTATTCAATCCGGCGTTGCAATTTGATGACGAACAAACGTTTGTTGACTACATACTCGCGGATCAACCCGAAACTCCTTTTTACTTTGCCGTCATGAAACGGGTTAACAAAGTGGGTCCTGCATTGCTGCACAATCTTGCAACGGTGAAAGAAATCCAACCGAGCGAACTACCGAAACGCACGAAAGAACAACTCGTAATCGATACGGTCGCCTCGGCCGACTTTGGGAAGTCCCACGTGCCCGGGACACTCAATGTACCTTCTTCGGCGCTCGTTCAATGGGCAGGCTTCTTTGTCGACTACCAACAGCCGATGGTTTTGATCACCGATGCGGACACACTAACGGACAACTTGCGTGGACTTCGCTCGATTGGTATCGACAATGTGGCTGGGTATTTCTCCGCCCCATCCGTTTTGGCTTCGGGATTGCGGACGGAATCTTATCCTACCGCGAATCCAACTGAACTTCAGGGCAAGATTGAGAGAAACGAAGTATTGCTAGCCGACGTGCGAGCCTCGACAGAGTTTCAAGCCGGTCACATCGCCGGTGCCGAGCATCGATTTTTAGGTCGGCTTCTGCGGGAGCTCAAGAGTTTACCGAGGTCGAAGCCGGTTGTCGTGCAATGTCAGGGAGGCGGACGGTCCGCAATTGCGGCCAGCGTTCTACAGCGTGCCGGATATGACGTTATTAATATGAAGGGCGGTTACAACGCTTGGGTTGCATCCAGTCTTCCTATTTGCGTCGAGGAAAGCTGCGAGATTGGCACCTTCGCAATTTGAGAAACGGTCTGGTATACCCAATGTTGTTACTAACATTACTAACAGGAACATTGGTCGGTTTCTCACTTGGACTGACCGGCGGTGGCGGGGCAATTTTTGCTGTTCCCTTACTCGTCTTCGTCCTTGAAATCCCTGCTAGAGAGGCAGTTGGGGTGTCTCTACTAACCGTAGGTGCAACATCGTTTGTTGGTTTCATACAGCGAGCCGTTCGAGGCATGGTTGAATTCCCGACAGGTTTGCTCTTCGCCCTTGCTGGAATGATTGGTGCACCGATTGGTTCGATGCTTGCAGACCAAATCGCCGAGCCAATCCTGCTAGGAAGTTTTGCGTTGTTGATGATCATGATCGCGGGCAGAATGTGGTTCAAATCCAGCGATCCCGCAGCTCAGCTACCGATCCTTCACGACGATAACGCCGGTCCCACATGTCGTCGCGACCCCGAAGGAAGACTTCGACTGACTTCCCAATGCGGCATGTTGCTTGCAGTGGTAGGCCTATGCTCTGGTATTCTTTCGGGCATGTTTGGTGTCGGCGGCGGTTTCATCATTGTTCCAGCTTTAATCACATTCAGTTGCATGGGAATGCAGCGAGCCATCGGTACATCGTTACTTGTCATTACTCTGGTGAGTATCTCAGGCACTGCGAGTCATCTCATTGCAGGCAAAGAGCTCTCGCTATCAACAGCAGGGCTCTTCGGGGTGGGCAGCTTAGCAGGCCTATTCTTGGGAGGTTCCATTGCCCACCGACTGAAAGGTCCTACTCTTCAACGCGTCTTTGCCGTTGCCATTCTTTTCGTTGCGATTTATGTCATCTTGAAATCGGTATTGAACGATTCGGCTCACTGCGCCTTGTCTCGGTCCTGCTGAATCAAGCGGCTCGGACGTGTACGGCGACAAGGTTTGAATCAAAGACTGGTGTTGGCTCAGGAACGAGTTGCATTGCGATCCTCGCGCTCCTCGCACTCATCCACGAACAAAGCAAAGCAACACATTCGCTATCGTTGCTCTGAGAAGATGTTTGGAATGTTTCAATCATCGTGAGCTGAGCAGACCGGCAATTGCGGAGAATCTCCCATGAGTCATGGCCACGAAGCTCCTCCATTATTTTCAAAAACCTTGCGAGAACTCCGCGCCGATGAGCGGAATGGACAGGGCCGTAATAAAGCAAGTCTACAGCCTGTAAATCAAAACTAGGTGCACTCGGGACCAATAAATTCGAACGCGACAAGCCTTGAGCGATGTCCATCGCATGAGGCACACCGGCACGCAGGAATCGATCGAACTGACACCAACTATTTTCAATAGAGGAGGCTGGGTGCATAATCGCTTCGTTGCAAAAATAGGTTCTGAGGTATGACTAAAACGACTTAACATGACCTCGCCATCTAATTCTTCCGTAACACAGGTACCGCTGTGCGACGCTTTTCGTCCTGTCTTACGGCGATCGGAACAAAGCGAGGCTCATAGTACAATTGCTCACTGAATTTTCCTGTTGCAATCGTTGTTGGTAGGAAGAATACGCCAACGAAAGACTCGCTTGCACGGAAAGGATTCGTAGCTTGCATTACGAACGTTCCTATGCCTATCGCAACAAAAATGATGCAAGCGATCATCTCTATGTTAAGCAAGTTGGATTCAATGAGCCAAGTGAAGATGTTGAGGTCTTGATTGCGACTGCATTTTGGGGCTAGCATCTTAAAGTACGCCTTTCGTCTAAATAGAAAATATTTGGATTGATTTAGTCCTAGGTTCGGTGCAAAACGCTGTTCAAAGAAACGCTAGCATCATGCAACTATCTTAGATTCGATTTTCAAAATGCTAAAACGGGCCTCCTCGATTTCGATTTCCAGGTTCATCCACAACGGTAGTAAACGAATTGCATCAGATATTGACGCTGAATTTTTCCTGATGAACACATCGATGACCGTCGTCTGAGTTTCCTTGCATCCGCGTACTACATGCCAATATGATTCGTTCTTCGCAAGTCTCATGAATTCCAAAAACGCGATTAATTTCCCTTTGCGATAGGCGTCACGAATAACTGGGTAGAACAAAAGATCCAATTCCAATCCATGCAGATTCCCATTCAAATCTGGGAATTTAAGGAAACTACTGGTCAGTTGCTGTGCTTGCTCTGGATAGGGCGCAATACCCAGCGAAACACATCGTGCAAACTCGGGCCAGGTATTTGGTGGATTGATTTGCAAAATTGTTGAGTTGGAAGCTGATGAATGCATGTTTCGATCCGTTGATTTTGAGTGCTCGACGTTAATGACTCCTAATGAATAGGCAAGTTTCGGACCAAATCGCGTTATACGAGTACTATTCACAATGGCGAGGTTCGGTGGCGATTTCGGCAATTTGGGGAAGAGTGTGGATTGGTCTGTCGCTAGTTATCCATGACGAAATGTCTCTTGGTACGACAATTTGACGTACTTGTGTTTTTGATTTTCGCATCCACTTAGCACGGTTACGACAAAGCTCCGCTAGACTACTGCTATGAGAATAACTCGCCGATTTTTACGCTCGAGGTACTTTCGACTCGTACCCACGATTCCTATTGTCTTGGCCATGTTATTGGTTGTTTTGATAGGAATTGTGGGGCTCGTTCGCGATTTGGCTTCCATACGGCAAACGGTCATGGCGAGCGAGATCAGTCAGGCTCGCTCACATGCTGAACGAACTGCAGGGCGACTTGAAAAGGAGCTAGGCGACGGCGCGTCACTCGATAGCTACAAGGATATGGACTGGTTGTTCGATCATTGGAGGCGTACGATCGTCGGCAAGCCAGATCGACTTTATGCCGCAGTTGCTGATTTGGAGGGACATATCATCGTTCATAGTCGGCGATTAGAAAAGGATATATCTCCAGTCATTGCAGACGCTGGAACGAGAACAGACGCACAAGACATGGCCCATCAAAAACAACCCAGGGCTCATTGGGATGCAAAAGGTGTACCCGATTTCGGTCCAAGAGTTTTTATGGTCAATGACGCATTTCTTTCCAATTCCATTTCTGCGATCGATGTGTCTGTGCCTGTCGTGAAGAACGGGGCTCTCATAGGTTTGTATCATGCAGGAATCGAGTTGGAATGGCTTCAAAATCGAGTTCGAGATGGGCAGGTGGGCGCGATACGAGGATGGTCAATCGTTATCGCCTCGATTGTCGCCATTGTACTTGTATCCACCATTTCGCTCTATCGACTCGGGGCAAGAACCATTCGATTGGAGCAAGAGCTGGAATCTGCTGAAGCGAGACGACTCGCTGATCTAAGTCGGCTTATCGTGGGAATGGCTCATGAATTACGTAACCCACTCAATGCCGTACGGCTGAATTTGTTTACGTCGGAAAAAATCGTGAGAGGAAATGCCGAATTGCGGCGAGACGAAGCGATTGCAATCATTCAAGAGTCCGTTAGCGAAATCGAACGCGTTGATGAACTCATTGGCCAATTGCTGGGTTATGCACGAGTTGACACAGATTCACAACCGGAAATCAACGTCAACGATGAGCTACTGGCAACGCTTCAATTCCTCAAGCAAATTCATGAACATCATGGAATATTCGTTGAGTACCGTAACGAGATGGTCGATATGCAAATCGAGATAAACCGCAAGTATTTCCGGCAAGTGTTACTCAATCTTCTACACAACGCACGTCAGGTATTGAGTCAAGGTGGAAACGTTTGTATCAACGTAACCAAAATAACTGTCGATTGTCTCATCTCGATTCAAGACAATGGACCTGGCGTTTCCAGTGACCAGTACGACAAGATCTTCGAACCTTTTTACAGCACCCGAGAGGATGGGGTCGGGATGGGGTTAGCGGTCGTGAAAAGTCTGGTGGAATCAGCTGGTGGGAGTGTGGAGTGCCGCCGAAGCTGGAAGCTTGGCGGGATGGAATTCTTGCTTTCATTTCCGTTAAAGAAAGATTAAGTTGCAGGTAAATATGTCTACAAAACAAACGATCTTAATTGTGGAGGATCAAGCGAGTGAACGCGATGCACTCGGCCGAATGCTTCGATCGGAAGGTTACTCCACGCGTTCAGCGTCGAGTCGAGCTGAGGCAATCGCAGCTATTGAAACCGGTACGGACCTTGTTCTTTGCGATCTAAGGTTGGGAAGGGAATCGGGCCTCGAGGTACTTAAGATTTGGAAGGAGAAGCGACCAGCGATTCCGTTCATTATGATGACCGCATACGGTGAGATAGCATCCGCGGTCGAAGCAATGAAATCTGGTGCCATCGACTACTTGACGAAACCGCTCCAGCCTAACAATCTTTTGGTGCTACTGAATCGGTTTCTCCCGATGCGAAACGTTGCCGTCAATTCTTCGGACGCCGATGGGAGTGGATTAGGCAGGATGATTGGCCATTCCCCTCGTATGCAAGAAGTCTATTCGCGTATCCAGCGCGTTGCGGAATCGGATAGCATCGTGTTAATCACCGGCGAATCAGGGACCGGTAAGGAGCTCGTTGCGTCTGCAATCCATGAGCTTGGGAGGCGAAAAGATGGCCCCTACATCGCTGTAAACGTCAGCGCTCTTCCTGATTCGCTCGTGGAAGCTGAATTGTTCGGATTTGTGAAAGGAGCTTTTACAGGCGCTTCCGACGGACGACAAGGACGTTTCCTGGCAGCGGATAAGGGGACATTGTTCATGGATGAAATTGGCGATCTACCAATCTCAATTCAACCAAAATTATTGCGAGTTCTCGAGAAATTTGCGTTTGCTCCTGTAGGTACCAATGAGGAACAGAAGGTCGATGTTCGGCTCATCGCGGCCACGAGCAGGAACATTGCGGAAATGGTCGACCGACATGAATTCCGTATTGATCTCTACCATCGACTGAATGTTTTGGCAATTGAATTACCTGCACTTCGGCAACGTCCTGAGGACATACCTCAGCTGGTCTCGTTTTTCTTAAAGGACTGCTCGCAAAGACATCTACGTAGCAAGCCTGCCATTTCAGACGATGTGATGGATTTTTTGATGAAGTACGAATGGCCGGGGAATGTCAGGCAATTACGCAATGCCATTGAGACCATGGTGGTAATGAGCCACAATGAAGAGCTAACAACAGAGCATTTGCCAAACTACTTGAGTGGTGGCAAAGTTGGACCATCGGAATTGATATCGCAGATTCCTGGCACGCTCGAGGACCTTGAGAGGGTCGCTATTCAGCATGCGTTGAAGCGATCGATGGGCAACAGAACGCATGCAGCGCAGAATCTCGGCATTTCGGTTCGTACGCTTCAAAGAAAAATCAAGCAATCGGGTGTCGATTTTTAGATGTAACGTGGAACCAATGTCTCGTACGGACCGCGACAAATTGGTTTGCAGTGGGACATTTTTGGTCGTTGAATTGCGCTCGCAGGAATTATGCGAAGTTCATGATTCGTGGCATTATTGATTTTCCTCACCTGCTCCCGGGGCGGAAATGCAAGCGCATGGCTACGATGGGGCTCGAACCATGATGCTCATGACGGACCACTTGGATCTTTGGGATTCAACTGCTACCAAAATGGTGAGCTGCGCTAACCGGCGAAATCGAAAAAGCGATTGGTGATTCGCCTGCGGCAAAGGCGTTAATGGTCGGCTATCGATACACGATTGAAAAGGTGACGGAGACCATAGCGGCCGATGCGGTGCCTGACGCCACTCCGGTGACTGCAAGCACTTCAACTGCGGAGAGTAGCAAGCCTGCAGCCAATCTCGAAGCGAGCATAGATCGACCTTCGCGAGCTCCGAATGAAAATAGTGCGTCGTCTCAAACCGAGGTGATCTTGCCTTATCTTGAGCAAGGCAATTTGTCAGATCGGTACGATCCAAAGCTAGATCCACGCGACGCGACGGTCGTACGGGACGGCTGGACAAATCGGATGGTCCACTCAACGCCCATTCCAACCTTTATTGCTCCGGGAGATATCGAACCCAACCCGAAGGCATGGCCAGGCTGGTCAAGTTATTTTTGGAGCCTATGTCATCTTGTGTTGGCGGATGCCTTTAATTTTGTGCTTGCTCATCTTGCTGTAAAGGGTCGTTGGTTTGACTTTCAGGACTGCTGCCGCTCCATTTGCTCCGTAGACCTTTCCGTGGCATCGCTTCAGTGTGTCAAGAATCGTTTGACGTTCGACCTCAGCCAAGGAGAGGTGAAGCTCGTTTTTCTGTCGCAAACCGCTTGCGGCGCGTTCGCCTTTGTCGAAGTCGCCCGATAGCCAGGACGCGTCAATCGCGAGCGTGTCACTTTGGCTGACGATCATGGATCGCTCGATGACGTTTTCGAGTTCGCGGACGTTGCCGGGCCAATAGTATTGCATCAGCGCATCCATCGCCCGCCGATCGACGCGTGTGATTGTTTTGTTCATGCGGGTCGAGAAACGCGCGATGAAATGATTCATCAACGCGGGAATGTCCTCGCGACGTTCCCGCAGTGGCGGTACTTGAATCGGAAAAACGTGCAGCCGGTAAAACAAATCCTCGCGAAAATGTCCCGCCTCCGAGTAGCTCCTTAAATCTCTGTTTGTGGCGGCAATGATTCGCGTGTCCACTTCAATCGGTTCGCTACCACCGACTCGTTCAATCAAGCGTTCTTGCAAAACACGTAACAACATCACCTGCGTTTCGGCCGGGATTTCGGAGATTTCGTCAAGGAAGATGCTGCCGTGATGCGAAAGCTCGAAGCGACCAAGACGGCGTTGGGTCGCGCCCGTGAACGCGCCCACTTCATGTCCAAACAACTCGCTAGCGATCAAGTTGGGCGCTAAGGCTGCACAATTTACCTTGACGAGTAGATTCTCTCTGCGCGCACTTGCGTCGTGAATCGCCCGGGCAATCAACTCCTTGCCTGTGCCAGTCTCACCGAGGATCAACACGGTGGCATCGGTCAGAGCGACTTGCTCGATTGAGACGCGTAATTGCCGCATCGATCGGCTTTCGCCAATGATGTTTCCAAAATCATGTTCCGTATCCAGTTCGTCTCGCAAGTAGACGTTTTGTTGCTGTAGTTCTTCCTTCAGTCGGTCAATTTCACCGTAAGCGGCGGCATTGTCCAAGGCAACGGAAAGCTGAGATCCGATCTGTTCCAGCAGTTGCAAATCCCATTCGTCTGCACGGCCGTCGTGGCGCGATGCGATTCCGAGCAGACCAACATGCTGGTCGCGCGACATCAATTGCAAATGGACCACCGACGCGTATCCAGCTTCCAGCAACCGTTTGTGTTCAGGGAACGGCTGCGAGTGATTCAAACTGCGAACGACCAGCGGTTGCCGATTTTGCCGAACCCAGCCGAAGGCGGAATCGGAAAGCGGCTGGGACGAAATTTCGACCCACTCGCGTTCGCCCGTTTTGAACTCGATTGCAAAACCGTACCGCGACTTGTCATCATCGGAACTGAAGATCAGGCTCACGCGATCACATTCGAGTAGCTTGTGAATTTGCTCGGCGGCGTGCTCAAAGACCTCACGCCGATTGAGACTTGAGTTGACGATTTTCCCCAGTTCCACGAGCGACCGATAACGACTTTCCGATTGCCGAAGTTGTTGCGTTTGTTTATCGACTTCCTGTTGAAGTGTATCGAGAAACTTGTCTTTGGCTGCGTTCGCGTCGGCAAGTTCTTGATTGGTGCGTTGTAGTTCGCTAACGAGGCGATTGCGTTCCATGCTGATCGCAATGTGACCGGCCAAACGCTTCAGTAGTGCGGCGTGCGATTCGGTGTAGGTGTTCGTCGAACGGCTTGAGAAAAAGATCACGCCGATTGGCTTGGCATCGGCCAACAGGGGAAGCGTCAAGCTCGACCGCATGCCCTCTCGTTCAATCAAAGCTGTCGATGCTGAATTCGGTTTTTCAAGCAGGTATTTTTGGAGATCGCCGATGATTCGCGGCTGCCCTGTTGCCAACAACGGAGCGAGTGTCGAGCCGGCAAGCCGCGCTGCATAACCGACCTTCAAAGCCACGTCGCCGTCGGAGCGACAGGAGATCAGACGCAGCAGATTGAGAGGCTGTTCGAGCAGCGCTACCGCAATTCGGTTGTAAGGCACGATGCCGTGCAATTGGTCGTAGACGTAGTCCAAAAGCTCGTCGAGGCTTTGCCCCATATTGATCTGCTCGAGCATTCGCTCGACGAGACGCTCGTAACTATCAAGGCTTTTGTTCACAGGAAAACAACGATATGCCGTCAGGTGACTCAATATCGCTATCACGCTGACGGAAAGCGTGCTGGCTTGTATTATTCGCTTTTTTTGCAGCATTATCCGACGATTAGCATACCCGAAGTCTCGCACTTTCGCAATCGAAAGTGACGGAATATCGTCAATCTGCCGAATAGCATTCCGGATCACAAAAAGATCGTAAGGTATTGCCTGCAAACGACTTCTGTATTTCTGATGCATTATATTCCGCAGTTGGCACATAACATGCTCTGTACTGACTGTGGCTCGTCCCTAAGCACTTCATTACTCGTTTCCCGGAAGTCAAACGCCACGAAGTCATGTGGCTGTGGAAGTTCGTTCTCGGCGTGAGTTTCGGATTCTCGTCGAGGCCCCACTACGTGACTCCCTCAAGGTAAAATGAAATGACATCTGAAAACACACTACTCGAAGAATTTGTCCAGCGCGAGTACGCGCACGGTTTCGTGACGGACATCGAAGCGGACGCGATAGCTCCGGGCTTGAGCGAAGATGTCGTGCGGTTGATCTCCAGCAAAAAGAACGAGCCCGAGTGGTTACTCCAGTGGCGGTTGAAAGCCTATCGCCATTGGTTGACGTTGGAGGAACCTAATTGGCACAACGTCAAGTATCCTCCCATCGACTACCAAGCGTCCATCTACTATTCGGCGCCCAAGCAACGACCGAAGCTCAATAGCCTCGATGAAGTTGATCCCATTTTGTTGGAAACCTACGAGAAGCTCGGTATTTCACTGCACGAGCAAAAGATACTCGCAAACGTCGCGGTCGATGCGGTTTTCGACAGCGTTTCGATCGCGACGACATACCGCGAGACTCTGGAAAAGCACGGCGTTATCTTTCGTCCGTTCTCCGAAGCGGTCCACGATCATCCGGAGTTGGTTAAGAAGTATCTCGGTTCGGTCGTGCCGTACTCAGACAATTTTTTTGCATCGCTCAATTCAGCTGTCTTCAGTGATGGTTCATTCTGTTACATCCCCAAGGGCGTGCGTTGCCCGATGGAGTTGTCGACTTACTTTCGCATCAACGCTCAGAATACCGGACAATTCGAGCGAACGTTGATCATCGCCGAAGAGGGCGCTTATGTGAGTTACCTCGAAGGTTGCACGGCCCCGAAACGCGACGAGAATCAGTTGCATGCTGCGGTCGTTGAGTTGGTAGCCCTCGATGACGCTCAGATCAAATACTCCACGGTCCAGAATTGGTACCCCGGTGACGCCGAAGGCAAAGGCGGCATCTATAACTTTGTCACCAAACGCGGTGCCTGCCGCGGCCAAAACTCGAAGATTTCCTGGACGCAGGTCGAGACTGGTTCCGCGATTACGTGGAAGTATCCCAGTGTGATTTTGCAGGGGGATAATTCGGTAGGCGAATTTTACTCGGTAGCCGTCACAGCCAATCATCAGCAAGCCGATACGGGTACCAAGATGATTCACATCGGCAAGAATACCAAAAGCACTATCATCTCCAAAGGAATCTCGGCGGGTGTTGGTCAGAACAACTATCGCGGCGAAGTGAAAATGATGAAAGGTGCCACGAACGCTAGGAATTTCTCTCAATGCGATTCGCTGTTGATCGGCGATCGCTGCGGCGCTCACACTTTTCCGTACATCGAAGTGCGGAACTCGACCGCGAAAGTGGAACACGAAGCGTCAACATCCAAAGTGGGTGAGGACCAAATCTACTATCTTCGGCAACGCGGACTATCGACGGAAGACGCGGTTAACATGATCGTCAACGGTTTCTGCAAAGAGGTTTATGACCTGTTGCCGATGGAGTTCGCTGTGGAAGCTAGGAAGCTGCTCAGCGTCAGCCTCGAAGGCAGCGTTGGATAACTGCAACTAC
Organism: Pirellula staleyi DSM 6068; assembly: GCA_945875845.1. GTDB lineage: Bacteria > Planctomycetota > Planctomycetia > Pirellulales > Pirellulaceae > JBKCUI01. Next base: position 151,756 of record CAMCMB010000003.1, read on the forward strand.
CAATCTCTAAGATTATTGACTGAAATTAACCATGCTTGAAATTAAAAATTTACACGCCCGCACACTGGATATCGAAATCCTCCGCGGCATCAACTTGCAGGTCGCCGCAGGCGAAGTTCATGCGATCATGGGCCCAAATGGCTCTGGAAAAAGCACTCTGGCGCACGTGATCGCTGGCCGCGACGACTACGAAGTCACCCAAGGCGAAATCCTTTACTGCGGTCAAGACTTGCTCGGGATGGAAATTGAAACGAGGGCTGCAGAGGGCATCTTCTTGGCATACCAATATCCAGTTGAGATACCAGGTGTCAGCAACAAGGAATTCCTGCGTATCGCTATGAACTCCATCCGCAAACATCATGGACAACCTTCGATCAAGCGGACTGAGTTTGTCAGTCTCCTTAAAGAAAATCTTAGCCGTCTCGGGATGGACAAAAGCATGATGGACCGTTCGGTAAACGAAGGCTTCTCGGGTGGTGAAAAGAAACGCAATGAGATTCTTCAGATGGCGATGCTGCAACCCAAACTGGCTGTACTCGACGAAACCGATTCCGGTTTGGACATCGATGCGTTGAAAATTGTTGCCGATGGCGTCAACGCACTGCGAAGCCCCGAGCGGGCAACAATCGTCGTGACGCACTATCAACGATTACTCGATTACATCGTGCCGGACAAAGTTCATGTTCTGGCCGGCGGCAAAATCGTCCGATCTGGCGACAAATCATTGGCGTTGGAACTGGAAGACAAGGGATACGGATTTTTGCAAGAACTGGCACTTTCGTAGCAAGGCGAACCTACTTTTTGCGCAAACACCCGAGCATGTTTCTGCGATGGCAGTGTTCACCCAGACGCATTTCAATTTCCTCGACTGACAAACCATGATCGCCACCGAAAACGAAACGTATCAAGAACAACACGCAACGTTCCAACTGCAATTCTCGCCTGCTTGGCTCGTTGAATTGCGTCAACGGGGATTCGACGCATTCACGCGTCTTGGAATCCCAACGAAAACACTTGAAGATTGGAGGTTCACGAATATCGCGCCACTGGTACGCCGTCCCTACGCATTGGCTTCGCTTGCGCATTCAGATGACGAAACGACAAACGACGAGATCAAGGCACTTGTTCAGCAGGCCACGCTGGACGAAGAATTTCACCGTTTGGTGTTCATCAACGGTCGCTACTCCGACGAATGGTCACTGATGCATGACTTATCAGTCGGCGTTGTCATCGACAACTTGGGGAACGCCATTTGCGATCACCCTAGCGACGTGCAAACACTGCTCGCCAGCGACCACAAACTTGACGATTCCACATTCGCCGCACTCAATACTGCCTTCATCAACGATGGGGCGTTCATTGATATTCCCGATGGTGTCGTCTTGGATCGGCCCGTCCATTTAGTGTTCCTGTCGATCGGAAGCAATCACACGGTTTCGCATCCACGCAATTTGATCCGGGTTGGCAAGCACAGCAAGGCCCATGTGATTGAGAGTTACTTGGGTCATGGTGATGCATATTTCACCAACGCGATCACGCAAGTCACGCTCGAAGAAAGCGCCGAACTAGATCATCACAAGCTCCAGCATGAACAAGTGGGAGCGTTGCACATCGCGCTGACTGGGGTAGATCAACGGACCAGCAGTCGGTTCCGCTCGCACTACTTCTCATTTGGAGCTTCGCTCGCTCGCAATGAGTTGAACTGTGTGCTCGATGGTGAGCAAATTGAAACGACGCTCAATGGGTTGTATATGCCCAAGGGCGACCAGTTGATGGATTGCCGCACGCGGATCGACCATGCAAAGCCGCATTGCAAAAGTTACGAACTTTACAAAGGCATTTTGGATGACCGAGCCAAGGGTGTCTTCAATGGAAAGATTTTTGTCCATCAAGACGCCCAGAAGACGGACGCGAAGCAGAGTAATCAAGCATTGTTGTTGTCTGACGATGCGGTTGTAAACACAAAGCCGCAATTAGAAATCTACGCCGATGATGTGCGGTGTACGCACGGTGCGACGATTGGTGCGTTGGACGAGGACGCCTTGTACTATTTGCGTTCTCGAGGAGTCCCCGCCGAGTTGGCACGCAAGATTCTGATCTTCGCCTTCGCCAACGATGTCGTGCAAGGCGTCGAGTTACCAGCGGTGCGACGACATCTTGAGTCGGTCCTGCTATCCGGCCATGAACTATCCGAAGACATTCTCTCAAGGAGAACGTAAATGACACATGTGGTTGCCGAGCCGTGCTCGGGTTGCCGGTACACGGACTGCGTCGTCGTCTGCAGAGTGGAGGATCGGCTCGAATCGCTGCTGGACGAAATCGCATCGAACAGTCCAGCGGTTCATGAAGCCTATCGATATGCGACGCAATGCGAGTTGGATTTTTTCTCGGCACCGTTGGAGAACTTGCCATGATTCCAGTCGCTTTAACCATTGCGGGTTCTGATCCGTCCGGCGGAGCCGGGTTGCAGGCTGATTTGAAGACGTTTCATCAATTCGGCGTTTACGGAACAAGCGTTGTCACGCTCCTGACTGTGCAAAACACTCAGGCCGTTTTGGCAGTTGAGTGTTTGGACAGCGACTTTGTCCTCGCACAGCTCGACGCGGTCTTAGGCGATGTTCCTCCCAACGCAGCCAAGACGGGAGCACTTGGAAACGCCACCATCATCGAAGCGATCGCCGAGCGAGCGAGGTCGTTTTCTTTTCCGCTAGTCGTCGATCCTGTCATGGTCAGCAAACATGGTGCGGCGCTGATCGACGATGATGCGGTTCACGCGTTCACTCATAAGCTCTTACCGAACGCGTTTCTTGTGACGCCCAATCTGCACGAAGCGGCAAAACTAGCCGAGATGGAAATCACCGACGTGCGTTCGATGAAAAAGGCGGCGACGGCCATCGCTCGATTTGGTGTCGCTAATGTACTTGTCAAAGGTGGACATCTCGACGGCGATGCGGTGGATGTGTTGTGGACCGAAGGCCAAACTCATATGCTTTCCGCACCTCGCGTGGACACCCGGCACACGCACGGGACGGGCTGTGTTCTCTCAGCGGCAATCACGGCGAGACTGGCAAAGGGCGAAGATCTGGTTGCCGCAGTAAGAGCGGCCAAACAATTCATTACCGCCGCGATCCGTACGAACCCAGGCCTGGGCAACGGCTTGGGCCCGGTGAATCTGCATGTTGACACGGACTCGTAGGCAATCGCCCGATCACGCGAATGATTCTCTGAGGATAGAGGTGCAGATGGGAGCACGCCCAGGGCTACCACTGTAAAAAGGTTTTAGGCATCTCGTCCAGCCGCGAAGGCAGCTAGTAGCAAATCAAAGTGTGGACCGCAAGTCATCCAGAATTTGCCGCGAGACAAGCATATCTACTTATTGCATATATATTGCAATGGCTTTACACTGTGCGGCTCGGAAATGTTTTCTGGCTCTCAATTTTAGAGTTGCCCGAAGAGGAAACGCGTATTGGCAATTTGCCTTGACAACCTGGATATTTTTACTTAGACGGAGATCTATGATGAAAGTCAACAAGAGCGTATTGAGTGCGCTTGGCTTCCGATGGATGAGGAAGGCCAGCGTAGTGCTGGCTCTGGTGGGACTCGTTTGCATGGCGAGTTCTGCGTCGGCGCAAGGGAAAAAGAAACCCAATGTGCTAGTCATTTGGGGCGATGATGTTGGGCAAAGCAACATTAGCGCGTATTCGCGCGGAGTGATGGGTTACCACACGCCGAACATCGATCGCATCGCCCGTGAAGGGATCATTTTCACCGACTACTACGGCGAGCAATCCTGTACCGCCGGACGTTCAGCCTTCATCATGGGGCAAAGCGTATTTCGCACGGGACTTTCCAAGGTCGGTCTGCCCGGTGCCGAACAAGGGATGAACAAGCTGGACCCGACGATTGCCGGTCTGCTCAAAGACCAGGGTTACGCCACAGGTCAGTTTGGTAAGAATCACTTGGGTGATCGCGATCAGCACCTGCCAACCAATCATGGCTTTGACGAGTTCTTGGGAAACCTCTATCACCTCAATGCCGAGGAAGAACCCGAGAACGAAGACTATCCTCGCGATCTGGTGCTACCCGATGGCCAGACATTCTTAAAGAAATTCGGACCGCGGGGTGTCATCAAGTCGTTTGCTGACGGCCGCATCGAGGATACAGGCGCTCTAACCAAAAAGCGTATGGAGGTTGTGGACGATGAGACTGTAAAGGCCGCCATCGGCTTCATTGAAAGAATGACGAAAGCGGACAAGCCGTGGTTCGTATGGTGGAGCGGAACGCGGATGCATTTTCGCACTCACGTAAGCGATGAGAAAATGGCGGCGATCAAGGCCAAGAATCCGAAGGCTGATGAATACACCTGCGGCATGATCGAGCACGACATGCACATTGGTGAGTTTCTGGAAGCGCTCGATCGTTTGGGCATCGCCGACAACACCATTGTGCACTATTCGACCGACAATGGTCCGCACATGAACACCTGGCCCGATGCGGGTTGGTCGCCGTTTCGCGGCGAAAAGAACACCAACTGGGAAGGTGGCTGGCGCGTGCCTTGTGCCGTACGTTGGCCTGGTGTCGTCCCGCCGGGGAGCGTCGGCAATGGCATCGTGCATCACATGGATTGGTTGCCCACGTTTCTAGCCGCGGCTGGCAAGCCTGACATCAAGGAGAACTTGATGGCCGGTTACAAGTCGACCGCAATGAAGCGCGACTACAAGGTTCACTTGGACGGGTACAACTTGATCGACCACCTGAAGGATCCGGTCAAGAACCCCAGTCCTCGCAACGAGATCTTCTATTTTTCGGACGACGGAGATCTGACGGCTCTGCGCTACCAAGAGTGGAAACTGATTTTCATGGAGCAACGCGTCGAAGGAACGCTGCAAGCCTGGGCCGAGCCGTTCATCGCTCTGCGTGTTCCCTTGGTGTTCAACCTGCGCCGCGACCCGTATGAGCGTGCCAACAAGACGTCGAATACGTATTACGATTGGCTACTCGATCGAGCCTATCTGATGGTCCCTGCACAGGCCTATGTCGGTAAGTTCCTGTCGACATTCCAGCAATATCCACCGCGGCAGAAAGCTGCCAGCTTCTCTTTAGATCAGGTGATGAAGAAACTGTCTTCACCAGGCGAAAGGTAAACGCCCTCCGCGTTAGCTTGATTCCGGTGGGCTGCCTTTTTGAAAGGCAGCCCACATTCGTTTTCATTCCCTTGTAACCTGCCAAGGCAAGACTGTCTGTGACGATCATGCCCATCTTAGCGAGCAAAACGCTGCGTAGCTTGATCTCGACGAAGTAGTGCGCAAGTCTATGGATGGGCAAAGGCGTTGTAAATCTAAGGATCTGTTCGGCAAGTGCCTTTCACTCGTCAGCCGTCGGACAGCTCGCATCCAACATAAGAAAACTAAGGTAGTTTTCGCATGCAAATGTCGGATCAGTGAATTCACAAGTTAGCGATCCGCCGCTGGCCTTATTGCTTGTACTTGGCCGTGTACTTGTCATTGAGCTGAGTGTGCTTGCTGGACAAGTCTACGGCTCGGCCTTGGATGAACGCCTTGAGCACTTGCGTTGGCGTTTCCAAAATATTTCCGTCCGTCACGATGATGGTGGCATCCTTGCCAACCGACAACGAACCCATCTGTTCCGAAACACCGAAGATCTCAGCCGGAGACAATGTGATGGCTCGCAATGCCTGCTCTTGTGTCAATCCAAAGGCAACCGCCGAGGCTGCGTGGTAAGGCAAATTGCGAACATTCGAAGCTCCGAATCGACCATCCCCGGCAATGCAGAATGGAATTCCGGATGCCTGCAACTCGGCTGGCAACGCGTATGCTTCATCGTAGGCCGCATCATGGCGCGTGGGCAACCGATAGGTGCTTGATACGACCACCGGCACCTTGGCTTCCTTGATCAGATTCACGCAATGCATCGCATCCGCGCCGCCGACCAAGATCATTTTCAGTTCATACTGCTTGGCAAAGGCGATTGCAGTCTGAATTTGCTTGACCGAATTCGCCATCACCATCATTGGCATTTTGCCTTCAACCACCGGTCGCATTGCTTCTAGGCGAAGATCGATCGGTTGGTCTTGGGGCGCGGACTTGCGAGCGACCGTGTACGCCTTGACTTCGCGCAGGAGTTCGTGCATTGGACCAAGTCGATCGGAATCGTTATTTGGTTCAGCTGCTTCTCTCTGAAACCGCGATCGAGTGGCGGCGAAGCGTGGCCAAGTGACCACCATGCCAACATCGGCTTTGATGGTCATGCCTTCCCATGTCCAGCCATCGAGCATCATCACTGCGGACCGCCCAGCCACTAGCCCACCATTGGGGACGATGACCGAACTGAGAACCCCATTGGAGCGAGCGACCGGGATGGCTTCACTGTCAGGATTGAATGCAACGGCAGCTCGGACGTTGGGATTGAGATTGCCCGTCTCGGTCGTATCGATCGAGGCTCGGATCGAATCGATCTCAATCAAACCAATGCTTGAATAAGAGTCCATAAGTCCTGGGTAGACGTGCTGTCCGTTTGCATCCATGGTTTCCGCGTCTCCCGGAAATGCGATATTGACTCCCATGGCGGTGATCTTGCCGTCTTGAAACAGCAAGCTTGCGTTTTCCATGATGTCGCCAGAGATCGTATGCAGAGTGGCGTTCCGAATGACGATTGGTCGTTTTTGCGGTGCCCCTGGGATTTGATCCGATGCTTTGAGGGTTGGTAAAAATGAGGCAATGGCGAATGTGGTCGCAACTGTTGCGAACACGTGTCGCAACGGCAAGCGGAGGCTGCAATTCCTCGGATTCCAAGGTAAACACTTGCGGCTAGTGGCTGGCGTTTGGCGAATAATGTTGGTGTTCATATGGGTGGATGTGTATTTAATTCAGGATGATTTATGGTTTGATTTTGGTTGGGGGGACAATCTATTCGTGGCCGTCTTCGTCATCGTGCTGGTGATGGTGGCAGAACTCGTCATGGTTTGGCCATAGTCGCGATGGGTCGTCGACGAGCGGACTCTTCTCGCCAGGAGTTTCGCCACTATCTAAGATCTTTTGCACGAGCGCTCGATGGAGGGTGAAATCACGTTTGCGAGCCTCGGCATCCGCACCGCGATCAAAATATTTGCGTCCATCGATCCATGTTTGTTCACAGCGTGCCAACGTGGATAGGGGCGAGCCGTTCCAAAGCGAGAGGTCAGCGTCTTTGCCAACCTCGAGCGACCCGACCTTCGAGTCAATTCTCAATTGTTTGGCAGGATTGAGGGTAACAAACTTGAGGGCTTCCATCGGCTCAACGCCGCCGTACTTGATCGCCTTGGCCGCCTCATGATTCATGTGACGACCGAGTTCTGCGTCGTCGGAATTGAAGGATACAACAATGCCTTGTTTGTGCATGATGGCGCCGTTGAATGGAATCGCATCTAAGACTTCGAATTTGTAATTCCACCAATCCGAGAACGACGATGCTGTTCCACCATGTTTTGCGATTGCGTCTGCGACCTTGTAGCCTTCGAGAATGTGTTGCAAGGATCCGATTTTGATTTTGTAATCATCGAGCACTCGGAGCAGTCCGAGAATTTCATCTTGCCGATAGCTGTGGCAATGAATCCAACGTTCGCCGCGAAGAATTTCCGCGATCGCATCGAGTTCGAGATCGCGACGCGGAGGTAATCCACTTCGATCCTTGTTCCATTTTTTCCAATTTGCATCGTATTGGATAGCGGAATTGAATCGGTCGCGGAAGAGTTGTTCTACCCCCATTCGGCTTTGTGGATAGCGTGTTTGTGCGCCCCCTTGGACGTTGCTCTGCTTGACGTTTTCACCGAGAGCGAATTTAATACCGGCTGGCGCATCGACGAATTTCAGGTCATCATAAACGCCGCCCCAGCGAAGTTTAATGACTTGATTCTGACCGCCAATGGGGTTGGCAGATCCGTGCAAAATATTGGCCGAAGTCAGGCCACCCGCTAGTTGTCGATAGATGGTGATATCGCTGGCATCGACAAAGTCGGCGATGCGTACTTCGGCGGTTACCGCTTGGGTCGATTCGTTGATCCCGCTGTCCGTCGCCATGTGCGAATGGCAATCGATAAGGCCGGGGCTGATCTGCAGCTTCGAAGCGTCGATGACCTGTGCTCCGGCAGGGACAGCAAGATTCGTCCCGATTTTTTGGATGACGCCGCGATGAACGATCAAGTCGGCGTTTTTCAGCAATCCTTCCGGACCGCACGTCCATAGCGTCGTGTTTTGGAAAACGACATATTCGGGCTGTTCGGGCAAACCGTTTCGTCCCAATGCGCCGGCTGGATACACGTCGGGTGACAGGATGGTTTTGGAAGACTTCCTTTCGTCTTTGGCTTCCTTGTCCTCCTTCTTATCGACATCCCCTGTTTTGTCGGCGGAAGCCGTTTTATCATCCGGTTTTGTTTCGATTTCCTTGGGCTTCTTGGTGGCCGAAACGAACTGGAACGAGCCGTCTGCCCAATGAATGGTTCCGACGAATTTGGAATCGCTCTCGGCGGACGCGTTCGGTAGCAGTGCAAGTGACAAATAGGCGACTCCGGACTGGCCGTCCACAAGGCTCTTGGCTGGAAAAGTGGCGGTCAGCGTGCGATCTTCCCAACGCGGGTTTTTGAGCTTGGCTTTCCCTTTTTCGTCCGGCTTCTTGGCATTAGTTTCTTTGGAGGAGCCTTCGCCTTTCACTGCGGCATCGCTAACGGCATCTTCGGCGGCCGATGGCGTTTCTGGCGAATTGTTCGCTGCGACTGAAGTTGTCGGTGCAATGATGAGTTCTAACGAGCCCGTAGCTTTTTTGGTTGAGTCCGCCAGAGATAAGATCATTTGCAAAGGTCGTTTGTCCTCCGCAGCGGGGGCAGGAGTAGGCGGACTTAAGGTAACTAGCCATTTGCCATCCACGTTGGTTTCGTTTTTGAATGCGGCGGCAGGACGAACTCCTCGGACCCATACTTCTTCTATTTTCGTTTTGTCATCCCAAAGATCTCCGTTGGCGACGACAAGGTTCGCCCATGCACCTGGCTTGATAGAGCCGCATTCGTTTTCGATGCCCAGAATAGAGGCTGGAGTCGTGGTGATGGCTTCGATGGCTTTGACCTTATCCAGTCCTCGCGCGATGGCCTTGCGAATTTGTGGCACCAATTCGCTCGGATCGGCCAAGCCTGCGGACGTGAATGCGATCTTGACGCCAGCGTTGGACAATCGACCTGGATTTTCAGGAGCCAATTCCCAGTGCGTTAGCTCTTCCAGTTCTGTGTCGAGAGCCGCTTCGGAGGTTGCGACGTTGGGTGGTTTTGGAAAGTTGACCGGTACGATGATAGTGCGATGAAGTTTGGCAATTTTGTCTAAGAGTTGATACTCTTGGCCTGAGCCCTTCAAAATAACATTGAGGCCGAACTCGCGTCCAAACGCGTCGGCTCGCAAAGCGTACTGCTCGTTAAGTGCATCGAACATGACCATCTTGCCGGCCGCAACGTGCCCGCTGAGCGCATCGAGTGCGGAATTCGACTCTGGTCTTTCGAGTCCGGTTTGAGAACGGTAGGTTTGCCAAGCTTGCGAATGCCATTGACTGTCTAGAAACGTCTGTCGAGCAAGTGCAACGGCTCCCATTGGGCTACCGGGATACGCGTCGCGTCCTCGACCTCGCGTCACGGTCAGTCGCACGTGCATCGCGACATCCGATTTTAAGATCGCGTCGATGGGAGATTGATTGCTGGTTAGCAAAACGGCGCTGGTTCCCTTGATGATTCCATCGCGAGGGGCGATCAGCGCGGCGGTGATACCTGCCTTGCGAAGTTTCGCCATGGTGGCGTCGTTGGCAGTGATCAAGTTCGCGACGGAACGTTCCGGAGTGATTTCGCTGTTCCAGTGCGGCGTTCCGCGTGTCGCGTCCGCTGGTGGCAATTCGAGTTCGATGCCCGCGTCAACAAATCCGGCATAGATTGTTTTTCCCGCCAGGTCGATCAGGAGAGAATCAGCGGGGGGAGTAACGGCTGTACCGATTTCAGCAATTTTCCCGTCGCGAATGACGAGAGTGGCTTTCTCAAGTTGCTTGCCGGGTTCCATGACGATCGTGGCATTTTGAATCGCAAAAACATTGCTCCGATGTTCCAGAATGCCTGTCTCCGGTTTCGTACCCGCGCTTTGTTGGGCAAAGGAAAACCGCGAGAAAACCAACAGCCCAACCACCGCCAATAGGCTCCAACACAATGCCGTCTTCTTCATTTCAAGAGCTTCTTCCCAGCAAAAACACCAGCGGACAATCAAAGAGGATTCGCCAAATTGTAGTTCACAGTCGGCCGACTGGCACTTTAATCTTTCGTGGTAAAAAAAACGATTCGTGATCAGGGTTACAAATCCAGTATTATCCCGGTTACCTCGTATCTTTTTGACGGGGTGCTACAATGACAACAATGCAAAGTCGAGTCGAAACGAACTTAAAACTGGAATTAGGCACAAGACGGCAACGAGGGAATCAAGTTGTTCGCATCGGTGCGGTTTCCTATCTCAATTCCAAGCCACTTATTCACGGGCTTGCGGATTCCCTCGGAGAATCGGCTTTGTTGAGTTTGGCGGTCCCGAGTCAACTTGCCGCGGATTTGAACTCCCAGTCGATCGATATTGGGCTAATTCCCGTTGTGGAGTATTTTCAGAATCCGGAATTCCGAATCGTTTCCAATGCAGCGATCGCGTGTCGAGGACCGGTTTGGTCTGTTCGAATTTTCTTCCGATGCGATCCTTCGCAGGTCAAGACATTGGCATTGGACGAGGGTTCTCGGACGAGTGCGGCACTGAGCAAGGTGCTTTTTTACGAGCGATTTGGATTCTTGCCCCAGACCATACCACTCCCGATGACCGCAGACCCGATGAAGGTTGAAGCGGATGCGGTGCTGGTGATCGGTGACCGAGCCATGCATCCGGAAAATTTTAGACCCTCGTTCCGTTCGGACTGGGATTTAGGCCAAGAATGGTTTGCAGAAACCGGATTGCCATTTGTGTTTGCAATGTGGGTAGCTAGGACTTCGGAATTTGCAACAGGCGATTGGAAGTCCAAGCTCGAACAAACACGCGATGCAGGTATTGAGAATATCCGTAATATTGCGTTGACAGCAGCCTGGGATTACCGACTTACGCCGGACCAATGTGAAGACTACTTAACCAATTACATTCGATTTTTCCTCCGCGCGGACGAATTAGCCGGACTCGATGAGTTTCGACGGCGATGTCTAGCGATGGGTCTGATTTCATACTGACGGCAATGACTGACATGATAGCAACAACAAAAACAGTTACATCGATCCTTGACCGTGTGGTGCAAGGAGAACGGCTTTCTGCGGCAGACGCACTTCTGTTGCTCGAAAGCCGAGACTTGGCCGCGATTGGCTCGGCTGCAAACCAAGTAACCTTGCGAATGCACCCTGAGTCGTATCGAACCTACAATATCGATCGCAACATCAACTACACGAATATTTGTACCGCTGTTTGTGATTTTTGCGCGTTTTATCGATCGCCCAAGAGCTCGGAAGGGTACGTGCTACCGCGCGCTGAATTGCTTGATAAAGTTCGAGAGACGGTCGAACTTGGCGGGAATCAAATCTTGATGCAAGGCGGTCTGCATCCGACCTTCACCTTGGAATGGTACGAGGAACTTTTGCACGATATCAAGCGAGACTTTCCATCGGTCAACATTCACGGGTTTAGTCCGCCTGAGTTGCACCACTTCACCAAGGTGAACAAGCTTTCGATACGGACAGTGCTTGAGCGGCTGAAGGCTGCGGGCCTCGGCAGTATCCCTGGTGGTGGGGCCGAGATCTTGGTGGATCGAGTTCGCAGCGCAATTACTCGTGGCAAAGTCATGACCGACGATTGGCTCAACGTGATGCGAGTTTGGCACGAATTAGGAGGTGTCAGTACGGTCACGATGATGTTTGGACACGTCGAGACCTTGTCGGAACGCATCGAGCACTTGGAACGAGTCCGAAAACTACAAGACGAGACAGGTGGTTTCACGGCATTCATTTGTTGGACTTTTCAGCCGGACCACACCGAACTTTCGCACATACCGCCGACAGGTTCCTTCGAGTATCTCAAGACCCAAGCGGTTGCGCGGTTGTATTTAGACAATGTCCGCAACATTCAAAGCAGTTGGGTGACCCAGGGACTCAAAATAGGACAATTGGCGTTAGCGTATGGTGCCAATGATATGGGTTCGTTGATGCTTGAGGAAAACGTGGTGGCCGAAGCGGGCACAGTTCATTTTTTGACTCTGGACCAGATCCGTGGAGCCATTGAGGAATTTGGATTCGAGGCAAGGCAACGCGACGTTCGCTATCAATTGGTGGACGAGTCCTTGGAATCGCGCGCCATTTTGGCGAATCGGAGTCAAGCATCCAAATCGTCCGTTCCGAAATTGGTAGACCTCATCGTTCCTTAGACTCTCGTACTTGTCGCATTTTGTACGCAGAGCTATGTCTTATCTTCATTTTGGGGTACACCCTAAGTTGTACGACGCTCCGCGTCGTAGGAATTACGACGCGGAGCGTCGTGCAACTAAGTTTGCTTTTGCGTAGCAAAAGGCGACGATTTGGATGTCCGAAAGGACACGGAGTCGGATTGGTACGATAACATTACAGACGCTGAGCGTGCCACCCTATAGACCGCCGTTGTTAGCGTATAAAAACTGGGATGAACTCCTAGGCCATGGGACTGAGCCATACGAATTGAAGCCTACTCACCGTACTGCGAACAGATGTCAGTAAATACTTTCGAGCTGCCGGTTACCGGGATGACTTGCGTCGGATGCGCGAAATCGATTGAACGTTCATTGAATTTGCAGAAGGGAGTCGTTTCGTCCGCTGTGAATTTTGCGCAAAACAACGTTGTCGTGTCCGTCGATCCGTCTCAAGTCGACCGCGAACATGTCATTCAAACCATTCGTGATCTTGGTTTCGAGGTTGTTGAAGCCAATGAAGGCGAATCGCTTGTGGATACGACCACCGCCGCCCATCAAACGGTACACGATCGGCAGTGGCGGCGATTGATGGTTGGTTTGGTCCTGACCGTCCCGCTTTTTTTGTTCAGCATGGGTCGCGATTTTGGCCTGTTGGGTCATTGGTCCCATGCGGCTTGGTGCAATTGGCTCATGTTTCTTTTGGCAACTCCGGTGCAGTTCTTTGTCGGTTGGGACTACTACGTCAGTAGCTATAAATCCATCAAGCGAGGAATGGCCAACATGGACGTCCTTGTCAGTTTGGGATCCACGGTAGCGTACGTCTACAGCCTTGTCGTGACGATTGCATTGACATTTCATTCCACAGCGTGGGGAGAGCACGTTTACTTTGAAACCTCCGCAACCATCATCACATTGATCTTGCTAGGACGGATGGTTGAGACAAGAGCCAATGCAAGGACTGGGGCAGCGATCAAGAAATTATTGGGCTTGCAATCCAAAACAGCCCGCATTCGTCGAGGGGATCAAGAGATCGATATTCCGATCGATCAAGTGAAATTAGGCGATCACGTCGTTGTTCGGCCTGGTGAAAAGATTCCTGTCGACGGATTGGTATTGGCTGGCAGGTCGGCGGTCGACGAGAGTCTCATCACGGGAGAAAGCTTCCCTGTCGAAAAGTCAGCCGGGATGAAAGTGGTCGGAGCGACCATCAATCGAGAAGGGCTCTTGACGATCGAGGCGAGGCGTCTCGGTAGCGAATCGACCTTGGCTCAAATCGTCAGGCAAGTCGAACATGCGCAGTCCACCAAGGCACCGATTCAGCAGTTGGCGGATAGGATAGCGAGTGTATTTGTGCCCATTGTGATCGGAGTCGCGATTCTTACATTCTGCGGTTGGTATTTTTTCTCGGGTGACTTCACGCACGCCTTGCTGCGTATGATTTCTGTTTTGATCATTTCTTGCCCATGCGCCATGGGACTTGCCACTCCGCTTGCGGTCATGGTGGGTATGGGACGTGGCGCTGAGCATGGCATATTATTCAAATCAAGTGAAGCCTTGCAACGAATGTGCGACGTTACCGACGTCATCCTTGACAAAACAGGGACTATTTCGGAAGGCAAGCTTTCTGTCACCGATATTGTTGCGGGGCCGGGCGGTTCCGAGGCGTCGGTCCTGGGGCTGGCGGCTTCTATGGAACGCGGCAGTGAACATCCACTCGCGACAACCATCGTCGCCAAAGCGGCCGAACGACAACTCATTTTGCAGACATGCCGGGAGTTCCAATCGGTGCCAGGCAAAGGTGTGCAGGGCATTATCGCCAGCGAATCCATTCGTGTCGGCAATCTTCGCTGGATGGCGGAACAGGGAATTGCAATTGACGAGCTACAATCCAAAGCGCTCGAACTTGAGAAACAAGCCAAAACCGTGGTGTGGATTGCCCGCAGTGGTAAGGTAGCTGGATTGATTGCGGTTGCAGACACGATCAAGCCGAGTTCGAAAAGCGCCATTGATCGAATGAAAGAGATGGGACTGCGAGTGGCGATGATCACGGGTGACAACGTTCATACGGCCGATGCCATCGGGCGGCAAGTTGGAATCGAAGAGATTCTTGCCGAAACACTTCCTCAAGACAAAGCGGCGTCGGTTAAGAACTTAAAGTCCGCAGGTAAAGTGGTTGCAATGGTGGGTGATGGAGTCAACGATGCACCCGCGTTGGCTCTAGCCGATGTTGGAATCGCGATTGGTACAGGTACCGATATTGCAATCGAATCCGCGGATGTAACCTTGCTGAGAGGCGATTTAAACGGAGTGTCGCAGGCGATGAAATTGTCCGCGGTAACCATGAGCAATATTAAACAAAATCTGTTCTGGGCATTCGCATACAACGTGCTCTTGATTCCTGTTGCAGCAGGCGTGTTGGCAGGATTTACATTTCTGCCTCTCATGCTGCGGGAGCTTCACCCCATTATGGCAGCGTTTGCCATGATCGCCTCGGATCTGGTCATCGTGGCCAACGCCCTCCGGTTGCAGTCGGTTAAGCTCTAGTTCGTAGCTCATCAATTCGTTCAATTTGGGGCTGGGCTTGCCACTTGAGATGTTTCCTTCGGTTAGAATACTGGTTGGTTCGAGAGCGACTTCTCAAACACTAGCCTAAAATTCCATCCAACCCCGCATCCCACCTGCACCGTCCAAGGAATCTTGTAATGAAAAACACAACGAATTCTCAACGCCGTTCGTTTCTAATTCAATCGTCCGCCGCAGCAACCGGCGCGATGATCGTCCCAACCATACTCAACGCTCAAATCCGAAAGCAAGAGCTGCAGGTTGCATGTGTCGGCGTAAACGGAATGGGGTGGAGCGATCTGTCCAGTGTTGGCTCGCATGCCAAAGTCAAGTTCGTTGGATTTTGCGACATCGATACCAATCGATTCGACAAAGTGGACGAGAAGTTTCCAAACGTTCCCCACTTTGCGGACTACCGAGAAATGTTTGCTAAACTCGGTGACAAAGTCGATGCAGTCATCGTCTCAACGCCCGATCATATGCATGCCCCAGTCGCGATGATGGCCATGAATGCGGGCAAACACGTTTATTGTCAGAAGCCGCTGACGCATACGGTCTGGGAGTCTCGACAAATGACCTTGTTGGCGAAACAGAAGAACCTGACGACGCAAATGGGCAATCAAATCCATTCGGATGCACGCTATCGATTGGGTGTCCAATTGATTCACAATGGCGCAATCGGCAAGGTTCGCGAAGTGCATTCCTGGGTTGGTGTCCAAGGGCGCGAATACTGCAAATGCACCGATCGTCCAACTTCGGCACCCGTTCCAAGCAACGTCAACTGGGATCTTTGGATCGGCGCTGCTGCCATGCGTCCTTTTGCACCCGACGTCTACCATCCATTTAAGTGGCGCGATTGGCAAGCGTTCGGTTCGGGAGCACTTGGCGACTTCGGTTGCCATTTGCTGGACCCGGTATTTGGTGCGCTCGAACTGACGGCTCCAACGAGTGTGATCGCGGAACACGCCGGAACCTCGAATGAAACTTGGCCGGGGCCTGAAACGGTCACCTACACTTTCCCAGGCACACGTCGGACGTCGGGCGATTCGATACGGGTCGTGTGGCGCGATGGCGGACTCCAACCCGATGCAGCCTTAGCCCAAATGCCGGCAGGCAAAGAGTTACCCAAGAGCGGTTCGATCTTCATCGGTGAAGGTGGAGTTATGTTGCTGCCCCACGTCGGAAGCCCTGCTCTTTATCCCGTCGAGAAGTTTTCAAAGTATGAAATTCCTGCTGTAGCAGGAAGTAGCCATTGGCACGATTGGGTCGATGCAGTGATCGGTGGCAAGAAGACAACCGATGGCTTCGAATTCGCTGGCCCCGTTTCGGAAACCGTTCAATTAGGAAACATCGCCGCCAGAGTGCCAGGCAAAAAGTTGGAATGGGATGCAGCCAGTCTCAAAATAACCAACTTGCCCGAAGCGAACCGATTGTTAATGAAAGAGTATCGAGCCGGATTTGAAGTGAAGCCTGCTTGACCCGTTTTGTGGGATAGGTTTCCAGTGGGATAGGCTTCCAGCCTGTCAAGGAAACTGAGACACAGGCTGGAAGCCTGTGCCACTAAATAAAACTGCAACACAGGCTGGAAGCCTATGCCACTTGAATATTGATCGATCGAATAATTCCAAACACTAACCGCCAGAGTCCATCATGAAGTTTCGATTGGGCAAGCTTGTCGCCTGCATTGGTTTTACCCTGTCTGGATTTCTCCAGTCACACGCCGATGACCGCAAGCTTGATTCATTTCAAACACAGCAGTTAACAAGCGAATACTATTCCGAAGGAGCTGCTGCGGGCGATTTCGATAACGATGGCATTCTTGATTTCGTTTATGGTCCACACTGGTACTCGGGCCCAGACTTTCAGACCAAACACGAAATCTATCCGCCCAAACCCCAAAATCGAGAAGGATACTCCGATCATTTTTTTGCCTGGGTCTACGATTTTGACAACGATGGATGGAAAGACATTTTCACTGTCGGATTTCCAGGTACTCCCGCTTTCGTTTATCGCAATCCAGGCAAGCCTGCAACTGCCAAGGCTTGGACCAAGCACCAAGTCTTGGACTCGGTGTCCAACGAATCTCCTCAACTGACGCAACTTGTCGGGGATGAGCGGCCTGAACTGGTCTGCACTCGCGATGGATTCTTTGGATATGCGAGCGTTGATTGGAGCAAGCCCTTCGATGCTTGGGTATTTACGGCGATTTCAGGCCAAGACACGGACAAGAAGTTCGGTCATGGACTTGGCGTCGGAGATGTCAACGGTGACGGACGGTTGGATGTTATTCATAAAGGTGGATGGCTCGAGCAACCCAAAGAACTCTCTGCCAGTAAGCCATGGGTCTCACAAAAGGCTTCCTTTTCGAATGCATACGGTGGAGCCGAGATGTATGCCTATGACGTGGACGGAGACGGTGACAATGACATCATCACCAGTCTTGCCGCACACGATTTCGGACTCGCATGGTTTGAACAAAAACGCGATGGCAAAAATGTCGAATTCGTTCGGCACGATATTCTTGGCTCCAAGCCCGAACACAATGCGTACGGTATCGTCTTCAGCGAATTGCATTCGGTCAACTTGGCTGACATGGATGGTGATGGACTTAAGGACATCGTCACCGGCAAGACTTACTATTCCCACCACAAGAGCAGTCCTGGGTGGAACGCAGGCGCTGTGGTTTATTGGTTCAAATTGGTTCGTGGATCAAAGGGCGTCGATTGGCTTCCGTATCGAGTAGCCGACGATTCCGGTATCGGTCGCCAAATCGGCATCATCGATCTCAACAAGGACGGACTGCTTGATATCACCGTCGGTGGAATGAAAGGAGCTCACGCGATCATCCATCAACGCGAAGTCGTGGATGAGGAACAATGGGCAGCAGCTCAGCCCATTCCATTTTCGAGCTCCATCAACAAAGAAAACGCAGATAAAAATGCGATGATCTTCGAGGGGGAACAATTGCCGATACTGGCCATCAGCGACGGGAAGGCGATTCCACAAGACATGAGTGGCTTTTCGGCAGACCGCTGGAGCAAAGATTCGCAACTTTGGTGGACTGGCGGCAAAGTTGGATCGCGCATCGAACTCGAACTCAAGGTCGAAACGGCTGGAAAGTTCGATGTCATGATCGCACTGACCAAAGCACGGGATTACGGAATGGTACAAGTTTGGTTTGACAAGCAAAAATTGGGTGAGCCCATCGATTTGTTCAACAAGCCCTCCGTGATATCGACCGGCTTGGTTCGGCTAGGCAACCTTCAAATCGATGCGGGTAAGCACCGATTAGGTCTCGAAATCGTAGGAGCGAACAAAGATGCTGCACCGGCTCACATGGTTGGTTTGGATGTCGTGCAACTAGGGCTCATCGGTGGGGTGCAGCCCCAATCAAAAGCGGGCAAAAAGCTGAACCTGAATTTCGAGAAGGGGACGCTCGAAGACTGGACAGCAACCGGTAACGCATTCGACGGCCAACCGATCAAGGGCGATGTCGTTGCGAAACGACGTGTCGATATGAAAAGTCAACATGAAGGAGAATTTTGGATTGGCGGTTTTGAGACGATTGGAGATAAGGGCAAAGGAACACTGACTTCGGCTGCATTTATTGTCAACAAACCCTACGCGTCGTACTTGATCGGTGGCGGCAATAGCAAAGAGACCCGTCTCGAATTGGTGGATGTGCAAACCAATAAGGTCCTTCACCAAGCGATGGGCCGAACAACAGAGGACATGCGGCTGGTCGTAGTAGACCTTACCAAACATCAAGGCAAAGAGTGCTTGGTACGATTGATCGACGAAAGTGCCATAGGCTGGGGCCATCTCAATTTTGATGGATTTCAATTGCACGAAAGCCAACCCGGTCCTGTCTCCGTTCCGGAAACACCGATGGTCGCGGACCAGTATCCCTTTGAAGGGTTAAAGGCCGATGAAGCCGCCAAGACGATGAAAGTACCCGAAGGATTCCGCGTGATCGCAAGCGCATCCGAACCCGATGTCTTGCAACCGATCGCCATGGCCTTGGATGATCGGGGACGCGTTTGGATCGCAGAAGCGTACGAATATCCGATTCGTGCCGCAGACGGAAAAGCCAGGGATCGGATCTTGATTTTCGAAGATACCAACGGGGACGGTACCCTCGATAGCCGCAAAGTGTTTGCGGAAGGGCTCAACCTAGTCAGCGGGATGGAAGTTGGGTTTGGTGGGGTATGGATTGGCGCGGCACCTTATCTTTTGTTCATTCCGGATCGCAACGGAGACGACAAAGCGGACGGACAACCGGAGATCTTGCTCGACGGCTGGGGATACCAAGACACGCACGAAACTTTGAACGCGTTCATATGGGGCCCAGATGGTTGGCTCTACGGATGCCATGGAGTATTCACGCATTCCAAGGTTGGAAAACCAGGAACGCCAGACAAAGATCGGGTGCCACTCAATGCAGGCGTTTGGCGCTACCATCCAACCCGTCACGTGTTCGAGGCATTTGCCCATGGAACTAGCAATCCTTGGGGAGTCGATTTCAACGATCGAGGGCAAGCGTTTATCACCGCGTGCGTTATCCCGCACTTGTACCACATGATTCAAGGTGGACGGTACGAACGCCAAGGGGGAACACACTTCAATCCCTACACCTACGACGACATCAAAACGATCGCAGAGCATCGACACTATGTCGGCGCAACACCGCATGCTGGCAACGGAAAGTCGGATTCGGTTGGAGGCGGACATGCGCATGCGGGCGCAATGATCTATCTCGGGAACACTTGGCCTGAGAAATATCGCGATCAGATCTTCATGAACAACATCCATGGTCAGAGGCTCAATATTGATGCCTTGAAGCAAAGCAAATCCGGCTACATCGGAAGCTACTCACCTGACTTTTTGCTGACCCAAGACAAGGCATCTCAGATCCTCAATTTGCGATATGGTCCTGACGGTCAAGCTTGGATGATCGATTGGTACGACATGCAAGCTTGCCATTTGACGGATCCGGGCAAACATGACCGCAGCAATGGGCGTATCTATAAGATCGTTTACGGGGACATGAAACCGGTTCAAGTCGATCTTGCCAAGCAGACCGACAAACAATTGGTTGAAAACATGCTCAATCCAAATGATTGGTTCGTTCGCCATAGTCGACGGGCACTTCAGGAACGAGCGGCCGCAGGCAAAGTCAACTCCGATGCCATCGCAATGCTCAAGTCGATGGTCGTTCAAGAAGCCGATGAAACGAGGCGATTGCGAGCTGCCTGGTGTCTGAGTGCAATGGATCTTTTCGATGCCAAGACTTGCCAAGCGATGTTGTCGGACAAAAGCGAATACGTACGGGCTTGGGCAATTCAGCTGGGACATCAAAGCACAGCACCAATCGAGGCTGTTTCGTCCGGTCCGCTTGCAAAAATGGCTAGCAAGGAAAAGTCCGCAGTGGTTCGGCTTTATCTCGCTTCGGTAGCCCAACGTCTGCCAATGCCGCAACGCTGGGAACTCTTGCAAAACCTCATCGCTCACGATGACATTGCAAGCGACCACAATCTACCATTGATGCTTTGGTATGCGGCTGAGCCATTGGCAGAGCTGGACGCAGAGCGAGCGATGGCCCTGGGATTGGCTGCTTCCAAGACGGCTCCGATTATTCGGGATTACATGTTGAGACGCATTGGCGCGTCCTCGAGTGAACAAGCTATTGAATCTTTGGTGAACGGCCTCGGCAAAGCGGATGGCGAAGAGCTACAGCTTTCCTTTCTCAATGCCCTTGCAAGCTCATTGTCAGGAAAGCGAAAAGTTCAAGCTCCCAAGCAGTGGGATGCTGTCTACCAAAAACTTATCCAATCCTCAGCAAAAGTTCAGTTGAAAGCCGAGTCGCTCGGCGTAACGTTTGGCAGCGAGTCCGCATTGGTGAAGGTCCGAAACCTGTTACAGTCGACATCCGAAAACACGGAGACACGATTAGCGGCGTTGAACTCGTTGCTGGGTGCAAAAGATCCTAAGCTTGTCCCGGTGCTCAAAGGATTGTTGAGTGACAAAAGTCTTCGGGGTTCGGCGATTGCGGGGCTTTCCCAGTACTCAGATCCAACGTCGGCTAACTCGATATTGGATGTCTATCCCGATCTCTCGCAGACAGAGAAACGCATCGCTTTGGGTGCATTGTCAACTCGGCCAGACGACGCAATTACGATGCTGCAAGCGATCGAGTCCAAGCGAATCGCATCGAGCGATTTGAGCGCTGACTTGGTTCGGCAGCTGGAAAACTTGAAGAGTGAAAAGGTCTCTGCACTGCTGACAAAAACTTGGGGAATTGTTCGCGAGACGCCAGCTGACAAGGCCAAGATGATCGACGAGTACAAGACTCTCGTTCAATCCAAGAAGCAACCCAAGCCCGACCTTTTGCTGGGTCGAGCCGTGTATGCCAAAACATGCCAACAATGCCACGTCTTGTATGCGTCAGGCGGCAAGATTGGCCCAGAGCTTACCGGTTCGAATCGAGCGAACCTCGATTACTTGCTCAGCAACGTCGTCGACCCAAGTGCCGTCATGGCCAAGGAGTACCAACCCACCATTATTCAGACGGACGGACGCACCATCACGGGGTTGATTAAGGCAGAAGATTCCAAGTCGATCACGGTTCAAACAGCAAACGCGATCGAAGTCATTCCTTTGGCGGAGATCGAAGCTCGAAAATTGAGCGACAAGTCCATGATGCCAGACGATCAGCTTCGCCAATACAGTCCGCACGAAATTCGATCGTTGATGGCTTACCTAGCCAGTGCGCAGCAAAATCCGATTTTGGCGACACAAGCCAACGCTCAGGATTTTTTCAATGGTCAGAGCCTTGCCAATTGGCGAGGAGATGCTGAGCTTTGGAAAGTGGTTGATGGAGAAATCGTCGGGATGACCAAGGGGCTAAAACACAATGATTTCTTGATGAGCGACTTTGCTGTCGAGGACTTTCATCTCAAGGTGGAAATAAAACTTGTCGGCAATATGGGAAACAGTGGCATTCAATTCCGAAGCGAGGCAACCGAGAGCGGCATGAAGGGCTATCAAGCGGACGTCGGCGAGGGTTGGTGGGGCAAGCTTTACGAAGAAGAGGGTCGCGCATTGCTCTGGGATAAATCGGGGGAAACGCACGTCAAGAACGGCGAGTGGAACGTGTACGAAGTTCGTGCGGTTGGTTCCAAGATCCAAACGTGGATCAACGGCCAGCTCTGCGTCGACTTGGACGATCCCAAGGGGGCGGCACGAGGTATCATTGCGCTCCAGCTTCACTCAGGAGGAGCGACGGAAGTTCGATTACGAAACATTGAGCTTCGCGTTCTTGAAGCGGCAGGCAAATAAATGAATACCCAGGGCGGCGCTGCGCTCTGCCCTGGGCTAGGTTGTGTAAGCCCGTTGGGCTATCCAACCCATTCGCCCTGCGGGCTACCGAACAACGAACCCACCGCGCTGCCGAACAGCTAGCCCGGCGCGCGCTAGGGGTACCATCGGGTATGGGTATTGCATTTCGCCCCGAATGGGGCAGCCACAGCTTAGCCCAGGGCAGAGCGAAGCGCCGCCCTGGGTAAACTTCGGTTCTCTATTTGCGGAACTCGATTGAGTCGATGTTCATCAGTCCACCGCC